>NZ_CYGX02000086.1 GCF_900019265.1 Paraburkholderia ribeironis
TTCGTTGCTCCTGTACTGTTTACGCAATAGGTGACCTTCGTGTTCCGCGATCGCAGTGCGATGAATCGGTAGCACGACGCCGATAAAGTCAGCGTACGGAAAAAACGATCCATACCGATTCATATCGAGCCGAAGCGATGCTGGCTGCCTGTCCCTTCCGTGACGCTGCATGTCGCGGATGTGAATTCTTCGCTGATTTAGACGTCCCCGCAAACTAGATTTAATATCGCGGATGGAAAGAAAAAATTTGTAGCTGATGAATTCGCCACCTCCCAGATCGCTCTCAGTTCCTGCCTGACAAAGTTTTTCTTGTAGTGGAGGATAGAAATGATGCCGGGTTTGGAGATGGTTCGGCGGCGACGCATTCGGTTATTCAGGGCGATCGAGTTGCTTGGCAGGGGAGTGACGCGGTCCGCAATGGAACTCAGATATGGCTCAACGTCAGCCTTTGTGTGCGCGTTACCGATCCGCAAGCATATATGCGGCGGCGCGGAGAGCACGCGAGTGTTCGGTTGCCACCGAAGGCTTGCGCAAAACCCTCGGAGCCAGCGAGTGGAGATGAACCCAGCCGGCGCTGAATCAGTCCTGCAGAGGAGGGTAACGCTAAGGGGATGACCACGTTTTGAAGAGCAGGCGAACCGTCCGTATCGCAAGGTAGCCAATGAACAGGTTGGCGCCGACGAATACGGGTATAGCCAGCAAATGCGCCGATCGCACGCCCGACTGCGCTAGCTTGAGGCTGCAGACCGTTGCGGCGGCGACACCGAACGTATAGGCCCAGTAGGCAGGGATAAAGGACTGCACGCCGAGCCACAATCCGAGGCGTAGGCCAAGCAGCAGTTGGAAAATTCCGTAACCCCAGAGCATGAGAAGCCAGTGGTCCGTGCTACCTGGAGACAATGCCAGCCAAGCCATGGCGCAAACGACCGGCGGGGCGAACTGAATGCCAATGAGGGGGCGCTGACGCGCGGGTATCGCTGTGGAATGCCATAGCCGATGGATTACCAGCGACTCGAGGGCCAACCATGAGAACAGCCCGGCACCTAAAAATAGCCAACCCCAGTCCGGACACCCTAACGAACCAAGCGCCGCTGCGCTAGTGAAGTTGCCGGCAACGGTCGGCAGGTACAGGGTCGGCACCATGTCCTCCGAGTTCCTGCCGCCCTGCCATAGCGTGCCTGTGTGCCAGAGAGAGAAACCCACGTGCCATGCGATGCCGCTCATGGCCAGAAGCCACGCCATGGTGATCGAGTACGGAAGCACTGCAATGGCGACGAGCAACGTGGAGACTGCCAATAACGCAGGCGTGCCGCCCTGCACAGGATGCAGGAACTCGGCTTTCACAGCCTCGAAGTTCTGGATGGCTTGTCGCAAGTAGCCAATGGCCAGCATGGCCCAGACCACCCCCGCGATGGCCAGAAGCGCTTCGGCAATGGTGGGCGGCAGGCCCCATAGCCGTGCCGCCATGCGCCATGCCTGCCCGAGCCCGGAGACGCCCAGGACTGTGCCGAAGTGTGACGCCGGAATGTGAGTCCGGCATATCTGCATAAGGCATGTCGTCGTCGGCGTCGCCGTATCGCAATGATGGTGTTCATCGCGCGCGGGCGACGCTGTGAGCGAGCAAACCTTATTGCTGTTGTCCACAGCAGCTCTTCGCCTGAGTGCATGCGTTGGCGGCCGCATCCTCGATTCGCACGGGCGTGTAACCGGCATCCGCAATGGCATCCCGCAGCTCGCTTGGATCGGCGTCGGTCGATTCGATCGTCACCAGGTGCCTGGCCAGGTCAACGGTGAACTTGGCATCGTTGTCCACGGCCTTCAGCGCTTTCGTGATCAGGCTGACGCAGTGGCCGCAAGTCATGTCATTTACTTCAAAGGCAATCATGAGACTTCTCCTAAAGGGGTTTGTCGATGAGACGCTGGAACTATCCGGTTTCCCATCGCCGTAATGTCAAGAGGCATTTAGCAACTAGTACCAAATGCGAATGCCGGCGACCCACTGCTGATCGAAGACGGCTTGATGATCTTCACGGGCGAAATCGGCTGTGCCGCCGAAGCGGCGCTTCCACTCGACCCCGATGTAGGGCGCGACGCGCCGATTAATCTCATAACGCAAACGCAACCCGAACTGGGCGTCGGAGATTCCAGCGCCGATCCGCCTGGCAGGATCCGACCGGCCATACGCGTTGACCTCGAGGTCCGGTTGCAGGATCAGTCGCTGGGTGAAGCGCATGTCGTACTCCGCGCGCACGCGGGCAGCGGTTCGCCCTGTTGGATCCACGTAGCCGGTGGCCTCGATATCGAAGTTGTACGGCACTATGCCTTGTACGCCGAATGCAGCCCAATGGCGAGGCGGTCCATCGCCGAAGTCCAGCCGTATCCCGAGCACTGTGTCCCAGTAAGCCGCGACCGCATGACTCCAGAGCGCCTCGACATCGGCATCTTCAAAGTGGCCGCCGCTACGTTCTCCTTCGCTGCGGACCCACAGCTTGTTGCTGTCGCTGCCGTACCATCCGTGCATTTCCCACGCCAGTCCATTGGTGTCCTTGTCGTGGAATGCTTCCAACTGGTCGAATTGCAGCATGCCCAGTGGCGCGGCGTCGTCCATGTCCATGCCCGGCTCGGAACTGGCGCTGACACCTTCGGAGTAGTCGGGGCCGCGCGCGTTGGGCGGTGCGCTGCCGCCCTGCATGGACCCCATTCGCATGGGCATCGGATTCTTGCCGTGCGGCGCAGCGTTGCCGTTTTGCATGGAGTCCATCATGGGGTGCATCTGCATGCCGGGCATCGAATGCTCGTCGTGCGGCGCCGCGTCGCCGTTTTGCATGGAGTTCATCTTGGGAGGCATCTGCATGCCGCCCATCGAACTATCATCATGCGACGAAGCGTTCGTCGAGGGCATCGAACTGCCGGCGGGGGGCTGAGCCACCTGTGCGATGGACAGGGCCGGCGCGGCCAGCAGACCCGCCGCGAGCCACAGAAAGCGCCGCGGGAGCATGGCGGCAATTTGTCGGGTTTTAATCATGACACGACCACCTCGCGGAACATGCCCGCAAACATGTGATAGAGCATATGGCAGTGGTAGGCCCAGTGTCCCGGCGTATCGGCCGTCACACCATAGGCGATACGTTGCGCAGGCTGCACGTTGATGGTGTGCTTGCGCACCTGGAAACCACCGGACGGATTTTCCAGCTCGCTCCACATGCCATGCAGGTGGATCGGATGATTCATCATGGTGTCGTTGACGAGCACGACGCGCACGCGCTCCCCGGTTCTCAAGTGAACCGGCTTTGCATCGGAGTACTTCACGCCGTCGAACGACCACATGAACCGCTCCATGTTGCCGGTAAGGTGCAGTTCGATTTCGCGGTTCGGCTCGCGCGGGTCCAGAGACCCGCCGAGCGTATGCAGATCGGCGTAGGTGAGGACGCGGCGGCCATTCCCGCGCAGGCCCGCGCCCGGGTCGTCGAGATTGGTGCGTGGCATGTCGACACGCATGTCGACACCGGGGCCATATTCGGTACGAGCGTGATGCGCGGGCGGCGTCGCGGCCATCATGCCCATCATCCCCATCCCGGGTTTCCCCGACATTCCCCCTTGCGCATGCATCCCGCCCATCATCATTGCGCCCATCATGTCTGCCTTGTCCAACCAGCCGACCGGGTCCATTGTTGGGACGTCCGCCTGCATGCCCAGGCGCGGCGCGAGCGTGCCGCGCGCATAGCCGCTGCGGTCGATCGATTGGGCGAATACGGTGTACGCGCGGTCGTCTTCGGGCTGGACGATGACGTCGTAGGTTTCGGCGATGGAAATGCGGAACTCGTCTACGCTCACCGGCTCCACATCCTGTCCGTCGGCGCTGACCACGGTCATCTTCAGGCCCGGAATGCGCACATCGAAGATCGACATCGACGAGCCGTTGATAAAGCGCAGACGCACCTTTTCGCCGGGCTTGAATATTCCCGTCCAATTGTCGGCCGGTGAGTGTCCGTTCGTCAGATAGGTATAGATCTGTCCCGACACGTCGCTGTAGTCGGTCGGATTCATACGCATCTGCTCCCACATCTTGCGCCTCGCTAAAGCACTACTCAGCCCATGTTCCCGCACGTCGCGGAAGAAATCCGGCGCTGTGGGCATGGCGTAGTTGTAGTAATCGCCCGACTTCTTCAGCGTTGCGTAGATGTGCTCGGGGTCATCGTCGGACCAGTCGTTGAGCATGACGACATAGTCGCGGTCGACCGCAATGCGATCTCCCCCAGCCGGTTCGATGACCAGCGGACCGAACACCCCCGTTTGTTCCTGAAAGCGCGAATGCGAGTGGTACCAATAGGTGCCGGCCTGCCGCACGGGGAAGCGATAGACGAAGGTCTCGCCCGGTGCGATGCCAGGAAAGCTGAGGCCAGGCACCCCGTCCATCTCAGTTGGAACAAGAATGCCGTGCCAATGAATGGAAGTCGGCACCCGTAGCCGATTGGTCACGCGCAGCGTCACTGTGGTCCCCTCCTTCCAGCGGAGTGTGGGCCCGGGAAGGCTGCCGTTGATGGTCGTGGCCAGGCGTGAATGGCCAGTGTAGTTGACGGGGGTCTCGGCGATATCCAGCGCGAAATCGGTACCGCTCAGCACGGTCGGCTGGTCGGGGCTGGTCAGCGCCCAGGTGCGCGAGGACTGGAGTAGGCCAAGTGTGGCAGCGGCACCGCCCAAGGCCACGCCTTGAACGAAGCGCCGCCGCGACGTACTGGTTGGTGGATTACGACTTTGCATGGAATTCTCCGTGATCTACGGCAGTCGGTGAGCCATGAGATTTCTCGACTGGTTTTTTCGATGAGACGGCGGGACTGTAGGGCTTCCTATCGTTGGAATGTCAATAGAGCCGTTGCAAACGCTGTGACGTAATCGAAAATTTTTTTCATGCCCCGCTTGACCTTCCGATGATGGGAACGACGAAGCTGCTCTCCATCGAAACACCAACGAAACGGAGATCACCCTCATGAGTACGACCGCTTCAACATCCAAATTCCAAGAATTCAAGCTGCCCATCGAAGGTATGACGTGCGCGAGCTGCGTCTCGCGCATTGAGAAGGCGCTGGAGGCGCTGCCGGGCGTCGAAAGCACGGCAGTCAACCTCGCGACCGAGGAAGCCACGGTTCGGGCGTCCGCCGATGTGGACGTCGGGGCGCTGGCCGACGCCGTCCGCAAGGCCGGATACGATGTCCGCTCCAGCCCGATCGAGCTCGGGATCGAAGGCATGACCTGCGCATCGTGCGTGGGCCGGGTGGAAAAGGCGTTGCTGAAGGTCCCCGGCGTCTCGGCCGCATCGGTGAACCTAGCGACCGAAAAGGCGACGGTTACGGCGCATGGCGGCGTGTCGTTCGCGACGTTGGCCGGGGCTGTCGAAAAAGCCGGTTACGGCGCTAAACCGGTCGAGGCCACATCGGCGGCATCGGCCGCACCGGCTGCGGCAAGTCTTCCGCAATGGTGGCCGGTGCTCGCTGGTACGTTGCTGACGCTTCCGCTGCTGCTGCCGATGCTGCTGCAGTTGTTCGGCATCGAGTGGGAGCTGAGGGGCTGGGTGCAATTGGCGCTGGCGACCCCGGTGCAGTTCTGGCTCGGCGCTCGTTTCTACCGCGCCGGCTGGAAAGCCGTGAAGGCGGGCAGCGGCAACATGGACCTGCTGGTCGCGCTGGGCACAAGCGCGGCGTACGGGCTTTCGGTTTTCCTGTTGTGGCAGCACCGCAACGGCGATACGCCGGATCTGTATTTCGAGGCATCGGCCGCGGTCATTACTCTGGTGTTACTCGGTAAATGGCTCGAATCGCGTGCCAAGCGGCAGACGGCCGATGCAATCCGCTCGCTGAATGCGCTGCGGCCGACTGTTGCTCGCGTCCTAGTGGATGGCGTCGAAGTCTCCACGGCGGTCGAGCAGGTTGCCGTAGGTGACGTCGTGGTTATCCGTCCCGGCGAACGCGTACCGGTGGATGGTGAAGTCATCGACGGCCGCAGCCACATCAATGAGTCGCTCATCACCGGCGAGAGCCTGCCGGTCGCGAAGGCTGTCGGCGACAAGGTGACCGGCGGTTCCGTCAACGAGGAAGGTGTATTGCAGGTCCGCACGCTGGCCATCGGCACCGAGACCACGCTTGCCAGAATCATCCGCATGGTGGAGTCGGCGCAGGCCGCGAAGGCTCCGATTCAGCGCATCGTCGATCGCGTGAGTGCGGTTTTCGTCCCCGTCGTCCTCGGGCTGGCGCTGTTGACCTTCGTCGGCTGGTTCCTTTACAACGGCGATGTGCAGCATGCCGTGATCAGTGCCGTTGCGGTGCTCGTGATCGCCTGCCCCTGTGCGCTCGGCCTCGCTACGCCGACGGCCATCATGGCGGGTACCGGTGTGGCTGCACGCCAAGGCATTTTAATCAAGGATGCAGAGGCGCTCGAAGTTGCCCACTCGGTGACCCTCGTGGCGTTCGATAAGACGGGTACGCTGACCGAAGGCAAGCCGTCGTTGGTTGCAATCGAGGCAGCCGGCGCCGGCGATCCAAACGAGGTGCTGCAACTTGCGGCCGCGCTGCAGAACACCAGTGACCACCCGCTCGCGCATGCGGTGCTCGACAAGATCCGAGAGCATCGCATTGCCGTGCCGCAGGCGCAGGAGGCTAAAGCCTTGCCGGGCCGCGGAGTGCAGGGCGTCGTGCTCGGGCGGCAGATCCTGTTGGGCAGCACGCGGTTGATGAACGAGTCTAACGCGGCTCCGGGAGCGCTACTGTCCGAAGCGGAGCGTCTCGAGGGTGAGGGACGGACTATCTCCTGGTTGCTGGCACAAGAGGAAAGTCGAACTCGCGTGTTGGGACTGCTGGCCTTTGGCGACACCGTCAAGCCCGCGTCGTACGCGGCCGTCAAGCGGCTGCGCGAGCTGGGCATCAAGACGGTGATGCTGACCGGTGACAACCAGGGCAGTGCCAATGCCGTTGCGCGGGACTTGGGCATCGACGAAGTCCGTGCCGAATTGTTGCCTGGTGACAAGGCGTCGATCGTCGATGGCCTGCGCAAGCAAGGCCACGTCGTGGCAATGGTCGGAGACGGATTGAACGATGCGCCGTCGCTGGTGGCGGCGGACGTTGGCTTGTCGATGTCGACGGGCACCGACGTGGCGATGGAAGCGGCGGGCATCACGTTGATGCGCGGCGATCCCCGCTTGGTGGCGGATTCGTTCGACGTCTCGCGTCGTACTTACTCGAAAATCAAGCAAGGCTTGTTCTGGGCGTTTGCGTACAACGTGCTGGGTATCCCGCTGGCGGCTTTGGGCTTGCTGAACCCGGTCATTGCCGGGGCAGCCATGGCCTTCAGCAGCGTCAGCGTCGTCAGCAATGCACTGATGCTGCGTCGCTGGCGGGGCGCGGCGACTGCCGCCGGCGCGCTTGGCCCGACGCAAGGAGATTGACTATGAACATCGGCGAAGTCGCGGCGGCATCCGGTGTCTCGACCAAGATGATTCGGCACTATGAGGGTCTCGGGCTGTTGCCGCAGGCGAGCCGCTCGATGAGCGGTTACCGGCAATACAGTGAAAAGGATGTGAGCAGGCTGCGGTTTATCCGCCATTGCCGCGACCTCGGTTTTTCGCTAGATCGGATCGGTGACCTGCTCGATCTATGGCAGAACCGAGAGCGCTCCAGTCGGCAGGTGAAGATACTGGCGCAGGCCCACATCGCGGAGCTCGACGAAAAACTGAGGGAGCTTCACGAGATGAAGGCGGCGCTCGAACACTTGGTGCATGGGTGCCATGGCGACGATAAATCGGACTGCTCAATCATCGAGTCGCTCGCGTCCACAGCAGCCATGCGAGACGGTGCCACCAATAGCCCTGTCCGAAAAACCTTGCCCGACAAGCGACGGAAGTTCATCCGTTGAATTCGAACTTTCCGTGTATCGAATGTTGTAATGCTCAAGCGACTGCCCGTGGAAAAATACGATTCGAATTCAATCCACGGGCACTCTGAAGTTTTGGTCGCCTCCCGCAAGAACCCAAGGCCATGACTTAGCTGGACCCAGTACTTCTCTCTAGTGTTCCCGTCGACAGCGTGTCGACGGGGGCAATGATTGGGTGCTGCCGTGCCGGCAGTTGAGTGGTGCGCACCGCTCAACAAGTTATTATTTTGCGTTTTTCGAGCGTCAGGCCTTCCGACTTCCAGCGCCGACACTTTTTCCGCTGGTTCGGGTGCGCATCGAATTGCTGCGCCAGTTCGGCCTGTGTCCGCTCGCCTCGGACCGCTGCCTGAGCAATTCCGCTTCGAGGGCCGCCGACTGTATCCATCGGGTTCTCTTCGTCATTTCCTCGGTTCCTTTGCCACCATTCTTTCCGGTTCAGAGACCGGCCAAACCGCTTATCCGACTGTCCTAATTTGCGTGGCCTCCCTGGTTGGCATGTCGCGCCTTTCATCGGCATGGTGTGAAAGCTACCGCTTCCGCGCTCCGCTGATTTTGCGCGTAACGATCATCAAGGCGTCTTCGATCAGCAGTGGGTCGCCGGCATTCGCATTTGGTATCCCTTGCTAAAAGTCTCTTGACATTCCAACGATGGGAAGCTGGATAGTTCTAACGTCTCATCGACAAACCCATTAGGAGAAAGCTCATGATTGCCTTTGAAGTAAATGACATGACGTGTGGACACTGCGCCGGATCGATTACCGAAGCGCTGAAGGCTGTTGACAATCTCGCGAAGTTCACCATCGACCCGGCCAGGCATCTGGTGACGATCGAGTCGACCAATGTCGATCCGAACAAGTTGCGCGATGCCATTGCGGATGCCGGTTACACGCCCGTGCGAGTCAAAGAAGAGATTGCCGACGCATGTACTCAAACGAAGAGCTGCTGTGGACAACAACACTAAGGGTTGCTCGCGCGCGGCGTCGGCCGCTCGGACGAGCACCATCATTGCGCGGCGGCAATCTTACTGCACCCAGTGATTCACCCATATTTTCCTATATAAAACGCTTTTTCTCGAAGATCAAAAAAAAGGATCAGTCATGAAACTTCGACAACTCGTTCTGAGCAGCGGTCTTGCATTTGCTGTTGCGGCTATGACTTATACCTCGGCGTTCGCTGCGGACGCGGCAGCGTCCGCAGCGGACACCGCCAGCATCACGACAAGCAAGCAGACAGTTACGACGAAGAAGTCAATTCGCGCAGCCAACCGCGCATTCTCCAAGACCGTTCAGAAGGCCCTCACCAAAACCAAGGGCCTTGAGGCAACGTCGATCGCCGTATTCGGTGATGCGAAGACAGGACACGTGACGCTGGGCGGCCACATTGACAATGAGCAGCAGAACGATTTGGCTGTCGATGCGGCGCAGAAAGTGCAAGGCGTCACGTCAGTTAGCAGCAAGCTGACGGTTCGCCAGGAAGGCGGACATTAAAGCCGTCAGCGCGGCGGTCAGGTTTGGCTGCCGCGCACATGAACGTGCTTCTGTTTTCGCACTATGTCCGCGGAAGCTACTGGAGATGGATCGATGGCCGCGCTATCCGAAGACGATTTCGTGCTTCGCACGTTGTTGAACGTTCTTAGTCCGTCTGCCGAGCAACTCAACGCGTGTGCGAAAAAACAATTGGTGACGCTCAAGAAGCGTCGCAGCAGCGTATGTCCACCTGTGACTGAAGATCATCGGCATCTAGCGAAGCGGCCTTCCAACATCATGGTCGTGGACCGGTTGTCGTCATACACGATGAGCGTTTCGTGGAGCGATCCGTGTGCCGGTCGATACACAGAGCAGATCTGGTGCACCGGCGTCGCCCCCGTCGCCGCGATCTGCGTACTGACGGGGCGCACCATCAATCCCGGCGACCGGGTGTTTCGTCCCCGTACACGCGAGATGCGCGTGCCGCCTAATTACTATCAGATGATTCTGGCGGAAACGATCGGAGATTGCTCCGACTTGACGATCAATGGCGCATGATATTCCGCTTCGTAGCGCGTACGTCTCGCATATCTCTCCTTGCTTGAGTTTCAACGCTCAACAAGGGATTCGCATTTTGTTTCGAAGGCAACCGCCAATTTTTTTCGTGCACTGCTTGACATTCCAATGATGGCAAGGATCAAGCTGATATGTATCGGAAGACTGACGAAGAGGAGATCGCCATGAGCACGACCGCTGCACCGACCGGCCCCTTGGAATATAAGCTGCCCATCGAAGGTATGACGTGCGCAAACTGCGTCTCGGGCATAGAGAAGGCGCTCCAGACGCTGCCGGGCGTCGAAAGCACGACAGTCAACCTCCCCACCGGGGAAGCCACAGTTCCGGCGTCTACCAACGTGGACGTCGGGGCATTGGCCAACGCCGTCCGCAAAGCCGGCTCGATTCAAGGGGCTTGACCATGAACATCGGCGAAGCAGCGTCCGTCTCCGGCGTCTCGACGAAGATGATTCGGCATTATGAAGGCCTCGCGCTGTTGCCGCAGGTGAGCCGCACGAGCAGCGGTTACCGGCAATACAGCGACAAGGACGTGAGCAGGCTGCGGTTTATCCGCCACGGCCGGGACCTCGGTTTTTCGCTGGACCGGATCAGCGAGCTGTTGGATCTCTGGCAGAACCGCGAGCGCTCCAGCCGGCAGGTCAAGGCTCTGGCGCAGGCGCACATCGTGGAACTCGACGAAAAACTTAAAGAGCTTCAGGAGATGAAGGCCGCGCTCGAGCACTTGATGCACAACTGCAATGGAGACGACAGGCCCGATTGTCCAATCATCGAGTCGCTGGCGTCCGAAGCAGCCGTGCGAGACGGTGCTAACAACGCCCACGCCCGAAAAACGCTGCCCGACAAGCGACGAAAACCGGCTCGCTGACCACGAGCGGCGAATTGGCTGTCGGGCAAGAATCGGGGCATAAAAGAGCCGCAGCCTATGAATTACACCCCAAGGCTTGGACCACAATCCAACTCTTGGGGTTTTTTGTACTGGAGTACAGACGAGCAGAATCGGTCAACGCCCATCTGCAAAAGATATTCCATTTCCATAGAAAGAAATGTCTATGGTAGCCGCGCGGAACATGGCGCTGCATCGCTCTTTTAACCGGCCTCGGCTCGCAAGATGGCTGACGCCTTTTGCATCGACCTGAAACCGAAAGCGCTGAGCCCCGTGCAACACAGAAGTCAGCCCTTTTACGCCTAACCTTCCACTGTCAAATGTAGTGAGGGCAGTCTCACGGCGCTCGTTCTTCTCGCAATTTCCAGACCTGGCTGCTTTAGCCCATCGATGCCGCTGGGCGCGGTGTCATACCGCCGTCGCGCCCGCTGCTCGTGTTTCGCGTCTTTCCAAATCTGAGGAGACGCAAGGCGTTGAGCGTGACGAGTGCCGTTGCGCCGGTATCGGCCATTACCGCAACCCAGAGCCCGGTCACACCTAGCACGGTGGTGATGAGGAACAACGCTTTCAGGCCGAGCACGAAGGTCACGTTCTGCTGAATATTCGTCATCGTGGCGCGTGAGATGGCGACAAGGTGAGCAACATCGGTGACGCGACTCTTGAGCAGCGCGGCGTCAGCCGTCTCAATGGCGACGTCAGTGCCGCCCGCCATGGCGATGCCGACGTCGGCGGTTGCAAGTGCGGGCGCATCGTTGATGCCGTCGCCGACCATGGCAACCTTAACGTCCCGCTTCATTTTGTCGATGTGGCGCAACTTGTCTTGGGGCAGCAATTCGGCTTGCCATTCGATACCAAGCTGCGAAGCGATGGCGTGCGCTGTCCGGCTGTTGTCGCCGGTCAGCATGACAGAACGGATCCCCAGTTGCTTCAGACGTGCCACACCTTCCCTTGCGTCACTTCGGGGTTCGTCGCGCAGGGCTAACAGGCCGATGATTTCGCGGTCCTGCTCGTCGAACAATACCGAAACTGTCTTGCCACCATCCTCCAGCGCTTCGATGCGCTGGCGCAGGTCGGGTGGAAGTTTCGCTGCCTTGGCCGCGTGCGAAGGCGATCCGACTGTCAAATTGCGACCATTCACCGTTGCATGCACCGCCTTGCCGGGCGTCGCCGAGGCGTTCTGGGCGGAGGGGATGACGATGTCGGCATCTTCGGCATGCGCAACGATCGCCTTGGCGAGCGGATGGTTCGATCCTGATTCGACTGCTGCCGCGAGAGCGAGGACATCGTTTTCACCGCCGGAGCAGAGTGAGACGACATCGGTGACGCGCGGCTTGCCTTCAGTCAGAGTGCCGGTCTTGTCGAATGCAACGGCGCCTACGCGTCCGATAGTTTCCAGAGCATTGCCGCCCTTGATCAACAGCCCGCGACGCGTTGCGACCGCGAGTCCGGAGGCGATGGCGGCGGGCGTTGATAGGACGAGCGCGCACGGGCAGGCGATAAGCAGCAGCGACAGGCCCCGATAGAGCCAGGTTTCCCAACTGCCGCCAAAGGCGAGCGGGGGAAGCACGACAATCAGCGCGGCGATGCCCATCACGGCCGGGGTGTAGTACCTGCTGAGTTTCTCAATGAATCGGGCGGTGGGGGCTTTTGAAGATTGCGCCTGTTCCACCAGTTGGATGATTCTCGAGATGGTATTGTCTGCGGCCGCTTTCTCGACACGCACCTGGAGCGCACCGTCAACGTTGATCGATCCAGCAAAGATGCTCTCGCCGGAGGTCTTCGGGCGCGGAACCGATTCGCCCGTCACAGGAGACTCGTCGAGGCTCGATGCGCCGTGGAGAATCATGCCGTCGGCGGGAACACGGTCACCGGGGCGTACCAGGACAAGGTCACCGACGTTCAAAGAGGTTGCAGGCACGATGCGCTGCCTACCCTGCTGATCGAGTAAGACTGCAGTTTTGGGCACGAGAGTCGCGAGTGCCTTGATGCCCGCCCGCGCGCGGCCAGCCGCCACGCTTTCAAGCAACTCGCCGATTGCGAAAAGGAATACAACCGCAGCGGATTCCTCTGACTGACCAATCATGAGCGCGCCGAGCGATGCCACGACCATCAGCATCTCGATCGAGAAAGGCGACCCCGAGGTTGCCAGCGCCAATGCTTTGCGCGCGAAAGGGAGAACGCCAACAATCACCGCGGCTGTGAAGATCCAGCCTGCATACTCCGGGATCAAATGGGCTACGGCGTAGGCGACGCCCATCACAATGCCGAGGCTAATGACAAGTTTCCCTTTCTTGGTCTGCCACCAGCGCTGGGTGATGGGGGGTGCCTCGACGTTTCGCGGTGCGTCTGTGCGAGTGCCGTCGTACTGGGCGCTGGATACGCCAAAGCCTAGATTCTTGATCGTTTTCTCGATGTCTGATACCTGCGTGAACGCACCTGATGCGAGCGAAAGCCCCAACGTTTCCGCATTGAAATTGATCTGGACATCCGAGACGCCCGGCATGCGCGACAGGGCTGTCTCAATCTTGCCTACGCAGCTTGCGCAATCCATGCCGTCTACGCGCATAGTGAGGTTTGGCCCGACAGATGCGTGCTCGGATGGCTTCTTACTGGTCGATGCCTGCGACTTACACGACTCGTGACTGTGGTCACGGTCATGCACCTGGCTCTGATGTTGATGGTCATTGCAGACCTGTCCTTGCTGATCCTTATGGTCGCCTCCATCGTCATTCCCACGCAACTCGTGATCGTGTGCATCGCTGCACTGAAGACCGCCGTGTTTGTGGGCATTTCGACCGTGTGCTTGCTTACCGTTTGATTGAGCGGCATTGGCAAAGGCCGACTCGGTCGAAACCGCGCTCGCCGGTAACGCTGTCGCGTCGAAACCGAGATTGCGGATCTTTTTCACGATGTCCCGAGCCGTCGTTTTGCCCGACAAGCTGCGGCTAACAGACAACGTCTCGCTGGTGAATTGGACACTGATGTCAGATACGCCATTCAGACGACTCAGTGCCGTTTCAATCTTGCCTACACAGCTCGCGCAATCCATTCCTTCGACGCGAAATACGAGCTGTTCGTTATCCGCCGGTGCGGTGCCAACTGATTTTAAAGACATATTAATCTCCAGTATTGCCGATACAGCCAACGCGGATCGATACGTTCGAATTGGGAGCGCTCATGGCTAGCTGCCGACAGTTTGTTCAACCTATTCTGTAAGCTAGCCTTTCCAATCGTGGCAAAGTCAAGCCCAAATCGGTCCAAATTGAGGATCATGCTCAGTTGCAAGCAGGACATCGACCACGTCGTCGCAAGGAACTACACGCGGCAAAGATTTTCTTTTGATTGAAGACACTTTCTCTCGTTTGCCGGCGGAAACAAATCGGTGAAGAATCCCATAGAGCAGGGTAGCTTCCGGCAAAACGTGACCCACAGTCGATATTCGGGTCGCCGCCGCGCTCGCGAGTATGAATAGCTTTCTTTCCCATGCTCGCAGGCTTCAACGGTGGTCCTTCCCGAATTGGGAAGATGCCGGAGTTCGCAGCACGGCGGTAGCTCTATCCTGCTTTTCTTCAATCGGATCCTGCCGAGCAACAATTTAGCGAGATTTCAAATGAGCAATCAATTCAAGGGCAAGAAACTGCTGGTCGTCGGCGGCACCAGCGGAATGGGGCTGGAGACGGCCCGTATGGTCCTCGCCGAAGGCGGCAGCGCGGTCATCGTCGGGCATCGAGCCGATAAGGCCGAGGAAGCGCGGAAGGAACTGGCCACCCTGGGCCACGTAACTGCATTGACAGCGGACCTATCGAGCAACGACGGGCTGGCCGCGCTGCTCAAGACCATCGACGAGCAGCATCCGGATATCGACCTGCTCGTCAATGCGGCCGGCATCTTCTTCCCGAAGCCGTTCCTGGAACATCAAGATGCGGACTACGATCAGTATCTGAAGCTGAACAAAGCCTTCTTTTTTATCACGCAGAAGGTTGCCGCGAACCTCGTCGCGAACGACTGTCCCGGCGCGTTCGTCAACATCGGTTCGGTGGGGGCACAGCAGGCTATCGCCGCGATGCCGGCGTCGGCGTATGCCATGGCCAAGGCGGGTCTGCATTCGCTGACCCAGCACCTGGCCATGGAGTTGGCGTCGAAACGCATCCGTGTCAACGCGGTGTCGCCAGCGGTAGTCCAAACCCCGATCTACGAGAGATTCATGCCGAAGGACGAGGTGAACAGCGCGCTGCAGGGCTTCGACAGCTTCCACCCGATCGGACGTATCGGGACTCCGCAGGACGTCGCCGAGGTCGTGACCTTTTTGCTGTCGGACAAGGCAAACTGGGTGACCGGCGCAGTTTGGGACGTGGATGGTGGCGTGATGGCCGGCCGCAACTGATCCTTGCCGGGTAGGGGCCACGCGCTTGCCCTTACCCGGCGTTTGTTTCACCCGGGCAATCTAACTCGACTCTCCCGGTTGCCGACTTACTCTCCGGTCATCCAGCCCCAGCGGGCGAAAATTGCCCCGCCCGCTTTGGAACGAAGAAAATCAACGAACTCCTGGGCAGCCGGATTCTCTGTTCCACGTTTGGTCACCGCTACGCCTGTATCGCGATAGATCGCGTAGCGTGGCTCGATCGACACTGTCTCGGCGAGAGAGGGGTTTGATACTTCCCAGATGTTCCAGATAAGCCACGCGTCGATGTCGGGCTGTGCGATCCAAGTCTGTCGCGCGGTAGCGCTATTACCCGCGTAGCTTACGATATTGCCGCGCATCGCCGCGACAGTGCGAATATCGCCGAGGCGACCCGCAACGTCTTCCCATACGCCGTTTTGTCCCGCGCCATTGACCACCAGAATCTTCACGCCCGGGTTGAGCAAATCCGCCAGGCCATGGATATGGCGAGGGTTGCCGGGACGAACGAGGATCGCCATTGGTCGGAGGTACAGCGGAACCGGTGCTTGAGGTGTGAGTTGGTCGCCCATTGCAACGACAAAGTCCGACATCATCGTTTCCGAGCCGCTGAAGATCAGGTCAGCGTCGGCACGCGCGTGGTCGATCCATGATGGCGTCGGTCCGGCCGTGACGTCGACATGAGTACCCGTCTGCTTCTCGAACGCTTCGGCCGCCTCCTTCATTGCCGGAGCCGGACCTCCGGGCCCATAGACATGCAACACGGATTGTGGTGATGCGTGGACTGACGAGATGGACAATGCCAGCACGGTGGCAAGGCGCGTGCAAGCTCGCAGGGCGAACCTCTGATAGAAACTATTCATGAATATTCCTGAAATACCAAGTCCTGGGTGCGGTCGCTGATCGATTTGCATATCTTTCCTTCTGCACCGACATTGTTGGATGACTTCGCTGGCTGTCGCAAACAAGATGTTCTGCTGATGATCGAAAGAAAACCTTGACCGCGTATTAGTGTTACCTCGGAGTCGCCGCATTGTTGGTGAGGGATTTTGCAGGCCACGGCCCCCCAGAGGCGCCATGCGTACGTGAAACTCACGTGTCACGGAGGTCAGGCAGGGTTGAATTCACCTTGAAGATGGAGATGGCGGTGCGCAGTTCGATCGCCTGCTCCTCCAGCGACCGTGCGGCTGCCGCCGACTCCTCCACGAGGGTGGCGTTCTGCTGGGTCATGTGATCAAGCTGATTGACAGCGGTATGGACCTGGTCGATACCATCCGTCTGTTGCTCGGAGGCAGTCGAAATTTCAGCGACTATCTCCAGCACCTTGCGCACCGCCTGTTTGATCTGCTCAACACTGGCGCCGACCTCGCTGGCCTGGCGGGCGCTATCTTGGATCATGCCGACCGAAGTCTCGATGATTTCCTTGATCTCCTTGGCCGCCGCAGATGAGCGCTGCGCCAGCGAGCGCACCTCGCTCGCCACCACGGCGAATCCGCGCCCCTGCTCGCCGGCGCGCGCGGCCTCAACCGCCGCGTTGAGCGCCAGGATGTTAGTTTGGAACGCGATACCTTCGATGAGGCTGGTAATCTCCGAGATCTCGGCCGCGCTTTCGTTTACGCGCCCGATCGTACCGAGCATCTTCTGCACCGCCGAGTGGCCCATATCCGCAATGCCGCTCGCGTTCGTTGCGAGCGCCTTCGCCTCGTGTGCATTGTCCGCGTTCTGTTTCACTGTTTCGGTCAATTGCGTCATGCTCGCTGCGGTTTGCTCTAACGAGGCGGCTTGCTGTTCGGTGCGGTTCGCCAGCGAGGCGTTCTCCGAGGCAATTTGACTCGCTGCCGAATTGATGGTCTCAACGCTTGTCCGCACACCACCGATTACCTGTGCGAGGCGTCCATTCATTTTCTGTAAGGCTTGCATTAGCTGTCCCATCTCGTCGTCTGTCCTCGCCTCGATGCGCGCCGTCAAATCGCCGTCCGCGACGCGATTGGCTGATTCGACGGCCGCGCGCGCCGGCTCGGCCACAGAGCGGGTGATTGCGAAACTGCAGATAATGCCAAGCACAATTGCAGCGAGGGCGGTCCCTGCAATAGTCAGTGTGGCGCCACGCGCGGCGGCAGCAGCGTCGTTGCCGCTTTGCAGCATCAGATCGGTCTGGAATTTCACCAGATTGTCGATCGCGTCGAAGTACGTTTGTTGCTCCTTGCGTAGATCTCCAAACATGAGATCGATGGCCTGGTGTTGTTGTCCTTGCCTCGTTAGATCGACGACCTTGTCGCGCGTGTCCCGATAACGCAACTGTACTGCCTTCATCTCGTCGAAGAGCTTGCGTCCTTCCGTAAAGTGAATGAGCGCATCGAGCCGTTTGACCACCGGCTCGTACTTGCTGCGCGTTTGCTCGACTTGCTCCAGGTCTTTTGTGACTTCGTCCGAGTCGCGAGCAAGCAGCGCACGGCGCATCTGGCGCGCCGTAAAGTTCGCATAATCTTTGAGTTGATGGGCAAGCTCAGCCTTGAGATAGGTTTCATTGACCAACTCCTGGGTGCGCTGGCTTGCCGCACGGAGTTGAGTCGCTGCGAGGACCGAGATTGCGATCAGCAGCGCGATCAAAAGACCAAATGCTGCGGAAAGACGAACGCCGATTTTGAGGTTATTCATTTTGCTCATAGGTATCGACCACGAAAATTCCTGCTTTTTGAATGGTGTTGAAGAGCGCTCTGCGGGCGAAGGTATGGAAACGGACTTCGGCTATATCCGTTCACCTGGCACTCACTTCAATAAAAAAAGGGTGCCGTGCTAGCACGGCACCCAAACGATCCCGGAGACAGGGTGGAGGAGGATCCGGGATCCCAACGAGGTGGCGCGGCAGGCCGGAAGAACCTACCCCGGCATAGCGTCTTGTGTCTCCCGGGCAATCAAGAGAACGTTGGTCTGACTCAGCAGCGCCTCCTGGCACTCGGCGGGCTACGCCAAATCGTCCCCAAAAGACAATACGTCTTCAATGCCCTGCCGGAAGCGGTAAGCGATTTCCCTTCGCTGCGAGACGCTCAGTTGCGGTACCGCTGCATCGACGTTTTTTTAGTGCACCGCGAGCCGCTTGCCAAAGTGGGATACCGCCGCGGCGTTCGACGTCAACGCTTGCTGGTATGCCTCCATGTCTTCTCCGCAAATGTTTGACGTTATTGCCGGCATCAAAACGTCTCCCATTTTTGTGCCCCCGAGCCTTTCGCCGGAGCGAGAGTATCGGCAGGGGCGGGTTGTATCGATCTAGTGCGGTAGCTTTTCCTTGATCTTCGCTACCGCCGCCAGAGCGCAGGCTTCATCTTTGTCGCCTCCCGGCGAACCACTCACGCCAATGCCGGCGATGATTTCATCCCCGACCTTGATGGTGACACCGCCCGGCAACGTCGTCACGTTCGGCGTGGATGCTAGGGACTGTGCGGCAAGTGGGGGGAAATTCGACGTGAGTAGATTCAGGAACTGACTGGTGCGGTCGAAATGGAAAACCGGCCCCATCGAAGCTGCGGTATATGCCTTTCGATAAGAGGAGTCCTTCGTATGGATCGCCGCGTGATCGCCTCGCAAGACAGCTTGTGGCGTTCCCGCTACGTCGACCACGGTTGCTGTCACGGCATAGCCCTTCGCGCTGCACGTTTGCACAGCCTCGAGCGCCGCTTCGAATGCGAGATTCATCGTTAGGACGTAGCCACTAGTCGAAACCTGGGCGTGTGTCGCCGATAGCGAAGCGAGGCTTGCGATCGCGATCGCGCCGAGCGTGATCGCATTTTTTGTTTTTGGCATCTGATTTCTCGTGAGGAGTGTTGGCCGGGCCAGCACTCTCGAAGTGTGAGCCGGGAAAAGCATAATTTCTTTGTGCGAGCAGATTCTGACGTCGCAAAACGTGCGCGTGGTATAGAACCAGAGGCTTGCATGAACAGACCTATTGTTCAACTTGCAACGCTCACTCGCAAACGAGATATTCTGTTTTCGATTGAAAGAAAATATTTAGATTGGTTGCGTGCGACGGCACATCGCGCCAGACGCTTCCTCGCTTGTACGAGCCCACTTTGTCTGGCGACGACTGAGTGGCGAAGCAAGGACTTTTAAGCGCCCGCTCTAGGTTGGGGTCTTGGAACGGACCTGCCTGCGCACCTCGTCAGCGACAGGGTGCAGAAGACGAGGCGCTTCAGTGCCGACCACGCTGTAGCCAAGTCCACGCGCCGCCCAAGTGACCTCTCCGACGTTTCCCGCGGTATGTTCCATCATGGGCGCCTCCTTCTCATGGATCATCGGCCTGATCATGACGGCCATGCGTGTCCCATCGGCGCTGTCGTAGAAGAACAAACCGGCGGAACCGTGAACCGTTGAGACCAATCTGCCGCCGACATACTGGTAGCCCGCCCGACCTAGGTCCGGAATCTCGATCGGCCGCTGCAGCTTGTCCGACAACAATCTGAGCAATCCCGCCTTATCGGTGCCATCGGCGGGATCGGTTGCATATGCCATGTAGCTGCTGCCTGCCTCCCCTGCGAGTACGGCAATTCCGCCGTTAGGCGTCAGTGCCCCCCGCATATGCCAGCCACCGATGGTCCCGGTCGCGAGTGCAAGCACGAGTGCAGCGGCCGTTCGCCAAGCCGAAGGGCCTGAGCTGCGCCGATGCTCGAGTAGCGAGTCTACTCGCAACCGTTCCGGGAGAGGTTCGTCCGCAATAGGCGCAAGCGCGGACCTCAAGAGTTGCCTCTGCGCCGCGAACTTTGCCACGGCGGCTGCGGCGTCCGGATCGCGATCTAGGTAATCCTGAACTTCCTTGCGGCGAGTGGCCTCAAGTGCATGGTCAACGAAAGCATGGAGATCTTCCTCCACGATAGGAGCTGGGATCTGAGGCTTGTCCACTTACTTCACCCTCCGCAAGAACGGTTCGCCTTGAGGGCACGCCTCCTGCTCCTGGTCGCCGTCGAGCGCGCGCTGAAGGCGCTCCCTTCCTCGGGCCAGACGGGACATCACGGTTCCAATTGGGATGTTGAGCGTCTTGGCAGCTTCCGCATAGGTAAGGTCCTCCACCGACACCAGCAATAGCACGTTCCGCTGGTCCTCGGGGAGCGCGGCCAATGCCTTCATCAGTTCGCCATGGCGGATTCGGTGCTCCTGGGGCGCGGGAGTGGCGAGGGCTTCTTCATCGATGTCTGCGATGTCGAGATGCAACCCACGCCGCGCGCGCTGCCGCAACTTATTGACGATGAGATTGTGTGCGATAGCAAAAACCCACTGCCGCGTGTTCTCTGCTCGCCGCCTCGTATCCCATTTGCTGATGGCCCGCTCCAAGCAATCTTGAACGAGGTCGTCAGCAAGATCGCGGTCACGAACCATTGCACTGGCATAGCGACGCAGCGCCGGAATCAGTGGCTCGAGTTCCGCGATATGAGCCATGCCAGCGCTGCCGATCATTGCGTGGCTACCTGCAATTGAACTGGCTCGCCAGGTTTGCCCTCAACGATTGGCGCAACCACCAGATACCGTCGGGTGTCAGTTGCCTCCGCTTGGACGACCTGGCGGATCGGCCCGACTGCGTTGACGACGGCGGAACCTGCCGGATTGGTCATGAAGTTGGCCAGGGGTTCTAGTGCGCCGGAGCCGTCAGCCTTCTTGGCCAGCGCCATGACATAGGGCTGCTTTGGTTTCAACCCCGTGACGGATGCTTGCAGGACCTGTGACAAGCCTTGGTCGAACAGCGCAACGCTGGTGCGAGTCGCGCTGCTACCCACCTCGGCCAGCGAGAGTGAGGCCACCTTGCCTGCCACGCCTAGCTCCTGAAGATTGCGCGTCCCGTCGTCGCCGGTAGGCACTGCATTGGGAACATATACGACCGCTTGCGGCGCCTGACCGATAGGTACGTTGCCGATAACCGTGTTCGTCGCCGTGTCGATAACGGCGAGAGCGTCCGCGTTTTCGAGGCCGACGTAAACGCGGCTGCCGTCCCCGGAAGGCCACACACCGTGCGGGAGGTTGCCGACAGGAATGGTCGCAACTTGGGAGAGATCATCCGTGCGGAAGACCTTCACCTGGTTGAGTCCGCCCACAGTCAAGTATGCGAACGTTCCGTTGCTTGTTTTGGCAAAGTTAACGTGGTTCGTAATAGGGCCGGTCTCGAACGATTTGATGACACCAAACGGGGGGCGCGCGTCGAATACAGTCGTCCTCCCCGTGTCTTTCAGCGTGAACCAAACCTGCTTGCCATCGGGCGAGGCTGCGATGTTCGGGCAGAACGGGCTGTCCTGCTTCACCTTGGCGATGATCTTGTGAGACGCGACCTCTACGATGGCGGTCTCGGGATTGAAGGATGAACAAACGTATGCGTACTTTCCGTCGGTCGAGAAAATTTGCATCCCTGGGCCGGCTGCCGTCGTGATACGAGTTTTTTCTTCGAAGGTTGCCGCGTCGATGACTGAGACATAGTTCTCACCTCGAATAGTCACCCAGACTTCCTTGCCATCAGGTGTGAAGAATGCCTCATGGGGGGAGCGACCGAGGTAGGTGGTGTGCTTTACGGTGTTGGTTGCGGTGTCGATGAAGGTCACCGAGTTCGAGCCAATCGATACCACCGCGAGCGTGCGATGATCTGGTGAAAAACCGAGACCGTGGACCAGAACCTGGCCATGATAGAGCGGACTAAAGCTGCTGGGCGAGGGGTCACCCAGACGAATGACTCCTAGTAACCGGTTGTCGGCCGGGTCTGTCACCGACACGGTATTGGAAAATTGTTCGGCCGCATAGATACGGTCTCGGTGGCTGACGGGGATATCCGCGTCGGTCTCTCGGCCGGGCACTTGGCCAGCAACGGCAAGGGACGAGAAAAGTACGGATGAAACTAGCGACGAGAGCGAGAGTTTCTTGAGCATGTGGACTCCTATTGCGTGTGATCTTGGTTTTCAGGGGTAGCGGCCCGAGGCTCGGATATACCGACTTGAGTCGGCGACGGTACAGAGGGTGGGAGCGGTTTACCCAAAGCGAATTGCATCGCGGAGATCTCTTGCTGCTGTTCCACAATGATTTCCTGGGCGATGCGCCGCAACTGCTCGTTGCTCCCGTAGCGCAACTCCGCCAGAGCCATGTCGATAGCGCCTTGGTGATGGGGAATCATCATGGCCGCAAAATCGCGATCGAGGTCGCCTGAGGGCTTGACCACCATCGCGGTCATCATTTTGTCCATCGCCACCTCGTTCTCTGCGCGGAACGCCTCTTGAGGTGTTACAGCACCCGCCGCGGTTGCCATTGCAGCAGCGGCCAGAAGCATGAGCCAACGAAGCGCGCGCCATCGATTTACTGCGATGGTTTTGCTTATGATCCGGGTCATCCTTACTCCCTGTAGCGGGGTATATCCCCATCTTGCGGTGGACATCGGAAGATGAGGTTTTATTCCCTTCGGCGCGACCCAATGCCCGAGGTGGGGAAGTCTTGATCAGAAGTATCCTCAGGGCAAGCGAGATAAGGTTCTCCAGATTGAAAGGAAAACTTTGTCGGAATGCTGTTGCCAACTCGCGCAGTCAGTCGCGCGCCAGCGGACGGCCTCCGCGTGTCGCTTCCGGTCGAGCGTTTCAGGCTGGTGGCTCCGGTTACGGAACCCTTATGCTCGTCTGCTCGGTTAGAACATTTGATCGCTCGTTTCTCCCCGGCCGATTTCTATCCGATCTCTCGCAAATCTCAATTGCTTCGGGGCGTCCGAGGCAAGCACAGATAAAGATTTTCTACTTAGCCGACAAAGCACGTCTGCCTTGTGGATCTGTTCTTGTCGCTTTACCGTTGTTAACGCGCTCTTGTATGCGCTCACTTTAATGCTGGTATCCAACACAGGAATTGTGAAATGAGCTATCAAGAAAGATCCGACCTCAACCTGTCAGAAGAACTGTTCCGGCTCGCGGGACCCGACGGAGAGACGTTCAAAACTTTTCATCATGACGCCATTGCTCGCACCGATGGCCAAATTCCCAATAAATATCGGGAGCTCGTCGCATTGGGCGTTGCCTTTACAACGCAATGCCCGCTCTGCGTTGATTTGCATACAGCAGGGGCCAAACGGCACGGTGCCACTCGGGAGGAAATTGCTGAGGTGTGCATGATCGCAGCTGCCATGCGTGCCGGCGCTGCATATGGGCAGGGGCTGCTTGCGCTGAAGTTGTATGACGAGCGGTAGCATCCACTGAGGTTGCAAATTTGCTAAGCGAGGCGGTCTGCAGAGCCCCAAGATTGCTCCGGGATCACCTCGCACTGGTTGGATCGGTCACCAGGGACTTGGATCATAGCTGTCCGGTGCGCGGTAGCTTCGATGAGGGGTGGCGGCGGGGACTGCCGTGGCCATGAAGCGGCAAGTAGCACGCCAATGCGTGGCAGCCCACGTCTGAAGGCAGATTTGTTCGGCGTCTTGCGTCGTACGTTAGCAGGTTGGCTGGGGCGAGCTTTGAACTCCTCGGAAATAGGGATAGTCATGGACGATCACATTGAAGTGTTGGTCATAGGGAGTGGGTTTGGAGGGGCCGTTGCCGCGAAAAGACTCGCGGAAGCGGGGAGGGATGTATTGATGCTCGAGCGCGGTCCGTGGCGAGACACGGTGCCGATGCAGTCGACTGACATCGAAGATCTGGCTCCTCTCCCGCAAGGCCGGCATGCATTTACCTATGGCTTGAGATCTGTTAGGGCTAGCCTTTTTAAAGGCGAGATGGTTATTAATAAAAGAGGGTTTGTCGAGGCATACTTCGGTGACGGCATCAATGTGATTTGCTCTTCGAATGTCGGGGGAGGTAGTCATATATATGCGGCAGTTCTGGGTAGACCTTTCGACCCCAAGTACTGGGAGACTCGACATCCGCAAATTTCTCAAGAGCGCATGGAAAGCTACTATGACGAGATTCTCGCGCTACTCAACGCAAGGCCTGTGTCACCTCATGACATGGTTCCAAACAGCATCGATCAAACCAACTACAACGGCGAATTATCGAATGCAGGGCTGAAAAATTCGCCGATCGGCATCCTGTTGCCTGAAATGCCCGGACAGCCTGTGAAGCTGGTAGATCCGCATGGGGTCGAGCGATGGGAGTCCGACATGCGGAATAACAGCTTTCTGGGGTCCCCGTCGGGCGCCAAAACTACTTTAGATTTCACGGTCATTTGGCCGGCAATGCAGCATGGCTTAGTTGTACGCGATCTGTGTGAGGTCAAGTCGATTCACAAACTAAGAGGCGGAGACGAGCGCAAGATGCGATATGAAGTCCGTTATCGCAACCATCGAAGCGGGCAAGATGAATGCATACTTGCGGAACACGTTGTCCTGGCTGCAGGAGGTTTGAACACAGTTCGTTTGCTATTGAAAAGCCGTGATGTCGAGCATGGATTGGATGGAATGCCGCGGTTAGGCTTTCAGTTTGGCACGAATGGAGGGTTTTTCGGGTTTTGGAAAGAGAATAGCACGAGAGATCTTACTGCAGGCCTGCCGCTCTGCGGGCCTTTCAGATCGAGGAACTCGACAAGCAAGTCTGCGCTAATGCTTCGTGCGAGCATCCAGGGTTTCGATGATGTGCCGCTTCCAACGCCGATCAAAAGATGGCTGCGTAAGAATTCGTGCATGGTTGCCTTTGGTGGAGATGGCAGTAATGGGTTGATGTTAATGAGAAACGGTAAATTTAAAATACGATACAAGAAAAGCGAGAATAGTGTTTATCGAGAAATTGCTGAAGAAATAAAGAGCATAGAGATAGCAACGAATACGAAAGTGTATGCCCTTGGTACTCCCGTAACGGTTCAGCCGATCGGCGGTGCTTGTTTGGGTACGTCGAATTTGGATGGTGTGATCGGCGCGAACGGGGAGGTTTTTGATAACCCCGGACTATATGTGGTAGATGCGTCTGCCCTGCCGGCGTCCCCTGGGGCTCCGCCAAGTCAGAGCATAGCTGCATGGTCTGCTCATGTTGCCGATAGGCTATTGGAATCGCTACAACGCTGCTAGTCCGCATCGCAAGTGTGCGCCTTCCAGCAACGAGTCAGGCTAGCCGCTCATGGGCGGTCTTCATGACAGTTGAAGTCTCGGGCAACCAGATGGCGTCCTCGTTTCTTTGTTTGTCGACTCGGGCCACATGGTCCGAGATGCCACTGCGCTCGGAGGTTCTGCAATAAGGCGATCGGCTAAGATGTGTGAAACGACATGAATGACAGGGAGCTCGATGAAGGCGTTGAATCCGGCGGTAGCCCGAGTGATCAAACGCCTGCATTACCCGCTCGACGTGATCCTGACTTGCGTGCGCTGGTACGGGCCTATCCGCTAAGCCTGCGGCACCTCGAAGCCATGATGGCCGAGCGCAGCATTTCGGTCGATCATTCGATCGGTGCATCGCTGGGCCATCAAGCTGTTGCCGGTGCTGGAGAAGGCGTTTCGCCGCCGCAAGCGCCCGGTTGGCAAGAGCTGGCGGATGGACGAGACGTACATTCGCGTCAAGGGGGGAGTGGCGGTATCTCTGCCGGGCCGTCGACAAGGACGGCAACACGATTGACTTTTTGCTGCGCGCCCATCGGGACTAGCCTGCGGCCCGGCGTTACATTGAAAAATCGGTTGCCAACAACGGTATAGCTGAGACGGTAACCATCGACAAAAGCGGTGCCAATCGCGCCGCGCTCGAAGCGATCAATGCTGATTGTGAAACGCCCCTCAAGATCCGTCAGTCGAAAGATCTCAATAATCTAGTGGAGCGGGAACAGAGGGCGATCAAGCGACGCACGCATCCCTTGTTGGGGTTCAAGACTTTTCGGTGCACCCGGATCCTTCTGGCCGGCATTGAACTGATGCACATGATTGTGAAAGGACAGATGAAGTATGCTCACGGAGCCCGTCCAATTGCCGCAGATCAGTTCTGCGATCTCGCAATATAAGCAGTACTTTGCATGTCGGCACCGCGCCTGCCTTCAGTCTTACTGCGACAAAGCCGGTATTGTTCGACGGTTGCGTTCGGGGGACGTAGCGTCGCACCTGGCGCAACGGGGCATCCGTCGTCGTAGATGTGCATGTGACAGTCGAGGGTTCCTTCGGGCAGCCTGAAAGAAGGCCGTTGTGAACCGCTCGACCATGTTTCGTCGCCCAACTTTCCGGTGCTCAAGCGGTTTGCCGATTGCACGGCGAAAGAAATCGGGCGACGAGCGTGGCCAATACAAGGAAAAGGGCCCACCAAAATTGCGCTGGCCAGCAAACGACTGCGAGAAAAATTATCGAAAACTGCGCGCTTTTCGATCGAACTTTGCAGAAAGATCATCGCGTCTGATTTTGGCAACTGTCACGCGTCATTAGGATGGTTGGAGGCCAGCGCAGTGTTGCCTGGCCCAACGGATCGCGGGTTCTGTCGATCCCGTTCCCAGCCAACCTATCGAGAGTACGACCATGCAATCATCCCGGCCTTTGATATGCCTCGCGTCTCTGACGCTTGTCCTGCAACCTCTCGCGGCTCACGCGGATCTGACGGTAAAGATCGGGCAGGTTTCCCCACTAACTGGCGAACTGTCCCACATCGGAAAGGACGATGAAAACGGCGTGCGGCTGGCGATCGAAGATCTGAACAGCAGAAAGATTCGCATTGGGGGGCAAAACGTTACGTTTGTGCTTGACTCGCAGGACGATGCGGCCGACCCAAAGACAGCCGTGACCGTCGCACAGAAGCTGGTGGACGATGGCGTGGCGGGTGTCGTTGGTCATGCAAACTCCGGGACATCGATACCCGCTTCCAAAATCTACTCGGATGCCGGTGTTCCAATGATCACCGAATCGGCAACCAATCCGAAGCTCACCCAGCAAGGCTTCACGAACGTGTTCCGTATGGTTGCGAATGATGTGAGACAGGGCACGGTCATCGGCTCGTATCTGGTCCGCGATCTTGGTGCGCGCAAGGTCCTCATCGTCGACGACCGTACGGCGTACGGGCAAGGTCTTGCCGACGAGATCGAGAAGGCAGTCAAGGCAGCTGGAGGCAACGTGGTCGCCCGTGAATATGGCACCGACAAGACAACCAACTGGATGGCGATTCTCACGACCATCAAGAGCCGTCAGCCGGACGGTATCGCGTTTACGGGCGGCGACACGCAAGCCGCGGCATTCGTGCAGCAGGCACAAAAGCTTGGATTGAAAGTCAAGTTCATTGCCGGCGATGAGGCGTGTACTCCTCAGTTCATCAAACTGGCCGGTTCCTCGATGAACAACGACACGTACTGCACGCTGGCGGGCGTGCCACCTGCAAAGATGCCGCAAGGACCGGAATTCTTCAAACGCTACCAGCAGCGGTTTGGTGTTCCCGTGCAGCTATATGCCCCTTATGCCTACGACGCGGTGCTCGCGATGGCAGACGCGATGCAGGCTGCCGGGTCGACAGACCCAAAGGTGTATCTCCCGAAGCTGCGCGCTTCGAAGCTGGACGGCGTGACGGGCGCTATCCAGTTTGACGAGAAAGGGGATATCCGCAACGGCGCCATTACCGTTCGCCAGTTTGATCAGGGTAACTGGACCGACAAATCAGTCGTGCGTTGACGGCGTCACACTCCCTCGGGAGCGACGGGTACACCGAGCCCCACCTTCACGCTGCTCATGCTCACCAGCGTCTTGAAGCGTTTGACGTTGTTGTTTGAGAAGAACAGTTGCCGCGTGAGCGCCGTGTACTCCTCCATGTTGCGAACCGTCAGTATCAGCACGAAGTCCCATTCACCCGCGACGTAGTAGCACTGCTGGATTTCCGGGCATTGCGCGAAGGTGCGCTTCATCGAGTCGAGCAGATCGATCTGCTCGCTCTCGACCTCGACTGTTGCGATAATTGTCAGCGGATAGCCAACCTTCTCCGGCGCGACGATGGCGGCGTAGTTGCGAATGACGCCTGCGTCCGACATACGTCGCAATCGACGATTGACGGCAGCCGTGGACAGATTGACGCGTTCGCCCAGTTCGTTCTGAGGAATGTGCGCGTCGCGTTGCACTTCCATCAATAGCTTGAGATCAAAATCGTCCAGGCTGAGTGTCATGGTTTTGCGGCCGGAAGGTCGAAACAGAGATATTTTTGCACGGAAGCTGTCGATTTAGAGACTTTTTCCAGCACCACCAACAATATTATCTCCCTAACCGACATGCGCATTCCCCGCGCTTCATGAGCCAAGGACGTCCGACAATGGAAAGCACGCTGCAGGGCCAGTTGACGAGCTGGCGCCAGTATTTGCATCAACATCCCGAAACTGGTTTCGAGGAAGTCAATACGTCTGACTATGTGGCGAACATTCTCAGGACGCTTGGACTGGAAGTTCATCGCGGGATCGGCGGAACCGGGCTCGTTGCCAACCTGACGGTCGGAGACGGGAAACGGGCCATCGGCCTACGCGCGGATATGGATGCGCTGAACATCGTGGAGCAGGCAACCGATCGTGAGCACGCTTCGCGCACCACCGGAAAAATGCACGCGTGCGGGCACGACGGACATATGTCGATGATTCTGGGCGCGGCCCGGCTCCTTGCCGAGCGTCGCGATTTCAACGGCACCGTCCGCTTCATCTTTCAGCCGGCAGAAGAGCACGGCCGCGGCGCGAAGGCGATGATGGCCGACGGCCTGTTCGAACGGTTCCCGGTCGATGCCATCTTCGGCGCGCACAACATGCCGGGCATGCGTGCGGGATCGTTTGCAACGCGTCCGGGCGGCATCATGGCGAGTGAAGACAACTTTGTCATTCACATCAAGGGACGGGGCACACACGCCGCACGTCCGCACATGGGTGTGGACCCGATCGTCATCGCGTCACAGATCGTGATGGCATTGCAGACCGTCGTGTCGCGCAATCTCGACCCGAGCATGCAGGCGGTGATTTCCTGCACGGAATTCATGACCGACGGCCTGCGAAATGTCATTCCGTCGAATGTTGTCATCAAGGGGGACACGCGTAGCTATTCACTCGAAGTGCAGCGGCTGCTCGAAACTCGCATGCGCGAGGTTTGCGAAGGCATTTGCCGCACGCACGGTGCCGATTGCACATTCGAGTACACACACGAGTTCGCTCCGACGGTGAACTCGGAGCAGTTCGTCGGCGTCGCGGTGACGGCGGCGCGCAATGTGGCGGGTAGCGATGGCGTCGACGACAACATTCAGCCAATGATGATTTCCGAGGATTTTGGTGCGTTCCTGCAGGTCGTTCCGGGCAACTTCATCTTCATCGGCAACGGCGAGTCGGCTGGAAATGGCGGCACACCGTTGCACAACGCCACCTACGATTTCAATGACGACATCCTTTTGACCGGAGCGCGATATTTCGCTGAGATCGCCCGGATCGAGTTGCCGATCGGCTAACGGTTAAAAGGGAAATAAATGAATACGTCTGTACTCCCATCACTGACACTCGACGGCGCACTCCTGCTTGAGCAACTGGGTCAGCTCGGCGAACTGGGCGCCGATCGTGACGTCGGTGGCCGGACCCGCATCGCGCTGACTGACGATGAGCGAGCCGGCCGTGACCTCGTCGTCAAATGGATGCGCGAACTGGACCTCAATGTGCGCGTCGATCGCATCGGCAACATTTTCGGCACGTTGCGCTCCGATTCGGATGACGGCAGCCAGCGTCCACTGATGATGGGTTCGCACATCGACACAGTTAAGAACGCCGGGGCGCTGGATGGCTGTTACGGCGTGCTGGCCGGGCTCGCAGTCGCGAGAGCATTTCGCCAAGCAGGCATCAAGCCGCAGCGCTCCATCACCATCGGCGCATTCACCAACGAGGAAGGCATCCGCTATCAGCCGGACATGATGGGCTCGCTGGTTTATGCCGGTGGCCTGTCAGTTGAAGCAGCGCTCGATACGGTTGGCATTGACGGCACCCGACTCGGTGACGAACTCGCGCGCATCGGTTATGCGGGTGACCCGGAGCCCGGCGCGATTGTTCCGCACGAATACCTGGAACTGCATATCGAACAGGGCCCGATTCTCGAAGCAGAGAACATTCGCATTGGAGTTGTCGAGAATCTTCAGGGCATCTCTTGGCAGCAGATTACCGTGCAGGGCAATGCCAATCACGCGGGTACAACGCCAACCCGGCTTCGTCATGACGCGGGCTGGGCGGCCGCTGCCGTGTCGACGTTTCTACGTGAGCTGGCTGTCACCACCGGCACCACGCTGGCGACGATCGGCATGCTGCGCATCGAGCCGAACGTCATCAACGTGATTCCGCGCAAGGCGGTGTTTACCGTGGATCTGCGCGACCCGGATGAGCAACGCCTCCAGGACGCCGAAAGGCGCCTTGCGGAGTACCTCACAGAGGTCGCGGAGAAGGAAGGCGTGAAGATCACAACCGAACGTCTGGTCCGTTTCGAGCCGGTGGTATTCGATGCAGGATTGGCCGATGCGATCGAAGCCTCCGCAGAACGCATGGGCTTCACGCATCGCAGGATCACGTCCGGTGCAGGACACGACGCCCAGATGATCGCGCGCATCGCGCCCGCCGCGATGATATTCGTGCAGAGCCGCGGTGGCATCAGCCATAACCCGCGGGAACACACGGACGACGATCAGCTCATTGACGGCGCAAACGTCCTGCTGGATGTCGTGCTAAAGCGCCTTGCAGAGACGTGAGCCCGACTCCCATTCGCCTATTCACATCATTGACTACTGGAGTGCCATGGTTATGTTGGTAGCAAATCCACGCGCAACGCGCACCCCATATCCCGCTGAGCTAAACGAGATTCTCAGTATCGAGAAAGCACTGGAGAGCCGTGCATGGCTTTCCTGCTGGGACAAGATTTCGCCTGAGGGCACGCCGTTGCTTGAGTTGCCCGGGCTGGCCGCCAGACTCAAGGTCGGCAGCATCAGCATCAAGGACGAGTCGGCGCGCTCCGTACTGGGAAGTTTCAAGGCATTGGGTGCGCCTATCGCCCTGATCCGCCTGATTCAGCGGCTATGGCCGAACCATGATCTCGACGCGCGCGGCCTTTTCGAAGGGCGCTATCGGGATCTGCTGACGCATTTCACGGTGGTTAGCGCCACGGACGGCAACCACGGAAAGGGACTGGCTGCTGCCGCGCAAACGCTTGGTTGCCGTTGCGTGATCGTGCTGCACGCCAATGTCAGTGTCGAGCGCGAGAAGGCCATTGCGGCGTACGGTGCCGAGATTGTCCGGATCACCGGAAACTACGATGAGTCGGTCGGAGAGGCGGCTCGCCTGGCTTCGTTGAACGGCTGGCGCGTCGTCTCCGACACGTCATACGACGGTTACGAAGACATCCCGCGCGATGTGATGCAAGGCTACGGCACGATTGCAGCGGAGATTGTCGAGCAGAGCGATAGCCAGCCAGATCGGCCGGTCTACACGCATGTGTTCCTTCAGGGTGGCGTCGGTGGCCTTGCAGCAGGATTGATCAGCTACCTATGGGAATTCCATGGCGAACATCGTCCACGATTTGTCGTCGTCGAACCGCAGCAGGCAGACTGCCTGTATCAGAGCGCATTGGCGGGACGCGCTGCGCGTGCGACGGGTTCTGTCGACTCCGTGATGGCCGGGCTCGCTTGTGGCGAAACATCGCCGCTCGCATGGAAGTTTCTGCAGCCCAGTGTCGACGATTTCATGACGATCAGCGATGACGATGCAGGGAACGCCATGCGTACCCTGGCAACAGGCAGTGATACTGATACACCGATTGTTGCTGGCGAGTCGGGTGTAGCGGGTCTCGCTGGTCTTGTCGTGTTGGCGCAGGACCACCAAGTGGCCAGGAGCGTGGGCCTCGATAGCGCTTCTCGTGTATTGCTTGTCAATACTGAAGGCGCGACCGCGCCCGCGACCTATCAGGAACTGGTCGGCGAGACTGCCGAATCCGTCCTCAAGCGCCAATTGGCCTGGCACGCCAAAGCGGTAGCCTGAGCGAAGTTCCGCTCGCCGTAATAACACCGGTATGGTTTGCGTGGTACGGCAGGGCGACTGGCAGGGCGCGCTCAGGGTCGCCCTCCCTTCATGCGTCATCAACTCGATCGTGGCGATCGGCTGGGACGCATGTAGGGACCGGCGCGACCGTCGTCGCGAACGGCGGGACGTTGCTCTGGAGGTGGCGCTCTCGCTGGAGAAAACCGCTTTGCAGATCGCAGGGGAAATAGAGATTGTCGCACGACTGTTGAGACACTCAGTCTAAGATCGCCTCTGAGCGTCGGACCGATCTGACCCGTGCTCGGATTGGCCGAGCTGCCTTGGCATTGACCTGTCGATCGGTTCCGGCGTTCCCCGAGCGTTGCCGGGCTCACCGTCTGTGACCCGATAGGAGCTTTGTACTGCACCGTGAGTGTCCTGTCCTGCGAGTGGGGTTGGCGATGCGCCCACTACAACGGATATACGCATGGAACAAAACGAAGTGATTCTGGGCGTTGACACGCACCTGGATACGCATGTCGGGGCTGTGATCAGCGACACGGGCAGGCTTCTCGGAACGCTATCGGTAACAACCGACACGGCAGGATATCTCGACCTGCTGACATGGGCGAATTCGTTCGGCCCGTTACGCCGCGCCGGGGTTGAAGGGACCGACACCTACGGAGCGGGTTTGGCTCGCGTGCTGCGCGATCATGAGATCGAGGTGCTTGAAGTCAACCGTCCCGATCGCGCGATGCGCCGATCCAAAGGGAAGTCCGATCCCACTGACGCCGAAAACGCCGCACGTGCGGTCCTTGCCGGAAGGGCCACTGCTATTCCTAAGGAACAGTCTGGCGCCGCCGAGGCGATGCGCGCTGTCTCCGTTGTCAGGCGCAGTGCAGTCAAGGCAAAGACGCAGGCTATCAATCAATTACGGGCTTTGCTCGTGAGCGCTCCCCAGGAAATCCGTGAGCGTCTTCTGAAAGCGAAGACGGCGGAATGCGTTGAGGGTTGCACCCGTCTTCGCTCGTTGGGCAAGACGCCAATGTTGCAAACGCTCATGACCACACTGCGGTTGCTGGCGAAGCGTTGGCTGACGCTGGCAGAGGAGCTCAAAGCACTCGACAGCATGCTTGACAGCCTGACGAGCCAGCACGCCAGGCGACTTCGCGAACGATTCGGCGTCGGCCCGCAGACCGCAGCAGTACTGGTTGCCGTGGCAGGCGACAATCCCGAACGCCTGAAAAGTGAAGCGGCGCTGGCGGCACTCTGCGGCACAAGTCCATTGCAGGCGTCATCCGGCAAGACGGTCCGGCATCGATTGAATAGGGGCAGTGACCGGTCCGCGAATAACGCCTTAAGGACCATTGCCATGGTTCGGATGCGCAGCGATCCACGCACTCGGGCCTATGTCGATCGTCGGACGAAGGAAGGCATGTCGAACAAGGAAATCCACCGCTGCCTGAAACGCTATATCGTCCGTGAGCTGTATCCGCTCATTCTGGCCGATCTCGCCGATTCGACGGCTGCTGCTTGACATAGGAGCGTCTGTGTGTCGCCTCCTACGAGGGCGTCGTGCCGGAATGCGGCGTGATCGATCTCAATAAGCTCCGCGAGAGCCTGCCGGTGCCCTGAGGATGTTGCGAGCAGCGTTGCTTCAGCCAACCCGGCGGAGACGTTACAGCAGTGTCTGTCGATACTGCCGCCGCTGCGTAGCACAGGGCTACCACAGCGTGCTGCGCCGGCAGGAGAGCATCAGCGCCTGCCCGACACATCATGGGTCACTTGAAACGGCGTGTCGGCGCTGCGGCTACGGAGCGCCGAGCCGCGTGACCGTGCGGCTTCTGGAGGCTCCATGGCGGTGTGCGTATTGCCACGCGAGCTACGGTGGTAGGGGCTGGACGCGTACCACGGCACGACCCATGAATTCCGAGTATCGCACGACCTTTACGCGGCGGTATTTTGAGCCTCCAAACCACGTCGGGTGAGGCTTTGCGGTCCTCCGCGCCGTCTGAGCGCCGTTCGTTCAACGTCAGCAATGGCCGATAACGGGTCAATCGGCTTGTCCGTTTGCCGCCGGGATTGCCCCTAGCCACCCACGCTGCGAGCACGCGCCAGCAGACTGCCGATCATCGGTACGTTACGAGAGCCGCTGCAGTGAGGGCGTCTATTTAGCGTGTGCAAAGTGCGATGGCGAAATCGCTGCGTTTAATCAACCGTAGAGTTGTTGTCGCTCGTGCGTCCGGAGTTGGTCGTAGTGTGCGAGAAAGCTATGATTACCGCAACGCTGAACACTCATGTGTCGACCGTTCACCGAGGGAATGGGTGCGTGAAATATTAAAAAATAGCCTTCATTTTTCGGGGTCTATTGCACGGCCATTCAGCGGCGTTTCTGAGTCTATTGCCCAATTTTTAGAGTCTATTGTGCAGGGACAAGTGAGGAAGGATAGCAGCGTGTCGCCGACCGATATCCGCCGCAGTCTCTATGGATCTCAGACATCGCAGGCCGTTGCTTGGCGCGCCAAGAGCAATATTCTGCAAAAAGCAGGAACAAAGTTGTGCAATCTACCAAGCCTTTTTCGCAAAACATGTAATTTGACATAATATAATTTATCAACAAAAAATAGTGTAGTGGCTACACGGTAATGTCCGATTCTGGCTCATTAGAAATGTCCGATTCCTGCCCCTGAGGCGCACGCTGACGCGATGCGTGAGATCGATAGGCTGA
>NZ_CYGX02000017.1 GCF_900019265.1 Paraburkholderia ribeironis
AAAACCTGCAATCAGTAGGGGATCTCGGGACAGCGGCCAGCGCTAGGCTCGTCACGCGAAACAGTCTCCGCCCAGCTGGCAGAGACCACCGTACGTCAATGCACCTGCCCGGGACTCTGCCCAGACTGCCTCCATTTTCAAGACACGATCGTTCCAGTTTCTGGTCGACACGGTGGGGGCAGAGAATATCGCCCTGGGACTTGGATCGAACATGGCGCGAGTGGCTGAACTGACGAAGGGCGAGAGATTCACGCCCGAGACCGCCTTTCATATGGAGACCACGCTTGGGTTGCCTCACGGTTTCTTTGACCAGCCCAATCCTGCGCTCGCGGCCGAAACCATCGCCCGCCTGAAATCACCGCTCGATTTCGTCCAGACCGACGACGAACCAGAAGCAGTGTCGGAAACACCCATGCCGCCTTCCGTCCTGAACGGCGGCCAGCAACCATATCCTGAAGACAGTTTGTCCGGGGAAGCGCAGATGCCGGAAAAAGCAACGGGCGGGTCACCCAGGGCCGTCAGGAATAGTCGAAGTCGGATGGCCGAACCGCCTGCCCCTCGTGCGCCGCGAAGAGGTTCGCCCCCAAAAGACAGGACATCTGCTGGAACAACCCGACAGCAAGCGCCGGCATTGGACGACAGCGCCGCGGTCGAGAACATCCGGCGCGCTAACCTCCACCTTCTCACGGGTCGCAACGGATCGAAAGCAAGACTGGGTGTAGTCATGGCGATGAGCGGGTCCAACATGGCCCATCGGCTATATGGCAAGAAACGGCTGGATAGTGTCGAAGCAAACCGTTTCACTGAGCGACTCGGTTTGCCAGCTGGCTGGCTGGACACGCCGCGCTCGGAAGCCGAGATCCCGGAGGCTGTGTCGCATTTGCTTATGCCCGCTTCGCGCGGCCGTGCATCCATTGAACAGCACGAGACGCTCGCGGCCGCAACGAAGGATAGCGTGCCAGGGAAACCCGCCGATGCGAAGGCGCACACAGGGCGGGCGCGGGCGGGCGTCAGGACCGGCCCGGAAAGCTCTCCACTGGCTTCGACGGATGTCGCGGTAGAAAAACAATCGGTAGTCGCCAGCCAGCAGGATCATGATAGTGATGCCCCTGACGTGCTTGCGGGGCGCTCACCAGAAGAAGGTGTTGGCGAGGCGCCGGCAGCCACGCCGGCAACCCGTGCGTCGCGTCCAGCCACCGCAATCCCGCAGCAATCCCCCGTGTCGCTCCCCGCTTCCGTGACCAGCCTGGACAATCTTCACGATATCGCGCCCATCGCGGAAGCATTGATCAGGACGCTGGCAGGAAAGGCACGCACGGGCCGGCTGGACGAACTGAAGGCGCTGGAGCTATTGCAGCAGGCACTCCTCCTGTGAGTCGGTGGTAGTGTGCGACGACCTGTTCTGCAATGACGCATGAAGCGCATCGGGGTAGCCTGGCCCCGGTGCGCGCGAAGAATCACCCTGTTCCTGACCCGACGGCGGACCTTGGCTCATTGGTCGGGAAATTGCCCTGGCTTGTCGACCCCACCCGGGTGCATCAGTTTTTCGCATCGCCCTCCTTCGGATCTGCCGGATCCGTTCGCGTGTCAGGTCGGACTGTGTGCCCAGCTCCCTCACGCGTATAGTCGGACGCGCTATCGATCCCGGACCGCATTCGTAGCACCTTCGCCTCACGCGGCGACAGCGCATTGGACGCATCATCGATCGCGACAGGTATGGAACGCCAGCGCACCGCACTCCAGGGTGAAGAAGACCCTGAACGATAAGTTATCCTGACTTGAACTCAAGAATCTTTTTGCGACCGCTGGCCAGGTCTGCTATGCCATTCCATCCGGATCGACGTCTGGAACAGGTGAACTCGCGGTTCCGCCGAGGAATTGCCTGAGGCGGTGTTCGGCGCTGATGATCTTGTGCAGGGGTACAGTGGCAAGCTGCGCATCGTGCAACGCCAGCAGGCTCTCGAAAACGGGAACAGCATCTTCAGCGAGCACCCACTCGTTTGCCGCATGGGCCAGTTCAAGTGCGGCCTCCACGGCAATTTCCGCTGCCTTGAACCGTCCAACCGGTTCGCTTCCGAAACCGTCCTGCTGGAGAAACCATGCGAGGTAGACGGTTCGCATCAGCTCGTTAAACAGATGCCCGTTGCCATGACCATCGCGGCAGGCAACCAGAGCAAGATGGAAGTTCAACGATTGCTGGCGCACCGACGCCTGGTCCATCGGCAATAACATCGCTTTTGTGAGGGGCTTTCGTGGCCGGGAAACACGTGCCCCGCCTCGCCTGGAACTCATGTTGCCTGAAAATGTGTGTGTGACAGTGCGACTATTCTAGCGAGGTCTTCGCCGCGATTGGCGATTCTGGCGTCTCGCCCCTCCCCCTCCGTCGTCTTTCCGCGATAGTCCTTGCTACTGGAGCAGACCTTCTCCGGCGGTCGACGCTGGCGTGGCGACTGAATGGAGCTATAGCGCAGCAGCGCACCGCCGTGTAATCCAGCCATGAGAAAATACGCGGACACCTCGAACGGGCTTCCCGTGGGGCTGCGTCGGCGGGCACGCACGACGTGGCCCATGGCAGCGTCTTTGAATCGGAGAAAGGATGACCACGGTAGTCAGGTACGGCCTGTTCCTTCTGGCGATCGCTTTTCCGGCGCTTGCCGGCGCCCGATACGTGGAAGTGTGGAATCCGCCTGAGGCGCGAGGCGACACGCAACGGGTACAACCGGTGCGCAAGGCACCGAAGCATCGGCGCGCGAGTATGCGCACCGGGCGCGGCCAGCAGCAGCACCGCATCGTTGCGGCAGCGCCCGGCCCAAAGGCATCGGTCGCCACGGTCGGGCACCGTATGGGAGAGCCACGCTATGACGACATTCCCCGTCAGATCACGCCTGAAGGCAATGTACTTCGCGTAGGTGGGCGTCGCGCAGAGGTCGAGGTCGAACGCTGATGCAAAGTGAGCAATATAAGGGCTACATGCTGTGGGGCCATGCCATTCTGCAGCAGAAGGAAATCCTGCACTCCGAACGCTACGCCGCAAGCGGCACAATCACGAAAGTCAACAGGGTCATTGAGGCGTCCGGTGTACTCGGCGAATTTGACACGGGGGAAGAAGCGGAACGGGCGGGTATTCAATGGGCACGGGCGTGGGTGGACAGTTCGGATTGATGCCTTCGTCGTTGTTTTATCTGAACTGCGTTTGCCCGTCGTCAATTTCGTCATTTCAGGCCCTCCGCCACGACCGCCAGATACCCGGGCAACAGGGTGGTGGTTCATCGTTCAGTAGGCGGCCCGCTGTCGGGTATTTCGGGATCAGCAGGCGGTTCGGCGTCCTGGCCTCGGGTGGGCGGATCGCTACGGACCGGTAGTTGCGTATTCCGTACTGCGTTGCGCAGCTCGTCGCGCTCCGATGCGTCACGCTTACGCTGCACGATGTGACGTTCCCGCACTTCGGCATCGAGCTCGGCAAGCCGGACCTGGCGGATGCTCTCCAGCTCAGGCTGTTCGAATACGATACGCATGCGGGTGTCAGCTGCCACGCGCGCCGCGGCGGCCTGGAATGCTTCGGGGCCGGAGAGCGACAATGTCGCACCGAACTTCTGTTGCGCGAAACGCAGCGCCAGCTCGATCGCTTCGCGCTCGCTGTCCCACAACCGCAGCGTGCGGCCTTCATCGACGAGGAATGCCACACCGTCCTTTCGGTAGTCGACCTCGCCGCTGGCTTGTACCTCGTACGTGATCGATGGCCCGCGATAGATGATCTCATTGTGACCAGGCTCGACCGGTTGCTTCGCGCCATCAGATGGCCGATTGATGTTCACAGCGCGCTCGACGTCGGCGCGCTTCGCACTCAGACGGAGCTCCTGCATGCGTCGCAACTCGCGCAATGCCCGCTCGTCACCACTCTGCGCACGCTCCTGCAGGAAGTCGCGATACTGGTCCGTGATTGGCCGGCGTCCTGCGCCCTTGAGGGCGTCACGCTCCCTCACGATCCGGTCACGCAGCGCAGCCTCGCCCTCGAGTCGCGCCACGCGCGCGGCCGACAGTTGCTCACGCCGCTCCCTGGCGGAGAGATCCTTGCGATCCGCAACGGTGCTACGTGCGCGGTAGAAAGCCGCCTTAATCGTGCCGCGCCGGTCCTTCTCGAGCCGCGTCTGTTCATCCCACGCGCGGCGCAGGCCGTCGCGATTAGCTGCGCGCCATTGCTGGAACCCGGCCCACAGGTCCCGTTCGGGTGCGTGGCGCGGCGCATGGCCGGGGCTAAGTCCAACCTGCGCCCGGTACGTCTCGCGAAGCAGCTGCGCGGCTTCCGCCCACGGCAGATTCATTTCTTTCGTCAGGAAATCGGACACGTTCAGATTGCGCGAGCCCGCCCCGATCCGGTCACCGCCGTCCGCGCCTTTGCCGATGCTGTACTTCCCGACAATCAGCCCGTGTGAGTACGCGAGTGCGGCGAGCAGCCGGCTGGCATCGAGCGTCACACGGATTTCCGCGAACTCCTCCCGCTCGCGCGAGCGACGGACACGGCGTGACTCCGCAAAATCACGTGCGAACTGGTCCCGAACCGTATCCGCCTCCCGGCCGGTTGCCGCCCGCGCGCGCGAATTGAACGTGTCTGGCAGAGTCTCGTCGCCAGTATCGGACGATGCGAATGGAAGCGATCCGATCGCATCGAACGACTGAACGTCCGCCAGGCTGCGGATCTCATCTCGCGGACCGAAATCCGCTGGCAGCCGACCGCCGCCCAATGCGGGATTCAGACCAAATGGTTCGCGGCTTTGTGCGGGGCCGCCAAACGGTCCGCCGGCGCGGGTGAACTTGTCTGCGGCAGTCGCCGCAAGCCGTGCCCGCCCCGCACTGTCCGCAGCGTCCCATGAACCGTACATGCGTGCCGCGATTGCATCGAGCAGCGGGTTACTGGCGGGATCTAGCTGTTCTCTTCCCGCTCGCTCGCGATCGCCAGTCCATCGCAGTTGGTCAATTCGGTCGGCTTGGTGGTTTCCCAACTCCAGTAGTGCATCAGCCGGCAAAAGCATTTGACGTCGCGCGGCGTCGCCATCCACACCGCGGCCGGGCACACCTCGCACACGGTGTGGGGATCGGGACGACGGGCTGGATCGATCGAAGCGAGTGTCAAGGTTGTGATCCGCTCCGTGTCGCCACCGGCCCCGACGTTCGTGTCGCCCGGGCGGCGGCTCGTGCCACCGCTGTTCCCAATCTCGCCAGTCTCCTGGTCCACTACTGCTTCGTCCGGTTCGCTCATCAAATCCTCCTGCTGCGTCATAGAACCGCTGTTCGCGATGGTCAAGAATGCGCCGCTGCTCAGTCGGCGACGCGGCCTGATATGTCTTGTAGAAACTGCTACCGCTATTGAGATACTTGATCTCCCTCGCGTGCACATCGTTCCACTCGAAAAGCCCATCGAGATAATGCTGGGGTGTCGCGCGCGGGATACCCGTCTCGATGTACTCTGCATGGACGTTCCGATCGAGCGCTTCACGCTTGGCGTCGGCATCGAGTTCGATGAATTCTCGCGAGAACACGAACTCCTTCAGGTTCACACCTTTCGCCGCGCCCGCGGGCTTGACGTTTTCATATTCGCCGTCGCGACCAGCGTTACGTGTGCGGGTCTCACCGAATTCGGTGAGCATCACCCTGAAATCCTCGTAACGGGTGACGTCACGTGAAATCAGTGCCTCAAGAACCAGGGCCTTCAGCTCGCGGTTCATCGGCTCGAATACGTCGCCCTTGTACCGGCTGATCATTTCCGACGCATCGGTGAACTGCACGCGCCGGTTGTCTTTCGGACTCGCCAGCCCGTATTTCGCGTTGATATGCTCCTGAAACGCTTCGAGGAACCGGTGATGCCGGTCGACCTTCCCAAACGGCTCCAGCCGCCGGCCCGTTCGCAGGTTGACTTCGGGGATCACCACGTGAAGATGGACCTTGCGCTCGACAAGCTCGCCACTGCGCCGGTCAGCGTAGCTCTTGAGCCGTGGGACATGCGCCTCAGTATAGAAGTTGTATTCGTCCGGCCGGTAGGCAGCAAAGGCGAACGCCTCAAACTCACGCACGATCTCCGCGAGCACTTCGCGCGAGACTTCGTCTTCCTTGAACGACAGCGTAACGTTGATGTAGCGCTCTGCTTGCGTGTCCATCGACTGGATGATGTCGTTGGTCAACGCCAGATCCCCGGCCAGAATCACCCGTTCATCCATCTCATCACGCTCGAACTCACGGTCCTGCTTCTGGCCCTGCTCCAGGTAGGCCTTGATGCCGTCGTGATAGCCGCGTACCCGTATTAGCATCGATCATCGTCCCTCGTGAACGATCCGCCTGCGGGCCGAACGGCGCGACGGAGCAACATCGAAGTGTGATCGGTGACGTACATGCCATCGTCTTCCTGCCCGACATTCCGTTTCGTCCCCTGCACGACGACAGTTATCTGATATGGATAATCGAAACACATGTGCGTTGTATCCGGTCAGTCCACTTTCCCGAGCGTGCTTTTCAGATAGCGCGAGATCATCTGCAGCTGCGTGAGCAGTTGCTCGTAGGTCGCTGCCGACAGATCACCGCGCAGGTGTTCCGAATTCGCGCGAAGGGCGATCTGGTTCAGGTTGTTGCTGGTCTTGTTGAAGATGTACAGGAGCCGCTTGCGGTCCGCGCTGGCAACCGGCCGGGCGATCACCTGCGTCCGGTTCGTTAGCACGGCCTGCCTGAAAAATTCAGACTGCGTCAGTCCGCTTCGGTTCACCTTTTCAAGATAGACCGCACGGTCCGCATCCGACAACCGGAAGGCGATGGGTTTGCCGAGTCCAGCGCCATCATTCCTCTTCTTTGGCGGCATTGTCACAACCCCACTGGATGCGTGCAGTCGGCCGACTGACCCGGCAGATCGATTCGCGTTTTGTCATCGCCGATCAGATGTGCGCGGAATCCATAGGCTGGCCAATGCGCTTCGCATTCGCGCAGTGCACACATCGCCTGGTCGCCCGTCATGGGGTGGGTATAACTCGCCCACGGTAGGTACCGCCACCGCCTGTTGTGCTCAAACGCGCGCGGCCTCATCACAATCTGGATCACCCATTCGCCGGTCGGAATCATGACTGCACCTCCGTATTCATTACGCATACCATGCAGTGCTGAATGTTGGCAGAGAAGCTACCGGCCAGGATGACGCGGCAGTAGATCGCGCCGGGGTTTCAAAGGGGCCTCGCCCCTTTCGCACGAGATATTTTACGAAGCGCGTAGCGTTGCGTAAACATATCCGACGTGCCTCGCTCCACAACTTTATAACAAACACTGTAGCACCCATATAGCAGGTTTCAATCATTAATTTGCATAACTAAAGCTTTATTGAAGCTTTATTCACCACGCATTTTTGACTATCTAGCACTTTTATAGCACTATCAAACGGCGTTGACTCTTCGCAGACCTCGCCATGCCGCTCACTGACCTCACCACCGTCGCCGAAGACCTGCGCGATGCGCCCGCCACCAGCACCACCCGCTCTGAAACCGCGCAGCTTGCCGATCTGATCGAACAGATCGATGCGGCCATGGCGCGCGGAGTGTCTAGGCGCGAACTCCACGCCCGTTTGCAAAAGCGCGGCCTCACCATGAGTCTCGCGGTTTTCGACAACGCCCTGCATCGCATCCGCAAACGCATGGGCCGACGCGCACCCAACCGCACACGCACGCCCATCAGCCATCCTGCATCGCCCGCACTCATCCCTGCACCCGCCGCCCCTGTCAGGCAGATAGCACCCGCGTCGCACGCGTACACGCCTTCCGCTTCACCACCTCGCGCGGGCATCAGGACGCTCGACGAACTCGCTGCCGAAAACCCGCACCTCTCGCGCATGCAGTTGATCAAACTAGAAGCGCAGCAATACGACCCGCCGCTGCTTTCCAGCACTGGACTCGATGAAATAGCACGCAAATACGGCAGCCCGCCCAGACGCTGAGGCGTGCCGCACCGTCGATTGCGCCCGGTCGGGCGCGCGGCGCGCGCAACACCCACATTTGTGCACGCGGGCCAACCAGCGTTGCAGAGGAGCCTAGTCGACCTGGCGTGCGGTCGCGGCTCATCTTTTCTCCCCTTCCATAGCAAAAAGCCGCCGGGGTGAAGGACCCCAACGGCTTCTACTGGATCATCTCTCCGTCGTTCACGCGTCTACCGCGTCCTCCTCCGCCTCATCGGTGCCACTATCGGCGTCGACCTCGTCACCGGGTTCTTCGTCTTCACCGTCGTCATAAGCGTAGATTCGATGTTCCGGCACCTCGCGGTTACGCAGCACTTCGGGCAGCCAACCCGACTCCGACAGCCGAAGCTGCGCAGCCGCTGCAGCGCCGCCCTTCTTCATGCCGCGTAGCTCCGCTGCAGCTTCCGGTGACACGGCATCGCTGATCACCTCTTCGATGCGCGCCTTCGGTACGTGATCGAAGTAGCTGGCACGCGTAGGCTTCCAGTAATACGCCATGTCCGTTTCCTGCACATTTGTAACCTCGTTGATGGCGTGGGCACTGTCCGTCCCGCTGATACCGTCGAGCGTCGCCGCTACGCAGAATGCAAACAGCCGGGAGATGACGTCCGCCTCCTGCTGCAGCAGCCACGACAGTAACCCATCGCGACGCTTCGGCAGCACCCCCGCCCATTTCGCACGTTCGCCCTCAAGCATCTTCCAGGCGACGCTCTCTGCCATGTCGTCAGCGTTCGACACCAGCGCATCTCGTGACGTGTGCACGTCGATCCGGATCGCGTGCTCCGCAAATTGTCGCGAATAGACTTCCCCGAACACGACTGGAACCATGCGAGTCATCAGCGCAGCCATCGCCAAGCTGGGCCGCGTCATCAGTTCCGCCTGCACCGCAGCCGTCCGGTGCGCCGTGAGCCGTTTGCACAGCTTTTCGCCGTGCAGCGGCTTTGGCTTCGCCGCCGCACTACGGCTCGCCGATGCGCCATCGGTCCGCGAGCCACCGTCGGACTGCCTTCTCGCATCGTCGTGGCGCACAAGTCCGCGCTCGACGCATACCTGCCCCTCCTCATCAAGATAGACGAGAACGCCCGCGCGCTTCATGTCGTCCGCATCGAACGCTTCGAACCGCACCGCGTATTGGTCCACGGCGTATGAGGCCGCTGTCACTGCCGCGTCAAGCCGGTCATACCGGTCTTCGTCTTGTTCACGGTCCTCATCGTAGTACGCGTCAAGTTCGGCTTGCGCCGTGTCGCGCACGCTCACCAGCGCGTCAAGCTCCGCTTGCTCCTCCGTGGTCGGCTTGCGCATGGTCGAGTGCACCCGGCCATACTGCATGATCTCCATCATGTCGCCTCGCGTCCTCGTTTCTACGAATTGCCAGCCCTCTTTCGCAATGGTCTGGGATAGCTCGACGAGCCGATCCGTCGCGAGCCGATGCAGCATTTCAGAATCCTCGATATAGCCTGCATTCTGGTCGTCACTGAACAGATCTCGTCGAACGTGGCCGCCCGCCGCCTCATAGGTGTCCAGTCCGACGAACTTCGCCAGGGCGCTCTCGCGCGCGTCGATTTCCGCTTTCGTGAGCGCAGCGCGCAACTCTGACGGCCGGCGCTGCCAGGCGTTGGCTGCCTCGTTCCACACGCGTTCCTGCGTCGCGTGATCGTCGGCGAGCGCCAACGCTTTGGCCTGCTCGTAATCGAGCCTGTCATCTCGCAGCATCTCCAGCAGAACGGGCGATAGGTTGGCAATCTTGAGCGCACGCCGCACGACCATCTCGGACACTTTAAAAACGGCTGCCACGTGGGTCACGCTTTTACCCTCATCGACCAGCAGGCGGAAAGCGACCGCTTCATCTGCGACGTGCATGTCTTCTCTTTCCCTGTTCTCGGTCAGCGATGCGGCAACGGCTTCGCCTTCACTAACAACTAGCACAGGCACCTGGTAATCCTTCGTAATTCGGCCCTGGGAAAACAGCAGATCGAGCGCCGCGAGCCGCCGCTGCCCGGCGCAAACGCCGAGCTTCGGCATTTTCCCGCGCCCTTTGATCTCATGCACAACGAGATTCTGCATGAGGCCATTTTCCGCGATGGTTTCGCTCAGGCCTTCGATGCCGGTTGGCGCTTTCTTGCGTACGTTCAGCGGCGATCGGCAAAGTCGGCTGTATGAAACGTACTCGATGCTGCTGGATACGCTGAGGTTGATTGTTGTCATCAGATTGCTCCGGTTCGGCCATCGCTTCATTGCGAGGCACAGGTTAATTTTAGAGGACTTTTAGTCCTAATATGAATGGATTAATATTTAATATCGCCATATCGATTCAGTATACATTTTGAATCAATAAAGACGAATTATTCTTTGATATAAAGGGCTATTAGTCCTAAACTAAAGTCGTGCCTCGCAATGAAGCGATGGCCGAACCGGAGTTTTCCGATGACCACTGAAATCCAAAACCGTATTACTTCCTCAATCATCCCCGATGAACTGCGCCTCAACGTGCTGCCGCGCTATCTCGGTCGCCACTACCTCACCGGCGAAGGGATGGTGTACGACTGGGCCGCGCGCCTGTGCAGCAGCTACGACGGTGGCTCGTGGCATTACTTCACGCTGTCCAACGGTGGCTTCTACATGGGTCCGGCCAACATGGGCCGTGTACATGTGCGCTGGCATCTGAACGGCTACAACGACATGATGGGCGCGGATGCCTTCGGCATCACCGTGACGCTCTTCGCTCTGTGCCACCTCGCGGAAAAGACGCAGGACGACGCCATCATCGAACGTTTCCACCAGCTGCGTGAGTTCGCCGCGCAACACGTAGAAGCCGCCAACATCCTGCGCGCCATCGACTAACTGACCGGCCCCGGCCTGCCGGCCGGGTCTGCTCCTTCATTGGGGAACAGCATGAACACTCTTGCAAGCCGCTTTGCCAGCAACGCCGTTGTCCTTCGCTCGGACAATCCGCTGACGAACAACGAAATCGCGGAAGTTGCGCCGTCCATCCTTGCGCAATCTGCGCACGAAAGCCGCTCGGCGCGATACAGCTATATCCCGACTGTTGATGTGCTCAACGCCCTGCGCAAGGAAGGTTTCCAGCCCTTCATGGTCTGCCAGACCCGCGTGCGCAATGAGGGCATGCGTGACTACACGAAGCATATGCTCCGTCTGCGCCATGCCGACCAGATCACTGGTAGTGAGGCCAATGAGGTCATCCTCCTCAATAGCCACAATGGCGCGTCGAGCTACCAGATGATCGCCGGAATGTTCCGCTGGGCGTGCCAGAACGGCATCGTGTGCGGCAACGTGCTGAACGATATCCGCGTCCCGCATAAGGGCAACGTGATCGGTGAAGTGATCGAAGGCGCGTTCAAGGTGCTGAAGAGCTTCGAAGCAACGACAGAGCAGCGGGAAGGCATGGCGGCAACCGTGCTCGATGAGGGCGAACAGGTTGCCTTTGCCCGCGCAGCGCTCACGTTGCGCTACGAGGAGGACAGGCCTGCACCGGTTACGGAACGCCAGGTTCTCGCGCCCCGCCGGGTGGAAGATCGCGCGCCCGATCTCTGGACCACTTTCAACCGTGTCCAGGAAAACATGATTCGTGGCGGGCTGCAGGGTCGCAATGCGAGCGGCCGGACGACCACGACCCGTGCCGTTGCAGGTATCGACCAGAACATCCGCCTGAATCGGGCCCTGTGGGTGCTGGCTGACGAACTGCGCCGCCTGCGCGGCTAACCGGATCGCCCCGACCTTGCGGTCGGGGCGTGTCCAGAAGGGGGAATTCACATGGATCCGCTCAATACCCGTCCTACGTGGCTGGCCGCCCTGCTGCCACTCTTGGCTGTATGGCAGTACGGAGACCGGAGCATAGTTCGTGGCGAACTGTACCGCATGGCCCTGTCGGCTGACGCGGCGGCACAATCCGCTGACGCACTCCAACGCATTGCCCGCATGCTCAACCGCGATGGCAATCCGGTAGAGATGCACTGCAAGGAGTTGCGCGCCATCGCCCTCGCCGCGCTAGCTGGCTTCGAACGCGTACCGCCTTGTGCGCCCGTTGCAATGCTCATGGAGCACAACGGAAGTCTGCATTAAATTCGTCATCCTGATTAATCGTTAATGCCCGCGTGGAGGTCACGCGGGCCTGTGAGGTACTCGTCACTGACGTTTTGTCATTGTCGAAATCGAGCGGGACTGCCGCGCCCCGCCGCCCCTCCCCCTGCAAGCTAGGACGCTGGATAATCACGGGAGCATCGCGCGCGCCGCGCGCCCGGATCGAGGCGCACGGGGTCCCCCATGGCCGCATCGCCGGACATGGGGAGAGCGCCGGCGCGCCGCGTCAGCGGCGGGACGATCCGGTACGGGCAGACCACCGGCCCGGGGTCGTCAAGCGCCCGCAGGGCGCGTGAATCCCCCGCGGCGTGAGCCGTGGGGGCTGGATAATTACGGAAGCACAGCGCGCCGCGTCAGCGGCACGACGATCCGGTACGGCCCGGGCCGGGCACCGGCCTGGGCCGTCAAGCGTCCGGAGGGCGCCTGTATCCCCCGCGGCGTAAGCCGTGGGGACTGGATCTTCACGAAACACATGGAAAAATAAACGGTTTGAGGTAAGGATGAGCTATCACATCGAAATCCGGGCCACCTGCCTGAGATCGGCGGAGGACGGCTGGGAGCAGCCGAGCGGAGCCGAGATTCAGGAGGTTATCCGCCGCACCGGCTTGCCGGGACGCGCGGTTGCGCGCTATCTCGGCTTGTCGGAATATGGCGGTCGGCAGGTGCGCCGCTGGATCAGCGAAGACGCCGCAATCCCTTACTCGGCCTGGGCCTTGTTATGCGACCGAGCCGGCCTTGGGTGTATCTGGCGCCCAGCAGCAGACCAAGCCGGGCCGGATTCACTCCCCTAACGGTGCGCCTTGTGCCCGCACCGACTCGAGGGAACGTTTTATAAATACAGTTGGCGATCTTGAACCGGAAAACTGGCAGGTGATGCCCGAGCTCGTAAACACCCGCCGCGCAGTCGCGCGGACTGCAAGGACTCCCCTGATATTGGGGAGTGACGAGATGCAGGAGCTGGAAGCTCGGCGACGAAATTGGCTCTCCTCACACGGCCGCGGCACCCTGCTAATACTAGAACATCGTTGCATTCAGCCCGAGACGCGTCGAAAGACAACGTCGTCAATGATGCCCGGCTCGACGAGTATGGCTATTGTGACGACTACATGTTGGCCGTCGATCGGCGGCAGTTTCCCGATGTGCCGGGCCAGTCCGAAGGATTCGGCTTCCGGACCGCCTACGACATCGTGTGCATAGCACTCGATGAGTGGAAAGCCGGTCCTGTGATGCCATTCAATCAGGTCTCCCACGCGCCCGACCTATAACTCGGCATTACGGACGAATTGTTGTGCATTGTGAATGCCAATCATGAAACGACATCGAACGGCGGTTCGATACGCTCGCTACCGATCAGCCGGTGGGTCTCCAAATCAAAAAGTAAAGCGAGGAGGTGCATCCTCGACGCGACCATCTTCGGCGGCAGCACGAGACGCATGGTGGTGAAACGGTCTCGATTAACTCAATGACCGTGCATGCGAGCTAGGGGAGATGCTTGAGCAGGTCTGCGAGGTGCGGAGCCGAGTGCTCGCGGATCGTTTAAGCCTTGGTGGTGGCTTTCGCTTTGGTACGCAGAAACACGAACGAGTGGAGCGCAAAGGATAGGTCCTTATGCGCCAACACTTCCGACTCATGAATCGTCAACGGGTTGAGCTTCACCCGCTTGATGGCCAGCTTACCGGCCGCGGAGGCGATAAAGGCACGCATGAAGTCCTTTTGCGCCTTACCGTCCGCCTTGTGATACGCCTCACGACCGAGGTCGGCGTTCTCGACGGTCTGTGTTTTGCTGCGCTCCTCTGCCGCTGCGGTGCTGGCGGCGACGGCCGCTATCGCCAGTTGCTTCGCGCCGGACTCCGCCCTCTCCTGCTCCTGCTGCTGTTGCTGTACCGTTAGCATTTTGCGGTCAGCGTCTGATAGCTTGTAGCCATCGGTGATAGCTTTTAGCAGGTAGGCGCCTGGACTCTTCTTGACTTGGCCGGAGTCGACCTTGGCTCGCGTGTATTCGATTGCCTGGAGAATACGCTCATCGGACCACACAGCGCGGTTTTGCGAGATGGTGTTGAACTGCTTTTCGGTGAAGCCGAATTCGTTCTTCAGCGTCGTGTATATCTCTTGCGCGCCAAGCAGGCTAGCTCGAATAGCTCCAGCGGTTTCTTTGCGCGTCAACCTGAAACGAATCCGGTCAATCTTTTTCGACTTCGGGCTCACGGTGCGAGTCTCGTAGCTAAGGTCGATGTCGGAGACTGCGTTAATCTGCTTAACCGCCTTGTCGAGGTTGTCGCGTTTGAAGTACTTGAATTCGGTTGCAGTCGACGCAGCCTTCCCAGGCCAGCCACGTACCACATCGACTTCGATCCACTCGGTTATGCCTTCTGCCACGTAACCGATGACGTGGTCGTAAATGGCTCGAGCATAGGTAAGCGTGAAGGCAGAGGTGATTCGCAGGCTCAGCCAGTGCGACTTCACCGGATCCTTAATGTGCGGAATGAGCGGCTCAGGAACCGCAAAAGTGATACGCCCTTTGTCGATACCGACGATACCGATGAGCTGTACGGACACCCACTTTTCGTCCTCCGCGGACGTGCTGCCAAGGGGCGAGGCCGAAACCTGAATCAAGGCTTTTTGAGCCTCGGACACGACTGTTCGCAGATGCTTGTAGTTGTAGCTGTCATAACGCATGAGCCATCGGAAGTAGCTCAGCTCGACGTCATAGATCTTCGGGGTAGTCGGCTCTTGCGCCACGATGAAGTGCGCTGCGTCCAGGAGTCGCCTGGCCGTAATACCCACATCGGTGATGTCTATAAAAACGTTGTTACGCTGATAGCCAATCTCTTTCGTCGATTCGTTGATCGGTGTATCGGTGGTGAGCATCTCCTCGAACAGCTCGAACGACAGCTGGCGCGAGGTTGCGCGTGTCGTAATGTTGTTTGCCATCGAGGATCCTGCCCCTAGTTGCCGGTCGCGGAGACTCTATCACGTGTAGGTGAGATGTCAAAACAAAAAGACTCACCATGAAATGGGGCATTTCAACAATTCTAATCACCCACCATTGGGACGTGTGTGTTCAACAAATCTACTTACCTTCTTCCTTTTTTGGGGTCGAGCGTCGCGATGAACGGTGGTATGTTTTTCAAAGTCTTTTAAAAGCGAAAACCAACCAACTAACAACAGAGAAACCGCGATCCCTGTAAAAACAATGGGTTATTCCCTTGAGGGTGAGCAGTTTTGTGCTAGAGGTGAGGACTTTTGTGGGCAGAAGGTGAGTAGAAATCCTTGACTAGCGTGAGAGGTTTACCAGCGTCAGGTGAGTGATTCTGTAGGCGCGAAGTGACGGTGAGAATTTTTGTTGAATATCGCTTCCCATCGCGGGGACCTCTACCTGGCGGGGTTTGCCGGCCAAAAATAGCTTGAAATGGGTGAGTGGTTTTGTTGAAGGATGGTGAGTGCTTTTGTGGCACCACGCAGTTGGCGTGCTCGATTTATCAGCATGAACAGCACCAAGGTCCACCGGACGGCCGTTTGCGGGCAGCGCATCTGTGGATAACACAATAACCGGTTGATGATGGTGAGTATTTTTGTAGGCAAGTGCAGTTGTCCTTGCAGTGAAAACCAGCATGACGCTTGCGTTGACTCCGGCCGGGGATCGATGAACTCTCTGGGGCAAAAACATGCCCCGCATTTCGCGGCAATGCGATGTGCCCGCAACGCGATGGTGAGAGGAATTGTTGAAAGAAGCATGACGGGCACGTCAACTGGCAGATTTCAACAATTCTTCTCACCCACCTTCACAACCCTACTTCAACGTATTTCAACAATTTCTCTCACCATGAAGTTTCGGAATGCGTTCGCACGAGCAGCCAGTTCTGGCTCTTCTGTCGTGCCGTTCGATCTTTTTTCGTTGTTTTTCAGTGGATTAGGGGGGGAATTTAAGAAACTAGCTTATGCGACAGCGATTTTTTTAAAGTTTTCGAGTATTCTACGCTTCGTCACGATTTCCGGTGAAAGTGTAAAAACCATGTCTAAAGTCGAATTTCCCGCTATCACACGCAAGGTTCCACTAGCGAAAATCGCTAAATTTGCGAAAAAACTGGACGGGCTGACGGCTGAGCTGCGCGAGCAGATTCTCACGCCGAGGCCGCGAAAGTCACCACCGAACTTTACGACTGCCGAAGTAGCAGACCTGTGCGGGCTGGACCGGACCAAGCTTCACTACCAAGCGACGCGGGAAGGAAGCACGTTGCCGCCGGGCGTTGCACACGGCACGGGCCGCAGCCGGCTGTTTACCTTGGCCGAGGCGCGCACCTACGTACAACAGTTGTCGGAAATCTATCAGTCGCCGCTCGTGACCGGTCGCGACGCAGATGGCAAAATTGTTCTAGTCGCCAACTTTAAGGGTGGGTCGACGAAGACTACGACGACGATGTGTATCTCGCAAGGGTTGTCGTTGCGGGGACGGAAAGTGCTTGTGGTTGACCTGGACCCACAGGCCTCCCTGTCTGAACTCTGCGGACTCTATGCCGAAAACGAGGTCGATGAGGATTCGACCGTTCTCCCTTTTATTTATAACGAGGAGATGGAAGGCGGACTGGAATCTGCGATCAAGGAAACTTATTGGGACGGCTTGGATGTGATTCCCGCGCATCCATCGCTGTTCAGTGCGGAGTTCTTCATCCCCTCGATGCTGAAGACCCGCCCGAGCTATCAGTTTTGGGCAATCCTGCGGAAAGGCTTGGAGCCGCTGCGTAAGAAGTACGACTACATCATTCTGGACACAGCTCCCTCCCTCTCCTACCTCACATTGAACGCATTGATGGCGGCTGATTCGATGGTGATGCCCTTGGTGCCGGAGAGCCTAGACTTCATCAGTTCGGTATCGTTTTGGGGGCTGTTTTCGGATATAGCCGCGAACTTCATGGAGAAGGAGTCTGACAAGGTCTACGATTTCATCTCCGTGATTCTGTCGAAGGTGGATACAAGCCCGACGTCGTCAGCACCCATCGTTCGCTCTTGGACGCAACGCGCCTACGAAGACTGGTTGACCACGACCGAGATTCCGGCGAGTTCGGTGATGAGCAACGGCGCGCTCGCGCTCTCAACAGTGTTCGACCTCAGCAAATCCGACGGGGTCTCAAAGACGGTGCAGCGTGTACGGCAACCACTGGTTGAATACTGCAAGTGGATTGACAACATGTACGTCGACGAATGGAGTCTCTCACAATGAGCAGCATTCGTGATCGTATGGCTCTACAAACCGCCAACCTCCGGAAGACGTCCTCAATTTCTGACGAGGAGATGGACGCGACCAAGCCCGTGCTCGAGAAGCCGAAGACAGGGCCTGGGATGGCAGGGGCCTTGGCAGCCGCACAACTTAAAATTCAAGAGTTGGAAGCGAGTGGCGGCCAAGCAACGATTCCGGTTGCGGAGGTTGTGCCGAATCCATGGCAGCCGCGGCGGATTTTTGTCGAGGCCGAGCTTTCAGATCTTGCAGAGTCTATTCGCGAAAAGGGGTTGGTTCAGCCGGTGGCGGTGCGGCGCGTTGAGTCCGGCTACCAACTGGTCGCTGGTGAGCGGCGATTGCGCGCGCACAAAATCTTAGGTATGGAGCAAATCAAGGCCGTCATAGTCGAGTGCTCCGATGAGGATATGGTTGTTCTCGCGTTGGTAGAGAACATCGGGCGGTCCAACCTGACCGACTATGAAATAGCGACTTCGCTTCGTCGTGCGGAAGCAGAGTTTCCGAATCGAAAGCGGCTCGCTGAGTCACTCGGCATGTCTCGCTCTGGGCTCTATCAATTTTTGGCGTTCGAGAAGCTACCTGATTTCATCAAGGAGCAATTGGACTTGCAACCCGCGTTGCTTGGGTGCAACGCCGCAGAGGAGATTGTGTCGGCTATCAAAAGGCATGGCGCTGCCGGTTTGGCTGCGGCAAAGGACTTATGGTCGGACGTTCTCAAAGGGGAAATTCTCCAGGGCCGATATGCTGCCGCAATCATAGCGCAGGCCACCCGTCAGGCTTCACGAACGGAGGCCCGCGAGCGGAGCATCGCGAAGTTCTTTTCGGGCAAGGAACAGGCCGGTAGCATTACCAAGGACGTGAACTCGTTCACCGTCAAAATCAAGACCGGGTCGCTTAGTGAAGCTCAAGAGACTCGAATCCGGCAACTTATCAGTGAGCTGTACAGGGAAGAACCGAGCACGCAGCAATAATCGAACTCACCGAAGATAAGCCCGCAGACTGCGGGCTTTTTTGGTCCATTGCCAAATGCGGGCTGCCCGCAGATCAACGCTAGAGTGTCAGTAATGCGGACACTCAGAAATAGCCCGGACCTCCCAATAGCGCTCTACCCCGGGCGACGTGGTGCGGTGTCAGTAGTACCGACACTCCGGCGATCTATGCCTTTGACGTCTGCTGGTCAGGCGTCGCCTGAAAGAGAAGAGCCTGAACAAGGCCTGACTGTTTGGGAGAGAGACATGCCGCCTAATGGACGATGCGACCGGAGAGCCTGCGAAGCAACTCGAACGCTAGTGTCCATGGTTCCCAGTAATTCCGCCAACCTGACTTGGGACCGCGCCTGAGGTGGGGCGCTGGAAGCGCCGGAGGCCCACCCGCTGGTGCAGTGCCGCACATTACTGGCTGGCATAGAGCGAACTGCCGCTGCCCTCGCCGGAACTCATCTGCCCGGAGCCTGGCGGGCCGGCGGGGCATGTGGCGTGGCGTGCGTGACCCGCCCATGCAACGCGGGCGGCAGCTAGCCTGCTGTCGTGAAAATCTGGCCGGAGAAGGCGAGGTGCGGCTTTTACCGTGCGTCTTGCGAGGGGTGCTGTCCGCCGTGAGCCCTTATTTAGGCGGGGCGGTTGCGCGCAGCCGGCGGTCTGGCCTGTCGAGATGCGGCGGGGGTAACACATGCGTTTGCCTCGGCGAGCATTTCGCAGACTTAGTCGATACGCAGGTGCGTATGCTGCGGAAGCGCTGAAGGTCGACGAGGCGTCAGGAGAGCCGGCGCCTCCATAGAGCGGCGTTCCTCGCGCGCCAGCGTGCCACGCACGGCGACCCGGACGGCCGCTATAGGGTGCGACAGCTGACCGAGTCCCATGTCGAAGGGTTTTGGCGCTACACGGCCACACATTGGTGTTCCGGGCAGACCGGCCGCGATCACAGCCACTTGGACGCCACTAGAACATGGCGGGCTCGCATATCGAGAGAGTCGGCCGCATGTGACTGGTGCGCGGCGGATTTTCCGTGCTTGAGCGTGAAACGGAAACAACGCTGGACGTGATCTAGGTCGTGCAACAGCGCGTAGAGGTCCGGGCATCACCTCTGATTTGAATCAAGGCGGACGCGGCGCGGGGCAGAATCGTCCTTCTGAATGCAGCGGACATTACCACGGGGAAACCTGAAAAAGCGATTCGCGCTTCCGTGTCGATCGCCGTGCTTCGCAACGATCGCCTGCATCGCGACCGTGGTCGCGATGCCCGATGCGACGACAGAGCACGACTGCAGCTACCACGGGCGGATCCTGTTCCTTGGGGCGCGGCCCACGGCCGACGCCGTGGGCCGCGCCCCTCGAGCGGCTGCTAACCGCCGTATGGTGCATCGACACCCGGGGCTGGTGCGAGCGGGATCATTTACAACATTTGGATATCGGCGATCTGATGGAGCGCCCGGCGGCAGGTGCGACACGCGAGCTCCAGCAGCTCGAGACCGGGTGGTGCGTTGTCTCCGGCGTGCGGGTGCGAGCATCGCGGTGGCCCGGAGGTGATCGTTCGGCGTGAAGAAGGACATAAGATCCTCAAGTCGATTTTTCCCGCCAGACCGGCAGCACGGGGTGGGTGGGTCGGTCGGAAGGATCTTTTGGTGACAACTGATGCTTGATGCTTGATGCGTGATGCGATGTGGGCTAATCTGACGGGGTGTGAAACAACTCGATGCAATGGAGGTCCCATGCGAACCACCCTCGATATCGACGACGACGTGCTCGCCGTCGCGCGCATGCGCGCCGACCGCGAGCACGTGTCGATCGGCCGCATCATCTCGCAACTCGCGCGCGCAGCGCTGCAGCGTCCCGCAGCCGCTCCGGCCATGCGAAACGGCTTGCCGGTGCTGCCGAACGCCCGCACCGCGCGGACGGTCACGCCCGAACTCGTCAACCAGCTGCTCGACGAAGCGCCCTGATGACGTATCTGCTTGACGTCAATGTACTAATTGCGCTGCTCGACGCCGGTCATGTACAGCACGAGGCCGCGCACGAATGGTTCGGCCGGGCAGGGCACGCCGCTTGGGCGACCTGCCCGCTGACTGAAAACGGCGTGCTTCGCATCATCGGCAATCCGCGCTACCCGAATACGCTGGAGACGCCTGCCGCGGTCGCGCCGCTTGTCGCGCAGCTGCGCGCACATCCTGGCCACACATTCTGGTCTGACGACCTGAGCCTGCTCGATCCGGAGCACGTTGACGTCAGCCGCGTACTCGCGACCGACCAGGTGACCGACACGTACCTGCTTGCCCTCGCGCGGCGCCACGGGGGAACGCTGACCACCTTCGACCGCCGGCTGGTCGTCGATGCGGTGCCGGATGGTGCGCGCCACCTCGAAGTCATTAGTTGATGCTGGTGCCGCGCTCCTGAGACTCGCTCTTCGCGGGACTTACGAACGCCAATCGCGATTCGGGCCTAAGAAAACGAGGGAACATTAGGGCGATCATGCGGCTGCACTTTCCTGCACCAGTGAAACATCCCAAGGTAGATGTCTTTCGCCCGTAAAGCCCTGTCGGGCAAGGCTTGCGCCGATGTTTGCATCGAATGTTTCACGGGCGTGGGTCGTCTGCGTGTTTCCGGACGGCGGTCTTTGCCTTGGTCGGCCTCCAATCTCACAGCTCGTGCATGCGAAAGGCAAACTTGTAGTGAAAAACACGTAATATGTAACGCCACGCTAAGTGCGGTTTCCGCTCCGCTAAAACATTATCTCGATTTCCAGACGCGACGATTCACTATGCCGGGAAGAGGGGCTTTCCATATCCGAGAGAGATGACTCGGAGTGCGCCGCGCGCCACATCTTCCACGGACTGTTACGGACACGCAGAGTTCATGCCGAGTTGTTGGGTGACCCGTCTGCCGATCTCGGGCGATGCGAAAGCCGTGACGATACTGCCCGGCCGGGTCGCGGCAACTGATCACGCCGGCGAACTTCGCGGCTACGAAAGCAAATATCGCAGGGAGGGAAACCTGCGGGACTGTGACGAACGACGTCAAAGCAGCCGCTACCGAGAGTGAGACGGGATCAAACGCCGCGAAACGAGTGTGGCGAATGTGGGTGCAGCTGAGCGCTGAGGGCCGACGCCTGCATCGTTCGTGGTACCGGTGGCGCCGCCCGGAGAAACGTTCGGCGCAGGCACCCGCGGAAATCACGCGGACCGAGATTCGTGACACGACATTGGGGTTTTAACCTGTAAGCCACGAGTCATACACCCAATCCCGCGCCTGTCCCAAAAACGTTCGACTTGCAAACTGACCTCGCAGCCCGTTACTTGGTATCGTTGCCTGCAGCCGTCCGTCTCCGGCATCGGCAACGTACGTGTGCATGTCTAGTACTGCTCGAATGACGATGCCTGCTTCGCCGCCGGGCGCATGTTGGAGTGTTCGCTTCAGGCGTCGGTCAACCACGGCGCGTAGACCTCGTTTCGGTACCGAAACGCATCGATAACTTCAAGGCGTGCAATTAATCTTGCTTTGCATGCGTGCACATGTTGGCCGGGCACGGCGCAGTGCGACGGTCGCGCTACATCGACGTCATCGGATTCGAGTGGCGCGAACGAGGACCGCCCTCAGCATCGCCCTGTCGCGTATGTCAATTTTCGAGTCAGGGCTCCACAAATTTGCCAGAATAGCCACGTCGACAAATTCTCGATAGGAAGGGCGGGCGCCCATGTATCGATTTGAAGAGTACGACCTCATCATCGACGCACGATGCGAGAGGGAATTTGCAGAGGATCACATCCCCGGCGCAATCAACCTCCCGGTCGTCAACAATGACGAATACGCAGAGGTGGGAACCTTGCATCGCACCGACAAGATGCGCGCGTACCTGATTGGCGTGTCCTATTCGCTGAGGAATATCTCGCGCCATCTGGACACAGTGATCGTGACCCGTCCTCGCCGCAACAGGATTCTCGTATATTGCTTTCGAGGCGGCAAACGCAGTCGCCTATGGTTCGATGCACTTGACACAGTTGGCTACAAAGTAGAGCGGTTGCCGGGTGGATGGAAGGGTTACCGCCGCTGGGTCAACGAAGAACTGGAAACCCGTCCGCGAGAGTTTTCGTACGTCGTTCTTTCTGGACCGACCGGCTGCGGCAAAACGCGTTTGCTCGAGCAGCTTTCGGTCGAGGGGGCGCAAGTGCTCGATCTTGAGGCGATCGCTGCGCATCGCGGTTCTGTCATCGGAGCAATCCCGGGCGTTCCACAGCCGACCCAGAAATATTTTGACAGCCTGCTTCTCCAGAAGCTCTCGACCTTCTCGCCAACGCGCCGGGTGTGGGTTGAGGCAGAAAGCAAAAAGATTGGCAATGTCCAACTTCCGCTCGCGCTGTTCGAAACAATGCATTCAACCGGGACGCTCTTGCAGGTCAGCGCGCCGATGACTGAGCGAGTTCGACTCTGGCGGGAAGATTACGCGCACTTTGAAAGCGATCCCGAGTCCTTAGTTGAGCGGCTGACACACCTGCGAAGCCTCGTAGGCGGGAAAGAACTCGAGCTATGGCGTGAGCTGGCCGCGTCGCGAAGGATTCCAGAATTGTTCGAACGCCTAATGATTTCGCACTACGATCCGAGCTACGCGCGTTCCACAAAACGAGGCTATCAATCATTCACTGAGTCACCTTGCATCGAGCTAGTGGATCTGCGGCCTGCTAGCCTTAACCAAATTGCTCGGAGCCTCATCAGACGCTTTGGCTGATATGCAAAAGACATCGACTCTCACTCGATCGTCTAGTCACGTCCCCGCAATTCTTGCCACCACAACGTGCATATCAAGATCACGAACAAGAGCCAATTGCCGAACATATGCATATCGGTTCGCATTAGTGTTTCTGGATGTAACAGCGGTGGCACGCCCCGAAGTTGGAGCATTAACTTTATACGAATTCTTTTTGATCCAGACAGGACAGATTGTCGGATCGGGAGTACCGGGGCATGTCCATCACAATCGAGGACCGCGTCATCCCGCTCCTAGACAAGCCGGCTCGGCTTTGCTCATCAGGGACTGCATCGCTGCGTGGTGTGCTCCGGAGAGCGGTCGATCCGCTATCCTCGGGCATTTAAGCGTCGCTGCTTGATGTCCATATCCTATCGGGTTGGGAATTATGAGCGAGTGCATCAACATCGTGTGTCCGGCTTGTGGAGAGTCATTCGGTGACGACTGCTGGGAGGTCTTGCTGGAGAACGAGGTTCATCAACTGACATGTCAGATATGTCATACAGCCTTTTTCACTAGGCTGTTCGAGTGTGAAGCCTGCGTGGCCGACAACGTAGTTTCCGCAAGGTCCCCACGAGACTGTCTCGATCGCACTTGTAGAAAGTGTGGTCATCATCCCGACGGGACTGGAGAGGACTATGAAGAATCTTATCTTTGAACGCCATGTCGGAGCGTCCTCTGAACGGGTCGGCGTACGGCTATACCGAGTGACAACCGGGTTTATTGCCGAGCGGTTTCTTGTCCAGGGAAACCAAACGGTTGCCGTACAGGTCCTCCCGATGTCAGTACGTGCCGATTTTGAGGGCTTTGCATTGGCGGATCCGCATTACTCGACGATGCGAGCCATATATGGGGAGGTGCGGAGGCTGGTGTGGGGCCGCCACGTTGATGAGGCGTGTTGAGCAAGGTACGACCCATGGATCTGAGTGTTGATGACCTGTTGAACTCCACGGATGAGCTGGAGCTGATCTCGCTTGTCAGACGCGCGGTGCAAGCTCACGGAGCAGAGTGGTTTGTGTTTGCCTCTTTGCACCCGTCCGATTGTTCAGACAGTCGATCGACCTATCGGTTCTTGATCGGCTGCCGTCCAGAGTGGTGCCAGCTATATAACGCAAATCGGTGGTATCTAACCGATCCATGCCTCGAGTATGCACGTTCCAATACGGCGCCTGTGTTAGGTTCAGCGTTGCCTATCCGAACCGCAGGACAGAAACGTATGCTGGAGGTAGCCGCGGAGTACGGATTCCGAAGCGGCTATTTGATTCCAGCTCATACGAGCGAGCACGGTCGCATCGGAATTCTATATCTCGGGTCCGATCGGCCGCCGGAAGAAGCGGAACCGCAATTCCACGAGGCCCGCCCCTTTTTTCGTGCTCTGGCGTTGGAGCTTCTCGAGTGGTCCTCCGGTGCTTTGAGGGAAGAGGCCTTGCAGACGACAGGTCTTACGCAAGACGAGGTGCAGCTCTTGGGCCTGGTAAAGACGGGCTTCACGGCGGCCGAAATCGCAACCGAACTACGGGTTTCATCGATGACGGTCTATCGCCAGTTTCAGAGGATCAACGAGAAGCTCGGCGTTGGTCGCATTACCAGAGCCGTGAAATTTGCCGAAGAGCATGGCCTCCTGGCGTGAAAATCAAGGATGGTACTGGCTTTCGGCGATGATGCCGGCTGCTGCAATTTTGGCGTTTCTTTGGGACTGTCCGTGGAAGTTTCTGCTCTGCCTGATTACTACAATCCTGCTAGGTGACTTGCTCCTCGGTGAACATGTTGAAGCCGACGGCGAGCAGCACTGTGTCACAGTGATCAGCGCTGCTGTTCCCGTCGTCTTCATTTGCCTGTGGTTGTTCGCAATTCTCACGACGGTGATCCGCTTGCGATGGGTAGCTGTGCCTGAATACGCGGGGCTCACTGCCGCATGTGGTGTCTTGAGTGCGTTTGCAATGGCGCACATCCATGAGATTTTGCATCGCGGTGGTTATCGGCTCAGAGTGGCATCTGATATCGCGCTGACGCTGGCTGGCTATCCACACTACCGGATCGTTCACGACCTGCATCACTCGCACGTAGGAGATGCCCGCTACGGCTCCACTGCTCGCCTTGGTCTTTCGCTATGGCGACATGTTGGCAACTCCCTTTGTCTTTCGTTACTCGCTGCATTCACTCACGATCGGCTCCGAATGGCGAAAGGTCGAAAGAGCAGACTCATACGGCCGGCCGCAGCTTGCATTGCGACCGTCGGGGTGTTTGGGTGCCTTGGTGGTTCCCGCGGCATTCTGTTCTATATCGGGCAGAGCGCTATCTCTATGTTCATCGTCGAGGCGATCGGCTATATCCAGCACTACGGTCTGATTGGTACCGCCCGCAATCGTGAAGACGCGCTAGCGTGGAACGTGCGTTCCTGGTTGTCGAATCGGCTTTTCGTGAACAATGGGCTCCACACCCATCACCATCTAGACCAGACACGCTCGTACGGGCGACTCATGTTGGTCGGCAAGGCGATGCCAGCCGGCTATCTGCATATGTTCATCCTCGCCCTCGTCCCACCGCTCTGGTTTTTGGTTATGAATCGCCATGTGGAATTGCTCAACCGCCCCCGTAGCATGGGCGAGGATGAAAATCAAGAATAAACGTGGATCTTGAAGTTATCAGCATGTTTCGACCAAAGTGTCAGTGTAGTGTCGATTCAGTGTTGCCATTGGCGGACGGCGTGACGCATTGGAAGAGAGGGAAAGGGGGAATGAATGACATCGAGCGCTAGTGCGGGCATTACGGAACTACGCACGCGTGGCCCATTTACGGTCTTCCTGGCGGGCAGCTTGTCAGCGTGGCGCGTGAAATCTGCTTTCATGGTGACCGCGCACACGCGGTCAATTTTGCACGCATGCTCAGGTAGTGGCTCGCGAGCGCTGGTGTAACGGTCGCGCCTGTTCGCCAAATCGTCGCACAGCAGCTGATCGCAGGTTGACGGGCAAAAGAGCAATGCCTATAATCAAAATACGATTTCTGATTTTTGATGTTCATGAATCAAAAAGTGATTCATGATGCTTGATGAATCCTCTCGCTTGCTGCAAAAAGCCTCTTTCGGTGCAAAGAAAGGGCGATATGGGTATTACGCAAGCGGAATTGGCAAAAGGACTGGTCCCCCGGCCTCGCGTGGCGATCTTCATGGGGCCGCTGGGCTCGTGGCAGATCGAATTGACGGCGGATGCAAAAGTCCTGACGGTTGAGACGCAGCGGGGGCATCCAAAGACGTGGCGCGTTCTGGACGACGCGATCGCCTTTGCGTGCGAACACTGCAAGGACGCGGAAGAGATCCGGATCCGCTTCAAGGATATGGAGTTTGTAGCAGGCAACATCCGATGATCGACCAGTGGCGGTGCTACCAACACCGTCACTGGCCTAACCATTGATTACCGTGCGAGGGAAATAATGGCTAGCCTCATTATAGCCGCGGCGATCGTGGCCGCGCGCGCTCACTGGATCGAGTACGCTCATGGTTGATTTCAACCAGTTAGCTCAACAGTGCGCGCCATCCGTGCATCCCGTCACGATGCAAGCCATCGCTCGCACTGAATCCGGCTTCAACCCCTATGCAATCGGCGTAGTTGGCGGCCGCCTCGCGCGACAACCCCGCGACTCCGAAGAGGCGGTTGCCACGGCTCGCGCGCTCGATGCACGTGGAATCAATTTCAGCGTCGGGTTAGGGCAGGTGAACCGGTTCAATCTCGCCCGGTACGGCCTTACGTACGTAACCGCTTTCGACCCATGCGCCAATCTTTGTGCAGGCAGTGCGATCCTGTACGCCTGCTATCAGCGGGCAAGTGCCGCGTATGGTCAGGGCCAACGCGCCTTGCGGGCGGCAATCAGTTGCTATTACAGCGGCGATTTCGTTGGCGGCGAACGGGCTCAATCCAACGGATCCAGCTACGTACAGCGTGTCGTTGCCAATGCACGTAGCACGGCGGGACCTGTCGACATGGTTCCCGCGATACCAGTCATCATGGACCGGCCAGCTGGCACGACGACGCAGGTTGGTGCAGGAGAGCGTAAGTCGAGCCCCACGAGCCACGCCGTTCGAGAGCCGCGCCAGGATGCGCCACATCCGTCATGGGATGCCTTTGGCGACTTCGGCTGCGACAGCGACTCATGTAGATGACTTGACCGGCCGCACCGCGGCTCTTGTTCGAAAAGGAGAGGTCATATGTTTCGGAAAATGATATTCCATCCAATAAGGTTAGTACAACTGAAAGATGATGCGAAACGCATGGCTGGCGCTGTCGGGGCAACGGTGCTTGGCGCCGCACTGATTGCGCCTGGACTTGCCTTGGCCGGGGGTGGCCTTGATTCAGCGACGGAGGGTGCGAATACGTTCAAGATCTGGCTGTATTCGTTTCTCGGTGTCTGTGCTTCCTGCGTGCTGCTATGGAAAGGGGCGGAGTGCTGGGCAGACCGTTCTCACTGGAGCGAGTTCGTTACGCTCGGCGGCAAGGTCGCGGTGGTCGGTGCTGTGGTCGGCGTGCTCGCTCCGTACCTGTGGAACCTCTTCACCTGAGCACGCGCCATGACCGACGAGAAAGCCCGCTATCCCGGTTTCAATGGTCTTGGACGTACTGCGGCCATCTGGGGCGTGCCTTACATGGCGATGCTGGTCGTAGTCGTCGCCTCGATGTTCACGGGTGTGCTCGTAGCCTTCTTCGTTGGCCCGGGCGGCCTGCTGTTCGTCTTTCTCGGCTTTCCGGTCCTGCTGTGGTTCAAGCACATATGTGAAACCGATGATCAGGGACTGTGGATCATGTGGCTGCAGTTCCGCTGCCGCTTTTATTTCTGGCAGTTGCGCATCCGCGCACGGGTAAATGCCGGACGGGCGGCACCAAACTTCGGCAACACGTCGACGCTTGCGCCATTGCGCTGCGGCCGGCAGCGTCGTGTCTTCCGCGATTTTCTCCAACCATTGTCCAAGGGCGAGCGCCGGCTGCGTGAGCTCGAACGGGAGCCGTGATGGGCAGCAGACCAACCATCTCGAGCGAGATCCTCGGCGCAATCGGCGCCGTCGAAGACTGGATGCCAAAGTTCAGGCACCCGGTCACAAGGCACGTACAGCACCTCGATGGAAATCGTTTCATGGTGACGCTTGCACTGAGTGGCGTGCCGTTCGAGGTATTCGAAAACATCGTGCTTGAGCGCAAGTTCGACCGCGACACCGAGACCCTGAGCAAACTGGGTCGTGACCTTGGCGGACGCCTTGCCTACCACGGTGTTTTCATGCGACGGCGGGTGAATGTCAGTCGCGAGTACCGTTTCGACAGCCCCTTCATGAACTGGTTTTCGACGCAGCATGGCGGGCAGTTCAGGGGCGGCCGGTTCTTCGAAAACCGCTATTACTTTTCGATCATCCTGAAGTACGAAGATTTCGAGGACGGCCTGAAGGAAATCGCATCACTCGCCGGGCAGGCGCTGCAACAGCTTGCGGACTATGAGGCCGAACTGCTCGAAGTGTACGAGCGCACGCATATGAACGGCTCGAAGATGCTGTTCTCGCCGCTATATGGTTTCGTCAGCTATCTCGTGAACGGTGTGACGGTCGATCTGCCTGTCGCTGCGGAGCCGGGTGTTGACGTCATCCCGTCAAGCTATCTTCGCTTCGGCTACGATACGCACGCGATCGACGGGCCGGGAGTGCCGGACCACCGGCGGTTCTTCACCTGCCGCGATCTGCGCAGTTTCCCGGACAAGCCCGGCTTTGGCCAGCTTGATCCATTGCTCTCGTTGCCAGTCGAATTCACGGTCGTGCATTCATTCAACTGCATGACGGGCTTCGAGTCGAACCGTACGATCGACTCGGCGATCAACAAACTGGAGTCCGCCGGCGACAAGGCGAAGCATCAGGTCAGGGAGTTGCGCGATGCGCAGGGTTACGTCAACACGGGTGAGCTGTCGTTCGGCGAGTACCACGGCGCGGCCGTGATCTACGGCGCAAGTACACTGGAGGCGCTGGAAAACGGGATCCTGTTCGCATCGCGCTCGCTCAACGAATGCGGTGTCGAGTGGGCGCTTGCGACCGGTTCGGCGCCCTTCACGTATTTTTCGCAGCTCCCTGGTACGAGGGTCAAGCCACGGCCGAAGATCCAATCTTCGCGCAACTTCGCGTCGATGTTCACTTGTCACGACTATTCGGCCGGCAAGGCCGAGGGCAATCCGATTGGCGACGGCTCAGCTGTCATTCCGTTCCGTTCGGCGTCGGGAATCTATCACTTTAGCCCGCATGCGAGCCGGCAGGGTGACGTCAACGTGGCGGAGAAGCTGGCCGCGCACCTGAAACTGCAAGGCACGACGGGTGCCGGCAAGTCGACTGTCGCGACCGCCGTCGCTGGCATGCTGTCCCGGTTCGGTCAGCTGCTGTTCGTACTGGACAAGGGCCGGGCCTGGGAAGTGTTCATCCGCGCGATGCGCGGTGCCTACGTCCATCTGGAAAAAGGCAAACCGACAGGCTGGGCGCCGTTCGAGCTGAACGACACTGCCGAGAATCGCGAATTCCTGTACGGGCTGGTCGAACTTTGCGCGCGCCGAAACGGCGTCGATCACCAGGGCAAGGTCATCAAGCTCGATCTGAGCGCCGCGGAGAAGATCCAGTGTCGCAACGCCGTCGATGCAGTGATGGGCGTCGAGGACGTTCGCCTGAGGCGATTCAGCCTGCTGCTCGACAGCATTCCGGATGAGGGCGACGACAGCTTGCGCCAGCGGCTGTCGCTGTGGTGCAAATCGGAGCACGGCCGCTTCTGGTGGGTGTTCGACAACCCGCCGAACCTGTCGCTGAACATGACGCAACAACGCTGGATCGGATTCGACGTTGAGGCATTCCTTGTCGAGAACTACGAGCCCTCGGAGCCGGCGTTCGCTTGGCTTTTCCACCTCAAGAGGATGATGCGACGGGAGGGCAGACTCATGCAGACCGTGATGGAAGAGTACTGGTTGCCCATCCGTTTCCGCACGATTCGCGAACAGATCGAGGAGACGCTCGCAAGCGGCCGGAAGGAGGGTGAGTTCATCATGCTGATTACCCAGCAGCCCGAGCAGGGGCAGAAGGCTGCCGATCTCTACCCGGCGCTCCGTAGCCTCGTGGCTACGAATCTGTATCTGGCCGATCCCGCGGCGGAAGAAGAGGCGTACGTGCGTGATGGCATGACGCGCAAGGAATTCAGCGAGTTCAAAAAGCTCACGCCGTCGTCGCGCCGGTTTCTCATCAAGCAGGGCAACCAGTCGGCGTTCGCGAGTTTTGACATCAGCGGCATGGATGACGCGATTGCGGTGTTTTCGGGTGACCGCGAGAACGTCTTGATTTGCGACGCGGTGCGCGCGGAGCTGGGGGACGATCCGGACGTGTGGTTACCGGTCTACCTGGAACGCGTCTTCGAACGCAAGCTGCGTACGCGCCTGGCGGCAAAGCATGGTGCCGATGAGCGATTGTGGGCCAGCGAGCTGCAACGCGGTCTTGAGCGCAAGCGGGCCGAGCTCGCCCGCACCTATTCGTTGGCACGCGCCGTCGACACCGGTAACGAAGCTGTCACTGCCTGATTGGGGGAATCGTGAACGTCAACGATGACGAACGCCCTGCACGCCTGCGGCCGGCCGCTCGTGTGGCCGTCACAGCGTTCTTCCTGGGTGCCACGGCCATCGCACGTGCGCAGGGCGTACCAACCATCTCACCTGCGGAGCTTGCCCAGCAGATGGAGCAGGTCCAGCAGCTGATGCAGCAGATCGAGAATCAGGAGGCACAGTACCGGGCACTCACCGGTAACAGCAGCCTGGGCACGATCATGAACGACGCGTCCCTGCGCAACTATCTGCCAGAACAGTGGCAGGACATTTACGACCAGGCGAAGAATGGCAGCCTGTCGGGCATCAGCTCGACGATGCGCTCGATCGAGCAGCAGGAAGGTATGACGGACGCCGCGACGCCGGGGCAACAGCGCTATTACGACGTGCTTGCGGCTAACAAGGCGATGAACGAGCAGGCGTACAGCGCGACGATGGCGCGGCTCAATAACATCCAGTCGCTGATGCAGCAGTCGAACCTCACGCAGGATCCGGCTGAGAAGGCGGACCTGCAGAACCGGATGGCTGCTGAGGAGGCGATGGTTACCAATGAGCAGACGCGTCTGCAGCTCACTACCCAACTGCAGCAGGCGGAGCTAAAGCTTGCGGAGGACCAGCAGGAGCGGGAATTCAAAAACCAGTTTCTCGGAGGCTCAAATGGTCAATAAGGCATTGCTTGGTACGGTCGTCAGTCTGCTGGTCGTCATTGCCGGCTATCTGGGCTATCTGGCATGGGACCGCCATCAGCACAACGTGCAGGAGGAGATCGCACACAGGCAGGATCTGGAGTTCAGGGCACATCTACTTGGTACGACGCCCGAAAAGCTCGAGCAGGAGGAAACGCCCGAACAGCGCGAGCGGGACAAGGAAGCCGAACAGGTGGTGAAAAAAGCAATGCAGTAATTGAAACGATTTCAGGAGTCGAAGATGTCATTTGCGCCTATCACGACGATCATTTTCTCAAGAATGACGTCCGACTTCGATGCGAACGTCATTACGACCATCAGCACGGGTTCCGAACGCATCATCGGACTGATTTCGCCATTGATGATGGCGTGCTTCAGCATCTACGTGCTTTTGGTCCTGTGGTCGTACTGGCAAGGGCACAACGACGAACCCATTAACGACTTCCTGATGCGTATGGCGGCCTGGGCGTTCATTCTGACCTGCGGCATGAACATTCAGTTCTATACCGAATACATAGTGCCAGCTGTGAACGGGTTCGGCGAGCAGCTCTCCGGTGCGATTACCGGGCAGAGCAATCCGGTTTCGGGTCTCGACAATTTGTTGAGCGCCTACATCAACGCCTGTGGACAGATATACGATCACGCACACAACTTCGAAATCATCGGCGCGGTTTGGGTGATTTCAGTGATGCTTATCTTTGCCACTCCCTTCATGGGGTTGGCCGTGGCCTACATCATCCTCGCCAAATTTGCGCTCGGATTGCTGCTCGCACTCGGGCCACTGTTCATTTCGATGGCGCTGTTTCCGCCCGTGCGGCAGTTCTTCTGGAACTGGGCGGGACAGTGCTTTAATTACGCGCTGCTCGTGGCCCTGTTCGCAGGTGCAGGCGCGATAGAGGTCAATTTCGCACAATCGATCGCTCCGAGCGGAACCGCCTTCCCGTCGATGCGGCAGGTGGTAGAGATCAACGTGATGGGCGTGGTGTTCTTCATTGTCGCCCTGAATCTTCCGGGCCTCGCGTCGGCGCTGGCAAGTGGCGTGGGCATATCGACGATGACGGGCAAGCTGGGTGGTCTGGGCCGTGCGCTGGCCGCTGCCTCGAAAATGGGTAGCGCTGGCAAGTACAGGACCGGTGGCTCGGTATCGCAAACGTAGGAGGCTCCATGCCCGACTTCCTTGCAAAGCTGATCCGCTGGTGGCTGCTAGTCGTCTGCTGGGTCACGTTTGCCGGCTTCGTGGGGGCGTTGCTCAACGATATCGGTACGTTCATCTATCACCGGTTGCATCGATGACCAATGAATGGAGGGCATCAGGCATGAAAGCCCTATTCTGCGCAGGACTGCTCGCATTTGTCCTTGAGGCGTGCAGCTCTGCGCCGCAACCACCGGAGCCGACGGGCCAATGGGTGCCAGTCAACCCGCCACTGGCCCAGCAGTCCGGTCGCACGGAACCGAAATGAGGACCAGGATGGTATCGGCAATCAGACAATGGTTCGCGGCGGGCTCGGGCTCGCGTAATCGCGCACGAACACCGACCGCATCCCCCGCGGGCGGGGAGGCAGCAGCGAATGCCGTCGACCGGTCACAGCGCGACGCACTCAGCTGGTATCTGGACCAGGCGCGGGAGTTCGAAAAGTCGAAGGTAGAGGCCGCTGAAGAGAAGGCAAGGATCGCTGACCGCCGATCGGTTCTCTCGGGCGGCATCGCGCTCGCGGCTGTTTTTGGCATGGCGGCTTTAGGACTCCTGAAAAGACCGAGTCCACCGGCTGTTCTGCGTGTGAATGACACGACCGGAAAGGTCGATGTGCTGCCCACGACCGCGAATGGCCACGTCAGCTTCACTGAAAAAACCGACCGCGCGGACCTGCGCCGCTACGTCGAGATGCGCGAGAGCTACGACTGGGAGACGATCTCCGACATGCACAGAGCAGTGATGTTCATGAGCGACGATCACGAAAAGGACGCTTATGACGCGCTTGTCCGTGGCCCGGCCGGCCCGCTCAAGCTGCTCAAGGACCAGGCGCGCGTCATCGCCCGGGTCGGCTCGATTACTTTTGTCGGTTCGACCGCGCAGGTGTTTTTTTCACGGCAGCTGATTCCGCTGAATGCGGCGGCAAAGCGCCCGGACCCGAACTACTGGATTGCGACAGTGGCCTTCACCCGCGTCGATGTGCCGGAGAAGCAGGATCAGCAGGATATTGATCCGGACGGGTTCAGGTGCACCAGTTACGAGGTGACACGCGACTATACCCGCGCACCGGCGGATGCATCGCCCGATGCCGTACCGACCGGTTCGAGACCGGGCGGGAGCGCGTCGTGAGTTGTCCTGGACTGCGTTCGCCGATAGGTGCCGTGGCGATTATCGCCGCTTGTGCGCTTGCAGCCGGCCGCGTCCGTGCGCTCGAAATCCCGCGCAACTGTGGTGCTGACCCGCACATCCAGTGCGCGACGTATAGCCCTGATCAGGCCTACCGCGTGGCGACGATGCCGGGCCGCGTGGTGATGATCCAGTTCGAGCCCGGTGAGCACATCCTGAAGGACGGCGGTGGCATTGGCGACGCGCGCGCCTGGCACGTTTCAGTCAACGACAGCGGAGCGTTGCTCAAGCCCGGTGCGCTCCAACCCGAAACCAACCTCGTGCTCGTGACCAACCGTCGCACCTATTCGTTGTCGCTTGTCGACGTATCGCGGTTGCAGCCCGCGACGTGGATCCTGCGCTTCGAGTATCCGGACACGAAGGCGAAGGCCGCGGCCGAACAGCTACGGCGCCGCGAGGCGGTCAGCTCGGCGCTGGCGGGCCAGCAGGACGCGCCCGCGGTCCCGGCAGCAATCGCAGCGCCAGGCGCGGCGACGTCCCCAAGTCCGCCAGGGTCAGCCACGCCCGCAGCGAACTTGCAGTACATGATGCGCGGCGATCGCGCGCTTGCGCCCACCGCCTTGTGGGACGACGGACGTTTCACCTACTTCAAGTACGCAACCGCGCGCGACCTGCCGACGATCTTCACGAAGCTCCCGGATGGCAGCGAGGCGACAGCGAATTTCCATATGGAAGGCGACACCGTCGTCGTCCATGAGGTCTCAGGCGGGTTTGTCATCCGCTACGGGCAGTCGGTGCTGGGGATCCGCAACGACGGCTACTCGCCGGACGGCCACTACAACCGCACCGCCTCGTCGTTGCCCGGCACGGCGCGCATCGAGCGCGCGCACGTCGGCAGCGATCGGCCGGAAAACTGACGGGAGAGCCGAAGCGCATGAGCGAACGCAACGAAACCGGTAGTGCTGGGCCTGCTGACGCCGGGACTCAGCCGTCGCTGGACCTGCCCGGGCGCCGCCGCACGCGTGCCGGAAGGCTTAAGCTCGTGCTGGTCGCGTTGATCGTGATCGCGCTTGGCGCCTCGGGCGTCACGATCTACCTGCAGCGGCTCTTCCAGCAGCAACAGGACGCGAGGCTGGCGGCGCTCAACAAGCCAAAAGATAGCGGCGCGAGCGAGACCGGCGCCGACCTCGAGACCCAGAAGGAGCGCATCAAACGCGCCGAAGCCGAGCAGGCGCGCGCGGCATCGGAAGCGGCCGCCGCTGCGGCAAGACAGCAGCTTGCGACGCCGGCCGGTGCTGCGTCGCACCCCATCGTGAAAGGGAGCACTGCGATCGTGACCAACCGGCCACGGCCGCTGAACCCCGCTGAGCGGCGTCTCTCAGGCAGCGTGCTCGTGATGTCCGGCGACGTCAGGACCTCCGACGCTCCTGAGGAATCCACTCTCGCGTCCAGTGACGCAGGCGGCGGCAATGCCGACACCACCGGCAACGGCCCGGGTGGCGATGGTCTGGCCGGCATGGCGAAGTCCATGGGGCTCACGGCGCTGAGGGGCGGCCCATCGGGAGCCGCCGGTTCATCTGGCACAGGGCTGGATAACCATGATGCCGTCAACAGCAAGGGATCGGCTTTCGACCAGTCGCTGCAGCCCTCGAAGCTGCAACCGATGCGCGCCGCGTTCCGGCCCAACCGGCACTACATGATTGCCAGGAACACCATGATCCGTTGCGGGCAGGCCACCGCAATCCGCACCGACCGTCCGGGACTGGTTGGCTGTCCGATCGCGGATGACGTATGGTCGGACGATGGCACGACGTTGCTTATCCGCAAGGGCGCGCTGGCCAAGGGCGAGCAGCGCGATGCGGTGATGCACGGGCAGGGCGTGATCGGAGCAATCTGGGACGAGATTGACGATGGTGATGTGAGTATTCCCCTGAATTCACCGGCGACCGATCCGCTCGGCGCTGCGGGCATTCCCGCTTACATTGATCAGCACTTCTGGACTCGCTTCGGTGGAGCACTGATGGTGAGCCTCATTGGCGACTTCGGTCAGGCCCTCGCCAACAAGGCCACCGGCTCGGGCCAGACGATCACCTTCACGAACAGCTCGAACGCGACACAGGACGTGGCCGCAGAGACGCTGCGCAACTCGATCAACATCCCGCCGACTGCGTATTCGAACCAGGGCTCCGTGATCAACATCTTCGTTGCGCGCGATGTCGATCTGACCAGCGTGTATGAAAACGTCGGCAGCGACGGCAGCGAGATTGTGCCATCGGGCCGGCAATGACGACTGTGAGGACATGACGATGCGATTGCAGATCCAGTTTCCCGACACCTTTCCGCTTCATGGTATCGAGCGCGATGCGTTCGAGGCAAAGCTGCGCACCGCCTTGCATTATGTCTTCGACGGGAGCCGCGTGCGGCAGCTGGCCGAACAGGTCGATGCGCGCCGGCCCTTCGAGCCGTCTGATGTTCTGCAGGTGCGCCGGATTGACGACGAGCAAGTCTTCGAGCAATGCATGACGCTCGACCGTTGCCGCTTCGACGACATGTCGATGGCGCTGCGCCGCGTAGTCACGCGTGCTATCGGCACGCGCTCGGCCTTGAGCCGGCCGAGCCCGGCATTGCGCGGACATCGTCGGTCAGCAAGATAGTGAAACTAACTGTTCTGGATCGAACATCCCTTCGACACCGCGTCAGCGCAGAACAGGTTTCCTTGTCCTTGCGATCGCAGCAGGCACAGCAGTAGGAGTTCTGGCGACAGCGACAGCGACAACGACAACGACAACGACGTGGAACATTGCCTGGCCGGCGGCGGCTACCGCGGGGATGGTCACGACGGTGGTTTCCACGTCGCCTGCGCAAACGTTGCGCGATCTGGCGAGCAGCGTGCCTGGCGGCGGGCGACTGGACCGGGTCTCGGTTTAGGTCGAGCCGCAGGGCACAGATGCGGGATCGCACTGACGGGCTCGGTGCGGCTATTGCCAGCTCGCCCCATACATAACTGGAAGGAGTGCATATGAATTCAGCGGTTATCGATGTCATCGAAAAGGGGACCATCGCGCGTAGCTTCCTCCGGCAGATGGGTATCGCCAGTTTCTTTGACAGCAGCCTGACCGAAGTGGCCATTAACCGGCCCGGCGAGATTTGGACACAGGGATCGGGCGCCTGGAGGCAGCACGAGGCGCCCGCCTGCACGCTTGACGCCTGTTTCAAGCTCGCCAATGCCCTGACGGTGATGAAGGGGGGCAAGTTCTCGACGAAGGAGCCAATCCACCCAGTGGTCCTTCCCGACGGCCAGCGCGGTCACGTGCTGATGCAACCGGCGTGCGAGCAGGACACCATTTCGATCACCATCCGGATTCCGTCGAACCAGCGGTTCTCGGTGCGCGAATACGAGCGCAACGGCTGGTTCGCGGACCACCGAGACATGTCGCCGTGCCGGGAGGCGCCGGCATCGCTCAAACTGCCGCCGTACGAGCAGGAAATGCTTGAGGCAAAGCGCGAGCGCAACGTCACCCGACTCGTCGAGCTCGCCGTCGCGAACCGCCTGAACATCGTGCTCGCCGGCGGCACGGGCTCCGGCAAGACGACGCTCAACAAGGCACTGTCCGATCTCGTGCCGTCCGATGAGAGGATCGGCACGATCGAGGATACGCCGGAACTGTCGCTTCCGAAGCATCCGAATCGCGTGCACATGTTTTTCAGCGATACGCTGCCGGCAAAGGAACTGGTGCGCTCGACGCTGCGCATGAAGTTCGACCGCGTGTTTCTTGCCGAGCTGCGTGGCGACGAAACCTGGGACTACATGGCGCTGCTCAATACGGGTACGCCCGGTGGTATTACGACCGTTCACTGCAACGACGCCAGGTCGGTGCACTCCCGTATCGCGACGCTGGTCAAGCAGAGCGTGGTAGGTCAGACGCTCGACTGGCAGTTCATCATGGATCAGGTCCGCGTAACCGTCGATCTCGTACTTTTCATGCGCGACAAGCGTCTATCGGAGATCTGGTACGACCCGGTGGGCAAATGGCAGCTGCTGGGAGGCATCGCATGAAAAGGCGCGCTGCATCCCCATCCCAGGCCGCCGGTCGCCTCAGGAGATTGGACGGTGACAATCATGAAGCGACAGCGCACTGAAGGACGAACCATGCCGAAAATTTTCCGCATTCTCATTCCGTGTCTGGTCGTGCTGGTGATCGTGGCCGCCGTAGTGACGCTTGGTCAGTATCTCGGCGGACTGCTGTTCGCGAAGATGCAGAAGCTGCCGCAGGACGCGGTTGGCGTCTTTACGCTGTACGACTGCTGGCAGGCCTGGGGCGACGTCCCGGAGGTCAGACGGGCCCTGTCCGTCTGCACGCTGCTGTCAGCCGTCATTGGCTGTATGCCCGTGGTCGTGATCACGATTGCGTTGGTGAAATCGCGCGGGCATATCGCGCAGTTCGGCAATGCGCGCTTCGCCACGCGGCGGGACATCGTGAAGGCTGGGCTGCTGGAGAAGTGATCATGCAGCCAGATTCAACTCTGACTGTACCGGCAGCGCCACGTACGCCTTTTTTGCCGGCGCTGCGTCACCTGTCTGCACCTGCGGGACCCGTAGTTATCCTCACATGATCTAGGAGGAAAGCACCTTGTCCTACATGTATCCACCGTTCATCGTCGGCAAGTACAAGGGCGAGTACCTGAAGTATCGCGGCCAGGACTTCCTGATGCTCGCCGCCGGCACGCGCTCGGGCAAGGGTGTCTCGATGGTGATCCCGAATCTTCTCACCTATCCGGATTCGGTCGTCGTCGAGGACATCAAGGAAGAGAACTTCATGTACACGTCCGGTTACCGCAGGAAGTGCGGTCATGCGGTCTACCTGTGGTCGCCGTTTTCGGAAAACGGCCGGTCGCACGCGTACAACCCGCTCGAATACATCGCCGGGCGGCCCGCGTATACGCGCGTAGGTGACGTGATGACGATTGGCGAGCATCTGTATCCGTCGAACGTCGACGCGCGCCTGAGGTACTGGAACGACAACGCCCGCAACCTGTTCGTCGGGATCGTCCTGTACCTTCTCGAAACGCCCTCGCTGCCGTGCACGTTCAGCGAAGTGTTGCGGCAGGCCTCGGGCAGGGGGCGTGCGATCCGCGAGCACGTCTCGTCGATCGTCAGTACGCGCTCGAACGCTACCGGCACGCTGCCTGTCCTCAGCTTCGAGTGTCTGGATGCGCTCAACCGCTTTCTATCGCAGTCGAAGGAAGCGTTCGCCAATATCGTGTCGACGATGACGGCGCCGCTCAACGTGTTCAGTAATCCGGTCGTCGATGCAGCGACGAGCCGATCGGATTTTCATCTGGGCGACGTACGAAAGAAACGTATGTCCGTCTACGTCGGTATCAAGCCGGGCGACCTGAAGGCAGGCGCGTTGCTCGTCAACCTCTTCTTCTCGCAGCTGATCGATCTGAACACGCGTGAGCAGCCTGCCGAGAATCCGGATCTGAAATACCAGTGCGCATTGCTGATGGATGAGTTTGCGGCGCCCGGCAAGATCGACATCATCGATACGGCCAACGCGTTCATCGCCGGCTTCAACCTGCGGCTCATGCTGATTTTCCACGGGATGTCGCAGCTCGAGGACCCGAAGCTGTACGGCAGACACGGTGCGGAAACGCTTGCGATCAACTGCAAGATGCGCAGCCTCTTTGCGCCACGCACTCTCAACGACTCGGAAGAATATTCGAAGATGCTGGGCACGTTCACGCATCTGTCGCGCTCGCGCAGCCGCAGTCGCGGCCGCAGCGCGTCGACGAGCACGAACGAGACGGAACACGGCCGGCCGCTCATGCTGCCGCAGGAACTGCGGGCCCTGTCCAGCCGCAAGCAGATCATCACGATCGACGGTTGCGAACCGATCCTGTGCGAAAAGGCGTACTTCTACGAAGATGCCGAGCTCGTCGACCGCCTGGTTCAGCAGAGCCCGTATTTGCAGGGGGTAATGGCCAGTCTCGAAAAGAGCAACCGTCGCCGCGCTTGGTTCGGGTTCGGTCCGAAGTTCCCGAACGAAGAGCAGATGAAGCACGCCGCATTCGTTGCCCGCGAACTCAGTGCGCCAGTGCCGCAGATCGACGTCGAGCACTGGTGGCACTCTCAGAACGCCGTGCGTCGCGCGCAGACGGAGCCTGCAGCGGGCGCAGCGCAGGCCGCCGGCGTGCGCGATGTCCGGGAGCACGAAATTGGCGTGCTCACCGCCGTCCATTTCGCCAACCGCGGCACTATCCGCGCCTCGCTGTTCCGGCTGATGCCGTACCTGGGTGAGGTGCTGCCGGATGCGACAGCTCGTGCTCATGCGGCCACAGCAGCTCAGCCCGGTTCGCAAGGCGCCGCGCAACCTGATCCTCAGCCTGAACAAGGAGTCGTCGCATGAACGAGATCGAATTCCCGGCCGACCAGATTGACCACCGCGAGCGTGGTGCGGCCAACGCCGACGACGCTTCGGCCATCCGGGCGCGGACCACGCTGCCGGCGAACGAACCGGAAGGGAAGGCCGTTCCGCGCCATCCGGAAATGCCCCTGGACAGCGCAACGGAAGAGCGCCTGAAGAAGATCCGGGCCGCAGATCGCGAACGGGTTCGGCAGCGGCTCACCCCCGATGTATCGCGCGACGAGCAGGCCGCCGAGGGGGTGAAAAGGGCTAAAGGCACTGGCCGGCTGATCGGCAGGAAAGACGGCGAAACGCAAAACAGCATCCGTCCGAAGCCGATCTTCGAGAAAACCGGCTACGACGTGCCGAAGTCCGTCAGCAACCAGTACGTTGCGCATGGCGGGAAATTCCTGGACCGCAAGAGCGAGACGGTGCACTTCGAGGACACCGGCCGCACGCTCGCGACGGCCAGCGAGGACCGCAGCGTGATCGCGCACATGGTGGAAGTTGCAAAGGCGAAGAACTGGAGCGAGCTGCAGCTCAAGGGCACGGAGGAATTTCGGCGGCAGGCATGGATCGCAGCAGAACTCGCCAGCGTACCAACGCGCGGCTTCGAGCCGAAGCAGGTGGATCGCGCGATGTTGACAGCAGCGCGCGAGGCCATGCGCATCGGCGCGGGCGAGCAAGCTGGCGATGCGCATGAAGCGCGCACCAACACCGTTGAGAGCGCTGCAACTCAAGAGTCCGCCGTCGCGGAGCCCGAAAAGCCCGCGCGGCGCGCACGGGCCAGCGCAGGCGCAGGCCGCATCGCTGACACGCCGGCCGGGCAACGAGCGCACCAGTCCGGCCGCGCGGGGCCTGCAACTCCGGCGCCGTCGCCGTCTTCACCACAAGAGCAGCCAGTAGTCGGTGTGACTGCGGGCGTGCTGATCGCGCACGGGGCGGCACCGTTCAACCACGACGCCAAACAGAATCCAAGCTATTACGCGACCGTGCGCACCGTGAATGGCGAGCGCACGGTATGGGGCCTGGATCTCGAACGCGCCATCAGTGAGGCCGGCCTGCAGGTCGGCCAGCACATCGAACTCGAAAAAGGCGGCAGCAGGACTGTGACGTCCCGGCAGCGGCAGTTCGATGCACAGGGCAATGAGTGCGCGCCAAAGACTGTTACGAGCCGCCGTAACGAATGGCGGGCTTCCTCGCTGGACATGCCGGGCCGGGCTACGCACGAGCAGCGTGAGGCCCTCGCCCGCGCACGTCGGGAAGTCGACGAGCGTCGGCAGATAAGCGAAGCGCGCGAGCGCTTCCTGAGCGGTAACTGGCAGTACTCGAAGGAACAGCGCGCCGCGCTCGACGCGGCGCGCGAGCGCATCAAGGAACAGGCCGCACGAGAGGTTCTGCGCGAGGAGATGAAGGATTTGCCCGAGCAGCAGCAGGAGAGGCTGATCGCGGAGTTCGAGAGCGCAGTGGCCGCGGCGCGAGCAGCGAACCGGCCGCTCGATGTGCCGATGCCGCAGGTCAGCGAGGCAACGATCGAGTCCATATGTGAACAGATCGGGCGCGAACAGCGCGGTCTCTCGCAGTCTGTGCAGCAACCGGCCCACGAGACCACCGGGCACCCAACACAGGAGGCGGGTCATGAAGTCCCGCCCTTTGAACTCGAACCGTAGCTGAACGCGTCTGGCGTGGCCGCGGTGATGCGGCTACATCCATCAACCGGTAAGGAACATTGCACCATGAAGATTGCCGTTATCAATTTCTCGGGCAACGTTGGCAAGAGCACCGTCGCGCACCATCTGCTCGCACCGCGTCTGCCGGGCGCTGAAGTGATCTCGATCGAATCGATCAATTCGGATGACCGCGAAAAGGAAGGCGCGTTGCGCGGGTCGCAGTTCGATGAGCTGCAGGATCAGCTGATGAGGCTGGAAAACGCCGTCGTCGATGTGGGCGCGTCGAATGTCGAAGATTTTGTAGGTCTGATGCGAAGCTATGACGGATCGCATGAAGACTTTGATCTCTTCATCGTGCCGGCCGTATCGACCGCCAAGCAGCAGGTCGACACGATCGCAACGCTGCGTGCGCTTTCTGAGCTGGGCGTGCGCGCCACAAGGATCCGGCTGGTCATGAATATGGTCGATCGCAAACAGGACGTCAACCGCGGCTTCGCGAAGCTGTTCGAGTTCCACTCGCGCAGTGACGTTTTCTCGATGCATCGTGACGCAGTTATCTACGAGAACCCGATCTTCGAAAAGATCAAGGGGTTCGACAGGTCGATCGTCGAAATCCGCGATGACCCGCGCGACTATGTCGCGCTGAACGCCGAGGCAATGGAAAACGGGGCATCGGAAGCCGAAAAAGCACACATCCGACAGATGGTCGCACTCAAACGTCTTGCGAGTCGGGTGACTACAGAACTGGATGATGTGTTCAAGGTTCTGGTGCGCTGATGGGCGCGTCGGAGGACTCGATCCGCGAGGAATTGATCGGCGAAGTGCTCGGCCAGCTGTCGCACCTGCGTCGTGACGTGAAAGAGCTGACCCAGTTGCTCCAGGCGAGCGGCAAACAGTTCAAGGATGATGGCGAACTGACGCTGCTGCGCTTCACTTCGCGCTACGAGCAGTTCCTCAAGGACTTTAACGCAGCGACCACTGGCGTGCTCGCCGAGGCAGGTCATTTTGCTGAGGCGCGCGACCAGCTCGTCGGTGAGCTTGCATTGCGCGAATACGACGCGGCGAGTGCTCGCGTGCGGGGACAGTTGCGCGATGTGCTGCGCGAAGGTGGTCACCGCTGCGGTTTTGGCCGCTTCGAGCTTGCAGCATGGGTCGTCAGTGCAGCGCTTGGTTCGGCCGCACTCTCGGTCGGCGCGGTCGTGGTGCTGCATATGATAGGCGCATAGGAGTCGTTCCGTGCAATTCCAGACATCTTTTCTGGTCGCAGCGGTATGCACGGCGCTCGCGGGTGTCACGCCGGCGCGGGCCGACGATGACAACCAGAACGCATGCGGGACAGTGCTCTGCCTTGCCGGACTGATGCAGGGCGGCAATGGCGGTCGGGACTGCAGCCAGTACGAGGCAAACTACTTTTCCATCGTGCGTTATCACCATGGCCATTTCGATCTGGGCGGCACGTCGAGCGCGCGCGGCGATTACCTCAACCAGTGCCGTTCGGTTGGAAGCGATCAGAAGAGCGCGGTGAATTCCAGGTACGGCGGCGTCGAGAATGGCCCGTGAATCGCTTCTCTCAGGGCGCGGCGAATTTCCTGGCCTGCGGCAGCCGGGCTTTCCATCTTCCGGCGGCGATCGCGCGCAACGGCGGCGGGACTGCGGCGACGTCAGGGCACTGCCAGCGCTGTTCCAGCTGAATCTGATGCATCTCGCTGCTGCGAAACTGCTTAAGACCATGGAGTTGGACCGCGAGTACCAGGCGGGCGAAGTGACCAGGCGATTTGACACGCCGATGGCGGCGATAAACGGCATGCTTTGCGCCCTCGTCGAAGGAGGTCTTGTACTCGTGCGCAGCGTTCCATCACGCATCATCCGCGTTGAGCGCCTGTCGTTCGCGCCGCAGCCACCGTCACCGGTCGTTGCGGACACGGGTACACAGACAACTGTAGCCACGCCGCCGTTCGCCCGTCAGAATCATGGCTGGTTGCGGGACCACGGCACGTCGCTCCTGGGCGTGCGCAGCCTCGCGATGCTCGTCCGGCCTTCACGTTGAACGCATCATGGAACTCATCGAGCGCGATTGCCCCGATACGGTCAGGCGACATCTGAGTGCTGAAGAAGCCGCAGCTGTGCGGCGGTTCTGCGGCGAAGGACAGCAAGTGCGGCCTGAGGACGTCAGACTCGTGGAAGCCGTGCTCGAAGAGATGCACGACGGGCGACATGTGCGTCTGTGGCTCGAGTGTGACTGCGTCAGCGCAGCCGGTGGCCGGCCGCGGCTGACGGCCCGGGTGCGTGAAGACGGCCCGCGGCATTTCGTGCGCATGCACCAGTACGGCGAGCACCACTGTGCGCTGGCGTCGTTCCGGCAGACGCCGGAGCCGGAAAACGCTGGGCCGGAGGATGGTTGCGCGCGGCGAGGCCAGCACAATCCGCTCAGACCGGTGGCCGACGCGCTTGACTATCTGGACAATCTGAATGAAGGCGCTGCCCGACCGGGCGGCTCGACGGGATCAGAGGGCGGCGTGAGCGAAAGGGGCCGTCGCCTGCCACGCCTCAGACGCATCCTGCACACGCTTCTTGAGGACGCCGACTTTGCACGGCTGCACGTCGACGCATTGAACGAAAATTCCAGATCGTGGGAGCGACTCGAAGCATATGCAGCCGGCCAGGCGCTGAGCCCGCGTCTTTGCCTCTCGCAGATGCTCTATTTCAGGCCATGGACTCCTCTCAACGAGAAGATGATGGAGATCGACGCCCTGCCATGGCCGGAAAGGAAGGTACGCAGCGCGCTCCTGCTGTTCGTTGCCGACGAGATTCGCGCAGGCGTTGCAATCAAGAAAACCAGCATGGGCGAGTGTGTGGTGCGCCCCGAAAAGGGTATCCGCGCCGGTGGCCGCGATCAGCGACTGACGCAGCCGCCGTATTGGGTGCTCAGCGTGGTCGACCGCGATCGCGACGGCAATGCGCGCTTCCGGGAAGCGTTCGCGCAGCATGCGTATTCGTTTGCGCGACCCGTACCTCTCGACAGCCGCTATGAGCGCGTCACGCTGAAATTGCTGTTCGGCGTCATGGCATGGGTAAAAAAGCACGGCGTTGAGGTGACGCTCTGGAAGCCACTGTTTGACCGGGAGGTGAGACAGACCGACGGGCCGAGCCTGTGGTGCCGCCCCGACTTCGAATTGACGTTCCGATCGGTGACAGCCGTCGGCGTTGCGGCACGGCTGCACCGTGTCGTCATCGAGACGATGGGCGCCGACGATCCTGACTATCTTGAGCGCAAGTCGCGTACTCAGGAAATCATGAAGCGCCGCGGCATCCTGATCGAGCATTGCGTTGCCGACGATGCTGACCAGAAGGAGCGGGACGACGCATTTTTCCGCAGGGTCGCTGCAAAGATCCTGCATCTCGCTGGAGTACTGTAGACAAGGCCAGTCTGACCGTCTCACGGCGCCTCGTTATCTGCCAATCTTTTTGATGGACGCCCCCGCTTCAGGGAGCCTGCCGGCAACTTCCGCACCCTCGCCAGCGCGAGACAACACGTGGGTAAAAGGCCACGACGGGGTGCGTGGCAGCCGGCGTCAAACGCCTCGGGCACGTAAAGGCGTGTGAAGCTCCAGGGAGTACCCTCCGGATATGCAGTCTGATCGTAACCATTCAGGCACGTGTCGACATCCTGTGCATTGCGGATACCCGGCTATGAAGACCAGAATCGCAGGTTCGTTTAAAACATTTTGGTGCACGAGTTAGGTCATATGGCCTTGACCGTGATGACTGGCCATTCCGATAAGGACTGCGATCACGCGACACAGGGCGCCATGCGCCCTGGCATCCCGGCTCCTGACTTAGGCACAAGGCCTCCAGGGGAGCCGCGACGGGTACGGGTAAGCACAGGCGCTGACATTGAGGCATCGCATTCCTGCGGGCGTCGGAAATCAGCGCCAAGCATTTTCGTATCCGCGGGCATTCCAGACCATGTGAGCGGCGGGCACACAAGCGACGTCCGAATGACCGCGTGACCGACTCCGCAACAGTCGAAACAGGCCACTTTGAGGTATTCGATTTTCCCATTTCTGGGTCAGGTCACGTCCGCGCTAGCGTTCCTGTGTCGGCGCTTCCACAACCAACCCGCGACGGGAACCAAAATTGTGGCCCACAACCACTGCCAGTTCCCTTTAGCAAAGTCCGCGAATCGCTGACTCGTTGTCACCGTTACGTTGATGGTCCTCCCAAATGTCCTAATGGTCCGGGGGGTGACCGCCCCGTCCAGAAGAAAGTCTGCGTCCAGGTTCAGATAGAGACTGTGTTGACCTGCACTCTTTGGCTTGATGGTCCAGCTCCAGGTGGTTGGCTCGTTACCACTGACGGCCTGAGTCTCAGGCGTGTTGGCAGTGATATCGAAGTCTGGACCGGACAGATGTGCAGTCATGCGATTCGAAACCTTGATCGCGTCGGTCTCGACTGTGCCGGGCGCGGTGATTGATTTGGCGAGCTCGGTGGGTGACTGGTGTAGATCGAGGCGCAACTCTACTTTGGCGCTATCGTCAATGTTTATTGGGCTGGGCGAATTGAAAGCGATGTTGCCACTTTGCATCTTCGCGATCGCTTCGTCGACTGCCGAAAAGATAGAAGGAGAGGGAGCTGTGACCGGAGGGGATGTTGGCGCAGTTGGTGTCGGTTTTGGTGCTGCCGCTCCCGTATCAGGCGCTTGCGCTGATGCTGACGCCGCGGCGTCCGATACGGGTGCGGCTGCGTCTGATGCGGCTGCGGCTGCGTCCGATGCGGGTTCCCTGACAGGCGCTAGTGGCTGCTGTGCGCGATCCCAGTTGATCGAGACCAACATCAGGAGGGCCACAAGGCTAGCCCCAAGGCCGCTTACAACCGCCACTACCCAATCTCTCCGGGTCATGATTCTTCCCCACGTCGGATCACGTTGCCAGTTTCTGCGCTGCGTCTCTCATCCTCGTGTCTGTTCGGAAAAGTCGGGGTCCCAAACAGCGAACGCCGACATCACAACTACACCCTCTTATAAAACGACTAGCCCCACCTTTTGTTCAAGGTCGCTGTAGAGGAGCGACGCCCGACGGGTAGCTTGTCTTTGCAAGTCGGGGCCTCTTTTCGGCGAACGTTGCGTTTTCGAGGGCCCCCGGATCGTCCACGTGTGACTCACCGCAATCTCGTTCCGAAAAAGAACGACGAACCGCTGTCAGGATAGGATACCTAGGCCGAATCACCAGACAAACACGGGGACCAACAGCTGACGTCGCGCCCCGTCCGGCCGGCTTGCGTTGCCTTACGAACTGGTGAATGGGCTCACTACTTACACAAGGGGGGCGCTGAAGCGCCGGTGGGCCTAACGGAGGCTGAATCACATCAAATTGCTGACTGCAAATCCGTCCGTCGAACCGGGTCAACTTCAGTCCGTCTACGCACGCGCCGCAACGAGCTCAGCCGATACGACAAAGCGGACCCCAGCGGCGCCAGCGGCGCCAGCGGCGCGGAGCGTGACCTGTCTGCATCGGATCCCAAAAACGATTCGCTTAGTACAACCTACTCATCGCGATCAACGTAGCGTGCGTTGATCAGCCCATAGCCCGGACGCTTGCAGAAGGTGATCACGTTCGCATTCTCGTCGAGCAGTAACCATTGTTCGAGCGACTCTCGCCGGTAGAATATGACGCTGCGCGCGAGCTTGGGGCTGAAGGCTTCGAATTGGTGTGCGCCGCGCGGCCGGCCAAGCGCGATGGGCTTGGCTACGTGAAGGTTATTCACCTTGAGACAAACCTCCTACCGACGGGATTCGAAGTGTAGGAGGCAAGTTGACAAAATTAATACGGACATATGCGAGTTGACACTTTTATGCCGATTCGAAGGGAAATGAAAGTGTCAACAAGGCCGCCCTTTGGCCCGTGGCTAGGGTGAAGGGGCGGTGACAGAATTATTACGTCCTACGCCAGCAGAAATACGGCTCGACGCTGTCCCTCACCGGGCCCGAGGATTTCCAGGCGGCCGCTGCGCTAGCGGCAGCCGAGCTGCGAGTACATGTCGTGTTCGAACAGCCGGAGCTCGAGCACATCCGGCAGTTGCGGCGTGCCGAACTCGATGCCGAGGCACAGGAGCGCCGGACGGCGCAGCGCGGGCGCGAGGGATGGGAGCGCGACGAACTGCGCGACGTCGTGCGTAATCCGCAGCCACATGCTGAGGGCGATCTATCCCGTCCAGATCAGGATGGCGGCTCGCACGCTGATCCGGACCCACCGGACAGCGAGCCCGATGTTGAACGGTGAACCACCGAACCTTAGAGAACAACAATGAACCGGCTTTCAAGCATCGGGGGAGGGCGCGGCCTACCAGCCAGCGACCAGTTTTGCGGGTGCCGCTCGAGCAGCAAGGATCCTTCGCAGGGTAGCCAAGGACTTTTCCGCGATCGGAGAAGACGCGTGCCAACGAGCATCTAGTCAGGGTCTACAACGAGAAAGACCGGCGAACGCTTGAGTGGCTTCGAAGGCATGTCGGAGATGCGGCAATCGCCATCGTTGTCGAGCAATGGGCGGGACCAGGCAAACCTTATCTCTCGACCGTCTGCAGACCCCTGGGTGTTAGAACCCCAGAGTTTTCGGTAGCACGAAGTACTGTATTTAAATACAGTACTGTTAATTTATACAGGGTTCGGTTAATTGGCAAGCGCCAATTTCACTTCGTGCGACGTGGCTTTCGCTAAGGCGGCAACGATCCACATTACTGCAACTAACGGTCATGCGCATCCGATATCTTGAAGGTGGCGACACCGCGAGTCCGTCTTCAAAGGCGTTGGTCGCGGGGAACGTTGCCGTGCAGCGCCGTTTCCGGCAGGATCATGTCGTCCGCACTCCTTCAGCCTGTATGGCCGATCGCCTCGAACTAGTCGCCCTCGCGCTCCCGCCCCGATCCCTGCCAACCGCCCGTCGCGCCGTGCGTGACCACCAGGAGCCCGGTGCTGTGTCGGTTAAGCGTGGCCCTCTGCCAGCCGGTTCGCTCTTATGATCTAGCGATCAGGGGGCATTGGCACGCGTATCCCACGGAACGCCGAAGCAAGTATGTTCACTTGCCTGCATCCGCCGCTTTTCATACAATAAGGTTATGTCAGCGACCAGGAGCATTCTCCGGTCATATGTCTGGCCTCTACCGGGTCTGCATCCATTTACGTGTGGGCGATTCCTTGATGACAAGGAGTCGCCCATTTCGTATGGGCCTCCCGGTCAGTCCGGTTCGCCGTCTTCCCTTCCCCCTTTACTCTGACTGGCGGATCACCTGCGTGTCTGTCTACGAGATGTCATGCTATGGTCTGCGATTTCCGGACCCTGCGTTTCCAGATGACCGTTCCGGCGATACCTGAAGATGACCAAGAAACCGTTGCAGTTCCTGTTCGACGCGATGTATCACAACAAACAGAGCTTCGCGGACTTCGCGACGGGTGACATCGGCCGACATCTCTCGGCAAGGCAGATTACGGACGACGCCGGAAAAAAGCGAGATGTCTTCGTGCCGGACAAGGTGTTGCGAAAGTACCATTCCTTCCTAAACCTTTTCGTCTTCAATTACCTGTCGGTGAATACAGCCGTGGTCTTTTCCTACCGGAAGGGCACGAACGCCGCGGACGCCGTGCGCAGCCATGCAAGCAGTCGACACTTCTACCAGGCGGACATTTCTAGCTTCTTTCCGAGCATCACTGCAGATATCGTTAGACGGTCAATTCTGAGAGACGAGGCGCAAACGCCGGTAGAGGACCTTGGAGACTATCTCGACCGAATCATCGATCTTGTCACCATTGACGGAACGCTTCCGATCGGTTTTTCTACCTCACCGGTGATCAGCAACACCGCGCTTCTGCCGTTCGACGATGCATTTGCGGCCCACTGCTTGCGCAACGGTCTCATCTATACCCGTTACTCGGACGATATTACGGTTTCGTCGCAGGAGAAGGCGCCACTTCTTGCGCTGGACGCGGTGATACAGGATCTGCTGTGCCGGTGCAACTTGCCTGAAATGCGGCTGAATGAACGAAAGACGAAAATCAGCAGCACCGGGCGAAAAATCAAGATACTCGGGATGGTGGTCCTACCAAACGGTGTGGTAACACTTGATGCCAAGGTCAAGAATCGGATCGAAACGCTTCTCCACCTATACGTGCGAAATCAGTTGGCGCTGCAGGAGGTCATGAAAGCCGATCTCGTTGAGAGTGCCGAGACATTGTCTGGACTGCTGAATTACGCCAACACGGTGGACCAAGGTTACCTCGACAAACTCCGGCGGAAGTATGGCGTCACTGTCGTTGACACCCTGGTTCACCAGCCGAAAAGAACAGATTCAAAGAAGGATAAGTGACGATGGAGTTGCTTGTCCAGATCGAAAATGTGCAGCACATCGTGAGTGCGAATGTTGCTATACCCTTCGACAGCAACCAGCTGTTCTGTATAGTAGGCCGGAACGGTGTGGGAAAGACGTCTCTTGTCAAGGCGTTGCGAAACCTTCGCGTGGCCGACACTTACATCAAGACTTCTGATAGCAGCATCTTTTCGGTTGATAGCCGGGTCGCGTACAAATACGGGGACCAAGAGTTCGTCTATACGTATGATGCAAATATTCGGAGCCTCAACAGCCGGACACCCGTTCCGTCGACGCTACGCGAAGAGATCGATGTCGAACTCCCGATGCCCTACGGGGAACGGTTCAACTACTTCCAGACAATCAGCAATCACGACGCAGAAATACGCCAGAATGTAGTCCTGCAGAATTACAGCACGCCGAACGAGCTGATCGAATTCTTATCGGATATCTACGGCTCCCGCCGATTCGACAATCTAAGGGAAATACGGATCAAGGGGCGGTCGTACTACTGCTTGATCAAGGAAGATAGCCGTTACATTAGGGAGGACTATTTCAGCTCCGGTGAGTACTTCGTGATCAGCCTGTATCGGAAAATCAAAAACAGAAAGAAGCTGATCGCCATTGACGAAATTGATATCTCGCTTGACGCTGCCGCTCAGGTACACCTCGTCGGCAATCTTCGTCGTTTCTGTCAGCAATATCACGTGAGCATCGTATTCACCACTCACTCGTTGGCGATGATGCGTATGCTGGAGTCGACCGAACTGCTGTACGTGGGTAACGAAGAGGGAGTAGTCGACACCAGACTCGCGTCGTATAACTATGTGCGCAGTATACTGTTCGGATTTTCAGGCTGGGACCGGTATATTCTTACTGAAGATCTGACCTTGAAAAATTTTGTCGAACACGCCATCGCGAAGCATATCAAGAAGGCATTCTTCACCTACAAGATCGTTCACGTAGGCGGTGGTTCAAATACGGTCGATCTCATGCTTCGCAACGTGACGGAAAGATTTTTTTCCGATACTGCCAAGGTAATTACTGTTCTTGATGGTGACCAGCATCAAGAAAAGTATTTGCAGAGGGCAAAGGAAGGAGTACTTCTGCTGCCGTTTCCCAGCGTCGAAAAGCAGATTTTTATTGATTATTCAGATAAAAAGCTCGCACTACTACCCGACAGCTGGAAAGGCGACGTGTCCAAGCCTGACGGCAAGGGCTTGGTCCACGCCCTGCAGAAGGCCAAACTTTATTCGACCGTCGAATTATTTGAGCATCTTTGCGTCACATACGCCGACAAACTGAACGAGTTGATCCACCGACTAGACACCTTCCTTAATGCAGACTGACTACCCAGCGAGGCGCTATGGAAACAATCCGTCGAAAAAACCGACGCAACGCACCTAAGCCGCAGTGCGGCGTTACTTTGCGAGTTCGCCACGCTGTCACCGGACCATCATGAGTGGCTATCCAGTGATGATCGGGAAGCATACCCCTTTCATTGAAAATACGTCGCGGGAATATTGATGCGCTTTTTGGAGCATGGGCCGTCGATCCCGGACGAACTGCTGCTAGCGCGTGACGCGGGCAACATCTTGTTTTTTGTGGTGCCGGCGTCTCGCTCGCTCAAGCCGGGCTTCCCGACTTCGGTAACGCTGTCAGGAAACGTATTGTCTTCGCTGGGAGCGGTGTCAGACGGGCCGACGCGTATGTCTCTTAGACACAGGAAATGCCGGCGAAAAGAGCGACGAAGTCAGAAAATCTGGTTGCGTTTGACCGCGTTTTCGGGATGCTTGAGCGCGAGTTTGATGTGAGAGATGTGCGCGAAGCCGTGGCGGTTGCGGTGGCGTTGAAGCCTGAACCGGGTTGTCGGCTTGATGCGCATCGGACGTTGCTCGACCTGTCCCGCACTCCCGACGGTCGCGTTCGACTTGTGACAACGAATTTCGACCGCTGCATAGCCCCTCACACTTGCCGGCTGGGCAACAGGTAGTATTAAGAGAAGAAAACTTATCTAAAGCGCTGTCAAAACTGGAGTCGTAAGTTTACTCCAGGATCAGTCGGGACGACACCTGATTACGGACCCGATGGCAGCCGGTGTAAAGGCGGCATGAACTCAATACAGGCTTTGGTACGGAACGTGAGAACCTTGCTCCGGATGGAAAGGGAAAAGACAAATGGGTGCGCCGGGAGACCGGCAAGGAGTAGATGGTGAAAGTCCATTACGATGAAGGCGTAGCGAACCACATCGGCCCCAAGCCGTGCGCTGGCGTCCGCGAGGATGTCGGCGAAGCGTCGGTAGGGGAGCGTGCAGGCCAGCCATTGAGCCGCGATATCTTTAACGTCCCGGGTGCCGACGTCGTCTATTTGGCGGAAGGCAACACGGAGGGGCGCGCCATCGCGAGCGCCTCGACGACCTGGCGCGGTCGCAGACCCTGGCATGCACGGACGCTCCTTGCGCGGGAACCGGGAGATCTCTCGTCTGGCCTGTCGCAACATTGGCAGGTCCGCATCGGGAAGGCGAGGAGCCGAAGCCGATGATGAACGGATGGGAGAAGTCAGACTCCGCCGTAGTAGCGACGAAGCCCGCGAACAACGCCGGGAAACCGGCTGCGGAGTGGGTGGAGCCAAGGGCGGGGACCAAGGGGAACGCGGGTCAGTTCAACACGTGCCGGGCACAGGACCGGGGAAGCGTGTCACACGGGCTGGAACGTGTACGGCAGGCTGCAAGGCAGCGAAAGAAGGAGCGGTTCACTGCGCTGCTGCACCATGTCACCATCGACCGGTTGCGAGAGTCATTCCATGCGCTCAAACGCAAGGCGGCTCCCGGAGTGGACGGTATGACATGGCAGTACTTCGAAGCAGGGCTGGAAGATAACCTCCAGCGTCTGCACAAACAGGTACAAAGCGGCGCGTATCGGGCGCTGCCCGTTCGGCGACAGTACATACGGAAGCCGGATGGCAAGCAGCGCCCGCTGGGAATTGCCGCGCTGGAGGATAAAATCACCCAGCGCGCGGTGGTCGACGTTCTCAACGCTATCTACGAAGAAGACTTCCTTGGCTTCTCGTATGGGTTTCGGCCCGGGCGCAGTCAGCACGATGCGATGGATGCGTTATCAGTGGCCATCGATCGCACCCAAGTGAACTGGATACTGGACGCCGATATACGGAACTTCTTTGACGGCCTCAGTCAGGAATGGCTGGTCCGTTTTCTGGAACACCGGATTGGCGACCAACGCATCATCCGTCTTGTGCGCAAGTGGCTCAGGGCGGGTGTTCTGGAAGATGGAGAACTTAGCGTCAGTGAAACCGGTACACCGCAAGGGGCAGTAGCGTCGCCGCTGCTCGCGAACGTGTACCTGCACTACGCTTTCGATCTCTGGGCTCAACGGTGGCGACGGCTGGAGGCCAAAGGCAACGTGATCATCTCGCGGTACGCGGATGATATCGTGGTCGGCTTCGAGCATGAAGCTGACGCGAGGCGCTTCTGGGACGCGATGCGAGCGAGGCTGGAAAAGTTCGAGCTTACGCTACACCCGGAGAAGACAAGGCTGCTGGAGTTCGGCCGCTATGCGGCGGCCCGGCGGCAGCGGCTAGGTCTTCCCCGGCCAGAGACGTTCACCTTCCTGGGTTTCATCTTCATCTGTGGGCGCTCACGCCGCGGTGCATTCCAGCTACAGCGGAAGAGCCGTGGAGATCGCATGCGGGCGAAGCTCAGGCAGATCAAGGATGATCTCCGAAGGCGCTGGCACGATTCGATTCCAGAGCAGGGGAAATGGCTCAAGCAGGTCGTTCAGGGGTACTTTGCATATCATGCAGTGCCCACAAACTTCCGGGCGCTTCACGCTTTCCGCCATCACGTTCGAACCCGGTGGCTGCGCGCGCTGCGGCGTCGCAGCCAGAAGGATCGCCCATCCTGGGCGCAAATGACGCGAATCGCAGATACATGGCTCCCGCGTCCCCGCATACTTCATCCGTGGCCGAACCAGCGCTTTGCCGTCAAACACTCGAGGTAGGAGCCGTATGCCCGAATTGGGCACGTACGGATCTGTGCGGGGGGTGCCCGGTAACGGGTATCACTACCGCGATCAGACACCATGAGGATGAATACCGATGCCGGAGTGAGGGGCGGAGCCGCCCGTAGTAGTGTTGAAGCCTTTGTAATGAAGGGGGAGCGAAGGGGCGGCGTTATCCTGTTGACGAAGGTCACCAACCTGCGCTGTGGGGATGAGTGACATGACCTCAACGAAACCGTACAGCATTGCGAAGCGCACGGTCTGGGAAGCGTATCAGCTGGTGAGGGCCAACCGGGGTGCAGCAGGCGTGGACGATGAAACGATCGCCATGTTCGAGCAGAACCTGTCGGGCAATCTGTACAAGCTGTGGAACCGGATGTCGTCGGGGTCGTATTTCCCGCCGCCGGTGAAGCAGGTTGAGATACCCAAGGCCACGGGCGGTACCAGAAAGCTGGGCGTGCCCACCGTGTCGGATCGAATCGCCCAGGCTGTGGCCAAGCTCATGATAGAACCGGTACTGGATCCGTTGTTCCATCCGGATTCCTATGGATACAGGCCGGGAAAATCGGCAAAACAGGCGATTGCGGTGACGCGCAAGCGTTGCTGGCAGTATGACTGGGTTGTTGAGTTTGACATCAAGGCGGCGTTCGATCAGATCGATCATGACCTCCTGCTAAAGGCGGTACGCAAGCACATCAAGGTGGACTGGCTTCTGCTGTATATCGAGCGATGGCTGACTGCGCCGTTCGAGACTGCAGATGGGACGAGACTGCCACGAGCGCGAGGTACACCTCAGGGTGGGGTGATAGCCCCGACAACAACATAGCAAACTCGTGGGTAAGATGGGGCCTTCGCATATTGAGGGAGTGTCTGGCGCCATGGTCCAGAGAATGTCCTGCCATTGATGCGGTTCTCGTGCTTGAGGCCGTTGCTCCCGCTAACAGGGGGTCCAATCGATGACACGGGGACGACGCAAACATTGGCGAGTACGTCTCGCTTTCGAGCCGAACCGCTATTCCAACGAGCAATTGGAGAAGACCTACGAGCAACTCAGTCCGAGAGATGCCCGAAGCACGAGGCACTTGTCGGATGCAAAGCCGGCAATGGTGATGGCCGTGAAGCGGGGGAAACGATGAGCAACGCTGCCATGGTCGCGCTTTACGCGCGGGTATCATCCGAACAACAAAGCAAACGCGGCACGATAGACAGTCAGATCGCCGCATTGAAAGAGCGAATTCAGGCCGACGGAGCGCAGATTGTGGAGGACATGTGCTTCGTTGATGCTGGGGTGAGCGGTGCAACGCTGGTCAGGCCACACCTGGAGCGACTGCGCGACGCGGCCGCGTTCGGGACGATCGATCGGCTGTACATCCTCTCGCCAGACCGGCTGGCGCGCAAATATGCGCACCAGGCGCTACTGCTGGAAGAGCTTTCTTCGTGCGGCGTACAGGTGGTGTTTCTCAATCACGCTATTGGCACGACGCCGGAAGAGTCGCTGTTGCTGCAGATGCAAGGCATGATTGCGGAATACGAGCGGGCAAAGATCGGAGAGCGTAACCGTCGCGGCAAACTTCACGGTGCGAAACGCGGTACCGTCAATGTGCTGTCAGGGGCGCCTTATGGATACCGCTATATCCGAAGACAGCTCGATGGAACGCCTGCCCAGTACGTCATCGAACTGCCGCAGGCGGCCACGGTGAAGGCGATGTTCGAGTGGGTTGGGCTGGAGCGCCTGAGTCTCGGAGACGTGATACGCCGGCTTGGCGAGGCGGGTATCGTGACGGCATCGGGCAAGCCGTACTGGGACCGCAGCGTGGTATGGGGCATCTTGCGCAATCCGGCTTACATGGGACGGGCTGCGTTTGGCAAAACGCAGGTGTGCGATCATCCGGTCCGCGTGCGTGCCCAGCGCCACAGCGCCGACGTGCCCAGGAAACCGTATTCAGCGAAACGTGCGGACCGTCAGCAGTGGATCGAAATCCCTGTGCCGGCGATCGTTAGCGAAGCACTGTTCGACATCGTTCAGGAGCAGCTTGCCGAGAACCGCAAGCTGGCACGCCAGCGCCGTGATAACGCGCCGCTGCGCCTGCTGCAGGGACTCACTGTTTGCGGACACTGCCGTTACGCCTTCTATGCGAAGAAAGTGAGCAAGGCTGCAGCCAAAGGACATCAGCGGGATTACGCTTATTACCGCTGCGTTGGAACCGACGCCTTCCGGTTCGGCGGCGAACGTATTTGCGACAACCCGCAGGTACGAACGGACAAGCTCGACGAGCTTGTATGGCATCAGGTCGTGGAACTGCTCAGACATCCCGAGCGACTGAAAGAAGAGTATGAACGTCGACTTGACGTGATGGAGCGTAACGAAAAGCGCAGCTTCGACACCGCCAGCCTGGAAAAGCAGCGGCTTCAGCTCGAAAAGGGCAAATCGAGACTGATCGACAGCTACTCCGACGGTATCATCGACAAGGCCGACTTCGAGCCAAGGATCCAGCAGTTGAAGAGTCGGCTCGAACAGATTGAACAGCAGATCCAGGAATCGCGGCGCCACGGCGCGATGCAAAGCGAGCTGTTTCTCGTCATTAACCGGCTTGAGGAATTCGCAGCCGCCGTCACTGAAAAGCTGGATGCGATTGACCTTGAAGCCAAACGCAGGATCGTTCTTGGTCTGGTCAAGCGCGTCGAAATCCACAAGGACGAAATCGTCGTTGTGTTCCGCGTCGATCCGCAGCCGCCGGTTCGCAGCACCGAAAATTCGAACGATTCAGACGAAGGAGCGAAAAGTATGCAACGTTGTAGGCGGCGTAAGCGCATCGGCATCCGGAAACCCGGGTTCAGCAGGTGTTGCGGCAGGACGTCGGGTGTGACGCGTTTTCATCATCAAAGGTTACATGAAACAAAGTGGCTAGCCCGATAATATTAATTATTGGTCCGTCACACTTTAAAATGGCGCCCTTTCAGTTTCTTCCGCCTCTGGATGCGCGCCCACAACGACCATCTCACCCTGCTGCCCGAAGCAGAACGGCAAGCGCTCTATGACCGCCCCGAATTCGATGATTTCCAGCGCGCGGAGTACTTTGCCTTCACCGCCGACGAACTGGCGCTCGCGCAACGGCGCCGCGGCCTGAACGAACAAATACTCTGTCTGCTGCAAACCGGCTATTTCAAGGCCACGCGGGCGTTTTTTACGTTTACGGAACTTCCGCTGGACGATGCGGGATACCTGCGCGAACGCTATTTCCCTCAACAGGCGCTTTCGCCAAGACCCATCCGGTCTGCGGAAATCTACGCGCAGCGACGCGAAATCCTTTCACGGTTCCGCTTTCGCCTCTGGTCGAAGCACGACAGCCCGTCACTCACGCAACGCACCGCACAACTGGTACGGCGCGATGTGACACCCGCATTCGTGGTCACCGAACTCATCATCTGGCTGAACCAGCAACATATCGTACGGCCGGGTCATACCACCTTCCAGACGATCATCAGTACCGCGCTGCGTGAAGAACGGCAACGACTGGCCGCGCTGATCGAGGCGCAAATCACCGATGACGTCAGGACCGCGCTGCAACGCCTGCTCGTACGCGACGAGTCCCTGTCCGAACTCGCTGCGATCAAGCAGGATGCGAAATATTTCGGACCTCACATGATGGGACGCGAGCGCCGCAAGCGCGCCACGCTCGAACCCGTCTACAACGCCGCCCGACCCATCCTGCCCCAACTCGGTATCTCCCAGCAGAATATCGCGTATTACGCGAGCCTGGCACATTTCTATACCATCTATGACCTACGTCAGCTGCAACCCGGGCAGTCATTCCTGTACCTGCTGTGCTACGCCTGGCAGCGCTATCGGCAGCTGAACGACAATCTCGTCGATGCCCTGCGCCATCACACGAAGAAGTTCGAAGACGACAGCAAGGCCAGTGCCGATCACGCTTTCATTCACGCCAAGCTTCAGCGGCAGAAAGATACACCTCAGGTCGGCAGGCTCCTGCAGCTCTACGTCGATGACTCGCTCGACGATGTCACGCCGTTCGGAACCGTGCGGCATCAGGCATTCAGCATCCTGCCCAAGGCTGACCTGCAGCAGGTCGCCAGCCTGTTGAGCAATAAGCCCCTCAGCCAGATGGAGCTGCGCTGGCAGGCCGTCGACGAGGTCGCCGGGCAGATTCGCACGCGGCTCCGGCCGCAGGCGACGACACTCCAGTTTTCGAGCGCACGCAACGACGATCCATGGTTAGCGGCCCTGCACTGGATGCGAGGGGTGTTCGCTCGCCGGCAGCGCCTTGACCGACAACCGATCGACGACATTCCTCCCAATACAATCCCGGAGCGACTGCGCCCGTATCTGCTCACCTTTGACGACCGGGGCCAGCCCACAGCCCTTCGCGGCGATCGCTATGAATTCTGGGTCTACCGGCAACTGCGCAAACGCATCGATAGTGGCGATCTGCATCTGAATGACAGTACCCAGCATCGACAGTTCAGCGACCATCTTGTTCCTGCCGATCGTACGGCAGCCGTGCTCGACGAACTGGATCTCGCCTGGTTGGACCAACCGGTACAAGTCACCGTCGCCGCTTTGTGCGACGAGCTTCGCAAACTCTGGCAGCGCTTTGACCATGAACTGCGACAGGGCAAGCTCAAACACCTTGACTACGACGCGCAACACCGCACCCTGACGTGGCGCAAACCCAAGGCCGACAAAAACGCCACACAGCAGGAAAGCTTCTACGCGAAGCTGCCGCTACGCGACATTGCCGACATCATCCGGTTTGTGAATGAGCGTTGCGGCTTCCTGTCGACGATGACGCCCCTGCAACCCCGTTACGCGAAGAAGATCGCCGACGCGGACAGCTTGATGGCGGTGATTATTGCGCAGGCCACCAATCTCGGCAATCTCGCCATGTCCCAGACCTGCGATATCCCGTATCACACACTCGACGAAACATATCGCCAGTACTGCCGTCTGGCCACACTGCGGGCTGCCAACGACCGGGTTGCCAACTTCATCGCACAATTACCGATCTTCGAATACTACTCGTGCGATCTTGGCGCGCTTTTCGGTGCCATCGACGGACAGAAGTTCGCTGCCGCCACTCCGACCGCAAAGGCGAGGCACTCGCGCAAATATTTCGGTCGCGAACGGGGAGTCGTCGCCTTTACCTCCCTCACCAATCACGTTGCCACACTCACCAACCTCATCGGTGCGCACGAGCACGAAAGCCATTACGTCTTCGACCTCTGTTACCACAACACGACCGATATCGCGCCGACGATTATCACCGGAGACATGCACAGCATCAACAAGATGAATTTCGCGGCCATGTACTGGTTCGAGATGGATTTTGCGCCGCGCTTCACCAACCTGCAGGCACAGCTAAAACATCTGTTTTGCGGCGACGACATCGAGCAGTACGACGATTTCCTGATCAAACCCGCTGGACAGATCGACTTGCCCGCCATCTGCGACGATCCGTGTGTCTTCGAACAGATCATCGCGTCACTCAGCGTGAAGGAAATGAGCCAGCAGGCACTGGTTCGCAAGCTTTGCGCATTGTCTCCACATCACCGCACGCGCCGTGCCGTCTTCGAGTTCGATAAACTCGTGCGCAGCATCTACACGCTGCGCTACATGCGCGACCCACAACTGCAGCGCAACGTCCATCGTTCGCAGAACCGGATCGAAGCGTATCACGCGCTGCGCGGCTTCATCGCCGAGGTCAGTGGCAGAAAGCACCTGATCGGCAAGACCGATCACGACATTGCGATCAATAACGAGTGCGGCCGGCTGCTGGCCAATGTCGTGACCGCCTTCAACTCGGTGCTGCTCTCACAACTGCTCGAACGCTACCAGCGGGAGGGAAATGAGAAGGCACTCGCGATGCTGAAGAAGATTTCTCCGGTGGCGTGGCGGCACATCCACTTCCTCGGGCATTACACGTTTCGCAACGAGAACCCGATCGACATCGCGGCCATGCTTGCGGGTCTCGACCTTCTCTAACCACCTGAAATCAAAGGACTTCAAAAATTTCTGCGGTTCCGGCTTACAACCCCATCTTCCAGCGAAAACCCTGTTCGACATCAACCGAAATCTCTGTTCGGCTTCGCCGAAATACGCACTGTCGCGTCGATCGCGCAGGAAGGTCCGCTCACAAGGCCTGAAACGTCACCAACGCCGAAGCGACGTGAGCTGGCATGTTCACCGTCGCAACCGGCGCGGTCGGCGCGCATGTCGGCGACGCTGCCCAACGGCGTCGTAATCGAGCTCCAATGTTCGGGAGGGGACGCGTCACTCGTGAGCGCGATGATCGCGGCACTTGGAGCGCACTGATGTTCCGCTTCGAGGCCGATCTGCGCATTTACCTGCATCGCGAGCCGATCGACTTCAGGGCCGGGATCAACAGCCTGGTGATGCTGGTCGAGCAATCGATGCAACTCGATCCGCTCGCACGCGCCGTCTACGTGTTTCGTAACCGACGCTGCGACCAAGCAACATTCAGCATACCGATCGAAGTTTGTCACAATGGAATATCCGTGGCATCCATTGCACGGCCAACAACTTCAGGTGGTTCGTCGTAAGGGACATGGCGCCGCGAAAGTGATTCATGTCGAAGTCCGCAACGGACTATCCCGGGAATTGCCAGGATGGATGTTTGACAAGACGCGGTGCGAAACGATGTCGCTGGGTTTTCCAGAAGTTGCCCTAAACGCATTGATGGAACTGCGAGACGTCCTCGCGTGCGAAACGACGCTGTCATCCGATGGTGGATCATCGTCTTCCTTGATTCGAAAACGGGAAGGTAATTCAGATGAGACCGTCGTTGATGACCCCAAGGAAGCAACTGGCTCTGTCACTGGAACGGGAGGAGTCGGTGTTTCGCCTCCCGGCGCCAACGCGCGAAGAACTGATACAGGCCGTAGCCGACCTGCTTCTGGAAGCGCTAGGCATCTCCGTGGAGAACGTGGATCAGGCGCGGGAGGTCGGCGATGAATTCTAGAATCAGCTCCGCGCATCTGGGTCGCGACGCCGTCGTATACGTTCGTCAATCGTCACCTGGTCAGGTGCATAACCATACGGAAAGCAAGCGACGTCAGTACGAACTTGCCGAGTCCGCGCGCAAGACCGGTTTCGCCAACGTTACCGTAATAGACGATGACCTGGGTCGTTCAGGCTCTGGGCTTGCAGAGCGCCCGGGATTTCAGAAACTTGTGGCTGCAATATGCGGCGGTACAGTTGGTGCGGTATTCTGTATCGAGGCATCGCGACTTGCGCGCAACGGCCGTGACTGGCATCACCTCGTCGACCTGTGTGCCTTGACTGGGACGCTAATCATTGACCCCAATGGCGTACACGATCCGCGGCTGACGAACGATCGCCTTTTACTGGGCCTGAAAGGATCAATGTCGGAGTATGAGCTGAGCCTGTTACGTGAGCGTGGAATTGCTGCACGCGATGCGAAAGCGACACGAGGGGAGCTTCGATTCTCACTGCCGCCGGGATACTGCTGGAATGAGTTGGGGAAAATTGAACTGGATCCGGATGAACGCGTCACGGAAACAATCCGCCTCGTGTTCCGTCGGTTTCGAGAGCTGGGAAGCGCCCGTCAGGTGTTCCTGTGGGCCAAGCTGGAGAAGCTCCAGTTGCCCGTTCTGAGGCAGAGCGCGGTTGGCGGCAACCGGATTGCGTGGCAGTCACCTGCCTATCACAACGTGATCAAGCTACTGCAGCACCCGGTCTACGCTGGAGCTTATGTATTTGGCAGGAAGAGTTCTGAGACTCATATTGTTGATGGGAGAGCGAGAAAAGGCAGCGCTCGCCGTAAGCCCATGCAGTCGTGGAACGTCTTATTGAAAGATCACCATCCAGGCTACATCACCTGGAGTGAATTCGAGGAAAACCAGCGAATGATTGCCGAGAATGCGCATATGCAAAAGCGAATGTCTCGCAAATCTGCGCGAGGTGGTCGCGCGCTGTTGGGCGGCCTTGTAAGATGTGGTCGATGCGGCCGGACGATGAGGGTCTTCTATGGGATGAGATCGGGGCAAGCGCACCGCTACCAGTGCCGGGGCGACGACAGTCACGTTGGCGCCGGGCTTTGCATCGGCATCGGCGGCGTACGTGTCGACAAGGCCATAGCGACTCAACTGCTGGAAGCGGTATCGACATATGCGATAGACGCAGCAATCAGAGCGAGTGAAACGCGATCCCACGTGGACGATGAGGTGCGGCAAGCATTGACGCGCGAAGCGGAGGAAGCGCGCTATGAAGCCTCGCTCGCAGAGCGTCGCTACGAAGCGGTCGATCCTGGCAAACGGCTGGTTGCACGTGAGCTGGAAGCGCGATGGAACGCCGCTCTTGAGCGTGTCGCTGAGCTGCAGAATCGCATCGAACAGCTTGATGCGAAGGTCCTTGCTAATCCGCAAATCGATCGGGCGCGACTGATGTCACTCGCACATGATTTGCCGACCACATGGAACGCATCAGGCGTCACGCCGAGAACCAGGCAACGGATAATACGGGTTCTGATCCAGGAGGTAGTAATTGATCTGGACGACTCGTCCAATGAAGCTGTGCTTGTAATCCATTGGACCGGCGGGCGGCACACTGAGGTGCGTATCGCTCGGATACGCGGTGGCCGCTATCCCGATAATGACCGCGGCAGGGAACCGGTGACCGTGATAGAGCGATCTGGTTTTCTTCATCTGGCGCGATCTTACCCGCCAAGCTCCACCAACCCCGCCAATGTGACAGTGCCGATGAAGGCATTCTCGTTGCCCAATGGACCACGAGGCAGGAGGCGATCGCCGCTGTCGCGCGGGAATTTTCGGGTTTTGTCACAAAGCGTCCGCTACTGCCCTTAGCTCTTCGGCCACGATCAGCATTAGCGTCTGGGCCGCTGCGGTCAGGTAAAAATGGTCGCCGTCAATGACATGCAGGCGCACAGGGCTGCTGGTATGTCGAGACCATTCAGAGACGTCTCTAACGGGGACGAACCGGTCGCGGCTACCGGCAAATAGCGTAAATGCCGCATCGAGTGGACCGTCGTTATCGTTGTATTGATATGTCTGACATAGCTCCAGATCGGCTCGTAACGTCGGGAGCACTACCGCCATCAGTTCCTGGTTGGCAAGGACTTCCGGATGGAACCCGCCAAGTTGCCGGAGGCGGAAAAGAAACTGCTCATCAGGCAGATGGTGATAAGGCTCTTCCTGAGCTGGCTGGTGCGGTGCCCGATGTGCCGACAGGAACAGCCGCGCAGGCACCGGCAGTCCGCGCCGCCGCAGGCAACGTGCCACTTCATACGCCAGCAACGCACCCATGCTGTGGCCAAACAGCGCGTAGGGCCGGTCGAGTCGTGGAGACAATGCATTGGCAATGGCTTCAGCGGCTGCATGGACCTGGGTGAAAGGCGCCTCGGCGAGCCGGGTCGTCCGTCCGGGCAACTGGACTGGACATACCTCGACCAGTGAGGGGAGTGCCAGCGGCCAGCGCCAATACAGCTGAGCGCTCCCGCCAGCGAATGGCAGGCAGAACAGCCGCATCGCAGCCCCAGGACGCGGAGTTTCGCAGGAGAACCAGCGAGTAATTGACATTGCGTCAGTCGTGACGAATGGCATCAGTGTTCTAACCGGTTTCGCCTTGCGCGCGCCGCAGGCTGAGCGGGCGCATGTCGGTCCATATTTCATCGATATGGTTCAGACATTCGGTTTTGGAGCCTGTTTTGCCGACTGCTGACCAGCCATCGGGCAACGGGCGATCTGCGTGCCAGATTGAATACTGCGCTTCCAGGTTCACTACAACCGTATAGGTCGTGGCATCGTCTTCATCGTATGTGGACATCGATAATCCTTGTATTGTTGAGCTTTTCAGGAACTCTACTGTTCGTGCTTCGTTACGCATTTGGGTATGTTACGAATGGTTAATAATTATCCGGCTTTCAAAACTTGTATGCAGCGCGCGATCTGGCTGCCGTCAAGCTGCGGACAGGGATCCATGCTGTTGCCCAGCAGCTTCAGGGCATTGGTGCAGTCGGCCCAGGCACAGCGGGCAGCGACCATATCATCGGGCGCCGTGGTTGCCAGCAGCGGTTCCAGACGGACCGCTACCGCATTGTTCAGCGTGTTCGGATGCGAACGCGCCTGAGTGACAACACGCTCCCGCCACTCGGAATAGGGCAGGAGATCTAGCTGATATCCAGCATCGGCGAGCCATCCGGCCATCATGCGAAAGCGGGGCGGGTGCGGGTTGTTGAGATGGAGGGCACGTCCGGAGCCTTTTTCGCTAATCGCGATGGCGATGCACGCCCGCGCCACATAGTCGACCGGCACTACGTCAAGCGGCAGGTCCAAGTCCGGTAGTGCGCCAACGGCTAGCGCAGCCCTGACCACCAGCCACAACAGGTCGTCGCTGCGGCAATCCCCGGTTCGGCTGTGACCACCGATTCGGCTCGGACGCAGGACGGTGGTCGGCAATCCGCGCTCGCCGGCTGTCCGCACCATTTCTTCGGCGACCCATTTGCTTTTGCTATAAGCGTCATCGAGTGTATGCGGGCAACCTGGCCTGCGTTCTTCAAATATACCGTAGCGCGCGTCCATATCGCCATCGTCGAACACGCCGAGACTGGAGACGTAATGGAATGGCTTGGCCGGCCCAGTGCAGGCAAGGCGCAGTAAAGCTTCGGTTCCAGCCACATTGGCACCGCGCAACTGATCGTAAGGCTCGAGAAAATTGACCCGGCAGCCATTGTGCAGAATGAGTCCGATGTGATCGGCCAGTGCTGTGAAGTTTGCTTCCGACAGGCCGAGGAGGGGTTGTTCGAGATCGCCCGGTACGACGATCAGGCGACTGGCAAAGCGATCACGCCACAGGCCGCGCACTTGCAGGCGCGCGGAAAGACGCATGCTTCCTTCAACTGCATCGGCAGCTCGCACGAGGCAATACACGGCCTCGAATCGATCGTCGGCTAGCGCTTCGCCCAACAGATATGTACCGAGAAACCCTGTGGCGCCGGTCAACAACAAGGCGCGGCGATCGGAACATTGGGTCGACGGTGCGATATCGGAAGCGAGGCGCGCCTCATGACGCCAGAAATCGACCGAATCACGATCACCTGGAACTGAATCCGCAGCCTGGGAAATGAGGCTCGCCATGCCGCCGAGGCTTGAGTCGGAAAACAGTGTCATCAACGGCAGCCTTACTCCGAATTCGGTTTCGATCTGGAACATGAGCCGGGCTGCGAGCAGAGAGTGGCCGCCCAGTTCCCAGAAGTCGTCAGTCGCCGCGATAGTGTTTGTCCCGAGTAAGGCCCGCCAGAGTACAGCCAGGCGGCGTTCGTCGTCACCCTGCGGCGGCCGGCCGACAGTCGCAGTCGCGCGAGAGAAATCCGGGGGGGGCAGCGCCCGCAGGTCGAGCTTGCCGTTCGTCGTGAGAGGTAGGGCCGGCACCGGCATCAGAATGTCGGGAACCATATACGTGGGCAGACGAGCGACGAGATGGGCGCGCAATGCTGCAATCAGCTCCCGCCGCCGACCAGTCTGAAAGGGATCGTTAACGAGGATCGCGTCTTGCCGGGCGATTGGTCGCCGCCACGGCCGGCGAGGATCAAGGGGGGCGCGCGAAAACAGGAGGTCCATCGCGGCTGGACCGCCGTTCGCGGAGGGGGCGATGCGAGCCGCGTAACCGGAGCGCTCAGCGAGATCACGCACGGCGTCGGGATCGACCGCGCCTGCGGCTTCTGCCAGCGTTGCGGCATGCTCAACCAGTGAGTCGAGATGGCCTTCCAGTCCCTTCCCGAGCCATTCGGCGAGGAGATTTTCAGCCCACACACGTTGATTGGGCACGGCCAGAATCTCGATTAGAGCCTCGCCTGGATGCTTAAATATCCGCGTCAGTGTTTCCAGCGGATTGTCGAGTTCGCTCCAGAGCAGCGACCGCTCCGGTTCCAGTGCGGGACCTGCGATCGGATAGAGGACGACGTCATAACGGAAGCGCGTCATTTCATTCTGGTGCCGGCCTTGCTTGATACGAATGTCGGCATAACCGTGGGGCACCATGCTTTCGAAGAGAAGAGGAGCGGCCCGCAACTCGCGCTCGTCGGCAAGGGCCTGGCGCACCGCCTTTGCTACTGCCCCCGTTTGGGCGCCGGCACCCGCCCGGTGACGTGCCACGGCCGTATGGAAGGCACGAATAAGCGGGAGGCTGGGCACGTCGCCGACGAACACCGTGCCGGTGGCGCCGACGAGATTGAGGGCGCTATCGAGCACACGTTGCAGATACGTCTGATCGGGGAAATACTGAATCACTGAGTTCAAGACGACGACATCGACGGAGCCACTGGCGAGGCCAGAAAAGTCGTCAGCGGCTCGCAATTCGAATGCTGCCCGATCCAGTCTGCGCTCTGCCGCGAGGCTACGTACATGGTTCAGCGCGCACCAGGAGATGTCGGTGCCAAGATAAGACACGCCGGCTTCGGTCAGCGGTAGTGCGAGCAGACCCAGTCCGCAACCAATCTCCAGTATGCTGCGCGGCGATAGCGCCAAGATGCGCGCTACGGTCTGATCGACCCATTCGTGCATTTCCGCCGCATCTATAGCCTTGCCGCTATCGCTGTGGATCCAGCCCGCCGTGTTGAAAGGGACGCGTTCGCGATCGTCGGTGCCCATTCTATAGGCGTTGTCGAAAACCTCGCGGTAGTGCGAGATCGTAGCGGTGCGCTCCCCTTCGTTCCCGGCAAGCATTCGCGGTACAACATATCCGACAAGTTTGCGAGCGCGATCCGCGCCGGGCTTATCGCAGACGACGCAGTCGGCGACACCTTCATGCTCGCGCAATGCAGCCTCGATTTCACCGGGCTCGACGCGAAATCCGCGGTTCTTCAACTGATGATCAATGCGGCCCAGAAATTCAAGTTCTCCGTTCGGCAGTCGGCGTGCGAGGTCCCCGGTGCGGTAGAGCCGCTCGCCGACTGCGGAAAGCGATGAGGCGATGAAGCGCTCTGCAGTCAGACCGGGCTGGTCGAGATAACCGCGGGCCAATCCGGCGCCGCCGACGATGATCTCTCCCGACATGCCCGGCGGCACGGGTTGACCTTGGTCATCGACTATGAACAGGTCGAGATCGTTGAGCGGTCGACCAATGATGCTGGTCGCGCTATTGACGATATCCCGTTCCGTCAATTGCCAGTGAGTGACATGCACGGTGGTTTCGGTGATGCCGTACATGTTGATCAACTTCGGCCGATCGGCGCCAAATTTTGCCACCCACGGTCGCAGCAGCGCCGGGGAGAGCGCTTCGCCGCCGAAGATCACGAGGCGCAGCCGGTTGAGTCCGGCGTGGTCATCGAGTATAGAGCGCATCAGACCGCGAAACGCCGAAGGCGTTTGGTTGAGTACGCTGATACCGGCAGTTAAGATCAGGTCGCGAAACGCTAACGGATCGCGTGCGATCGGCGCCGGCACCACAACTAGCCGGCCTCCATGAAGCAGGGCGCCCCACAGTTCCCATACCGAAAAATCGAAGGAAATGGAGTGAAACAGGCTCCAGCTATCGTCGGGACCGGCATCGATCAGCGGCCCGGCTGCATCGAACAGCCGCAAGACTCCGCCATGGGTCACGACGACACCTTTAGGCGTTCCAGTGGAGCCTGAGGTGAACATCACATAGGCCGCATTTTCCACACGGCAGACCGGCAGGGGAGTATCCGGCACAGCGCATTCCATCTCGTCGATGTAAATCAGCTCGGGGCCGTCAGCCAGCAAGCCCCGCTGCGTCACAATCTTCGTCGGAGTTGACAATTCGATCAGTAATGCTAACCGGTCCGGCGGGTAGGCCGGATCCATCGGAACATAGGCGGCACCAGCTTTAAGAATCCCGATCAATGCCACAATCAACTCGACGGAGCGCTCGAGACACAGGCCTACACGCTCCTCAGGCTTTACGCCGCGAGCCATGAGCAGCCGGGCCAAACGGTCTGAGCGCCGGTCAAGTTCCTCGTAGCTCAGCGTTTTGTCACCGCAGGTAACGGCAGGCGCCAGCCCAGCGCGCGCCGCTACCGCCGAGAATGCTGATTGCAAGGTGCGATCTGGCCGATGAACTGTCTGTCGCCGGCCTCGCGCTGCTTCTCGTATAACGCTATCGCGATCATGCAACGCCAGCGCGTAAATCGGCACGTCAGGCCTCGCCAGCGCATCGGCGAGGAGGGTGCGGAAAGCCGTCAGCAGGTGGCCGGCGGTTTCAAGTTCCATGACGCCGATCGCGTATTCCAGCGTCACGCGATCACCGGTCGGGTCCGCCTGCACTGATAACATCAGGTCAAAAAGGGCAGTGCCGTTGTACACGTCACGGGGCGCGAACCGCAAGCCTTGGGCCAATAACCGCTGGTCCGCGGCCGGACTGGCTTGATGATAGGCAAACACCACCTGGACCAGCCGCCTCCAGCCGCTCTGCCATTCTGGCTGAAGATTGCGTACAAGCACCTCGAACGGCAGATCCTGGTGGCTGAAGCCGGCCATGGCCGTGGCGCGCACACGTGCCAGCACGGTACGAAAGGAAGGGTTGCCCCCGAGATCGGTGCGCAGCGGCAGCAAGTTGACGAAGAAGCCAATATGATTTTCGATATCGCTGCGGTCACGGTTGGCCACGGGCGTCCCGACGCAAAGATCGGTTTCGCGACCCCAGCGGTGCAACAGGACCTTGAAGACCGCCAACAGAATCATGAACGGAGTGCTGCCCTGGTCGCGGCAGAAAACCGCCATCTGCTCGGTCAGTGCACTCGATAATTGAATGGTCTGGCGCGCGCCCGCTTGACCGGATAGCGTGTCCGGCCGGGGGAAGGCGGGTGGCGGCAGGGTTAAAAACTGCTGTTGCCAATAGTGCAACTTTCGCGCAATTCCTTTCGTATCGAACTGGTGCCGCTGCCACGCCGCATAGTCGTAATAGGAAATGCCAAGCGGCGGCGGCGGCGCGGCTCCTGCGATTTCGACTGCATAGAACGCAGCGAGCTCGCGCATCATGATCTGCAAAGACCAGCCGTCGCAGGCGATGTGATGGATGACCAGTCCAAATAGGTGCCGGTCCTGAGCGAGCTGGTAAAGGTGGGCGCGAACCAGTGGCCCATTGGTCAGATTGAAAGGCACACGGGCCCAGCTTTCGATGTCATGGATCGCGAGCTGCTCCGATTTTATGGCGGGCAGTTCGGCGAAATCATGAGTCGCCCATAGAAAATCGGTGGCTTCGCCCAGCTTCACCTGTGGCTTGCCGTCGATAGCGACGAATCGCGACCGCAACGGGGCATGCCGGGCAATAACCGCAGTCAAAGCCTTGCGGAGCGCTATCGCGTCCAACGCCCCGTCCAGCAGGGCCGCTCCGGCCAGATTGTTGATGGAGGTGTTCGGTGCCAGCTGATCGACAAACCACAAACGTTCCTGCGCCAGGGCCAGTGGCGGTGGCGTGTCCGGGGGCAGGGGCGCTATGAGCTCGGCGGCACTGCCTCTTCTTGTCAGCAAGCGGGCTGCAAGAGCCTGTTTGACATCTGACATGCCCGCTGCAGAAGAGCGCCGGGCGGTAAGGACGTCTGCGGAGTGGCTATATGGACGGGTCACGGCCTGTCATGCTCCTCATTCGACGTTGTCTCAAGCGTGGCGTAGAGTGCAGCGGCTTGCGCATCGGTCATTGTGTAGATGCTGTCTGTCAGCAGTGCCATTACGCGTTCGGCCAGGATCGCAACCGTCCGCGCTTCGAAAAACATCTCAAGCGGTAGTTCGATTGGCAAGCGGTCTCGAAGCCGGGAGACCACCTGTACTGCAAGCAGCGAATGCCCCCCGAGGTCCAGAAAGTCGTCACTGATGCCGATCGGGGCGATTCCCAGCACTGATTCCCACACCTCGGCGACCAGCCGTTCGGCGTCATTTCGTGGGGCGACCGATGGTGGCAGCGTGCCTGGACGCTGCCCAAGCGCGCCCTTCGGAACCGCTGGCGATGCCGGATCACTGAGATCATCTGCGGCAATAGCAGGCTCGGCAGGCTGGGGCATGAAACCGGTGACGGGGGCAGTAGACGCGTCGATCCAGCAGCGCTCACCCTGAAATGGGTAGGTAGCAAGTTCAAGGCGGCGGCGGCCCGTCGCGGACATTCCCCACTCAATTGAATGACCCGCTAGCCAAAGCTGTGCTAAAGCCGTGTTGAAGCCTACGCTGTCCTCCTGGCCGCGAGGCAGGCATGAAATTGTCGGGCGAGCGTCGAAGGCCCGGTGGCGGCTAACCAGCGTGCCCAGACTATACCCGGGCCCTATCTCCAATGTGGTGGTTCCCGTTCTCGCCAGTGTTTCCACCGCTAGGTCGAAGCGAACCGTGTCGCGGGTCAGCCGAACCCAGTACTCCGGTGTCTGCGCCTCCTCGCCCAGCCAGGTTCCAGTCAAGCTGGAAATCACGGGTAAGTTCGGTCGCTTCAAGGGGATCCCGGCGACGAGGGTGCCAAAGTTCTCCAGGATCGGGTCGATCATCGACGAGTGGAATGCATGGGACGTCTTCAGGCGATAGCAGGCCAGATCGGCGTTGGCGGTCGCGAATGCCTCGATCGCCGACGGCGTCCCGGACAGGACGCAGAGGTCCGGGCCGTTCACAGCAGCGACATCTAACGCGGTGCGCGCGGTCAGCGCGGCCAGCGAGAGGGGCACTGCAAGCATGTCTCCGGCTGGCAGTGCCGCCATCATGCGGCCACGCAAGGTGACGAGTCTGACGGCGTCTGGCAGTGTCATGACCTCGGCCAGACAGGCGGCGGCAAACTCTCCCAGGCTATGTCCGAGCAGTGCGGCTGGCGGTCCTGTGCGCTCGATAATCAGGCGCCCCAGCGCATATTCCACCGCGAACAGCAACGGCTGCGTAAGGCGCGTGCTGTCCAATCGCTCGCCGCCATCGTGGGTCAGCAGGGCCTGGCGGGGATCTTCGCCGAGATGCGGTGTTATCAGCTCGGCCACGGTGTCGAAGATCCGGCGGAATGCGGGCTCGTCACGATAAAGTCCCATCGCCATGCCCGGAAATTGGGCGCCTTGACCGGGGAACAGCAGGGCAATGCCCGCCGGGGAGGCCGCGCGTACCGGTCCGGCATGGCCGCCCCGTAGCGCGGCTAGCGCCTCGTCCCGGTCGCGTACGACAGCCGCGCTCCGCCATTGCAACTGCCGCCGACCGGTATTGAGAGTGAAGGCGATATCGGCGATATCGGCCTCGTCATGGCGCAGGAGATCTGCCTCCAGATTGGCAGTGACTGCATCCAGTGCGGCGGGCGTCGCCGCCGACCACGCGAGCACCTTGACCGATTGGGCGCCCGCTCGTGGGCCTCGTGGTGGTGGCGCTTCCAGTACGACATGGGCATTGGTGCCGCCAATGCCGAATGAGCTGACGCACGCATGGCAGATACCTTGACCCGCAGCGTACCAAGGGCTGGTATTGACCATAAATGGCGCACCATGTGCCGGGGCCAACAGATTTTGTAGCGTGGGATTCGGCTGTGTGTACCAGGGATGTGGCGGCACAGTGCCTGTGCGTACCACCATTGCTGCCTTGATCAGCCCGGTCACACCGGCGGCTGCGTCGAGATGGCCGAGATTGGCCTTGATCGCCCCGAGCAGGCAGGGGGCGGGCCGGGGCCGCCCTTGGCGAAAGACCTCGGCCAGCGCCTGCACTTCGATTGGATCGCCGATGAGCGTGCCGGTACCATGCGCCTCGACGTAATCGATGTCAGCGGGTTCTATCCCGGCGACAGCAATCGCTTCCGTGATCACCCGCTTCTGGCCAGAAATACCGGGAGCGGTCATGCCGGCCTTCGCTCTTCCCTCATTGGACACGGCCGATCCGACGACCACCGCCATGATGTTGTCACCGTCAGCCTGGGCTTCGGCCAGTCTGCGCAGCACGACGAGGCCGGCACCGTTACCGAATACCGTGCCCGACGCACCGGCATCGAAGGGGCGACAGCTGCCGTCCACCGAAAGGATCGAGCCGGCGCGATGCAGATAACCTGCGTGCTGGGGCACGCGTAGCGTGATGCCCCCGGCGAGCGCCATGTCGCACTCGCCTGCAAGGAGGGCCTGACAGGCCAGATGGACTGCCACCAGGGAAGTCGAACAAGCGGTCTGCACGCCTACGCATGGGCCGCGCAAATCGAAATGATAGGCCGCACGGGTGGTCAGATAGTCCTTGTCATTGGCTAGCGCCACCTCGAAGACGCCGATTTCCTCGAGCCAGCGTCGATGCGGCAAGAGATTGGCGAGCAGATAAGAGCTGAGGCTACACCCGGCATAGAGGCCGATCAGGCCAGGGAACCGGGCAGGGTCGTGGCCGGCAGCGTCCAATGCCTGCCCCACGCAGTGCAGGAATATTCGTTGCTGCGGATCCATGAGCGCGGCCTCACGCGCCGATACACCGAAGTAGCCGGCATCGAAGAGGTCGATCCCGTCGACAGTGGCCGCGACCCGGACATAATCTGGACGTTGGTACAGGTCGGCAGCGATGCCGGCCGCGCTGAGTTCAGCGTCGCTCAGCGCGTCGATCGCGACCCGGCCAGTCAGCAGGTTGCTCCACAGTTCGACCACGCTTGCGGCCCCAGGGAAGCGCCCAGCGGCGCCGATGATTGCGATGCCATCAGAACCGGGATTCATCCTTCTCCCCTCGCGGTTATTCGCGCCGCCCGGCGCAGATCGGCCGGCCGACGCCGTGCGGCATATCCAGACTCAGCGGTGTCCGCGACCGGCACGGAAACGGCGTGTCCGTGCCGGTCCAGATGATCGGCCAGACCGCGAATCGTTGGAAAGCGGAATAGATCGACGATATCGATGTTGAGCGCCAGACGCCGGCATAACAGATCGTGAACCCGTACCATCAGCAACGAATGGCCGCCTAGGTCGAATACGTTGGTGTCCGGATCGAGCATTGCCCTGTCCACCCCAAGAACTTCCGCCCACAGTGACGCCACTTCCTGTTCCGTCGCCGTGGCCGCAGCGCCCGCTGGACGAACCAGCGGCAGCGTAGCCTGCGGTGGCGGCAGGTGCTGTCGATTCACCTTGCCGTTGCCGAGGCGCGGAAGCGCATCCAACCGCACGACGCTAGCCGGCAATAGTTCGGGTGGCAGGCGTTCTGCCAGGGCATTACGCAAATCGGCAAGATTCAGACTGGAATTGCCGGTGACATAGGCAGCGAGCCCGAAGCCACCCGGTACATCGGCGCGGGCGAAGACCACGGCGTCGACAATACCGGGACATTGACGCAGTGCCTCTTCCAGCCGGCCCGGCTCAACCCGTATGCCCCGGATCTTGATCTGGTGATCGAGCCTGCCGGCCAGCTCCAGCGCGCCGTCGCTGCGCCAGCGGCCGAGGTCGCCTGTGCGGAAAATGCGTTGACCGGGCGCGCCGCCCGGGTACGGCAAGAACCGTTCCGCAGTCTGGGCAGGCTGCCGCAGATAGCCGCGCGCGAGATTGGCGCCGGCGACGTGGACTTCGCCCCAGGCACCGAGCGGTGTTGGCTGGCCGTCACGATTCAATAGTACGATCCCGGTGCCGGCAATCGGCATGCCGCTCGGGACGGCAGGCGCCATATCGTCGGTCGCTGCCACTACGCGGCAGGTGACATCGGCCGCAATTTCAGCGGACCCGTACAGGTTCAGTAGTACGACATGCGGCAGCAGGTGGCGCATACGATGGGCCAGCGGACGCGGCAATGGTTCGCCGCTGGTGATGCAAAGACGCAGTGAAGGTAAGGACAAGCCGGTTCGCTCAAGCGTGTCGAGCAACGCATCGAGCAATGACGGCACCAGGGTCAACCGGCTCACACACGAGGCCCGGCAGAGCGCCAGGAAACGCGCGGGGTCGCGGGCGATGCCCGGCGGCGGAATGACCACTGGCACACCGGCTAGCAGAGGCCCGAAGAGGTCCCAGACCGAATCGACGAAGCTGGGTGATACATGATGGAACGCCACCTCGCCGGACACGAAGGGATAATTGCGCCACATCCAGGCAAAGCGGTTGGCGATCCCCTCATAGGTGCCCATCACGGCCTTGGGGCGGCCGGTGGAGCCGGAGGTGAACAGATGATAGGCCACTGCGGCGCCGGGCAGTCGCGTGCCTCGCCAGATCGGAGAGTCCTCAAGCGATGGCCAGTCGCCAGCCGTACCGTCGATCACCGGCCAGTGTTCGCAGTTCGTGGCGCTGCCGCTATCGGTTATTACCGCGACCGGATCCGTTGTTTCGAGCAAACCGTGAAGCCATACAGCGGGATAGTCGGGGTCGAGGGGTACATAAGCGCCGCCAGCCGCCATCACAGCCACTTGTGCTGCCACGCGGTGGGCGGATCGCTGCATCAACACGGCCACTGGCTGTTCCGGCCTGATTCCGTCAAGCCGGCTGGTCAGTGCCGATACCCGCCCTGCAAGCCCGGCATAGGAAATCGTGCTCTCTTCGGTGATGAGCGCCGGTGCGTCCGGCTGACGGGCGACGAGATCGAGAAGGCGCCCGGCAATAGTGAAAGGCTCCGCCGGTGGTTCTGCCGTGTGGTTGGCCGGGGTCGATGTCAGCGGCAACGCGTTAACCGGCCGCAGAGGATCCTTGACGAGTTGCGCGAAGAGCCTGCCGACATGGTCGTGCAGCCGGGAAATAGTCCCGGCCTCGAACCGATCCGCGGCATATTCCCAGGTAAGCACCCATTCCTCGGGTCTCGGGTCGACATACAGCGTCAGGTCGTTAGCGACCCGGGCCGGCGCTACCGGCACAGGTATGGCGACAAGATTTTCCGCCAGCTCAGTCGGTGGGGCCACAGTTTGATTCTGAAAGACCAATGTGAGACTGTTCAGGGGCGGTGTAGCTGGTGACCGGTCAAGCCGCAACGCCTGAACCAGTTGCTGGAAGGGCAGGTCGCGATGGTCGAAGGCGTCGAGACTGGCCTCGCGAACTTGCGCTAGCAGATCGCTAAAGCCTGGATTGCCCGAGAGGTCAGTCTTGATGATCACAGTATCAAGCAGCAGCCCCAAGGTGTTGCGGCTATCGGGCTGGCCACGCTGGGCGACCGGCGTGCCGGTCAGAATCTGCTCCTGGTCGGTCAACCGGGCCATGACGCTCGCCAGGACCGCTAGTACGGCCATGAACGAGGTAGCGCGCTGCTGTCGCGCCAGCGCTTGCAGCCCGGTCACCAGAGCCGCGGGGATTGCACCAGTAAAGCGGGCCCCTCTACGGTCGGGGCTGGCGGACACGTCGAAATCGGGAGACAGGGCCGTCCCACGAGGATTTTCGCCCAGATAATTGCGCCACCAGGCGGTCAGGTCGCGCAGACGGTCGCTGGTCAGATGTTGGACTTCGCGTTGCACAAGGTCGGAATAGGCCAACGGCGAATCAGGCAGTGGTGAGGCCATGCCATGCCGAAAGGCGCCGTAGAGCGCGGCCAGTTCACGCCAGAACAACGCGAGCGACCAGCCGTCGGCAACGATATGATGCGCGACTAGGCAAAGCGCGGCTTTCTCATGTCCCAGTTCGAACAACGAGAGGCGTACCGGCAATCCCGTCGCGAGATCGAACGGTCGCTCGATCTCATCAATCAGATCCTGGTCGAGCGTGTTGGCGTCGCTTGCCCGGGGATGCAGCGCCGAAACCGGAAGCGGGAGGATGTGCTGGACCGGCTTTCCATTCACGACCGGAAAGCAGGTCCGCCACGCCGCATGACGTCGCAGGATTTCGACTAACGCCCGGTCGAGCGCGTCCACGTCCAGCGGGCCATGCAAAAGCACGGCGGCTGGAATGTGCCAGGCGGAGCTGCCCGAGGCCAGTCGATCGAGAAACCACAGGCGCTGTTGCGCAAATGAGAGTGGCCCTGGTCCGGTCATTGTGCGATTCCTGCAGAAGGCGTTGGGTCGGCCTGTGCCTCGCGGATCAACCGGGCCAGCCTGTCGATGGTCGTGGCTTCGAACACGGCTCGCAGCGGAAGCTCCAAAGGCCAGTGCGCGCGAATGGCGTCGAGGATATCGAGCGCCATCAGCGAATGGCCGCCGAGGTCGAAGAAATCATCGTGCGTACCGATCGTGGGCACACCGAGCGCCTGGCACCAGATCGCCGTCAGCTTCGCCACCACCGGATCGTCGTCTGCTGGCGTGGGAACGGTCAATGCTGGGGCAGGGCAAGGCGCGGCGGCCGCCTCATCGCTGCCGATCCAGTAATGGCCGCCGGCGAGCGGATACAGCGGCAAGGGAATGCGGCGTGCTGTTCGCGCGGCGTATAGGGCTTGCCAATCGATTTTGCCTCCGGCTCGCCAGTGGGCTGCGAGCGCCTGGAGCGCGCGCCTGCGTGCTTGCGCATCTTCCCCGATCTGGAGTGACCCGGCGGGCTCGGCCGGCGGCGGCGGGGACGTGGCCACGGCGCTCTCGAACCGGCCCTGCCTCATAGCCGCCGCCGCGCTTGTGGCATCGCGAGCGATGAGTGTGCAGCGATGGGCGAAAGCACGGCGGCCCGTCTGCAGGCTGTAGGCGAAATCGGCGAGCCGGGGGCCTGTATCCAGCGCATCGGCCAAGCGACAGGTGAGAATGTCGAGTGCGCTCGCGTCATGTGCCGACCATACCAGCAGTTCGTCCTGTATCGGGCTTGGGGGAGTATCCGTTGTCTCAGCCTGCTCAAGAAGGACGTGAGCATTTGTGCCGCCGATGCCGAATGAGCTGACACCGGCACGGCGTGGCTTTCCTGCTGGTGTAGTCCAGGGACGCGTATCTGTCACGACCCGGAATGGAGTCTTCGCGAAATCGATCGCAGGACTCGGGGTAGCGAAATTGGCGCTGGGCACCAGAAGGCCGTGCTGCACCATGAGTGCAGCTTTGACCAGTCCGGCAACGCCGGCCGCAACGTCGAGATGTCCGATGGTGGCTTTGATCGAGCCAATGGAGCAACCGGCAGCACTGCCGTCGCCGGGCCGGAGACTGAAGGCGCGGGCCAGCGCTGCGATCTCGATCGGGTCACCCAGAGCAGTGCCGGTGCCATGAGCCTCGACATAGCTGATGCTGTCGGCATCAACGCCAGCGGCAGCCATCGCCATGCCGATGACCTCGCTCTGACCTTCTACGCTGGGGGCGGTGTAGCCAATTTTGCTATCTCCATCATTGTTGATGGCGCTGCCGCTGATCACGGCAATGATCCTGTCGCCCGCGGCTTGCGCGTCGGCCAGCCGCTTTAGAACGACGGCGGCGACACCGTTGCCCCCGACGGTGCCGCTGGCCGAGGCGTCGAACGGAGCGCAGCGGCCGTCGCGAGAGCCAATGCCGCCTTCTTGGAAGCGATAGCCAGCCCGCTGCGGCACCCGGATGGACGCTCCGCCCGCCACAGCGGCATCACATTCGCCGGCAAGAAGGCTCCGGCAAGCCAGATGCACGGCAACCAGAGAGGACGAACAGGCTGTCTGGACAGCGACGCTGGGCCCACTAAAGCCAAGCCGATATGAGGTCTGGGTGACGAAGTGGTCCTTGTCGTTCGCGACGAGCAGCCGGTGCGCACCGAATTGCTCGAGCAGTGCCGGATCGCGCCAGATATTGTTCAACAGGTAGGTGCTCACACTCGTCCCGGCAAACAGGCCTATCCGACGCAGAGCCGCACAACCGGCATCCTCCAGTGCCTGCCAGACCGTGGTCATGAACAGTCGCTGCTGAGGATCGAGGATGGCCGCGTCGCTGGGTGCTATGCCGAAGAAACCGGTATCGAATTGCCCAATATCCGTGAGCACTCCGCCAGTTGGCACGTACTCCGAATCGGCTAACGACGATTCGGGTACGCCGGCAGCGTACAACTCGGCGGAGGAAAATCGGCTGATCGCGGTGTTGCCCTGACACAGGTTCTGCCACAAGGCGGTAACGCTGTCGGCGCCGGGAAAGCGCCCGGCCATGCCGACGATGGCAATGGCGCCCAGCGCGCGCGGGCAACTCGCTTGATCGGGTGTGGTTGACTGGACAGTGGGACCGGCTATGCGCATCGCGTCACCCAGCCGACCGGCCAGGGCCGATGGCGTACCGAATTCGAACATTTCGGTCAGGGTCACGTCGTGTGCAACTATCTCGTGCAGACGGCTATGCACGTGGGCCAGCAGCAAGGAGTTGCCTCCCAGATCGAAGAAGCTGTCGAACCGTCCGACCTTGGGCCGGCCTGGAAGGACCTGTTGCCATAGCTGGGCAATGCGGCTCTCCAGCCCGTCGGCGCATGGAACAAACGGGCGCTGTGCGCTGTCGTCCCATGGCGCTTCGGGAACACTCGCGGCGCGATCGAGCTTACCGTTTGCCGTGATCGGCAGATGATCGACCAGCATGATGCGGTTGGGAACGAAGGCCGCGGGCAACGTGGCTGCGGCATGCTCCAGGACCTCGCGCGCTGTTAGCACGCGCCTGGTATGCATTTCGCGGGGGGGCATTGGACTGGCGCTGGCCGCCGGTGCAACATCAGGTCGCCGGGCATAGAGATAGTGGATGCCCTCGCGCCCTGCAACCGACCAATCCGCTTCGGCCGAGACCTGGAAGCCATTTGCCTGCAGCAAGGACAGAATGCGTTCCAGCCGCCCCTCCTCGTCGTGCACCTCCATTACCACCTGACGAATCCGCTGCCAGTGTTCAGCGATGATGCCGGCCAGGACGTTTTCCTCGCTTTTCTCTACATTGATCTTCAGCAGATCGATGCGATCGAGACCGGCCTCAGCAAATATCTGGGACAGGGTTTGCACCGGCACCGAAAACTGGTGTGCCGCCAACTCATGGTCGAGCAGGCTATCGAGCGCAGTGGCGCCGCCGGCGAGCATCGCCTGAAGATCGTCTGCCTGGTGGTGCTCGAGATAGGAACGAACCAGTGCCTTTTCCCGCTCCGGCTCGCCGTGCAAGCCCGACAGGAAGGAGAGATGGGGATAGAAGGTGAAGGGCTGCGTGCCCTCCCGCTCGCCGGCGGCGACCGGCCATATACGCGCGTTGGGCGCGTAGAGCGCAATGTTGGTCTTCAGTAGGGGGAGGACGAAAGGATTCGGCTCGACGCAATGGACTCTCACACCGGTCGCCATGGCGCAGGACGCCAGACCGAACAAACCAATATTGGCGCCGACATCGAGCACCTGGGCGCCGTCGGCAATGTGAATGCCGTGGCGGAAGTAGGCGTTGGTGACGAAGATCTCTTCGTAGAGAAACTCCGTCTCGTTGCGGTTGAGCCCAGCCACTGCCAACCCGTTGGGCAAGGCCTGGCGCCGCACCCCGTCGACGACTGCAGCGTGCTCGCGAGTCGGTACCACCGCGGCAACCAGTTGGCGAACTCCGCCCTGTTCCTGTGGCTCCCAGACGAGCGCCGCTGCTACACCGTCGAGACGGCACAGCATCTGTTCGATTTCGGCCGGCTCAATACGCACGCCTTGCCGCTTGAACTGCATGTCGCGCCGGCCGAGATACTCTATGGTGCCGTCAGGCCGCCACCGTCCGAGGTCGCCTGTGCGATAGAGGCGTGCCCCAGGCGCACCGCTCCAGAGATCGGGGATAAAGCGCTCGGCCGTCAGCCGCGGTGCGCCCAGATATCCTTGTGCCACGCCACGCCCGGAAATTCCGATCTCCCCGACCATACCGTCCGCGACCGGTTGCAGATGATCATCCAGCAGCACGATCGTCACTCCCGGCAGGGGGGTGCCGATATGGGGCTCCTCACCCGTCACGGCGGCAGCGGTCGCGTCCACCGTGCACTCAGTCGGTCCATAGAGGTTGACCGCACTAAGCGTCGGGCAATCCGCCAGTGCGCGCCACAGTGCGATCGGTACTGCCTCGCCGCCCAGCAGCACGCGCCGTGGCCAGCCTGTAGCGCTTCGGCCGACTCCCGCGGCTAGCAGCGCGGCCATTTGCGAGGGCGTGCTGTCGAACACGTCGACCCGCTCGACCTCCAGCGCGTTGCGCAGCGCTGCGGGATCAAATCCTTGCTGCGACTCGGGGAGAAGGACGAGGCAATGCCCGAACGCGAGCTGCACTAGTTGTTTCACAGAGGTATCGAAGCTGAGCGGGCCGTTGAGGCCGACCCGCAGCGGACCGGATCCCAGCCCGCCGTAGACTCGTTCCTTGAGGGCCCATGCGAGGTTGACCACGCTCGCGTGACTGACCATGACGCCGTTGGGTTCGCCGGTAGAACCCGATGTATAGATTACGTAAGCCAGCCCGCCAGCATCGTCCGGGCTCCCGCATAAATCCGGAGACATTAGTGTGCCGGTTGGTGTAACGGCTGCCGCTGAGGTCAATACCGGATGCTGGTCCGTCAACACCATGCGCGCGCCGGCTGCCTCTGCCAGCTGGCGCTGCCGCTCTTTCGGGGCACGCCAGTCGAGCGGTACGTATGCCGCTCCGGTGAGCATTATCGCCAGCAGGGCCGCAACCATCGAGGGTGAGCGTCGCAGGACGAGCGCGACCCGGTCGCCGGGGCCGATGCCGCATTTCTCCAGCCCTGCTGCCATGCCGCGAACGCGGGCAGCGAGCTGGCGATAGCTGCAACTGCCGCCCTCCCACGCCAGGGCCGGCGCGTCGGGTGTGCGTGCAGCCTGTGCGAGGACGAGGGCAGGCAGGCTACTGAGCGGCGCCTCCTGCTCGGCCGGTGTCGCGACGATGCGGGACAGTTCCCACGTCAAATGACGGAGAGGCACATCTGGTCTGGCGACGACGTCTTCGAGCGTGCGCTGAAAACGATCGATGAAACGGTCGATGGTCGCAGCGTCAAACAGGTCGCTCGAGTATTCGAGAATGCCCTTCAACCCCTTCTCTGTCTCCACCATGTAAAGGCCGAGGTCGAATCTGGCAGTGTCACAAAACAGGTCGACCGTCGAGGCGGTCAGTCGCGGAAGGTCCCAGCGCTGAGGGCTTGCCGGCTCGAAGAGGAACATCGCCTGCACGAAGGGTACCGAAGTCTGGTCGTGGTGCAGTTTCAATGCACGTAAAACATGTTCGAACGGCAGATCCTGATGATCGAGTGCCGTCGTAACCGTATGCTGGACGGCCGCCATCAGGTCGACGAAAGCAGCGGTGGCGTCGATGCGCGTGCGCAGTGCCAGGGTGTTTGCGAAGCAGCCGATCACCGCCTCGAAATCCGGCCGGTTCCGGTTGGAAGCGGCCGTGGCCACGACGAGTTCGCTTTGCCCCGAAAGGCGTGCCAGCAATAGCTTGAAGGCAGCCAGCAAAGTGACGAATAGCGTGACGCCCGCGCCTTGGGCAAGGTGCGTCACACGTTGCGACAAAGTTTCGGGTAACAGGAAGGTCAAGGTGCGGCCTGCAAAGCGCGGCACTCGCGGCCGGGCGCGATCCAAAGGCAGACGCAGGACGCTGGGAGCGCCGTTCAAGGTCTGACGCCAGTAGTCGATCTGGCTGTCGACAGTCTTGTTATCAGCCAGCCATTGCTGCTGCGCACGGGCGAAGGACGAATACGGGGCCGCCACCGGCAGGGCCGCCCCTGGGCGGTTGGAACTGTGATGCCGGTAAGCCGCGAAGAGCTGGCGTATCAGGATACCGACAGACCAGCCGTCGACCACGAGGTGATGCGTTGTCAATTGCAGGACGTGGTTACGGGCGCCTAGCCTCAACAATTGGGCCCGTAGCAACGGAGCTTGGGACATGTCGAATATACGATGGGCCTCGGCGTGAAGGCGCTGGGATAGTTGCGCTTCCCGGTCGGCTACTGGCTGTCCGGTCAAATCAATTACCGGCAGTTCGACGTTCAGATGACGTTCGACCTTGGGCACTGGACGTCCGTCGATGGCAGCAAACGAAGTGCGCAGTGCCTCCTGGGTTGCGATTACTTCGTTTAATGCACGACCGAGTGCGGCAAGATCGAGCACACCGACAAGGCGCAGAGCTGCCGGAATATTGTAGAACGGGCTATGCGGCGCCAGACATTGAAGGAACCACATGCGGCCCTGGGCCGGCGACAGCGTGGCTTGCGGTGTGTCGCGCAATTGGATCTGAGCGTTCATCGACGGACATCCTTCTCATCCGGCAGCGCGCCGCCCAAGAGGCTGTGGACGAGCATATCGCTGCTATCGAGATTGAGGGCCGTACGGACGGCCGCGGTGTCGAGATGGCCAATCGGGCATAGGCCAATGCCGCAGGCCGGTGCTTGCGTCATCAGCAACTGGCCGATATAACCGGCCTCCACTAGGCATAGCGACAATGCCTCGCCGCCGTAAAGCGGTTCGATGGCCGCCAGATGAGCGACGAGGTAGAACGAGAACGCTGACGCGTTGAAAATCGGGCGGTTGACGAACGGATCGTGAATCGTGGCAGGCAACTCGACCTGCTGCGGCAGCAGCACCAGTTCGTGTTCCCACGGATCGAGATAGTAAAGGCCCGCCTTCAGTCCAGCGACACGCCTGGCGCGTATTTGCAGGTAGCCGCGCAATGGATAGAGGCCGCCCGCGGAGGGATGGTAGTAGCGCTCGGTTTCTGGCGACCGCGTGAGGCAGGCAAGCAGACGCACCAGCGCTGCTGCTTGCAGCGGCTCGGTGTTGAAGCGGCGGATACTCCGGCGCCGGGCGAGAGCATGCGCGACTTCGCTGGGCAGACGCGCGAGAGCCGTGCGCGGGCAAGCATCAGCGAGCCTTAGACGGCCATGACCGGCGGCCTTGAATGTTTCGCGAGCAGCAGGATCCGGAACCATGCCGATCGCCGACGCGGGGGCTGGATCGTGGTGGGCAAGCGCCTTACCGCACGCCTCTGCTAGCGCTGCGACGGTCGGATCGCGGTAAAAGGTTTCGAAGGTCAGCCGGACGGAAAACTCCCGCTCCAAAGCATTGGCAAGCCGGACAATATCGACCGACGATGCTCCCAGTTCGAGCAGGTTGGAATCGGGTGCGATGGCCGGCAGGCTCAGAATCTCAGCGGCGCGCGCCGCAATGCGGGCCACCGGATGGTTGGCGCCCGGAGTCGGCGCAGGCCCGGCAAGGATTGCCGGCGACGGCGCTAGCCGTTCGGCCAAGGTCTTCCGGTCGACTTTGCCGTTGGCAGTGAGCGGCAGCGATTCGAGGACATGCACCGTGCTGGGCACCATGTAGTCAGGCAGCCTTTGGCGCAGAAAACCTCGCAGTTCGTCCGGACCGGAGGTGCTTCCACCGGTCAGGACGACAGCAGCCACAAGCTCACGGCGACCGGCCGCCCTGGTCGCAACCACAATCGCGTCACACAGACCTGGATACTGCCGGAGCACTGCCTCGATCTCGCCCAGTTCGACGCGAAATCCGTGGATCTTGATCTGATCGTCAGTGCGCCCCAGGAACTCGATGTTGCCGTCGGGCAACCATCGCCCGATATCGCCAGTCGCGTAAAGTCGCTCACCCGTCTCGGGATGGCGGATGAACTGTTTCGCTGTTTCGATTTCGTTGCGCCAGTAGCCGCTTGCCAACCCTTTACCCGCGATATATAGGGCGCCGACTGCCCAGACCGGCCGCGGCCGAAGGCGTTCATCAAGCACCAGCAGGCGCTGGTTGGCCAGCGCCTTGCCATAGGGAATGCTGGGCCAGGCCGGGTTCACCGTCGAAATCGGGTAGGCGATCGACCAGATCGATGCCTCCGTGGCGCCACCCAGACTGTCGATGCGCAGGCCAGGCGTGGTGCAGCGCGCGCGTACGCGATCAGGGAGACCGACAGGGATCCAGTCCCCGCTCAACATCGCCAGTCGCAGCGATGGCGGCAGTCCCTGCTGCGTGCTCTCCAGATAGTCGACTAGGAGATCCAGCATGGCTGGCGCCGAATTCCACATGCTGACCTCGGTGGCCTGCATGCGGGCCAGCCAGTGGCTGGGATCTCTTCCGCCACAGGCCTCAGGCAGGACCAGGGTCGCACCTGCGGCGAAGGCCCCAAACATATCGTACACAGAGAGGTCGAAGCTGAGCGACGACAGACCGAATATGCGGTCGCCCGCCCACACACCATTACGCGTGTTGAGGTCAAGCAGGGTGTTGACTACCGCACGATGCGTCACGGCCACGCCTTTCGGGATACCGGTCGATCCTGAAGTGAATATGACGTAGGCAAGACTGTCGGGGTCTGGCCGGGTCGACAGTGGCGGCAAGTCTTCCTGCCCGGCCAGCTCGTCATCGACGCGCAGGCGTTTTATCTCGCCTGGCCAGTCGATGCGCGCGTCGATCCACGACTGCGTCAGCACGAGCGTGGCCTCGCCGCAGGCAAGCAGTTCTTTCACGCGGTGAGGGGGCGAGTCGGCATCGACAGGCAGATATGCCGCACCCGCCTTGAGAATACCCAGGGCAGCCACCACCTGCTCCCAGCCTTTTTGCATAACGATGGCCACCAGCATGCCGGGCGCCGCGCCCGCCTTCAGAAGCCACCTGGCGACGTCGTCCGCTGCGTTGTTGAGCTCGCCGTAAGTGAGGCATTGTTCGGGTGCCAGCACGGCGTAAGCGTTGGCGCGCATCTGTGTTTGACGCGCTACCAGATCGACGAGCGAGCACCCGGCATCGGAAAAATGGCGAGTGGTGGCATCAGCCTCGTCCTGAAGGCGGCGCTGCCACTGCGGCAGATCGACGGGCGCCTCGGCAGTCCATGCTGCCGGATCCTCTGCGAGACGCTCGAGCAGCGTACAATAGGCGGAGAACATGTCGTCCCACAGGCCCTGCGGAAACAGCTGCTCGACGATATCCCAATTGAAGCACAACGCACCATCTTCCTCGTAGACCTGATGGTCGCAATAAATCTGCGGTGTCTGGGTAATACCGTAGGCTAGGGCCCCAAGTTCGCGCAGGATCGAGGTGTCCTGTCCACGTCCAGATTGCGGCAGGATGCTGCTGAAGACCACGGGCATGATGGCGCGGGCCGCGCCGCCGTGCCGGCGTGCCAGGTCGCGCAGTACCGCTACGCCGCCGTACTGACGATGGTCTAGGTCGTCGAGCAGGCGATTCTGGACGGCAAGCGCCCGATCCACGAAGCGAGTCCCGGAACGTAAATCGATTTCCAGCAGTGTGAGCGACGTAAAGTCGCCAATGATGGCGTTGACCTCGGGATGAAGGGGTTGCCGGTTGAACAGAGTGACATTCAGGGTGAAATGCGGCTTCCCCGTCCAGCAGCCAAGCACCTCGGAAAATGCCGCCATCAGCAGTACCGAGGGTGTAAGTCCAGTTGCGGTTGCCTGTCGTTTGAGCGTCTCCCATCGAGCCTGCCCCAGACGGCCGCTGCGACGAACAAAGGCATGGGGATGACCGGCACGCTCCATCTCGCGGCGTTGCGGCAAGTCAGGCGCCGGCGGTAGCGTGTCGATGCGTTGGGCCCAGTATTGCTGGGCCACGATGTAATTCGCACTCTGATGCAATTTTTCTTCGGCCAGCAGGTAGTCGCGAAACGACAGGGTCAGTGGCGGCAATACGGTCTCAGGACGACGTGCAAGGCGTCCCAACTCGCTGCAGAAGCTGATCCAGCTCAGCGCATCGCCTACCAGCAGGTCGAAGCTGACATGCAGACGGATCGTGTTAGCGGGCAGCAGGACTGCCCGCAAATCGAATAGCGGCCAACGGTCTGCCGGCAGAATCTGGTGTGACAGCAGATTGCGCCATGCCGTGCGCGCCGCGTCGATTGTCTCGGCCGGGGCCTGCCGCAGATCGATGCAGGGGATCGTGTAGGCCGGAACCTCGGCCAGTATGCTTTGCTCCCCATCGGCCGACACGATACAGCGCAGCATGTCATGGCGTTCGACCAGCTGGTTGAACGCCTGTTGAATGGCGGCGTGGCTCAGGTCCGTGCAATCGATTTCCGCATAGAGATGCGCTGCGACGCTGCCTAGTTCGAAATCGCTGCGTCTGCCAACCCAATAGGCCTGCTGCACCGAGTTGAGCGGGAAAGGGCGATCACGCTTGGCCAGATCAGGCACGATCACCGCCGGGGCGCCTACTTCGGCCCGCGACGCATTTTCCTGCCGCTCGACCGAACTGGCTGCACTGGACGTTTCGGCACGGACAAGCTTATCGACGAGTGCTGCCTGCATCGCAATAGTGCGCGCCTGAAACAGGTCGCGCAGCGCGACGGCGATGCCGAATGCCTCGCGAATTCGGCTAGCCAGCCTGATCAACAGTAGCGAGTGCCCCCCGAGGTCGAAGAAGTCATCTTCGGCACCGAGTCCGGTTTTCTCCAGTAACTCCTGCCACAGCCTCAGCAGTCGCGCTTCAGTGACCGACCACACCGGCACGTGCTGTCCCGCTGCCGGCGCGGTACCGCGAAGCAGCGCGCTTGAGCGGTCGAGCTTGCCGCTGGCCGAGCGCGGAAGCGCGTCCAGCACCCGGATCGTGGCTGGAATCATTGTCTGGGGCAGAAAGCGCGCGAGGAAGGCGAGGAGGGCAGCCTTATCGAGCGACGCGCCGTCTTTCATGGAAATCGTCGCGGCCATGTGGCCATCGCACACTCCCACTACCGCTTCAAGCACGCCCGGAAAATTGCAGAGCTGAGCCTCGATCTCCGCCGGCTCGATACGTACGCCGCGCAGTTTCACCTGATCGTCGCAGCGGCCCAGAAACTGGAGTTCGCCGTCGTCGGTGAAGCGGGCAAGGTCACCGGTGCCATAGAGGCGCTCGCCTCCGCGCGAGAAGAACGGGTCGGGTACAAAACGCGCTGCCGTCAGTCCGGGACGACCGATATAGCCGCGCGCGAGGCTGATGCCCCCGATGAACAGCTCTCCGATTGCACCGACCGGGACCGGACGCAGATGTGCGTCGAGGATAAACACACGGACGTTGGCGATCGGCCGTCCAATGGAAACTACGGGTTCATCGGCGTATCTGCACGCCTTTTGAGTCACATCGATGGCGGCCTCGGTTGGGCCGTAAAGATTTTCCAGCCGGGCGTGGGGAAAGCGTTTACAGCAGGCATCGCGCAGTTCGGCCGTCATCGGCTCACCGCTCGCCACGATCAGCCGCAAGCTCGGCAGCGCCAACCCTGTCGTTTCGCGCAGAAACAAACCGAGCAGCGAAGGAACGAAATGCACGACCGAAATCGAATGGTCGCGGATCGTCGCCGCGAGAAGAGCGCTATCGGTATGGGCATCGGGCCGCGCCAGGACGAGGCTGGCATTGGCAATTAGCGGCCAGATCAATTCCCACACCGAAACATCGAATGTGACCGGAGTCTTCTGCAGGACGCTATCGTCGGGCCCCAGACTGTAAGCCTGCTGCATCCAGAGAATGCGGTTCAGCAGAGCACCATGAGTATTGATCACGCCCTTCGGGTGCCCCGTCGAGCCGCTGGTAAAGAAAACGTAGGCGGCCATCCCGGATCGGATTGTCACGCCGGGATTTTCGGGGGCCTCAGCCGGAGCGTCAGCGTCGGCGGCGTCGACAAACAATGTATTTACCCCTTCCGGCACGACGCGAGCCCAGCGCTGCTGGGTTAGAACCAGTCGGGCGTTGCTCTGCCCGATCATGAAGGCGAGGCGATCGGGGGGCAGGTTAGGGTCGAGTGGCAGGAAGGCGCCCCCCGCTTTCATCGTCGCGATTAGGGCAACCACAAGATCCAGGTTCCGGGTGACGCATACGCCGACGATGCTTTCCGGTCCGATGCCTTCGGCGATCAGGCGATACGCCAGTGCATTGGCGCGGCGATTGAGGGCACCGCGGGTCAGACTGTCGGTTTCGTCGAACACTGCCACCGCGTCTGGTGCCTCCGCTGCACGCCGTTCGATCAGCGTAACGAGATTGCTATCCGATTCCGGCCAGACCACTTCAGTGCGGTTCCAGCGCTCCAGGTCGGCGCGTTCGACCTCGGTCAAGAGAGCGAGGCTGCAAAGCGGCGCTTCGGGCTGCTCTAGTCCGGCTTCGAGCAGACCCAAGACTTGAGCGGCAAAGCGCTCGATAGTCGAGGAGTCGAATAGATCGGTGGCATATTCAAAGGTGAGTATCAGCTCACCTCCGAGTTCCACGACCTCCAGCATCAGATCGAACTTGGCTGTGCCGGTGTCGACGAGTACCGGCGTCAGTTTCAGGCCGCCGAAGTCAAGTGCCGGCAGTGCCATATTTTGCATGACGAACGCGGCCTGAAACACTGGGTTGCGGTCCAGGCTGCGCTCAGGGTGAAGATGTTCGACCAGTTGTTCGAACGGAAGATCCTGGTGGTCAAAGGCGGCCAGAACTCGATCATACACATCGCGAAGGGTTTGGCGCAGACTTCGATCGGCATCGGCCTCGATCAGAATCGGCAGCGTGTTGACAAAGAAACCGATCAGCGATTCGACTTCACGTCGCTGCCGGTTGGCGACCGGGCAACCGATCACGATTCGACGCTGACCGCTATAACGGGCGAGCACTGTGTGATACACGGTCAGCAGCACCATGAACGGCGTCACCTGTTCGCCGGCTGCGCCTCTATGGCAGAAGCGGTGTAGCCGTTCAGCAAGCACGGGCGATACGATCTCGCGATGTTGGCGTCCACGGAAGCTCGGCACCAGCGGCCGCGGCCGGTCCGTCGGCAAAGCTAGTGCCTCCAGTTCGCCCGACAGCGCGTTGCGCCAGTGCCGCACGAGGCGGTGCAACGTCTCGTCGCGCAGCCATTGGCGTTGCCAGCGAGCGAAGTCGGCATAGTGCAAGTCCGGCTCCGAAAGCGCCCGTCCTTCGTACAGCGCGGCAAGGTCACGAACGAATATGCCGAGCGACCAGCCATCGGCGACGATATGGTGCATGGTTACTGCAAGCACATGACTGTCAACATCCAACCGCAACAGCTTCGCGCGAATCAACGGTCCTTCGATCAGATCGAACGGCAGCGCCGCCTGCTCGCGAAGCCAGTGATCGATCGCGTCGCTGCCCGAATCGGCCGGCAGTGTGCTGACGTCAAATGGCAGGCGTACCTCGTCATGGATCACTTGTACCGGCTGGCCGTCCAGTTCGGGAAAGGTGGTCCGGAGCGCGGAATGGCGTTGCACGATCGCGCGTAACTCCTGCTCGAGACGCCGGGTATCGAGCGGTCCTTCGATATGCAAGGCCAGCGGCACCGTATAGGCGCTTGCCTGCCCGTGCAGGCGTTCGAGAAACCATAGGCGTTGCTGAGCGAAAGATACCGCCTGTGACACGCCGATGGTGCTGGAGCTTTCCGGCGCCGGCCCGGCCGTCCGTGCGGCTGCAGCACGGCGCACCAATTGGGCGAGACGCTGGGGTGAGACAGGGACGGCTGGGAGAGGCGGCGGAGAGGACATACCGGGTTCCTTGGATCAGGCCAGTTTGAGGGCCACGGGGTCGATGCCCGCGCTATCACGCGCATCTTCCGTCAGCTTTTCAAGGATTGAAGCGTGTTGGTCGGCAATGGTCGGCTTGAGGAAAATCAGCCGTAGCGATACATCGACTGCCAGGGTAGAGCGCAGTCTCGAAACCAGTTGGGTAGCGGCGAGCGAATGTCCCCCAAGGTCGAAGAAATTGTCGTTAATGCTGATGCGGTCAATGCCGAGTACCTCGGTCCAGGCGGTCGCGATTGCCTGGTCCAGCGCGTCGCGCGGAGCGACGAAAGTTTCCTCATTGGCCCGTCTTCGACCCGGTAGCGGTAGTCTGCCGGCATCCAGTTTGCCGTTGGCTGTCAGAGGCAGTTCGTCCAGTATCACCACCGCCTTGGGTACCATGTAGGAGGGCAGTCGGGCTGCGATGTGCTGACGCAGTTCAGACGCCAATTGCGGATAGCGCAACCCGTGATCGGGAATATTGGCGAGGGCGTGCCAGTCTTTGGGCAGAACGGTTGACATGCCGAATGCTGCTGCTTCAGCCACTCCCCGACCATCGCCGGGCCGGCCGGTCACGAACAGTGCATCGAAGCGGCCGTCCCTGTGGTCGGCAGCGTTCCACTGCAGGCGAACACGCCAGCCTAGTTGCTCCGCGAGGTGCGTTAGCTCGGCCGGATGCATTTCGATGGTGGTGCCGGGTGCGTGCGTTGAGGGATGGGCGTGCCGCCGCAGGTCGAGCGTTGCGGCAAGTGCGGCTATTCGCTTGTTGGGAATGTCCCTCAACCCGAAAGGTGCCGTTCGGCTGACCAGCAAGTCGCGTAGGTCCTCCAGGCCGGACGGTGCCGCAAACCAGTCGCAGGCGAGCGCGTTGGTCCCGGCCTCGGTGCGATGCAGCACTACGTCGAAACGGAAAAGGCTCATCTCGTTGTCGGCGCGCGTTCGTTTAAGGCGAATCTCCACAGGGCCGAGACCGGGATGGCGAGTGCGAAGGCCATGAAAATAACTGGGGTCTACCGTTAGCTCCTTGTCGGCGCGGCAGCGTGCGTCGACCTGTTCGGCTAGGTCGTCCATTTTCTGGCCGCCACGGTGCAGCAACACGGAGAGATGGAACGCTGCCAGCAACGCATGGCTGCGTACATCGCCGATGAACACTGTCCCGCCCGGCGCGACGACGGCCAGGGCGCGGGCTATGACGCGCTCCAGATAGTCGATGCCTGGGAATAGCTGGACCACCGAGTTGAGAACGATGGTATCGACGCTTCCCGGAGCCACCGCGTCGAAGTTGTCCGCCGCACCTTGGAGCAGGCTCACGCGTGCATGCATTGCCGGCCGGCGGGCAAGCGCTTCGTCTACATGCCTGAGGGCCGCAGCCGAGATATCCATACCGATGTAGTGCTCGCAATCCGGAGCCAGCCGCAGCAGCAGCATGCCGGTGCCACATCCCATCTCCAGCACCCGGCGGGGCCGCAGTTCTCGCAGCGTGGCTACGGAATATTCAAGCCACTCGCGCATTTCGTGTTCCGGAATCGGCAGACCGTCGTAACTGCTGTTCCAGCCGGAAAGATTGAAGGTGTCCGCGGCTCCGGTGCCGAGAGCATAAGTCTCGTCGAAGACGTCGCGCCATCGTTCGACCACATCCGCGTGGCGTTCGACAGTTGGAGATGTGGCGTGCTTTGTCGGAACAACGTAGGCAACCAGCGCCTTTTCGTTCCCTTCGTCTAACGCCTTCACCAAGCATTCGGCTACTGCTTGATGGTCTCCCAGCACTTTGCTGATCTCATCGGGCTCGATGCGATGGCCGCGCACCTTGACCTGCTGGTCACCTCGACCCAAATATTCCAGCTCGCCGCCCGGCAACCGCCGGGCGAGGTCGCCGCTGCGATAGAGCCGTGCACCGGCCAACCCGCTGAACGGATCGGGCAGGAAGCGCTGTGCGGTCAGGGCGGCCCGGCCCAGATAGCCGCGCGCAATACCGCCGCCGCCGACATATATCTCGCCGATGGCCCCGATGGGCACCAACTGCATATGTCGATCGAGCAGGTAGAGATCGCGATCGGCGAGCGGCTGTCCGATGATGCTCCGCGCCGCCCGATCCGCCTGCTTCAGCTGGCAGATCGTGTTGTGCACGGTCGTTTCGGTGATGCCGTACATGTTGACCAGCGACGGGCGGCGATCACCGTAAAACGCGAACCAATCCTTCAGCATCGACGGATCGAGCGCTTCGCCCCCGAAGATCACGAGGCGCAGCCGCTCAAGACTGTGGCGGCGAGGCAGATGGCTACGCAGGAAAGCGCGAAATGCCGAGGGGGTCTGGCTGAACACGGTGATGCCCTCGGTATGCATCAATGCCTCGATCTCGTCCGGGTCGCGTGCGGTCAGGGCCGGTATTACCACCAACTGGCCTCCGTGCAGCAATGCGCCCCAGATCTCCCAAACGGAGAAGTCAAAAGCCGGCGAATGAAACTGCAGCCAGACATCCTCGCGGCCGAACGCAAAGTTGGGCGCTGTTGTATCAAAAAGACGCAGAACGTTGCTGTGAGATACCACTACGCCCTTGGGCTGGCCGGTGGACCCCGACGTATAGATCACATAGGCTGCGCTTTCGGGGCTGAATTCCGGCAACGGTTCGGCCGTGAAGTTTCCGGTATCGGCTGCTGCGTCGAAGGACACGGCGAGGAGGCGCTGTGGCAGGTCGGGCGCATGGCCGGTCTCGTGAAGAATGAGTTCCACGCGAGCATCGGACGCGACAGCAGCTACGCGCGCCAGCGGCCAGTCAGTGTCGAAGGGTAAATAGGCCGCACCGGCTTTGAGTACCGCCAGCATGGCGGCCACGAGGGCGCCCGACCGTGGAAGATAGAGCCCGACGCGATGCTCCAGCCTGATGCCGCGCGCCTTCAACCGGTATGCCAGGGCCTCGGCATGCTGAGCAAGTTCACCATAGGTCCACGTCCGGCCGCTCGCCCGATCGCGAATTGCCACCGCTGTGGGTATCAGGCATGCCACCGCCTCGAATCGGGCTGCGATCGTTTCGCGCGAGGCCGACAACCGTTGGCGTGACCGCCCTAGGGCAACCAACTCGGCTTGCGCAGTCGCCGTCGTTGTCGACAGGGCCGAAACCGGCGTGTGCTCATCGGCTTCAGCCAGACTTCCTAGCCAAGTCTGGTAGTGATCAAGGAACCGGTCGATGGTGGCCGCGGCGTAGAGATCGGTGTCGTATTCACACTCCAGCACCAGTCCTTCGGGGCCGCGCGCTGCCTCGATGATCAGATCGGCTTCCGAGGTGCCATTTTCGATCTGGATCAATGGCGGGATGAAGCGCGCACTCAGCGTGTCGGACAGTTCCACCGGCTGCGTCCTGCTGTCAAAGGCATGCAGGACGAAGGAAATGGCAAAGAGAGGATTCTGACCTTCGCATCGTATGGGATTGACCTCGGCGACGAGGCGGTCGAATGGACAATGGCCATGCGTGAAGGCATCGAGAGTCGTCGAGCGCACGGCTGCGAGCAGGTCCGCTACCGACTGTCCCGGCGACAAAACGGTGCGCAGCGGCAGGAAATTGGTGAAATCTCCGAAAACCGCTTCGGTCTCGGGCGTACGTATCGATAGAGTCGTGCCGATCGTGATATCGGCCTGGCCTGTCCATTGATACAAAACCGCCTTCAGCCCGGCCAGCATGCTCATGAACAGGGTTGTGCCGTGGCGTTGACCCACCGCGGCGACTCCGTCGGCAATCGACGCCGGTATGATCCACGGCCGTCGCGCGCCGCGGTAGCCGCGCTGGCCCGGCCGTGGACGATCGGTGGGCAGCGTGGCTACGGGAGGCGCGTCGGCCATCTGCTGCTTCCAGTAGGCCAGTGCTGTGGCCAGCGCTGCATCCGTCAGGGTCCTGCGCATCCTGGCCGCATGGTCTGCGTAGGTCGCACCAACCGCCGCTGGCAGAGGCTGACGCGTTACTAGGCAGCGGTAAAGGCGCGCCAGTTCGGGCATCAGGATCCCGCCGAGCGACCAGCCGTCCGTGACTATGTGATGGAACGTGAGCAACAGGACATGATCGTTCGGCGCCATTTGCACCAGTGTCGCGCGGAAAAGCGGTGCCTCCCTCAAATCGAGCGGAGTCGCGGCCTCGCGAACGGCGATGTCGTTCAGCGCTGCGTCATTGTCTTCCTGGGCCAGATCGATGCGGTGCAGCGACATCGTTGGGTGCGGCGCGACTCGCAGGATCGGCGCCCCGTTCCTCGCCGCGAAACTTGTGTGCAGGACTGGATGCCGGTGCATGATCTCGACCAGGCAGCGTTCCAGTGCATCCACGTCCAGCGGGCCGGTCAGGTGCAACGACGTCGGCAGATTGTAGGCGGGATTGCCGGGCGCCAACTGATCGAGCAGCCATAGCCGCAGTTGGGAAAATGAGAGCGGAATGGGGTCCAGAGACTCAGGCAATGGCGTCTCGGACCCTGCATGAAGCGTTCTTCCGGAGACCGGCTCGCCTGCGTGGCTGGCGATGGCCGTGACCAGCAGGTCAGCCAGTGTTGCGATGCTGCCGCCACCCAGTATCTGAGCCAACGGAACACTACACTGAAGTTCCGTCTGAATCTGGTTGACCAGCCGGATTGCCATTAGCGAGTCGATTCCGAAGGCAACCAGAGGACGGTCATCGTCGATTCGGACCTGTTCTACCAGCGAGCTGTCGGCGATCCGCGCACGCAGCCAGTCACGCAACAGGCGTTGGCGAACGGCGGGCTCCACATTACTGAGGCGGCCAGGATCCACCAGCGCGAGCGGTTCCGATTTCGGTGAGGGCTTGATCTGTACGGCGTCCCTGGCAGGCGTTGCCGGGATCGGGGGAGTGGCGTCTGTACCGAGCCAATAGCGATGGCGCTGGAACGGATAGCTCGGCAGCATCACCCGGCGGCCCCGCTGCACGGCGCCCCAGACGATCGGCGCGCCCGCCTGCCACAGGCGGCCAACACTATGCAGCATGTCAGCCGTCTCGTCGGCACCGCGCCTGAACGATGTCAGACAGCGTTCGGCACTTCCCGTGACGGTTGCGGCGGCAAAAGAGAGAAGGGTGACACCGGGGCCGGCTTCGAGAAACCACGCGTCCGGTTCGATTACCGCCGCTCGATCGAGTGCAGCCTGGAAATTCACGCGGTGCCGCAATTGCTGCTGCCAGTAGCCGGGGGCGATCAAGCTGTCGACGGCGATCAGCTCAGCCGATCTCGCGGTTAGTACCGGTACGCGGAGCGGCTGGAAGGTGGCCTCAGCGACATGGGACGCAAAGGCGTTGACCGCCTCGTCCATAAGCGCAGTATGGAAGGCGTGTGACACGGCCAGTTCGTGCCCCGCGATGCCGAGTGCGGCCGCGCGGCGCAGCGCCTCGGCGACGGCACTGATCGGCCCGGCAATCACCGTGCTGTCGGGGGCGTTGCTGGCGGCAATCTCCAGGCCCCGCGAGGTTCCGAGCAATGTTTCGACAGTGGTGCTGTCTGCAGCGAGGGCGGCCATCCCGCCCGATCCTGGTGCCGCGTGCATGAGGCGGCTGCGGGCGACCACCAGAGCGAGGCCGTCAGCCAGCGAGAAGCCGCCGGCCACGCAGGCCGCGGCCAACTCGCCGACACTGTGACCGAGACAAAGGACCGGCTCCACACCCCAAGCTCGCCATTGGGTGGCAACGGCGACCTCCAGCACGAACATAGCCGGTTGCGTCCAGCGGGTGTCATCGATCGAGCGCTGCCTATCGGTGCCGAACATCACAGACAGCAGCGACGGTATGCCATGCGGGGCGGCCAGCGCTTCGCCCTGATCCAGCACGTCCCGAATCACCGGGCAATGCTCGTAAAGCCCCCGCGCCATCCCCGTAAATTGAGCGCCCTGGCCCGGAAACAGCATGATGACGCGGGGCGCTGATCCTTTGATTGGCCTTTCAGTTGACCCATTCGAGCGGGCACTCGCCAAAGCGTTGACAAGTTCGGTGGTATCGCGGCCCCTCACGGCCAAACGGAATGGCAGCGCGGCTCGCGTCGTGGCTGCGCTGAAGCAGATGTCGGGCGCCGATCCGGCCGGTGCTTCGGCCAGCATCCGGCGATAGCCATCAGCGAGTTCAGCCAGCGCGGCAGGATCGGCCGCCGAGAGCGGCAGCACCACGGAACTGGAGCGCGTCGCGGCTTCGGGTGGTCGTGCAATGACCGGCTCGACGGATGGATCTACCGCCTCTACGATCACATGGGCATTGGTGCCGCTGATGCCGAAAGCGCTGACGCCTGCCAGACGCCGGCCCGGCCAGGACGTCGCAACCGTTGGCAAATACAGGGTGGTCCTGGTCCAGTCGAACAAACTGGTCGGCGCTTCGGCATGTAGCTGCGGCGGAATGACGCCGTGATGCAGCGCCTGAATCGCTTTCAGCAATCCTGTCAGGCCCGCCGCAGCTTCCAGGTGACCGATCAATGCTTTGGCCGAGCCTAGCGCAACCGGTCGAGCCGACTGGCCGAATACCTCGCCTAGTGCGCCAAGCTCGATCGGATCGCCGAGCGCAGTACCGGTCCCGTGAGCCTCGATGTAGCCGATCTCGTCGGCACGAGCATTGGCGTCTGCAAGCGCTCGTTGAACCACCTCGACCTGGGCTTCGCGTGAGGGCGCGGTCAGTCCGTTAGAGCGGCCGTCGTGATTGATCGCAGTACCGCGTATGACGGCCAGTATCCGATCGCCATCGGATCGCGCGCGATCTAGCGGCTTGAGCACCAGGATACCGCCTCCCTCGCCGCGCACGTAGCCATCCGCCGCCTCGGCGAAGGGGCGGCACCGCCCGGTGGGACTGAGCATGCGCGCCTGGCAGAAGTTCTGATAAGCGTCCGGGGTAAGGATCAGATTGACCGCCCCAGCAAGCGCCAACTCGGCTTCGCCGTCTCGCAACGCCTTGCACGCCAGGTGCACGGCAACCAACCCCGAAGAACAGGCGGTATCGACGACCATGGCGGGACCGCGCGTGCCAAATGCGTAGGCGATGCGTCCGGCGGCGACACTGGGGGCGCCGCCGGTGGCTGTCCAGGGAGCCGGCGTCCCTGTTTGCATCAGCAATTTCTGATAATCGGCCGAACTCATTCCAAGGTAGACCCCCGCAGGCGTACCCGCGAGGCTTGTCGGAGCGATGCCGGCATTTTCAAGTGCTTCCCATGCCATTTCCAGCAGCAACCGCTGCTGCGGATCCATCGCGACTGCCTCGCGTCCCGCGATGCCGAAAAGGCCCGCATCGAAGCGGTCGACTTCGGGCAAGAAGGCACCTTTGTCCGTGTAGATCCGCCCGGGCTGCAACGTGGAGATGTCGTCGAGCTTTTGCAGGTAAGCGCTGCTGTCGAAGCGCTCGCGCGGAACCTCGGAAAAACATCCGGCGGAGGCGAGACACAGATTCCAGAATTCCTCGGCAGTACTGGCGCCAAGCACGCGGCATGCCATGCCGACAACGGCGATGTCCGTCAGCGGCGGGCGTCCGCGTTTGGCGACCGGAGGCCGGAATGTGTCGGTACGGGTAATCGCCTCCACCAGCGCACCCAGTGTCGGATGATCGTAAAGCAGCGTTGCTGGAAGATCGCGGCCGAGCAGGTGTTCAAGTTCACCGGACAGCGCCACGGCGCCGCGCGAGTCGATACCAAAGTCGGCAAAACACGCTTCGTCGGTAACGAGGTCAGCGTGAATGCCCGTGCGGCGTGCGATGGTGTCAACGAGCCGTCGACGGATCTCCACGGCATCTTTGCTCCGGCCAGAAGGGCCCGTTGCGTCGAGCCGGCTCGGTACCGGCGCTTGCCATCGCGTCAGTTCCACCAGCGTGCCATCGAGGAAACGCTGCCGGCACAAATTGCGTTCGACCTTGCCGCTGGTGGTGACAGGCATTGTGTGCGGGGGCAGGAGTACGAGGGTGTCCAGAGTGAGACCGTGCAAATCGGCGACCGCTGCGACAGCGTCTCGGGCGATCGCGGATGCCTTCGGCACAATGGGCCCCGCCGCCACTTCGTGCAGGACGACCAGTCTCTCCTCGCCATCGCGCTCGATGGAGAAGGCTGCGGCTGCATTGGGGCGCAGGTTCGTGTGGACAGAGCCCACCGTAAGCTCGATCTCCTGCGGGTAGTGGTTTTGCCCGGCGACGATAATCAGTTCCTTGAGTCGCCCCGTCATGTAGAGATGGCCGTCATGCAGAAAACCTAAGTCGCCGGTTCGCAGGAATGGACCCTCGCCCGTGGATAGATGCGCCTGAAAGGTGTCTTTCGTTTTCTGAGGTGACGCGTAATAGCCGATCGCGAGCGATGGCCCGGCCAGCCAGATCTCACCGACCCGGCCGGCCGGCACCGATTGCCGGGAATGCGGATCGGCAATGGTGAGGTGCAGCGAAGATGTCGGGCGACCACAGCTTGCTAGATCGATGCTGGTACCAGGCGCTATCGCCGGCTCGACTCTGCCCTTGGTGAGGGCGGCGCGATCGACACTGAGGGTGATCGGCCTCGAATCGGTGTCGTGCCGCCCGGTTGCCACCAGAACGGCCTCGGCCAGCCCGTAGGCCGGCGCAAATGCTTTGCGTTGGAAACCCGCCACGGCAAAGTGGCGAGCGAAAGCGTCGATCGTAGATGGCCGGATCGTCTCCGCGCCCGTCTGGGCGATACGCCAGCCGGACAAATCGAGCGATTGCAGCGATTCGGGTGGGATCCTGCGTACACATAGATCGTACGCAAAGTTCGGACCACCCGAGAGATAGGCGCGATGGCGCGAAATTGCCGACAACCATCGTAGTGGGCGTTGCAGAAAGGACGGCGGCGCCATCAAGTGGCAGCAATGGCCGTTGATTACCGGCATGACAACGCCGTCGGTTAACCCCCAATCGTGGGAGTGAGGCAACCACACCACGGATGCACTATCGGCCGGCATCGGAAAAACTTCCGCATGACCGGATGCTTGCGCCATGATGTTGCCGTGGGTAACCATCGCCGCTTTGGGCGTACCGGTCGAGCCAGAGGTGAACTGCAAGTAGGCTAAGGTTTCCGCCGCAATTGCGGGGCGCCGCCACGCGGCCGCCAGTTCGATACTGACTTCATCGACGGCAAACCAGGGTAGAGCCGCCAGTTCGGGCAGGGCGGCATTCAATCTGGATTCCTTATCACGTAAGGATGATGTCGTGAGTACCGCGCTCGGGGCCGCAATCCGCAGAATCTCGCGGCTGCGCGAAAGCCGCAGTGCTGTACGTTCCGGCCGGCCTGGCCGCAACTGCGGGATCGGTATCGGGACTGCGGTCAATCCGGCGTAGAGGCAACCGTAATATGCGGCATGGAAGGTCAGTCCCGCCGGAAAGAGCAGTACAACGCGACCGGCCACGCCAGCTTGTTTCAGGCAGGTTGCAATGGCACGGGCCTGCTGGTTAAGCATGCCGATGCTTAGTTCGTGGCCTGCCGCGTCGTCTGTGGCCATGAAATTAAACGCGAGCCGCTCGCCATCGGTAGCCGAACGCGCGCACAAAACATCGACAATTGTTGTATCCAGCCTCACATGCGTAGGGTTACCTGTGCTATGCAAAGAACCCCCTTTAATGTCCGTTATGGAGCCGATCAAATACAGGATTTTCTGCGGACAAGCTCAACATCAAGCCTGCATCCGAGCCCCTACAGACACTTGCTGGTAGGGAAACCACGCGCGTAGGCGGATAGATGAGATCCGCCTACGTTCAGAAACCCGGTATTAGTGCCCGTCTTGCGAGAGAAGAAGAATCCGGCTTTCCCAGTGCTTGAAAGACTGCGCCCATTTCGCGAGAGCGGTTGCTCCAGCCTTCTGATCGCCGAGGTTCTGAAAGACAAGGTCTGGCGTGTGAACCCAGTTATCCATTTCACCGAGACTATCAAGCGGGATACGGATAAATGCCTTCTCGCCGTTGCCGACATAAGTCGTGTAGATTTCCGGAGCGGGTCGGCCACCTTTCTGGAATGAATCGAGCACAACTTTGAGCCCCTCAGACCACTGTGCGCCCAACTCGGTTTTCACGTCAAACTCAAGCTGATAAATATACTTAGAAGACATTTTTCACTTCTCCACTTTAAAGTTAAATTAAAATCATTCCGACCACAAATGTCCGCCGGAATGACGTCAATACAACCACTTCATTGCACAAACTATTAAATGCACGACAAATGGCTTGCCCTCAACGATTCGCATGCCTTGAACTTAACAAGTCAGTTGCGATGATGTGACGCATTGCCCGGCAAATATATAAACAAAAACTATATATTCAGTAAATCTATAATTTTCAACAGCATCTCCGCTATTCGCACACTGAATATCGAACTTAGAGCGTGTTAGGCACTTGCTGCCAAACCTGGTAACCTGGCGGAATGAGCAAACGCCGGCCCTACCCAACGGATGTATCGGATGAAGAATGGCACTTCGCCGCGCCGTATTTGACCTTGATGAACAAAGGCGCACCGCAGCGTCGATACGAACTGCGCGAGATGTTCAACGCGCTGCGCTGGATCGTGCGCGCGGGTGCACCCTGGCGTCTGTTGCCCAATGACTTCCCGCCGTGGGGGATGGTCTATCAGCAAACGTAACGCTGGATTCAGGCGGGTTGTTTCGAGGCCATGGTCAGTGATCTGCGTTCGATCATACGAGTCGCACAGGGGCGCCAGGGGCAGCCCAGCGCGGTGATTCTCGATGGGCGCACACTGCAGTCGACGTGCGAGAGCGGGCCGCGAGCCGGTTATGACGGTTACAAGCGCAAACAGGGCAGCAAGGTCCATATGGCCGTCGATACTCTGGGGCAGTTGCTTGCTGTGCACGTGACGCCAGCCAATGAACAGGAGCGCGCACAGGTCGGCGAGCTTGCGCGTCAGGTCCAGCAGGTCACCGGCCAGACGGTGAAAGTCGCGTTTGTCGATCAGGGATATACCGGCCAGGAACCTGCGCAAGCCGCGCTGGACGAGGGAATTGAGCTTCAGGTGATCATATTGGCGCAAGCGAAAAAGGGCTTTGTCCTGTTGCCGCGTCGCTGGGTTGTAGAGCGCAGCTTCGGCTGGCTGAATCGCTTTCGTCGACTCGCGCGCGATTACGAGCGCTTGCCAGAGACACTTGCCGGGCTTCATTTCGTCATCTTTGCAGTTCTGATGCTCGTCCATTTCGGAAACCTCACCAAAAGTGCCTAACACGCTCTAGCAGGCTGTTGAAAAGCGCCCCGTCATGACGACCGAAGCTACGTTCAAGAGGCTTGCGCGTGCGATTTCCCGCTGAATTACCGGTTTGTCTCGCAATCTGCGCGGGGCGTGCATACGCATGCAGCCCTTGTGGCGCGCAGTCTGCACGCCGTGGCGGCTCATCGCGTCGCTCCTTGCGGCACCACCCCTGGCATTCGGGCCATGCGGGTCAGATTGCTCGCAACCATCGTCAGCTTGAAGTGCTGGTCGACGCGCCGAATGCCGCGATAGACCGTCTGCCGGATCCGACCGACTGTTTTACCCCAGCCGAAATGCTCTTCGATTCGCTTGCGGATGATCTGGCTGATCCGGTAGCCCGCGTGCCGCGAAGTGCGGCCGTCGATTGCGCTGCCGCCCCAACGCTCATCGTTACGCGCGACATGCGGTGTCACGTTGCGAGTGCGGCAATCGTTCACGAAGTCGCGTGTGTCATACGCCTTGTCGGCACCGACTGTCTTCGCATGAGCGCCTGGAACGCAGTCGAGCAATTGCAATGCACTGGCCCGCTCGGCGAAACCATCTGCGTGACTGACCACGGCGCCGACCACCAGCCCCGAACGATTCTCCATGAGGATGTGCCCGTGGTAACACAGGATGGCCGGGCTCTTGTGGCTCTTCTTGAACAATCGCGCCTCCGGATCAGTAGTCGACTCGTGCGTGGCATTGCTACGTCGCTCGCCTTTCCAGTCAGTGTCAGCGTTGCGGCCACCACTTATCGGCGGACCATCGTCCGGGCCGCCCCTCAAACCCCGTTTATCAAACCCCGTTTACACGGGATCCAAATTCAACGGCCTGCTAGGGTTCTGCAGCTTTCCGTCGGTCGGGGCAATTATGGTGGAGATCGCGGAAAGATGTTTGAGCGGCACCAGCTCCTCCGTTAACAACAAAATACGCCACTGAAGTCAGAAAAAGAATCTTTGCAGTGTCGGACATTTCGGTTCTCGGCAGTTCATGTGACGCCAGAGCGATGGTCGTGCCAACAGCCCAGATAAGCGCTTGATTCGCAACTCCTCTTTTTACACGACAAACAAGTCGACAATGAAGACACAGAGTGTCGCGAATGCGACACTCTGTGTCGCTAGGTCCTGTTCACATTCTCACCAGCGGCCCAAAGGCGCAGGCAAGCACCGCGAAGGCGAAATAGTTGCCGGCGAGCTTGTCGTAACGAGTGGAGACGCGACGAAAATGTTTGATGCGATTGAAGAAGCGTTCGACGATGTTCCGAGTTCGATACAGCGCGCGGCTGTACCGACGCTTGGTCTTTCGATTCGAGCGCGGCGGGATAACGGCCTTCGCACGCGTAGCGCGGATGGTGTTCACGAAGGCATCCGAGTCGTAGCCTTTGTCACAACTGGTTGCGCGTTTCGAGCAGGCTCGGCGCAGCGCGGTTGGACAAGCCAATGGGATGGGAAGGAATCGCGGCTGCCAGGCGTGCGATGCGACGATGTGTGTCGTTGTGCGAATGGTTCGGCATGACGCGGGCGACACCACGGCGTGATGGCCAGCGATGAAACAAAGGTTTCGAAGCGAGTGATCAGCTTCGGCAGTAGTGCCGAAGATTGATCATCGTGTAGGCAAGGGTTTTCAATGCGTAGTGCAGGTGGCTGAGTCGC
>NZ_CYGX02000014.1 GCF_900019265.1 Paraburkholderia ribeironis
AGTTCGCGTTGACCGTCCCGACGGTCGCGGACCGGGTGGCTCAGATGGTGGTCAAACAGCGTCTTGAGCCGCAACTGGAACCGTGCTTCCATCCCGACTCTTACGGCTACCGGCCGGGTCGGTCGGCACATCAGGCAGTAGCCGTGGCGCGCGTGCGCCGCTGACAATAGGCCTGGGTGCTTGATCTCGACATCAAGGGCTTCTTCGATTCCATCGATCACGCCTTGCTGATGAAGGCGATATGGCATCACACGAAGTGCAGGGTGACGCTTCTGGACATTGAGCGGTGGCTTCGGGCTCCGGTCAGTCTGGCGGATGGCACCATGCAGCAGCGGGACGCTGGCATGCCGCAAGACGGGGTCATCAGTCCGTTGCTGGCCAATATGTTTCTGCACTATGTATTCGACGAATGGATGCGTCGCAACTACTCGGGCGTGCCGTTCGAACGCGGGCGGGCGGAAATTGCAAGTAGATCTCTTTAGCACTGCTTGCAATACCACTAATTCGACCTCTGACCTCGAGACCATTGATTCACATTTGCTGTATGCAATTATGGATAAGACCGATTGATGACCGCAGTGGCCATCCAGATTGCTCGCGCATCGGTCGCATCGTTCTTGTTACGGCATGTTGAATGCCTTGACGAATTTCGCTGGCATCAGCTTCACCTGGTGGGCCAGCTCGATCAATCGCCGCGCCCAGTATTGGGATCCACTGCAGGACTCCATACCGATAAGGCAGGGATGGCGATCGGCGAAATGTTCGGGAAACGCCGCTCGCTTTACAGGCCTGTTCACGATCTCGCCCGTTTCGGGATCGACCCAGTGCACCTGCATTACGCTTTTTGCGATGTCCGTACCCACTGAGTTGGAATCAGAAATTCCAGCGCACGACACAGCCGATGACTGCATCTCGCCTCCTGTGCGGCTTCACTATTGCTGTATGCATTTACCGGTAAAGCTGGTTGGTGAAACTCTTAATCGGTGACGAATTGAGGTATGGACAGAACGGCGCTTCGTTTTCCTGTTCTGGCGAGTCATATGCTGAAGTGCTACTTATTGATAAATGTCAACTTGTTGTAAAGCGTGCGTCCTAACCTCTCGAAAGAGCCTACACAGAAAATGAAAATCCGAAGCGGCAAGTTTGGCACTCGGCCCGATTGCGCACGGAGGCATGGGTCAATTCCGGTCCAACGGTGGAGTTAACAAGCGAGGAGGAGGCTATGTGCAAGAAGACGATTGGTGCTTCTGCGATTGGTGCTTCTGCGATTGCGGTCGCAGCGATACTGGCTGCGGGATGCGCGAGCAGCAATGTGCCGACGCAATCAGAGTACTCAGGCTTCCTGAAAGACTATTCCAACCTGCAGGAAACCACGGATCCCAACGGACAACCGCTTCTGAGGTATGTCAACCCCAGGCTTAACCCGTCGAACTTCAGTGCCGTCATCGTTGAGCCAATTACGATGTATCCGAAAGCCGAGCCAACAGCACAACTGAGTCAGGCGACGATCGACCAGATACGCGGCTACGGCACCACTTGCCTGAAACAGGCGATTGCCTCAAGGGTACGGGTCGTGGAGACACCCGGCCCAGAGGTGGTCAAGCTGCAGGTCGCCGTAACCGGAGTCGCCAGCACAGCGGAGGGGCTTAAACCTTATCAGGTCGTGCCGATGGCCTTCGTCGCCACGATGGCGGTCAATACCGTGGCAGGTGCGCCGCAGCAGGCGAAGCTGCTGGTCGAGGCGCTCGGCACGGACAGTGTCTCCGGAGAGGTCTTGATCAAAGCCGTGAAAACTCACACCGGTGAGCGTCTGCAGCGTGTAGCATCAAATGAGCCCGTGATTACCTTTGATTCAGTCAAGCCGATCATGGACGACTGGTGCGAAGCTGTTTCCAAATCAGTATCGCAATTCGTGAGGCCTCGATAGCCAGTGCCATACGGGCTGGCACCGTCTCGACCGGCCATCAGGGGAGCACCGACGCCAACCAGTCACCCGAGCCTATACAACCCATGCTGCCGACGGGGTTCGGTTGCGTCTACGGCGTCACGCACGATTCTGTTCGTCACGGTACCGCCACGCTGGTTGCCGCCTTGAACCAGCTCAACGGCGCCGTGCTCGCCACCTGCAAACCGCGTCACCGACATCAGGAATTCCTGTCGTTCCTGCGCGAAATCGGCACGGCCGTCCCGGCTGAGCTCGAGGTGACTGCATTGGCTCTGCCGGTATCCAGACCCAGAGCCTGCGCACCAGGCTCAGCGGCAGTACAAAACACTACGACGGCACAAGCGGCGCAGTGAAGAATGGTTGCAGAGGTGAAGAGGGTCTACCCGCGACAGTTCGCGCACTGGCAGTCTCGGGGGTACAGGTTGGATAACGGGAGCCGTGCAAATCGAGAAGCTTACGCACGGTTCCGTGGGAGATTCCGGCTGAAATTCCCGGATTCTACTCACCCACGACAGAGGTTTATCTTGGGTACCGCCGTTTTCTGCCATTCAAGCGTCACGCATTCCGGCAATTGACTAGAATCAAACCTAGGGAACATTCGAAACCTGGAATACAGGCGGACGACGGGTGACGGGTAACGCGGCCTCGCCGCCGATACTTTCCCTCGAATTGTCATTGAGCAGTTTATCGTCGTGAATATAAAACGCCGCTATTTGCTGGCCCGTTCATATTCTTGATTGTTGTGAGTACTTTCCGAAATGAGCGCAGTGAGAGCAACACGGCAATGCAGATTCAACAGTGACTGAAGCCTTATGTCTGCAGAAACACGGGAAAGCGCAAGGAATGCATTCAGTATTGGTCGTTTCCCGCCACTCGTTATCGATGCGCACCGTAGCCGCTTTCGCTCAACCGCGCATCTGTAGCAAGATGCAGATCTGCTTTCCGGTGATGGTGTTTTGCGGTACGTGATTGTGCAGGCATGGATTTTCCATGGAAAGTTGATCAGTGAACAACCGTCGTTCGCAGTCGAAGGCATCGAGCCCGTTGCACGCGTGCAACCAGGAGTCCGCTTCCCGGACATCTTCCGGTTTGAGCACTTCAGGAGACATCTGTTGTGAGCCTCATCTTGCCGGCAGTCATATTGGCGCAGACAGTAATCATTCTGTGGCTGCTGATATCGCGCGAGCAACGAACTCGGGCAGCGTCGGCAAGCGGCGCTTTCGGGCAGCACGACGCTGCTGCGACGGTCAACCCGCCTGAGCCGGTTAACGATCCGCGCGCAGCCCGCGCAAGGCCAACGTCAGACGTATTTGGCTTTCTTGCGCCCTGGAGGCGGCTGTACGAAGGGCATCTCCGGCACATCGGAACTGGACATGCCGATAGGGCTGATAACGCTGACAGGGCCGACCCACATGAAAAGCCAGTCGGCCGCGTGGGGGGCGCAAGGCATCTGCATGCAGGTCGGTCGCGCAAGAGCTGGCAATCGGCCACGGGTACCCACAGGCGTTCCGTGATGGCGGAAGACGGGCAATCGACGCAGGAAAGGCAGTACGGCAGTGTCCTTGTGCGCAAAGATGGGCAGAACAGGTTTCGCGACCTCTGGGAGTGGTTACCCCTTGGCGTTCTCGCACTCGACGAACAGGGCGGTATCCTGACGGCAAACCGGCGAGCGGAGCGGCTCTTCGGTTATGAGGCGTCCGAACTGGCCGGCAAGCCGGTCTCACTGCTGGTTCCCGATGTAGTGAACGACCGCATGAACGACCGCATGGACAACGACCCGGCTGCGATGGGGCGCGAAGCGGCTTGCGCCGCCGATTGTTTCTCTGCCGGGCGTGCGCCCAGTCTGGTTGCAAGGCGCAGAAACGGCTCAGAATTTCCGGTTGACATCAGTTTCAGCCACGCTTCCAGGGTCGGCGATATGCCGGCCCTCGTGTTTATCGAGGATAGGGCGGATCACTACGACCTGCTCAAAAGCCGGCGCGATCTCGTGCATCTGGCGCGCGTGTCGACAATGGGTGAACTGGCGGGGTCGCTTGCCCACGAGCTGAACCAGCCGCTCACTGCGATCCTCAGCAACGTGCAGGCGGCGCAGCGCTTCATGGCGGCCGAGTCGATCGATGTCGCGGAGGTGCAGGAGATCCTGAACGACATCGTCCAGGACGACTACCGGGCGAGCGAAGTGATCCGGCGCATCCGTTTGGTGGTCAGGAAGGGCGACATGGAGTTCGCGCTGCTGAACCCTGCGGCGGTGATTCGTGACGTCGTTCTTCTTCTGCATAGCGACGCGATCATGCGCCAGACCCGCGTGACTGTCGAGCTATGCGCCGATCCGCCCCAGATATATGCCGACAAGGTGCAACTGCAGCAGGTCGCGCTCAACCTGCTGCTCAATGCGTTCGATGCGATGCACCACTTGCTGCCGGCTGAGCGCGCGGTGTCGATTGCGCTTACCGCGCAGGACGACGCTACGGTCCGGATTGCCGTGCGCGACTGCGGCCAGGGGCTGACCGTCGAACAGCTCGACACGGTCTTTAAGCCGTTCTATACGTCGAAGCCCCATGGCCTGGGGCTTGGACTGTCGATCAGCCGATCGATCGTGGAGCTCCACGGCGGCCGGCTTTGGGCCGAAAACAATCTTGATCGAGGCGCGACGTTCTATGTCACGTTGCCAGCAGGGAACGGGGCCTTGAACAGGAAGTCGCGATAGCTGCCATGGCTGAAGCAGACCCCTTGGTGCTGGTCGTCGACGACGATGAATCGGTATGTCGCGCGCTCGCGCGGCTGCTGCGCTCCGCTGGCCATGCCGTCAGGGTCTTTGCGTCGGCTGGCGAATTCCGTGCCAATGCAGACCTTGACGGCCGCCCTTGCTGTCTGCTGCTGGATGTCGAACTGCCGGACATCAACGGCCTTGAGCTGCAGCATGAGGTGGGGGAGATCGTCCCCATCATTTTCATCTCAGGGCACGGCGACATTCCGATGACCGTTCACGCGATGAAAGCCGGCGCTTGCGATTTTCTGCCAAAGCCCGTGCGTGACGACGACCTGCTGCGGGCCGTCGATCACGCACTTGAGCGCGCCCGGCAGACGCATACAAAGCGCTGCGAAGCGAACACGTTACGCCAGCGCTTCGAGCGCTTGACCAGGCGCGAGCGGGAAGTGATGGCGCTCGTCGTGACCGGCCGGCTCAACAAGCAGGTCGCGAGCGACCTCGGGACCGCCGAAAAAACCATCAAAGCCCACCGGGCGCGCGTGATGGAGAAGATGGAAGTCACGTCGCTGGCACAGCTCGTCCACCTTGTCGACAAGGTCGATCTGTTCTCCGCCTCCGACACGCGCCTGTCGCGCTGAGGGCAGCAGCGGCGAGTTCCTTCGGCACGGCGTGGTTGCGTAGAGGGCTCGCGGCGGGCTCCCCTTGCGCGCGAAGCAGGCACATATGGCCCGCAGCCTGACTTCATACACGCCGAGCGCGTTGTCGGTATCCATGCCCCGGTATCCATGCCGGCGTCGAGCGCGTTGCTGACCACCGGATCCTGCTCTCGCCGATGGACATCGAGTCTTACGCGGGTGCGAACTGCATTGGACCAAAGTCCCATTGCGTCGGTCGTGCAGGGTGGGATCATTCAGACAACTCAACTTCACACAGTCGCTTCGACCGGACCCGATGAACGATGCTGATCTACCGCGTCGATGAGCCTCGCCTTGGCGCGCTGCGTATCCGCGAATGGCGACGCCGTGCGCTGCACACGATTGCGCTGCTCCTGCTGGTGCTGAGTCTCGCGGCCGCGGGCCTCGCGCTGCTCGACCGGTCGAACGCTCCGCTCAGCACGCGGCTGTTCACGGCTGTATGGAACGGCGTCAACCTGGTGACCACGCTGGGAGACTTCTCGGACTTCGATGAAGGCCAGAAAGAGTTCATGCTGCTGGCGATGTTCGCGACGATGCTGGTCGGCGCGTTCGCGGTGACAAGACTCACGGGCATCCTGTCGGGAGACGACGTGATGGCCTATCGGGAGAACAGGGCGATGGAACGTAAGCTGGAAAACCTCATGGGTCACGTTGTCGTCGTCGGCTATCGGGCGGTCGGCGAGCGGGTGGCGGCGCGCCTGCGTGAAGCCGGCCACACCGTGCTGGTGCTCGTTGGCAACCAGGCACTGGCCGAGAAGGCGGCCGAGCGCGGGCATCTGGTCGTGCTCGGCGAAGCCAGCGTATTCGACGACGTACTCAGGCGGGCGCGCCTCGAATATGCCCGGGCGCTGGTGGTGACGCCTGCCGAAGCGGACGCCAATCTGGCCGTCACGCTGATGGCGCATACGATCAATCCCAGACTCTGGATCGCCACCCCTGGTGAGAACAGTCTGCGCAGGGAGCTGCTCGAAGCGGCCGGCGCATCCGATGTCGTGATCGCGGACGATCTGGTTGCCGACGCACTGATCGGAAAACTCGCGCGCCCTGTCGAGGAGTCGACATGAAGCCCACTACGCCAATCCACGCTCCCGCTCATCGTCTGCCATTCCTGCACGGGCTATTGCCAGTCGATCGGGCGCAACTGCCGCGCGACATTCTCGCGGGTATTACGCTCGCTGCGCTGGGTATCCCGGAGGTCATGGGCTACACGAAGATCGCGGGCACGCCGGCGGTCACCGGTCTCTATACGATCCTGCTGCCGCTGGTGGTATTCGCGCTGCTCGGCGCGTCGCGACATCTGGTCGTCGCTGCCGACTCCGCAACGGCCGCCATTCTGGCGGGAACGCTGGCCACCGTCGCCGCCCTGGGCAGCGCGGAGTATATCGGCCTTACCAGTACGGTCGCCTTCGCGGTGGCCGTGATGCTGGTGCTCGCGCGTATCTTTCGCCTCGGCTTTCTCGCCGACTTCCTGTCGCGCAGTGCGTTAATCGGCTTCCTGACCGGTGTCGGCATACAGGTCGCGGTGGGCGAACTCGCCGGCCTGCTGGGCATGTCGAAGCAGGGCCATGGCCCCCTCCTGCAGCTCGCCTCCGTATTTCAGCGCCTCGGCGAAACGAACTATCCTACGCTGTTGTTTTCGGTGGCGGTGCTGGCCGTGATCGTGGGCTTCAAGCGCGTAGCGCCGCGCATACCCGGTGCGCTCATTGCTGTGGTGGCAGCGATTGCCGCCAGCATGCTGTTCGACCTCACGCGGCATGGTATCGCCGTCATAGGTAACGTGCCTGGCGGGCTGCCGGCGTTGTCCCTGCCACCCATGCATGTGGCCCAACTCGATCAGGTCGTCGCGACGGCAGGGTCGTGCTTTATCGTCATCATCGCCCAGAGCGCGGCGACCGCGCGGGCTTACGCCAACCGCTACAACGAGGATGTCGATGCGAATCTCGACATCCTGGGCCTGGCTGGCGCGAACGCCGCCGCCGCGCTGACCGGCACGTTTGTCGTGAACGGCAGCCCTACCAAGACGGAGATGGTCGATGACGCGGGCGGCCGGACCCAGATCGCCCATCTGACGACCGCGGTTATCGTGCTACTCGTGCTGCTCTTTCTGACGAGGCCGCTCAGCTTCCTGCCGGCCGTCGTGCTGTCGGCCATCGTTTTTATGATCGGCGTGAAGCTGATTGACGTGAAGGGCATGAGAGAACTTTTTCGCCTGCAAAAGGACGAGTTCGTGGTCGCCTTGATCACCGCCGTCGTGGTCGTATTCGTCGACGTCATGCACGGCATTGTCGCGGCCGTGGTGTTGTCGCTCATCGATCACGCGCGGCACAGCTACCGGCTGCGCACACGCGTGTTGACCCGCGACGCGAGCGGGCATTGGGTGCCGCACGTCGCAGCGCCGGGCGTGTTCGCTGCGCCAGGGATCGTCGTGTACCGCTTCGAAGCAGACCTCTTCTACGCGAATGCAGGCCGCTTCATGACGGAAATCCTCAAACTCATGGAAAACCAACAGGCTCCGGTGCGGTGGGTCGTGATCGATGCCTCTCAAATCAGCAATATCGACTACACGGCCGGGAAGACGCTTCTTCAGTTGCGCGAAGAACTGGACCGCCGCGGCGTGGGGCTCGCGTCGGTCGCCGTGCCTGAGGGCGTGCGAAGCGAGATAGAGCGGTATCGGGCACTTGGCAGCCCGGATGCGGCGCGCAAGGAAATCTTCCTGACGGTTGACGACGCAATTGATGCCTTGCGCGACGCGCCGCCTCCAGCACCGAAACCGGCGGCGCCATCAGCCTGATCGTCAGCCTGGTGCGGGGCGTCGCGGGATTGACCGGAAGAGGAGGGGCCATTCCGAAAACCGCTGGACTACAGAGCCGCGCCAGGCCTGGCGGACCTGCCGGGCCAGCCGCCAACGGCATTGATGACGATCTATTCGTGGTGTTTCGTAGGCGCGGCTCCCGTGCATCACGGATCGATGCCGGCAAAGCGGCGCGGCAGCGAGTGCCCCGCGCCCAGCTCGCTGTCTGCACGATTGCCTCGCGCGACCCGATCGCGCTGCTGGAAGCGTCCAATGTCGGGCGTTTGCCGAACCTTATGCCGATCCGTTACGGACTGTTCTTGCCGGAGCTACCGCCCGCAACCTGCAACGAAACCAGCCGGGCCAGCACGATAGCCGGATACAGTTGCCCGATCAGCGCCTCGAGGTTCGCCAGCGACCTCGCCGCGCGTGCCACCGGCACGATGTCGCCATACCCGACGGTGGTCAACGTCACGAAGCTGAAGTAGAGCCAGGTCGAGCGATCCGGCGGCCCCGCGGTTTTGGGAATGCCGGAAAACGCTGCGGGAATCTGCAGGCTGATGAATTCATACACGTCGGCCCAGACCACTCCTACCAGGATGTAAAGGACAATCGCGCCGCGTATGCGGTCGAGGGTCACCGCGCCCGCACCGAATACCTTGACCCCGACAACCATACCCAGCAGGCCCAGCGCGAGTAACGTCGCGCCATCCCGGATCATCAGGTAAGGCGCCAGCGACGACAGCCATGCCGCCCAACGCACGACGATGGCGAGCAGCACGATCGGTGCGAGCCACATCATCGCCCTGCGGCGATCCGATGCCGCAATCACGCCGCTCAACAGCACGAGGGTGAGCAGGATATCCCGCGCGATTCGTCCGGTCACGCTGCCCGACGTCGTGGCATATGGGACCACAAACACGCTGATCATCATCAACGCCAGGAGCGTCGACATGTTGTAAGTGCGCAGCCACGCGGCGCGCGTTCGCCACGGTTGTACGGATAGCATGGTCCCTCCCGTCGAACGGATGCGCGTGAGCCCTTTTTTTTCTCCGAAGCCAGTCGTGGCGAACCGAGCAGCCTGCGCTCAACGCAAGCATGGGGGGCGGGCGTTCAATCCCGACGACGTGTCATATTCGTTCTGTAGGGGCGCATGGGCTGTGGTCCAGTCTACGCCGGTTGCGACCGATGTTCGAGCCACCTGCAGCGCCCCGGACTGCTACCGGACGGCTCACATCGACGCAGCGATGCGGGCGCTCCAGCCGCTGCGATGTGAACGTATTGGACCAAGGTCCTATACCTGCCCCTTCCTTCGACGCGTAGTCTGGTTCCCTGCCGAACGGAGTTGACGGTGCGGCACCGGACCCAGCGCACGAAGGAAATCAGCTAACCGTTCGTCCACGACCCGTTGGAGCGTCGGACGGTGCACCACTTATTCATCGCGTTTATCGTCTTTTGCTGCGTCTTCGCCAGCGCGGTGCTCGGCCTGTGGCTGCACGCGATGCTGCCGGGACACCATCTCAGCGAGGATTCGATCGGCGTTGTCAAACTCACGACGGGCCTGATCGCTACGATCGCCGCGCTGGTGCTCGGCCTGCTAATCTCATCAGCCAAAAATTCGCTGGACACGATGAACGCCGAGCTTGTGCGCGCCGCCGCCAGCATTGTTCAACTCGATCGCGTGCTAGCGAAATACGGACCGGAAACCCAGGAGATCCGTGAGGCGCTGAAGCAGCACGTTGGCGCTTCGATCCAAATCCTGTCCTCGGGTGACCCCGCTCAGGTGGCGCGGCTTGGCAACACCGCTACGTTGCGACGCGTGGAAGGGCTCCAGCACAAGCTCGAAGAACTCTCGCCGCATAACGCGATGCAGCGGCAACTGCAAGCGAGCGCGATCGGGATTGCCGATGAGGTGCTGGCTGTGCGCCGTCTCGCGCTGCTGCAGTCGGTGGGCGCACTCCCGATGGCGCTCCTCGTCATGCTGGTGGTGTGGCTATCCATCATCTTCGGCGCATTTGGCATGTTCGGCCCGTTCAACGTGACCGTTGTAGCCGCGTTCTTTCTGGGCGCGGTATCGACATCCGGCGCCATTTTTCTGATTCTCGAAATGAACACGCCACTCGATGGATTGATCACCGTTTCGCTTGAACCGATGCGCGATGCGTTCGCGATGCTCGGCAAGTAGCACGCACACTTGGCCCGCAGCTCGACGTCATACAGGACCAAGGTCCAATATCGCTGTCCATTCCCGTCACTTAGTCTGATGTCCTGGGGGTATGCGGGTGCTCGCCTATTTCCGACACTGGGCCATTCAAAATGGGAAACGAAAAGCCATTTGTTGTCGTCGTCGATGACGATGAGTCGGTGTGCCGGGCGATCAAGCGGCTATTGCGCTCCGTCAGGTTTGCGACCGAGTCGTTCGCGAGCGGCGAGGAACTTCTGAACACCCTCGCTTCGATGCCCTCGTATCGGCCGGCGTGCGTGATTCTGGATATCCAGATGCCGGGTTTGAATGGACTGGAGGTGCAAAGGCGCCTGGCAGGAAGCGGCTTGCCCGTCGTATTCATCACGGCGCATGACGATGTCGACGTGAAGGAGCAGGCGCTTTTGGCAGGCGCGGTGGGCTATTTGCCAAAGCCGTTCGACGACGAGCTGTTCATCAGGACGGTGCGCACCGTTTTAGAGAGTACGACGCCGTAAGCATGGCGCGCTTGGGGCCCGTTGCCGTATTGGACCAAAGTCCAATAGCTTTTGATTGGCGCCGCACCCAATATTTGTTTCATCGGATCGGGGCCGCGGCGACGGCTGTAGCGAAGGGTTGCTCCGCAACGGGATCTCCAAGGTAGTCCGGAGCATGAGGATACCGACGGGCGTGGCCGTGATCGCACGTCACAAACGGATCGATCGGCTGTCGTCGACGCACGATGGTGTCGCAGACGGCTCTTGACCAGGAACTCAATGCAGCGATACGGAGTGTGTGCGCTAACAGGCTGGATGTGCACGCCGTCGCATGAGAGGCGAATCGCCGCCCAAGTTCCCAGGCGTGGCGAAGGAGGCGTTGTCGCTGGCGCACCTGCTGGCGGGCACGAATCGATCCTTTCAACCGCGCCGTGACGGCATGCATGGCTGGTCGCGGGTACACGGTTCAGTAGAGACCCGCAATGGTGCGCCAGTACGCGGAGACGCAGTCATGAAGAAGAATGTTCGAGGCTCTGCGGTCCTGGTGGTCTTCTGCCAGCGTTCATTGTCGGTGGCCGCCGCAGACGTCGACGGCAACCGGCCGGTGCTCTGCGCGACCTTTAACGCCCATGCCTGCGATCCCGGAATCACCAGTGAGCGATCGTTGCCGGCGGAGATCGGCGCCTTGCAATTGCTGCGCCTCGATTTTTCAAAGAAGACGGTAACCGGCGCCGCGCTGGCGACGCCCATGCTGTACATCGAAAAAGGCGAGAGTCAGTTTCTCCTTCTGGGCACCGAGCGCGCCTACGCATGGTCGATCGTGCTTGACAGTACGAATGGCGCGATGTCGGCAACGCTGGTGAATCGCTACGATGCATTGGTGCTGTTCGGCGCTCTTACGCCCAATTAGCCGTGACAGGTTATGCCATGAAATGTGCGCCGCTGAATGTCTGCCAGCAACGATTTTCAAGGGGTGATGTGAGACGGGTGCTTGCCTGTGTCACGCTGGCGCTGTGCGCTGGCTGCCACAAGCCGGCGGGGCTGCCGTCAACTGGACCGATCGAGGTCACGGTGATGACCGTCGAGCCGCACGATACGCCGGTCGACTTCGAATTCACCGCGCAGACAGAAAGCTCACGGGAAGTGCAGATTCGTGCGCGCGTCGACGGCTTTCTCGACAAACGGGTGTACACCGAGGGTCAGCTGGTCCACACCGGGCAGACGTTATTCCTGATGGATCCCAAGCCTTTTGAAGCGGCACTGCAGACCGCAAAAGGGCAGCTCGCCCAGCAACAGGCGAGGCTCTATGTGACCAAAGCCAATCTGGCTCGGGTGTTCCCGCTCGCCAAGCAGAACGCCTTGAGCCAGAAGGATCTCGACGATGCAACGGGCAACGAAAAGCAGGCGGAGGCTGCCGTTATCGCTGCTCAGGGCGAGGTCGAGACAGCACAGCTGAACCTCGGCTATACGACGATCAAGTCACCGCTCAACGGCCTGTCGAGCTTCGCCCAGCAGCAGGACGGCAGCTATGTGACTGCCGCCGCAAACGGTCTGCTGACGACTGTCTATCAGCTCGACCCGATGTGGGTCAATTTCAGCATCTCCGAAAACGAGTTGCTCGGGTATCGCAGCCAGATAGACAGGAAGCAACTCGTGTTTCCGGCCGACAACGATTTCACGGTGTCAGTCATTCTGGCCGATGGCACGCTGTTTCCTTCAACCGGTCACATCAACTTTGCCAATCCGGCGTTCAGCACCCAGACGGGCACGTTCCTCGTGCGCGCGTCGTTGGCCAACCCGACGGGCAGCCTGCATCCGGGCCAGTTTGTGCGGGCGCGCGTCGCGGGTGCCATCCGTCCGAACGCGATCCTCGTGCCTCAGCGCGCGGTCCTGCAGGGGGCGAAGAGTCATTTCGTCTGGGTGGTCGATAAGGACTCCAAAGCCCATCAACGCGTGGTCGAACCTGGCGAATGGCATGGCGACGACTGGTTCATCACCGAGGGTCTGAAACCTGGCGAGCGGGTCGTGGTCGATGGCGCAATACGCGTCACCGCGGACACGCCGCTCAAGATCACCGGGGCGCCCAGGCCGGCCAGTCAGCCGGCTGGCGCCAATGCACCGCAAAAAGAGCCACAACAGCACCTCGCATCACGGCAGTCCGGCCAGACCGTGACGCAGTGACAGGCGGCCGATATGAACATCTCCCGCTTCTGCATCGACCGGCCAATTTTCGCGTCAGTCATCTCGATCGTCATTACACTCGGGGGCGCATTGGCGATGCTCAGTTTGCCGATCGCGCAGTACCCGGACATCACGCCGCCGCAGATCACGGTTTCCGCCACTTACCCGGGGGCCAGCGCGGATGTGGTCGCGAACAATGTGGCGGCGCCGATCGAGCAGCAGGTCAACGGCGCGGACAACATGATCTACATGTACTCGTCGAGTTCGTCGACCGGCAACTTTACGCTCAACGCGTTCTTCGAGATCGGCACGAACCCCGAGCTGGCGCAGGTCGATGTGCAGAACCGGGTGAACCTCGCTTTGCCCCAGTTGCCGTCCTCGGTGCAGTCGCAGGGCATCCAGGTGCAGAAGAAGTCGTCGGCGTTCATGATGGTGATTGCCATCTATTCGCCGACTAACCGTTACGACGCGACCTATATCGCCAACTACGCCAACATCTATGTGCTCGATGCGCTCAAGCGCATACCGGGTGCGAATCAGTCGAGTATTTTCGGCACGCCCGATTACGCGATGCGTATCTGGCTGAAACCCGATCGCATGGCGCAACTAGGCGTCACGGCGGCGGACGTACAGAAGTCCGTGTCCAACCAGAACCAGCAGTTCGCGGTGGGGAGCATCGGCAAGTCTCCAACGGGCACGGCAGTCGAACAGTCGTTCGCGATCACGACGACCGGCCGGCTGACCGATCCGGCAGAGTTCGACAACATCATCATTCGTGCCGCCAGCGGCGGCGCGGCAATCGTGCGGCTCAAGGACATCGGCCGGGCCGAACTTGGCCAGAAAGATTATTCGATCCGCAGCCGGTTCCAGGGCAAGCCCGCCACGGTCATCGCGGTGTACCAGCAGCCGGGCGCCAACGCGCTCGACGTGTCAAAGCAGGTGCGCGCGACGCTCGCGCAGATGAAGAAGGAGTTCCCGGAAGGCATCGACTATGAGATCGCAATGGATACGACGGACTTCACGCGTGCGTCGATCTCTGACGTGGTCCACACCTTCTTCGAAGCCCTGGTTCTGGTTGTGGTCGTGGTGTTTGTGTTCCTGCAGAGCTTTCGTGCGACGCTGATTCCGGTGCTCGCGGTGCCGGTATCGATCATGGGCACGTTCATGGGTATGCTCGCGCTCGGTTTCTCGATCAACATGCTGACGCTGTTCGGCATGGTCCTGGCGATCGGCATTGTGGTGGACGATGCGATCGTGGTGATTGAAAACGTCGAGCGCAACATGAACGTCCACAAGCTGGACCCCAAGGAGGCGGCCAGGCGGGCAATGGACGAAGTCGCCGGCCCGGTCGTCGCGATCGTGCTCGTGCTGTGCGCGGTTTTCGTGCCGGTGGCGTTCCTGAGCGGCATCACCGGACAGTTGTACAAGCAGTTCGCCATCACCATCGCGATTTCGGTGGTGTTTTCGGGGCTGGTTGCGCTCACGCTGTCGCCGTCGTTGGCGGGCATACTGCTCAAACCGGGGCACGAAAAAAAGAAAGGCTTCTTCAAGTGGTTCGACGGCTGGTTCGAGCGGATGACGCACAAGTATTCGAACACGGTGCAACTGGTGATCAAGCGCTTTGTCGTGGCGCTGCTGCTGTTTGCGGGCATGATCGCGCTCGCGGTTGTGATGATGAGATCGATCCCCACGTCGTTTCTGCCGCCCGAGGATCAGGGCTATCTGCTCGGCGCGGTCATCATGCCGGACGCGGCGAGCCTTGATCGCACAGGGGCGGTGTCCCAGCACGTCATCGACCATTTCATGAAGCAGCCGGGGGTGAGCAGCGTCACGACTATCGACGGGTTCAGTCTGCTCGACAGCCAGAACAAGAACAACGCTGGCACTTTTTTTATCGGCCTCAAGGACTTTGACGAACGCTACAAGTTCGCCAACATCAGAACGCAGAATGCGCGGGCGCTGCTGATCGGCGCCTACGAGAAGCTGTCACAGGTCCAGGAGGGCATCATCCTCCCGGTCAATCCACCTTCGATTCCAGGTCTCGGCACGACCGGCGGCACCGAGGTATGGATCCAGGCCCAGGGCGACGCCACGATCGCGCAACTGGCCGGTGTGGTGGACCAGTTCATCGCGAAGGCCAAGAAGCGGTCCGAACTGCAACGCGTCACGTCGACCTTCAATGCGTCATCCCAGCAACTGCTCGTCAACGTGGACCGCGACAAGTCCGCGACGCTGGGCGTGCCGATAGAGGACGTATATAGCGCGATGCAGACGATGTTCGGCTCGCTGTATGTGTCGCAGTTTTACCGTTCGAGCCGGTTGTGGCAGGTGATCCTGCAGGCCGAACCATCGTACCGGCTCACACCTCAGGATCTAGCTGAGATCTATGTTCGCAGCAAGACTGATAGCATGGTGCCGCTCAAGGCGGTGGTGACCTCGAAGTACGTCACCGGTCCGGATCTGGTGACGCGCTTCAACAATTTCCCGGCGGTGAAACTCACAGTCAATGGCGCGCCAGGCGTCAGCTCGGGGCAAGTGATGTCCGCCATCGAAGCGCTCGGTGATGAAGTGTTGCCAGCGGGCTATAACCTTGGGTGGAGCGGCGAGGCATACGAGGCCAGGAAGGCGGGCAGCACCTCGGGGCTGGTGTTCGCATTCGGCCTCATCATGGTGTTCCTGATTCTCGCTGCGCAATACGAGAAGTGGAGCCTGCCGGTCGGCGTACTGATGGCGGTGCCTTTCGCGCTGTTCGGCGCGCTGCTTGCCATCCTGCTGCGCGGCCTCGAAAACGATGTCTACTTCCAGATCGGGCTGACGATGCTGGTCGCGCTCGCTGCGAAGAACGCGATCCTGATCTTCGAGTTCGCCGTGATCAACCGCGAGGCGGGCGAGTCGGTGTACGACTCGGCGGTCACTGCGGCGAGGGAGCGGCTGCGCCCGATCGTGATGACCTCGCTCGCGTTCATTCTCGGCTGCGTGCCGCTCGCGATTGCGCTCGGTGCGTCGCAGAACAGCCGCCACTCGATCGGCACGGGCGTGATAGGCGGCATGCTCGGCGCCACCGCGATCGCCGTGTTCTTCATCCCGATGTTCTTCTATGTGCTCGAGACGATGTCGGAGAAAACGGGTGGCAAGAAAACCCCGGGGCCGAGCGCTGGCGCATCGGGCGATGGACCTGCGGGTGGTGTTGACGCGGGCCCGGGCGGCCCGACGGTTACGCCGTCTGCGAGACGCGAGGACGAATGACATGCGTCGCTCAGTGTTCCTGCCAGTACTCGTACCGGTCCTTCTGGCGCTGGGGGGGTGTCTGCTTGGTCCCAACTACGTACGGCCGACGATCGAGACACCGGCGACGTTCCGTTTCGAATCCGGCGAAGCCGCCGAGGTTGCCAACGCCGCATGGTGGGAGCAGTTCCAGGACCCTGTGCTGAACGATCTGATTGCCACCGCGCTCGCCGACAACAAGGATATAAAGATCGCGGCCGCGCGTGTGGACCAGTTTCTCGGTCAGTTCGTCACCACCCGCTCGGGGCTGTTCCCGCAGGTGAGCGCCGGGGCCCTGGCGGAACGCGAGCGGTCATCGCAATCTGGGCCGTTGCCGCTGCCCGCAGGGGTATCGCCAGTCTTCAACGACTTCCAGCTGTCGCTTTCCGCGTCGTGGGAAATCGATCTGTTTGGCAAGGTGCGCCGTGAAACCGAAGCGGCGCGTGCGAGCCTGCTGGCAAGCGAAGAGGGACGCCGCGCGGTCATCCTGTCGCTGGTCGCGTCGGTGGCAACCGCCTACATCAATCTGCGCAGCCTCGACCGGCAACTTGCCATCGCGAAAGCTACCACTGAAAGCCGGCTGGAATCGGTCCACGTCTTCACGTTGCGGTTCAAAGGCGGTGATGTGTCGGAGATGGAACTCGCTCAAAGCCAGTCGGAATACGAGGCATCGGCCGCGACGATTCCGCAGCTACGGACGCAGATCGCCCAGCAGGAAGACGCCCTTTCGGTGCTGATGGGCCGTAACCCGGGCGACATCCTGCGCGGGCGGGAACTGTCGGATCTGGCGATCCCTGTTGTGCCGGCGGGGCTGCCGTCGAATCTGCTCGAACGCCGTCCCGATCTCCTTCAGGCCGAACAGAACCTGGTTGCCGCGAACGCGCTGATCGGTGCGGCGCGCGCACTCTACTTCCCGTCGATATCGCTGACGGGACTGTTTGGTTCGGCGAGCGGGGAGTTCTCGAAATTGTTTGAAGGGCCGGCGCGGATCTGGGCCTATGCCGGCTCGCTGACTGTGCCGATCTTCACCGCCGGCAACATCAGCGGACAGGTCAAGCAGGCCGAAGCCCAGCAGCAACAGGCATTGCTCCAGTACCAGCAGGCGATCCAGGTGGCGTTTCAGGAAGTCGACGATGCGCTTGTCGGATTACAGAACTCGCGTGAGCAACTCGTGGTGCAGGGCCGTCAGGTCGATGCACTGCATACCTATGCGCGGCTTGCGCGGCTGCGTTATGAGGGCGGCTACACGAGCTACATCGAGGTGCTGGACGCCGAACGCAGTCTGTTCAACGCCCAGCTCAGCTATACCCAGACAAGCGGCGCAGTGTTCAGCTCGGTCATCGCGCTTTACAAGGCAATGGGCGGCGGCTGGGTGGTGACAGCAGAAAAGATGACGCACAAGGATTCACAACAGCCGGCCGATGCCGGGCGCAAAGCGAACCCGGCGGTTGCGGAGCTGGCGCAATGACAACTGGACCCCTCATCGCCTGTCACGAATGCGACCTTTTGCAGCGCGAGACGCCGTTACCGCCCAACGGCGTGCTGCGCTGCTGCCGCTGCGGTGCCGAGTTGTATCGGAGCCATCCCGACAGCCTTGATCGCGCACTGTCCTTTACGCTCACGTCGATTGTCCTGTTTGCCGTCGCAAACGCCTACCCGGTCGTCGGCCTGGCGGTGAACGGTGACCTCGTCCAGACCACGCTGATCGGCGCGGTACGCGTGCTGTATCGCGACGGGATGTGGCCGCTCGCGGGCCTCGTGTTCGCCACGACCCTCCTGATGCCCGCGATGCAGATGACTGCGATGGCGTATCTGCTGGTGCCATTGCGGTTAAATCGTGTTCCGTACCGGGCGGACCTGGTGTTCCGCGTCCTGCATATGGCCCAGCCATGGGGTATGACCGAGGTGCTGATCCTTGGGCTGCTGGTCGCACTCGTCAAGCTCGCGCATATCGCCAGCGTGGTGCCCGGTGTGGCGCTGTGGTCGTTCGGAGCGTTGATGCTGTTGCTGGCGGCGGCCAGTGCGGCATTCGATCCCCGCGAGCTGTGGGCGCGGATCAGTCATGGTGGACACGGCGCCGGTCCGGAGGCAGGCGGCGCGACAGCGCTGCCGTCTCCGAACGCGGCTGCCTGTGGCTGGATGGTTTGCCATAGCTGCGGATTGATGTCGAAACCTGCTGCCCACGCGCACGAAGCGTCCTGCCCGCGCTGCGGCGCGCAACTTCATTTTCGCAAGCCGGACAGTATCGCCCGCACGTGGGCGTTTCTGATCGCCGCGATGGTTCTATACGTTCCCGCGAACGTGCTGCCGGTCATGAACACCAGCTCACTGTTTGGCAGCGAGAAAGACACGATCATGAGTGGTGTCGTGTACCTGTGGACGTCAGGTTCCTGGCCGCTCGCCGTCATCGTGTTCATCGCGAGTATCGCGGTGCCGATGCTGAAGATCATCGCGCTGGTGTTCCTGACGGTTTCGACCCAGTTTCACTCGAGGTGGCAACCAGAGCAAAGAACGCGCGTCTATCGTCTCGTCGAGCTGGTCGGACGCTGGTCGATGCTCGATATTTACGTCATCACGATGCTCGTCGCGCTCGTCCAGTTCAATGCGCTGGCGACCATCCAGGCGGGTCCGGCTGCGATCGCCTTTGGAGCGGTGGTCGTTCTGACCATGTTTGCCGCGATGTCGTTTGATCCTCGCCTGATCTGGGATCTCGCAGAGAAAAATCATGGCCATGCCGCCTGATCGACCCGACTCACCCGATATTCCCGAAGCGGTCGCCGCGCCGCGCCCGCGCTGGCGGCTGCCGCTGATCTGGCTGGTGCCGATCATCGCCGTGCTGATCGGCGCCTGGCTCGCGGTGAAGGCGGTCGTCGAGCGGGGCCCGACGATCACGATTACCTTCACAACCGGCGAAGGGCTCGATGCAGGCAAGACCAAGATCAAATTCAAGCACGTGGACATCGGCGTCGTCAAAAGCGTGACGCTGTCGAGGGATCACTCACGCGTCGTAGCGACTGCCGACATTGTCAAGGATGCTTCGGATCTCCTCGTCAACAACACGCGTTTCTGGGTCGTGCGTCCACGCATTTCCGGGGGCACGGTGTCCGGTATCGGCACGCTGCTGTCCGGCTCGTTTATCAGCATGGATGTGGGCAACTCGACAACCATACGTCACGACTTTGTCGGCCTCGAAACGCCACCTGTATTTGCGAGCGACGTCCCGGGACGGGAGTTCGTGTTGAAGGCGCAGGACATGGGCTCACTCGATGTCGGCTCTCCTATCTTCTTCAGACGCCTGCAGGTCGGTCAGGTCACGGCCTACAAGCTTGATAGCGACGGCAAGGGCGTGACAATCAACGTGTTCGTCAACGCGCCCTACGACAGGTTTGTGACCAACAATACGCGCTTCTGGCACGCAAGCGGTATCGACGTCTCGCTCGATACCAGCGGCGTGAAGGTCAACACGCAGTCGCTGGTCTCCATCGTGATCGGCGGCCTCGCGTTCCAGACGCCTCCGGATACGGCAGACATCTCCGAGGCCGCCGTGAAGACGCAATTCGAACTGTTCGAAAGCTTCGCCGATGCGATGAAGCGCCATGACAACATCGTCGATACCTATGTGCTGAATTTCACCGAATCGGTGCGCGGGCTGACGATCGGCGCGCCGGTCGACTTCCGTGGGATCACGGTGGGCGAGGTGACGGCAATCTATACCCGCTTCGATCCGGTCACGAAGCAGATCAGCATTCCGGTCGAGATCCATTTTTTTCCGGAGCGCTTCACTTCGCGCTACCAGCCGGGCGCAACAGGTGCTGGCAGGGTCTCGAGGGACCCCCAGGCGCTCGCGACTTATCTTGTCGGCCGTGGACTCCGGGCGCAATTGCGAACCGGAAGCCTGATTACCGGACAGCTGTACATCGCGGTCGATTTTTTCCCCAATGCCGCCAAGGCCTCAATGGATTGGAGCAAGAACCCGCCAGAATTTCCGACCACGCCAGGCAATCTGCAATCGCTGCAGGAGTCGTTGACGAGTCTGATGACCAAGCTGAACAAGATTCCGTTCGATGCGATCGGCAAGAACGCGCAACAGACGCTTGTCGAGGCGAACACGTTGCTCAAGCGGCTCGATACCGAAGTTACGCCGCAGGCTCGCGATACGCTCATCGCGGCGCATAAGGCGCTCGACTCGGCGAACAGCGCATTGCTGCCCAACTCGCCGTTGCAGCAGGGAGCAGGGGACGCATTGAGCGAGCTGGCGCGCACGGCGGCCGCCTTCCGGACGCTCGCGGATTATCTCGAACGACATCCGGAAGCGCTGATTCGAGGAAAACCGGGGGACCAGAAATGATGCGTTCGATCCTGTTCCTCATTGCTGCGCTCGCGCTCGGGACTCTCGCAGGCTGCAGCTCGCCGAAGGCTGCCTTCTACACCCTGAGCGCCGACACTGCGCTCGAGCGCAGCGGTCCCGTCGTTCCGGTCAACATCGTGGTCGGTCCGGTGACAGTACCGGAACTCGTCGACCGTCCGCAGATGGTGACGCGCGTCTCGGACAATGAAGTCGCGGTGAACGAATTCGCGCGCTGGGGCGAACCGCTCAAGAGCAATATCCCGCGGGCTTTGGCGGGCAATCTTGTGCAGTTGCTGGGGACCGGAAATGTGTCCGTTTTTCCGCAAGGCGAGGCGGTAGAGGTCTATCAGGTTAGCGTCGCCATCCTGCGCTTCGATTCGGTACCGGGTGACTCGGTCACCATCGATGCGTTGTGGACCGTGCATCCTCCTAAACAGGCGGCGCAGGTGACCGGCCATACGGTCGCGCATGAACCGGTGACGGGATCGGGGTATATCGCCATCGCGGCTGCCCACAGCCGCGCACTGGCCGTGGTGAGTCAAGACGTTGCCGCAGCAATCCGGCAAACATTGCCGCGATGAATCGCAAGCGTCCCGGCACACAATCGCGAGCGCAGTCGGTTCGATGGCATGCCGTCGTTGCCCGTGGACAGGTGGCGTAAAAGGTCCGTTGATCGCGTTGCATGCCCTCATTCGAGCGGGAAGGTCTGGGCATGCGGGAACAACGATCGGTCCCATCGCGCACTTATTGGACCAAGGTCCACTAGTGGCGTCCACTCGCGCTGCGTATTCTTCACCTTAGCCGCACGCGTCGAGCCACACGAGCTTGCGCCAGGGCCAGGGCCAGGGCTTGGGCTAGGGCTAGGGCTTGGGCTAGGGCTTGGGCGAGGCGCACTGCGGAAAGCAGGATGAAGTTGTCTCTACCGAAGCGATGATCCCGGCGTTTTTCAAGACTGACGACTGCTTTACCACTGTTAAGGACAAGGCCATGACCAGATGTTTTTTGCGGCTTGCGCTGGGGTCAGCGCTGCTGTTCTCGGGTGTGGTCGGCGCCCAGCAGTTTCCGATTCTGGATCAGGTCGCAGACAAGATCGTCCAGAAGTACGAGCGGTCGACCTGCGAGCAACTGTGGCAGGAAAGGGCTCAGAAACGGGGGCAGCCGAAGTCCGAGAACGAGCAGCGTGCCGTGCAGTTGCTGCGCACCGATCCGCAGATGCGTGCCGAGTTCATCAACAGGGTGGCGGCTCCGATTGCCAACAAGATGTTCGAGTGCGGCATGATTCCGTGACCGCTTCCGGGCACGCTGCAAGATTGGTTATTTAGCGAGGCCGCGATGATCTTCGAGAAATTGAAGTGGAGTGTAACCGCCGTCGTGCTGGGCGTGCTCCTCGCAGCTAGCGGCAACGCCCAGCAGACGCACAAGGCGGCCAGACCGGCGGCGAAGTCTGCCGCGCCAGCGTACCAGCCAGGGCTCGAGCCACACGCGATCGACATCCTCAAGGCGGCGGGCGCTCGTCTTGCCGCGGCCCGGACAATGTCGTTCACCGCGGTCGTCTCCTATGAGAGTCCGAGCCGTCTCGGCCCTCCGCTCATCTATTCCACCAGGTCGGAGGTCACGATGCAGCGGCCGGACAAGCTCAGGGTCATCACTCCCGGCGACGGGCCACCTTCGGAGTTCTATTACGACGGTAAGACCATGATGGCATTCGCACCGAAGGAGAACCTGGTCGCCGTCGCCGACGCGCCACCAACCATCGACGACGCGCTACAGGCGGCCTACGTTAAAGGGGCGATCTATTTTCCGTTTACTGACGTAATCGTCACGGATCCGTACAAGGATATCGCCGACGGATTGAAGCTCGCCTTCTATATTGGTCAATCGATCGTTGTTGACAACACAACTACGGACATGGTGGCCTATATTACCGGCGATGTATTTGTGCAGGCCTGGATCGGCACAGAGGACAAACTTCCGCGCCGGATTTACGCCGTTTACCTCGACGATCGCGCCCGTCTGCGCCACGTGCTGGCACTCTCGAACTGGAAACTGGACGTCCCCGTTCCCGCGGACGCCTTTGCTTCGACCCAGACGGCCGGCGCGGCGCGCATCGCGTTTGCGCGCCCGGACGCCACCGATGTGCCCGGAATGAAGCCTCCGCCGAAGATCCGGGCTGCGAAGACTCAATGAGACGCGTCATGAGACAAGTCGTCATCCGTCTAGCCGCTCTTCTTCTGCCGACGTTCGCGGCAGGGCCCGCCGGCGCGTGGTCGCACGCTGCCGCTTTTGGAGGCCGCGTATCGCATGCGCCGGGTTCGGAGTCTTGGACCCGCACCAACGCTGCGGGGGGCAGCGAAACGCATACTTACGGTCAGGGCACGACGGCGACCAGCCGCTATGGCGGCACGGCAACGCACGTTCAAGGATCGGGGCAGACGACTGCAACGAATCAATACGGTGGCAGCGCGACCCACACTTACGGGCAGGGGACGACAGCCACCAACGCGTATGGTGGCACGGCGACGCACGTCACGGGATCCGGTTACTCGACCTACACCAGTGCCTCGGGCGCCACTGCATACCATAGTGCATACCGTGGCGCGACTTACCCTGCGTATCATCCACCGGTCGTCGTGAATAACTACGGTTCCGGATGCTACAACTGCGGCGGCTGGTCCACTGCGGGGGCGGCAGCCGCGGGCGCGATGGTGGGTGTGGCGGCCGGCGCGGCCGTCGCTAACGCCAACAATGCAGCAGTTGCGTCGAACGCCTACAACGCCGGCGTGGTCGCCGGAGCGAGGGCGGCAGCACAACCTGTCGCCGCCCCGGTCAGCAATGCGTTTGCCATGGGTGCGGTCTACGCGGTGCTGCCCACCGGCTGTGCGCAGCCCACGGTCAATGGCAACGCCTATTACCTGTGCGGCAACACGTGGTTCCAGCCCGCCTACGGGGCGAACGGCGTGTACTACCGTGTGGTGCCGGCGCCTTGAGGGGCCATCTTCGTAAGCGTATTCGCCAACGCACTGTCTGGTTTATCTGCGCGCCGTGCTGCCGGAAGGTGAGGTCGGTCGGGGAAAGTAGACGCTAACATTCCGTAAATTTAGGAACGGAGAGATGCATGAATCGAATCGGCATGGATATTCATATGGCCGGCCTCGCGCCGTTCCGATAGGACGGCTGGCGTCGAGTCAGGGTTGTGACCCCGACGTGACGCACAGGAGGCATTCATGGAAGACGGCGTGAGGCGCGTGCGACTTGCGGGCGTGTTGTGATCTTGCGGCCATCGTGTGCGGGGCTTTTGTCTTGAGCGGACCGGCCTCCTCCCTATTAATTTTAAATAAAAGAAATGGTCAACATTTTGTAGTGTAGGAATCCTATTTGTTGAGAGTTTGGCTTTGTAGGTCCTAAATGGAGGTGTCGCGTTTCCGCCAGATCGAAATGTCGTGTTATTGCGTAGCTTGAGCGCCGGACATTCCATCTGGGAGCCCCGGCGATGAACGCGACTGGGACGATCACGATGACGACGTGGACGCGCGCGCGGCTTTGCCGCGCGAAATACGGTTTCTGCTTTCTGCTCGGCGCGTCTGGGCATGGTGTGCCCCCTCGATCCGCGTATACGCAAAAACGACGGGTGCCAGCGGGATAAGCCAGGCCACACAAGAACAAAAAACCCCGTAAGACCTTGATCTTACGGGGTTTCTCGAACTACTTCGGCTTACGCCGGAACAACTTGTGGTGCCCAGGAGAGGACTCGAACCTCCACGGTGTTGCCACCGCTAGGACCTGAACCTAGTGCGTCTACCAATTCCGCCACCTGGGCACGTCTTCAAGCTAGACCGCTATTTTAGCGGGTTGATTCAGCGTGTCAATCCCTACTTCAAACAGACTTCGCTTTATCAACCGCCTGGCTGGCTCGGGCAGCGAAGCGATGCTTCACTACCTGACCGCCATCCTGCCAGCCAGGGGACCCGACTCGTAGCAACGCATGAATCGGACTAGCTGGCCTCACACAAAAAATAGAGCCGCCCGAAGGCGGCTCTATTTTTGAATCTGGTGCCAGGAGAGGACTCGAATAAAACTGATAACATACTGAAAAATAATGAAAAAATTATTTGACGTATCAGCAGTATGCGCACTTGTATACGCAAAAACGATGGATCTCAGCAGCGCATGATACCGTTCGCAGGACGATCTGGATATTTCGCTTGGGACGAGGCCATTCCCGATTTCCGAAGAATCAACCACTTTCAAACTCCGGCCCCGGGGGATTCGGCTTCCAGAAGCCGCAAGCCTGTCCCCCAGCCCGTCGATGCCAAAAAAAACCTTGCTTCAGACACGCGTTCAACTCTTCAGCGAAGCAACCCTCAGGCCAGATCACGGCATCAATCGTGAAATTCGCATTATGAGGAGTCGATCAACTATTGGCTCTCGCTATTTGGCAGATGAAACCGAGCAAACTAAGCTGGATAAATCCAAGTCACGAGACTTTTTGTCTGAAAACTTTCGATCATGGCAAGCGCTACATGCGAACTGGGTTTTCTCTGTCCCAAGTGCAGTGTTCCAATGGAAGACTGTTGGGAAATCCTCGCGGCAGGTGAGGTCCACCGCCTCATTTGCCAGTGCTGCGGCGCCGTATTCAACGGTCTGATCGTCGAGTGTGATGCGTGCGGTTCCGAGGACTTTATCACCAGTACGTCGGCAATCGACGCTGAGGGGATTACCTGTTCCGGCATTGTCAACTTAGCGAAATGAGACGAGTTGATGGCCTGCAGGCCGGCCAATCAGAAAGCGAGGGGCGGATTTTGGGTGCTTTCGGTAAATTCGCGCCAAGCCACAAATCGTGCGGCAAGCTGTTTGCGATAAAGCCAGGCACGCAGCCGATGTCGCTTGAGCGCGAAATGTTGGCGGATTGGCCCGAAGCAAGAAAGAAATTTCTGCGTGTATTTCGGCTCACGAAAGCCGCGCATGCGCCGCTCGCGTTCACGCGTGGGTTGATGGCTGTTCTCGACGCGGTTGTTCACCCGGGCCGCCGCTTTAACGAACACATGCTTCACGCTCGCCAGCTCCGGGATTTCGGCTTTGGCCGCCGGGTCGGTGCGCAACTGGTCGGTAACGATCTTGCGGGGTACCGGGTTTGAGCGCAGCACCCGCTTGAAAAAGCGCTTGGCCGCGGCCGTGTCGCGCCGCTTCTGCACCAGGATGTCGAGTTCGGCGCCATGCCCGTCCACCGCTCGCCATAGCAGATACGGTTCACCGCGAAGCGTGACGTACATCTCGTCAAGGTGCCAGGTTGAACCGGGCTTGCGCCGCGCGGCTTTCACCCGGTGCGCCAAGCTCGTGCCGAATTTGTCGCACCAGCATCGGATCGTCTCGTAGCTCACGATCACCCCGCGCTCAAAGAGCAACTCCTCGATATCGCGCAAGCTCAACTGAAAGCGGAAATACCAGCGTACCGCGCAACTGATCACTGCGGCGGGAAAACGGTGGCCGCGATAAACCGATTTCGATTTCTTCAACGCACTATCCTAACTGATCACCTCGCTAACCTGACAATGCCACTATGAATGCACTGCGCCGTCCGCGTTGGATTGTAGCTTCCATCTTGTCCGACGGCCGTGAACAATCTGTGGAATCTTAAGCAAGGCTTTCGAGTGAGGCCCTGTTGGCAGATTGCAGAGACTTCGACGCGTGAATCGCGGAAACCCTGCATCTGGCGCTCGCGCCGGCGGGTGGGCAGATGACTGGTTTCAGCGCGGTTGTTCACCTGTGCCGACGCCTTGACGAATACATGCTTTACGCCAGCGAGTTCCGGTACTTCCGCTTTCGCTGTCGAATAACTTCACACCGAATTCCAACGGCGTAGGCACCTTGCCTTTCGCCAGATATTCGACCTCCGGTCCGGGCAGCGCTTGGAAGCACAGGTTCCCACCGCGCATCCGCGTACGCAAGAATGCTTTGGTCTTGAACGCTTGCAGAAATATCTCGAGGAGCATGAAGTTCATATGGGCGTGCACCAAATAAAACGGTTGCGCGCCTTTCTGCTGACCAAACGAATGTCTCGATACATTACAACCTCACGTATCTGTCATGGTTGAACCATGTCGAGGACTGGTTGCCTGCATCCAGCGCGACTCATCACGCGCGGGGTCTCACCAGCACCCGGGACCTCGATAAAGAACTCATGCGCTACATCCGCCAATGCAACAAGCCGGTTGCCCCGTTGAATTGAATGTATCCCCTCGACGAAACGGGCTATACACCCTGCGCGCAACTGCGGCGAAGATCCCAGCGTGTACTTCGGTACGATTGTTTCGCCTCTCCGCTCTCGAGCAGTCGCGGGGGCTCGGTCCGGGCCATACTGGTAGTCAGCCATGCGTACCTCGCTATGAGGGGATCGGCATACCCATGCGCAAGCATCAGCAAACCCTGCAATCCCACCATAAACCGCGATATCAGTTTTATTGATTCCAATTTTCTTGCGTCGTGGCAGAAGCTCCGGAGACAATCTCATGCGCGTCGCGCTTTGAAATGATCCGCCCACATTAGAAGCGTACGGTAGGTATCCGGCTAATTTGCTCGCGACCGGTTGGACCAACACCATAGTGACCGACTCTTATACGGAGACATATCGTACCAAGGCTCTGCGATCTATTCCAGGGCCGCGCATATTTTGCGGCAAATTCACTTTGAGAAATCATGGCAAAGCTCGTAAGCATTAACGCAATATCCCGAATGCCGTCCAAAGTTGGGATTTCATACTCCATGCAACGTGACAGACGTCGCCGCAGCTCTCGAAGAGATCGCGGTCGAGTTAAGCGTTGACGGCAACATCGTCCCCCGACCGCCTTCTGTCCACGCCGCAGTCAAGCCCTTTGACCTGCTGCAAGGCGCATTGCCTGACGAGGGGCCACGTGTCCAGGAATAGGTCTCCCTGGCTCGATGCCCAATATCACCATATACACGTGCCGCCAACGCTGGAAGATGAAAGTATGGAACCAACACGGATCATGTCGAGGCGGTACAAATTCTTCTCTGGGAGTCTGGCGGGTGTGCCGCTGCATCCCATCTTCGTTGGAATTTCGGAGCTTCTAGTGCAGACAATTCATTTCGGCAATCGCAAATTCCTAAGAGCCTTTGAACTGGCGGCCCTGTCGCTTGGCGTAGCGGTCACGATGATCCCGCTGCCCGCCCGAGCGACGACCAATTGGGTCTCGACCCGCACCCAAGCGTTCCTCCTGTCGAATGCGCCGGCATCGGCCGGCCCCGATGCGGCGCGCCGCTACTCGCTGAACAGCCTCAGCATTCCGGCGCTGACCGATACGAATGTGACGCCGCTCGAATTGAGTCAGCCGCTGCACATCACCGTGGCACTGAAGCACCGCAACGTGGACCAGCTCGACAGGTTCCTTCGCGACCTCAATCAGCCGGGTAGCGCCAGTTACCACAGGTACCTCACGCCGGCCGAGTTCAGGGCGCGCTTCTCGCCGACCGACGCGCAGGTCGCGGCCGTAGTCGCTCATCTGAAGGCGAACGGCTTCCGCAACGTCTCCGTATCGGAGAACAACATGCTGATCTTCGCCGACGGCAACGCAAACAACGTGCAAAGCGCCTTCCAGACGAGCATCAAGCGCTTCAACTATAACGGCAAGCCGGTCTACGGGAACGATTTGTCAGCCTTTGTCCCGCCATCGCTCGGCTCGATCGTTGATTCGGTACTCGGCCTGCAGAATGCGGTCGTGCCGCACAGCATGCTCCAACGCTTCGCGCCGGAAGCGGTCATCGAACCGAACTCCATTGAGAAGAACACGACAGACGCGTCGCAGCTGGTCGGCCACCAGCCAACCGATTTCGCGAAGATCTATGACGCGAGCAGTCTGCCCGCCGCGACCAACACGACGGTGGGCATCATCACCTGGGGCGACATGACCAAGACCATTGCCGACCTGAACACCTTCACGCAAAACGCACACCTGCCGGAGGTCAACACGGCCGTCGTCGAGGATGGATCGGGCACCCCGGTCCACGACACCGATCCCACCGACACCGATCCCACCGAGTGGGCTCTCGACAGCCAGGTCATCATCGGCACATCCGGCGGCGTCAAGGAGCTGATCTTCTATCCGGCCATGAGCGGTGACAGCTACAACCGTGTCACCGCCGCAACGCTGACCGCCGCTTTCAACAAAGCGGTGATCGACAACAAGGCGACCATCATCAATGTGTCGCTCGGGACCGACGAAGATGCGACGTATTCGGAGGGCGCGCTCGCCGCCGACGACGCCGTGTTCAAGCAGGCTGTCGCGCAAGGGCAGATCTTCTCAGTCGCTTCAGGCGATGCGGGCGCCTATGTTGGATCGCATACGCCGCAAGGCGCCCAGGGGTACATCGGCACGTCCGACGGCACCTCGGTCACCACGATGATCGATCTGTCCAAATACAGCGTGGCGTATCCCGCGAGCTCGCCGTATGTCGTCGCAGTGGGCGGCACGATGCTCTCCACGACCGGCACCATGAGGTGGGCCGGCGAAACCGTATGGAATGACGGCGCCGACTACGCGGACCGCGGCAGAAACGGCGAGCTGGTCGACAACGCGGTGCGCATCTGGGCGACGGGAGGGGGCGTGAGCGCGTACGAAGCCGCGCCCAGCTGGCAGACCGCGGCGCTCGGCAGTTCGGTGACGAAGCGTGTCCTGCCCGACGTGGCGTTCGATGCTGCGCGATCGACAGGCGCCTACATCATCGTCAACGGGCAGAAGACGAAGTCGCCAATCGGCGGCACGAGCCTCGCATCACCGATCTTCGTGGGCGGCTGGGCGCGGCTCGAATCGGCCAAGAACAACAGCCTCAGCCTGCCAACGCCGGCGTTCTATGAGAATCTCCCGGGCAATACGGCGCTGTACCACGACGTGACATCGGGCAACAACGGCTACGATGGCTACGGCTTCACTGCGAAGCCAGGCTGGGACATGGTTACGGGCTTCGGCAGCTTGGACTTCGCGAAGATCAGCGCGGCAATACCAAGTTGGCGCGCACAGTAAGGTTCCGTCGCGTTAGCGAGGGCGAGTAGAGTCGTTCGAATCCAAATGTATGACACGCATGATGGCAAACACGAAGACACCGCGCACGAGGCAGTCCGCCGGTATTGGCAACGTGATAAAGCGGCTGCATTATGCGTTGGACGTGATTCTGATGTGTGTGCGCTGGTGCGCGGCGTACCAGCTGAGTCTGCGTAATCTGGATGAAATGATGGGCGAACGGGGTATCCAGGTCGATCACTCAAGCGTGCACCGCTGGGTGATCAAGCTCGTACGGTCGTTGCAAAAAAGAATTTCGCGAATGCAAACGGCCCATGGGCGGGAGCTGGCGCATGGACGAAACCTATGTGAAGGTCAAGGGCACAATGGAAGTGCCTGTTCCGCGCCGTCGGCAAGGCGGCTAACACGGTCGATTTCCTGTTGCATGCCCATCGCGACAAGGTCGCCGCTCGACGTTACTTCGAGAAGGCGATTGCACGGAACGGTGAGCCCGAAACGGCTGCCGTGGACAGTGCGGCAGCCGATCTGGCTGCGGTCCAGGTGCTCAACGCCGGGCGGCCCACACCGATCAAGGTCCGACAGAACAGGTAGCTGAACAAAATCATCGAGCAGGACCATCGCGCCATCAGGCGCATCATCACACCGATGATGGGATTCGAGGATTTCCGGTGCGCGCGCATCATCCGCTCCGGTATCCAAATCATGCACATGATCCGAAAAGGGCAAATGAAAGACGGCGATACAGATCGAACAGTTGCCACGCGGTTCTATTCACTGGCAATGTCAGTAATCCCTATCGTGACGGTCCTGACTCGCCCTGATTCCACTATCGCGGCACGCCCCTTCCTTTGCGGTGGGCGTCGTGGCCGGAATTTTCTCTTCTACGAGCACATGGGCTCAACGGACTTCATTTGGGTCGAAGAACAAGGTCGCATCCAAATTCCAACAGGTTTTGCATTTGCGCATCAGGTATGTCACGCGCCGTGCCACCGCGATAGCAAGACCGGCGCGCGCTCGACCCGGCCGACGGCAGCCAATTGCAGGTTTTGACTCTGCAGCCGTCATTGGCAAAGACCAATTCTAGCTGACCCGGGAAGGCCCGAAAGGTGGACTGCGCTGTGCTGTTTTCTGGCCGTCCTCCCAGCAAAATCATGTAAGGGCAAACCTGCCGTTTCGTCGCTCTCACATTGAATTTTCACCAGAATCATAAAAATTTCGGAAAACAAATGGTATGGCTTTATCTCGCATCGCAACCGCATTGCTGCTGGCTGGACTGATCACCGCGCAGACCGCACACGCACAGGTGACACTCAACTTCGTGAACGCCGATATCGGCCAGGTCGCGAAGGCGATCGGCGCGGCGACCGGCAAGACAATCATTGTCGACCCACGGGTCACAGGTCAGTTGAACCTGGTATCGGAAAACCCAGTGCCTGAGGTTCAGGCGCTGAAGACGTTGCAATCGGCGCTGCGTATGCAGGGCTTCGCGCTCGTGCAGGATCATGGCGTGCTGAAAGTGGTGCCGGAGGCTGACGCCAAGCTACAAGGCGTACCGACCTACGCCGGCAACGTGCCGACCGCGCGCGGCGACCAGGTCGTCACGCAAGTCTTCACGCTCAGGAACGAATCGGCCAATAACCTGCTGCCGGTACTGCGTCCGCTGATCTCCCCGAACAATACTGTCGCGGCCTACCCTGCCAACAACACGATCGTCGTTACCGATTACGCCGACAACGTGCGGCGCATCGCCCAGATCATCGCGGGTGTCGACAACGCGGCGGGCCAGTCGGTGGCGGTCGTGCCGCTGAAGAACGCCAACGCGATCGACATCGCGCAGCAGATGAACAAGATGCTCGATCCGGGCTCGATCGGCAGCACGGACGCGACACTGAAGGTGTCGATTTCGGCGGATGCGCGAACCAATTCGCTGCTGATGCGCGCGTCGAACGCCGCACGCCTCGCGGCGGCCAAGGAGCTCGCGAAGCAACTCGACACTCCGACCACGATGCCGGGCAACATCCACGTCGTGCCGCTGCGCAACGCCGACGCGACGATGCTCGCGCGCACGCTGCGCAACATGCTCGGCGAGGGCGGTGGCGAAGGCTCGTCGGGCGGCTCGAACGAGGCGAACTCGTTCAATCAGAACACAAGCGGCGGCGGTGGCGGCGGTCTGTCGAACAGCAGCAGCTCGACGAGTACGGCGGGCACGCCGCCGTTGCCGTCGGGCGGCCTCGGCAGCGGCTCGATCAACTCGCCGTTGGGCGGCGGCGCTTCGGGTTCGAACAGTAACACCGGCGGTTTTCTTGGCGGCGACAAGGAGAAGAGCGAGGACCAGGGCGGTGGCATGATCACGGCCGATCCCGCGACCAACTCGCTGATCATCACCGCGCCCGAAGCGACGTACCGCAACTTGCGTGCGGTGATCGACCAGCTCGATGCGCGTCGCGCGCAGGTCTATATAGAGGCGCTGATCGTCGAGCTGAACTCGAATACAAGCGGCAACCTCGGAATTCAGTGGCAAGTCGCGAACGGTAACTTGTTTGCCGCTACCAATCTGGCGACTGGCTCGGGCAACAGCATCGTTAAACTCACGGCTGCAGCCGCGGCCGCTGGCACCACCGGCGGTCTGGCCGCGGCGCTCGGCTCGAGCTCCGCGCCGCTCCAGCAGGGCCTGAACGTCGGCTGGATCCACAACATTTTGGGCGTGCAGGGTCTCGGCGCGCTGCTGCAGGCGCTGTCACAGACCGAAGACGCCAACGTGCTATCCACGCCTAACCTGATCACGCTCGACAACGAGGAAGCGAAGATCATCGTCGGTACCAACGTGCCGATCCAGACCGGTTCCTACTCGAACCTGACGAGCGGCACGACGAGCGCGGCGTTCAACACGTTCGACCGCGCCGACATCGGCCTCATTCTGCACGTCAAACCGCAGATCACCGACGGCGGCATCCTGAAGCTGCAGCTCTATACGGAAGACTCGGCGATCGTGAACGGCATGAACAACGCGTCGACGAACCCGGCGAGCCCGGAATTCACGAAGCGTTCGATCCAGTCGACCGTGCTGTGCGATAACGGCGAGATCATCGTGCTCGGCGGCCTGATGCAGGACGACTATCGGGTGAACAACAGCAAGGTGCCGCTGCTCGGCGACATTCCGTGGGTGGGCCAGCTGTTCCGCTCCGAGCAGAAGACGCGCGACAAGACCAACCTGATGGTGTTCCTGCGCCCGGTGATCCTGAGCGACCGCGACACCACCCAGGCCGTCACGGCGAACCGCTATGACTACATCCAGGGTGTGCAGGGCGCGTACCGTTCGGACAACAACGTTATGCGGGATCACGACGATCCGGTCGTGCCGCCGATGCCGCTCGGCCCGAGCCAGGGCGGGGTGCCGGCGCTGAACCTGTTCGACCTGAACCAGATGCGCCGCCAGCAGATGATGCCGCAACAGGTGCCTCAGCAGGTACCGCCGCAGGCCGTGCCGCAAGCTGGCGCCCAGACCACGCCCCAACCCGTGCCGCAAACCATGCCGCAACCGGCCGTCGTCGAGCCGGCAAGCGGCGCGGTGCCGAGCACGGTGTCGCCGGGAGCGCGTCCGTGACGCAGATGCCCGCGCAAACCGCGCCCTCGCAACGTCCGCTGAACGGCGATGCCGCGGCCGGCGAGCGCGCGGCGCCCTCGCCGCTTGCCGCCCGGCTCGTGCCATACGGTTTTGCGCGCGGCGGCCAGATCCTGGTCGCGCATCAGCATGCCGACAGCCTTGAAGTGTGGATCAGCGAGCGCACCAGCGAAGCCGCGCTTGCCGAAATCGCGCGCAACTACGGCGTGGTGTCGGTCGTGCGCGTGCCCGCCGACGATCTCGCGCAGGCGATCAACCAGGCCTATGCGCGCCAGGACGGCAGCGCCGCGCAGGTGGTCGGCGAAGTGGAAGGCGAAGTCGATCTGTCGCGGCTGATGCAGGACATCCCCGAGGTCGAGGATCTGCTCGAATCGGAAGACGACGCGCCGATCATCCGCATGATCAACGCGCTGCTCACGCAAGCGGCGCGCGAGCAGGCATCGGATATCCACATCGAGCCGTTCGAGAATGCGTCGGTAGTGCGTTTTCGCGTCGACGGCACGCTGCGCGACGTGGTGAGGCCCAAGAAAGCGCTGCATGGCGCCATGATCTCGCGGATCAAGATCATGGCGCAGATCGACATCGCCGAGAAACGTTTGCCGCAGGACGGCCGCATCACGTTGCGCGTCGGCGGCCGTCCGGTCGACGTGCGGGTATCGACGCTGCCGACCGGCCATGGCGAGCGCGCGGTGCTGCGTCTGCTCGAAAAAGACGCGGCGCGGCTCAATCTCGAAGCGCTCGGTATGGCATCCGACACGCTCGGCCAGTTCGACAAGCTGATCGGCAAGCCGCACGGCATCGTGCTCGTGACGGGCCCGACCGGCTCGGGCAAGACGACGACGCTGTATGCGTCGATGTCGCGACTGGAGACGGCGACCACCAACATCATGACGGTGGAAGACCCGATTGAATACGACCTGTCCGGCATCGGCCAGACCCAGGTCAACGAACGGATCGGCATGACCTTCGCACGCGCATTGCGCTCGATTCTGCGGCAGGACCCGGACGTCATCATGATCGGTGAAATCCGCGACCTCGAAACCGCGCAGATCGCGGTGCAAGCGTCGCTGACCGGCCACCTGGTGCTCGCCACGCTGCACACGAACGACGCGGCGTCGGCCGTCACACGTCTGACCGACATGGGCGTCGAGCCGTATCTGCTCGCCTCGTCGCTGCTCGGCGTGCTCGCGCAGCGGCTGGTGCGGCGCCTGTGCCCGGTGTGCCGCGAAGAGCGCACCGAGGAAGACGGCAGCAAGCGCTGGCATCCGGTCGGCTGCGACCGTTGTGGCCAGTCGGGTTACGCGGGACGCCGCGGCGTCTACGAGCTGTTGCTGATCGACGAATCGATCCGCTCGCTGATCCACCGCAACGCGGCCGATGCCGAAATTCTCGAAGCGGGCCGCTCCCAAGGCATGCGCACGCTGCGCGAGGATTCGGAGCGCTGGCTCGCGTCGGGACTGACGTCGCGCGAAGAAGTGATTCGCGTGACGGGCGGAGCATAAGCGCATGCCGGCACTCCGTGAAGAATGACATGAGATTCTCCTTTTCTCATGCGCGCCGTGCGGCTTCTGCGTTGCCTGCGGAACGTGGCTCTCGCCGGAAAGCGCAGCTACGGCAGCGCGGCGCCGCCATCATCAGCGCGTTGCTGGTGGTGACGCTGTCGGCAATTCTCGTCTCCTGCATTTTGTGGCGCCAGCAGGTGCAGGTTCGACGGATCGAAAGCCAGCGTCTGCTCGCGCAGGCGCAATGGGTCGCGCGCGGCGCGCTCGACTGGACCCGGCTGATCCTGCGCTCCGAAGGCGATACGTCGGCGGGCATCACGTATCTGGGCGGCTTGTGGGGCGAGCCGATCGAGAAAACGCGGCTGTCGGATTTTCTCGGCCAGATCGGCGAGGTGCGCGCTGAGCAAGGCGCGGCCACGTACCTGTCGGGCTCGATCGAGGACGCCCAGTCCAGATTCAATCTGCGCAATCTGGTCGCGAGTCCGGCGCCCGGCGTGACGCAAATCAGCGCCGAGCAGATGGCCGCGTATCAGCGCCTGCTGGTGTCGCTCGGCCTGAGCGGGCAGCTCGCCAAAGTGACCGCGCTGCACGTGCGCGCGGGGCTGTCGCAATCGGCGACGCGCTTTCAGACCGGCACGTCGATCAGCAGCTCGCCGCAGGTCGGCGGCGGCGGTATGACGGGCGGCAACTTCACGAACCAGCCCGGTATCGAGGACAGCGAGGACAACGTGGCGGTCGCGCCGCTCTTGATGACGGGCGTCGATTCGCTGCTCGACATTCCGGGCTACACACCGGAGATCGTCGCAAAGCTGCGGCCGTTCGTCACCGTGCTGCCGACGGTCACCGCGATCAACATGAACACCGCGTCGGCCGAAGTGATCGCGGCGGTGGTGCCGGGCATGACCGTATCGCAGGCGCAGGCGTTGGTCGCGCGGCGCCAGACCGTGTTTTTCCGCAACTCCGGCGACGTGCAGCTCGCGCTGACCGCCGCCGGCGTGCAATCGGCGTCGATCGATCCGAATCAGTTCGACGTCAATTCGAGCTACTTTTTAGTCCACGGCAGTGTGCAGCACGAGCGCGCCGAAGTGGATCGCACGGCGCTCGTCTATCGCGATCCGCTGACTCACACTACGCGTATCGTGCGGGTACAAGACCAACTATGAATAACGCAATCCACAGAGAGAGTGGCCTTTGAGCACGCTGATCGTCCTATTGCCGCCGCGTGATCCGGCGGTGCCCTCGCAGGAGTGGCAACTGCCCGAGCTGCCGTTCGTGCTGCTCGACAAGGCCGGGCGCACGCAGCGCGCCGGCCGCTCGGCGCTCGCGCTGCTGGCGCGCGCGGACACGACAGTGCTGACCCGGTGGTCGTCCGCCTCGATCGCCACGATCGATACCCACGCGATGATGAATCGGCCCGCATCGTCGCGACGCTCTGGCTCTTTCTCGCCGGCAGCGCCCGGACGCGCAAAGAAGGCGCTGTCAACTTACGGGAGTTCGGCGATGACGATGCATAAGGCCACTGTGACTCAGGAAGCATTCGACGGAGTTTGGGTGACGTCGGTAAATTCGCGCCATGCGGCGAACCGGGCCGTGAGCTGTTTGCGATAGAGCGAAGCTCGCAGAAGATGTCGCTTCAGAGCGAAGTGCTGCCGGATTGGACCGAAGTGCTACCCGGCTTGCGGCGCGCCACTTTCACTCGGTGGGCAAAGCCCGCGCCAAACTTATCGCACCAGCGGCGGATCGTCTCGTAGCTGACCGTCACCCCGCGCTCGAACAGCAACTCTTCGATGTCGCGCAGGCTGAGCTGGAACCGGAAGTAACAACGCACGGCATGTCTGATGACCATCGCCGGGAACCGGTGGCCGTGATAAAGCGATTTCGGTTTTGACATCGTGTCATGTTACGCGAACACCCCACCAACGTGACAGCGCCGTCCATCTCATCAGAACCGGGAGATCGCTATCTGATCATGTCACGTAGCTTCTGCAGCACCTTCTCTGCCTGGATGGAATCAGAGTACATATCGTTCGGGTTCGCCTTGATTGCGGCACCACCACGGGCGAATTTGCTGACCAAATCCATCGTTTTCAATTCGGCGGGTAGGCCGTTTCCCGCACACGTGACATTGCCCTGAGGCAATGTGCCTTGCAGCAGGTAGTCGGCCATGTAACCGTTGACGCATGGACTCCCGGTATACGCTGCGCCGTGGTTGTAAGTCATGTCCTGGACCACGAGCCTTGAACCTTTCAATACGGCTGCCGTCGCGCGCGCACCGGACAAAGGCGTAGCGCCATCGTTTTCGTTATGCAGCAGGAGAATTGGTAACGTCGAGGCACGACCAAAGGTCGGCAGTCTTCGTGGCGTGAAAGGCCAGTACAGACATGGTTGACTGGAGTAGCGGCCGCCAATCAGGGGAGCAGACTGCGCGAGCAGATTCCCAAGGTCGATCCAGTACTGTTGGTCGTGATGGGTCAGGGGCCCATCATTGCATGTCACAGAGCGGAAGGTACCGTTGAAGCTTTGGAGTTGTGTTGCTCCGGACAAAAAGGCGCGGTAACTGCCAACAGCGTTCACGGCTGCTTGTCGTGCGATGGATTCCGCGGCCCTGTTTCCTTGTGGAAAGAATTGCAGGGTGTCTACTGCGGTCTGGAGGTCGTTCGGGGAAATTGTGGGATTCGCCGCAAGCAGGCTATTTATTCCTTTGGCCGCCGCCAAATGCGCGACTAGGAACTCAATCATCGATTGACTATAGAGCCACGAAGGCAGGCTATGGCCAAGCCAGCTTGTGAGCCAAGCCGGACCAGTCCTGGCAATGTTTTTGACGCCCTCCGCGTTCGTGCCCAAGCCAAAAACGTCGTTACGGGCAGCGACATAGGGCGCGACGATCCCGTCCAGTATCTTCTGGAATGCAGGAGCCTGACCAGGAGCATACTCGGAAATTGGAAGATTGATATCCATGACGCTATCAAGAATCATTCGACCGGTGTGATCGGGAAACAGACTGGCGTAGCGTGCGCCAAGCGCCGTCCCGTACGACGCACCATAATAGTTTAACTTGTCGTATCCCAGTGCCACACGGATCACCTCCATGTCCCGGGCGGTATATTCGGTATTGATGTACGGGGTGAGCGGCGTGCCGCCACAAGCGGATGCGACGTCGCGGTCACCTTTCATTTGTGCGTTTATTGTGGCAGCAGAACGGTCGGTGAAAGGGATGAATCCGGCAGTGGCATTCGAGCTGCATACCAGTTGGACACTGGAGCCCACACCGCGTGGATCAAATCCAATCACGTCGTAGGCGTCGGTAAGCCGCAGGAACTTTTCACCTAAAGGATTTGCAGAATTTCCAAGAAGCCACAACTTCGACAGTCCCAAAGGCATATTCAGCCCACTTTCGCCAGGCCCACCCGGATTCGTCCATATTGCACCAAGCGTGCCGGCAGATCTGCCGGCGCTGACTTTCAGGATGCCAATGCTGGCGTTACCTTTGGAAATATCGTCGTAGTCGAGCGGCACCATCACCGATGCACATCTTGTCCTGCTCGATAGTTGGTACAGCAAGTCCTCGTCAAGCCCCTGGAAGTTGCCAGAGCTGCAGTCATGCCACGATATGGCCTGCGTATAATATGGCGCGAGCTTTGCGTCGGCGTCCGCGAGCTTCGGATCGGCGTCTGGACTCCCATCGGAGCCACCACAACCGTACAAACCAAGCATTGTCAGCAGAACGGCGAACATTCCGATTCGAGTTTGCGTTTCCTTGATCCATAATAAGTTCATTGACGTCCCATTTCCGAAAGTTGCCGAGAGACCCAATGAACATAGCAGTTCATTGACTCATTGACTTAGGGGTTTCAACGACATTTGATGTCGGGCAATAGATACAGTGTTCTGTCTAAACGAGGTGCCCGAAGTAAAAATCAAACACTTCAAGAACAGAGTCTTCAGAGACTGGGGATTTTCCGCTACAGAAATACAAGAGGATGGCACGACAAGAGAGGTCACCTTTGAAGAGGGTGTGAGTGTCGGGTGTCGGGCGATGACCGACACGCATCCTGTGCGTCAGCTGGTCTGCACCTTTGCCTGCTGTTGCCGTGCGTAGATGAACGGCAGCAGGTCGGTGGGCCGGCATCCGGCGCGCGTTGCGGCAGCTCGGTGAGTATGTGCGGCAGATAGTCGTACTGCTCGACGGCGCAGGCCCTGCACGTCAGCATCAAACTGTAAATCGTCGCGCTGGCCCTTGCATTATCAACCGTGTCGCTGAACAAACACGATAGTCGCATGGCCCATCCTCTACACCACACCTCTCGCGCGCCTCGATGGTGATTTGCCCGGCGAGATGGTGCTCCAGCCCGTCGAATGGCAGGTGCTGTATTGCCGTGTACATCGCACCACCTGGCCACCGGACCGGGTGTCATCCCTGGATCAGGCGGTGCTATGGATCGCCACCCTTGGCGGCTACCTGAATCGCCGCAACGATCCTCCGCCCGGCGCTACCGTCATCTGGCGAGGCTTTCTCGTCCTACACGAAATCGCCGAGATGTTCCGTATCTTCAATTCAGGACAGTAGGATGTGGGTAAAAGTCAGTGCTAAAGGGCGGGGTGCGACGACGACGGTTCAATTTTCCGTATAGGGAACGCGCTCCCCCTACCGAGAGAGAATGGCGAGTTCTAATGTGATGTCACCGTCGACGGCAGGTGCCGTGGAGCGGGGCACGGATGAAGCTAACATGCTTTATTTGAGAACCTTCGTCCATTTCATTTACGCGCCATTTATTCGGATAAGTCATGAGACCCACTATCGATATCTCCCACGTCCAGCAAGACACAGGCTTCCTGCAACTGGACAAGCTGTTCGGCCTCGCCGGGCGTGTCAACCTCTACAACAACGCCAAAAGCGACAACGATGCTCTTACGACACTGGACCGGATGATCGACGTGCTCTCGGGTCATGACTCGAAAGACGAGTTGATCGTTGAGCGTGACCTTGGTCTGGTTGCCGGCTCAGCGCTCGCCGCACTGAACTACGCGAAGATGACGATCCAGGGCCATAAACCGCCGTTCCCGTTCAATCCGCAGTCGACGCCCGATCGACTGGTCTTGATGCCGGTGGCGGTTTCGTGACCTTTGTCCGACGTGCATCCGCAATAGTGATTTCACAGGCCATCTAGTTGACGGGATAGGGCGCAGAGAAGTCGCGAATGCGATTGATCGCAGCCATGCTTGTCGCCTGCCCCCCGGCCGGCCCGGTGCATAAAAGCCGCCGGCGTCGGCCATCGTTTTGTGGGTTAAATCTCCTCCCGGCATAATTTCCCAACGTCGGTCATTGCAGCCAGAGTGGCAGTCGAGTCGCCCGATGTTGCCCGTGCTCTTGGCGTTCGGCGGATTTCAGTCAAGGCCTCGAACCCGGCCGATTTCTACCTCTTCAACGCAACAAAGCGTCTCTTCTCAGTGACGTGCGCTTTTGCGAGCAGTTCCGATCGAGTGTGCTGCAGCGACACTTGAAGACAGGGCGCTCTGCCAGGCAATGTTGTGCCCCTACCATCTCGTCTGAAGCGCCTCTAATCTCGACTCGCACATCGTGCAGGGTTCGTTCCGCCGGCCGCTTGGTTAGGTGAACCCGTATATTCCGCGCCCAAAGGTGCTCGCAGGATGCCGCGCCAGGCGTTCACCCGTTTCGGAGAAATTTCATGGCAGACGATATCGCAAAGAATAGCCTCGTTCACGGCTACAACAGCAAGTACCAATTCAATGGAGCCACCGGAAGCGCGACCCGCTATCACGCGTTCCCATTGGAAGCCAAAGGCGCTCGGTTTGCAGTCGGCAGCTTCACGTACATGAAGGTTGCCGGAACGGATGTCTTTGACCATCAAGGTCATATCGTTCCGCAAAACTGGATAGCCATCGTCATCAAGCCGCTCATGCAACAGATGAGCGACGAGTGCAAATCGCTGGCTGACGTCGAGCTTTTCATCGCACGGCAAGGTCCCAACAAAGCGTGGCTTGAATCGACGCTCCGTTATGGAATGACGGCAGTCGCCGGCGCGAGCGCGCCGCGTTTGCAGGATTTGATGTTTGACTTCGACACCAATCCGATCACAGGTGATCTTGGAAACGCCGAGTCCCGCGTAGGCAACTTTTTTTCGATCGTTACCTGGAACCCGGTGAATATCTGTCGAGCGCCGGCGGATACCACCCGGGCAGATACCACCTGCGGCGAGAAGCCCGTGCCTGGCGAGGCACTAGACAAGCCGGTGCTCGAGCACCTGCGAAGGTACGTGCAAAACGCTACGCTGGGAGTCGATGCAGCGTGGTTGGCCGCGGCAGAGAGCCTGGGCGCGGCGGCAGGGAACGGAGGAGCCCCGTCGGACAAATCGGTCACTGACTACCTTATTGCGAGCTGTGCGACGCTTGATTCGCAGATTCATAGACCGAAGGGATTCTATGCTTTCAAGTGGGTCAAGGATCAAGCCCGTTTGATCCCGAGTGCGGCATCGCTTACGTGATAATTGAGCGGACGGGGCGAGGAGCTCCCCCGAGGGGACTTAATACCGAACAGTCGCACTGCTTTGGCCGGCGCAGCCGCGTTTAGGTGAACCGCCTCCGCCTTGTCTTGAAAGGATTCTGCAGAGTCGGTCTGCAGAATCCACTTCGCCCGATGCTGGGCGGATCTTTGCGCGCTTCCGCTGGTTGGCCGGCGTGATGTGTCCGCCGACACTCGGACTTCGACCGCAACGTATCTCCATCCAGGACGACCTCTCCGGGCGAAGCTTGACACTGTGGCGCCCCGGGGCAGCACCAAACGCAAATCGTTGACCATCGTCTCGAAGGCACCCGCGTACCCGCGTTCTTCCAGTGTTGCGGTTGCCGGCAAACCAGATTCCCGCGCCGGGACATTGGTCGGCAGAGGACTCCACGATGCATCGGTCCGCGCCATCCTATCCCTGCGCCCCCAAAGCGCCAGACCTGCCCGGTGCCTGGATCGGTGACTGTCGCCGCTAGCGCAGAGCAATCAGCTTTGCCCGGCGGTCGCATCCCCAACTCATTAAGCAATGGTGGATTTCGTACGACCAGGGAAGCCGGTTCCCCTATTTTCAACACGGTCCCGTGGGTACCCTTCATTCGTTGGACAAAGGGAGAAATCCTGTGCGGACAATCAATCATCACGCGATGAATCACGGGGGCCCCGCCGCGGTGCGGGAGGAGGAGTGCTTCATCCAGTCTATAGGCGGTGCTGGCTTGCTCACCGGAGAGTTCCGCGAGGCGTGTATCGGATTCTGTGAGCGCAATCGCGATCTTGTGCTCAGCTGCCTGCCAGGGTCGCTCGCAGACGTTGTGCGCTCAACCAGCTTCGCGACGATGCTGGATCTTGTGACAGCTCACGGGGGGCGACGTCTCTACTTGCCAACGCGCCACAAGAAGTTCTTTCAGCAGACGGGCTTGTTTGTGCCGGAAACGACATACAAACAATGGCGTGATATTGCCGACGTGAATGGGCAGATCTACATTCCCAGCGTCTGGGGACTCTTCCTCGCGCTTAGACGTGCTGCCATCCGAACGGCGCTCGCGCGCGAATGGCCCCCCGAAGTATTGCACTCAACGTTTGGCATTTCCCGTCGTCAGATCAAGGCCTATCTCCACGATGAACACGGAATGGTGCCGTCTTAGTTTTTCGCAAGCCTGTGCAGCGTGCCGCAAATGGGGCAACCCACTGGACCTGCCGGCGTAGTGAGGTGATTTTGTCGTCGCAACCGCAGTAACGAAGAGATCGTTTACATCGATACCGACCAAAAGGAGTAAATCCAATCATGCCTTCAGCAATTCCCTACGATCCGGCGCTCGCGCTCGGGAATCTCGTCAGCCTCGAACGCCTCGAAGTGCTCGAGCAAATTGCAGCGGCCCATGCGCCTGCCGACGCCGCAGAAGACACCCTCAACTCGCTGATCTCGGCAAAGCGCTCGCTTGACATGACCTCGCAGGAGCTTGCTGGCATGGGCATCGACACGTCTGAGGTCGATGCCGAGTCGGTTTCCGTTGGCAAGGATATTGCGACCGCAGCACAGGCATTTGCTAAAACCAAAGTTGCGGCGATCAAGGCCGCCCAGCCGCTCAAGGCAAAAATATCCGGTATCAGCGACTCAGTCGAGAGTCCCGTCGATTTCAATCGATCGCAGCTCAAGCAGATGCCGCTTTCGGCCGACAGCCTCAAGATGAACGTGCAGTTCTTCTCGAACGATACAAGTGACTCCCGCTCTGGAACCCACGCGTCGAAAATCGCGTCGTTCGTGAGCGGGCAGGTGGGATTTTTCGGGGACGAGTTTGCAACCCAGGCGTCGGGGTCTGCAGCGAGCCAGGTCGACAGCCAGGTACAGAACCACGACATCGCGGGCACGCTCGTGATCAGCGTGACGTGTACACACAAGGACGCCGTATTGCTCGCTCCGTTCATCCTGGATGTGGACAAAGGCATCCGTGCTTTTAATTCCTGCTTTCCGGATGCGATGATCAAGACCGACTCGATCGCGTCAATGCAGCAGGTCGCGGCCCAGTCCAACACGAAGGAAGAAAAGGCGCTGACTATCCTTTCCGGCGCAACGATGGGCTCGTGCTTTATCGGCATGGTCCACATCCTTAACACGACCGAGACGCGTAGCAGCGAGGCGATGGAAAGCGTGGCCGCGTCGCTCCAGACCCAATTCAAGGTGGCGGGCTGGTTCGAGAACGCATCGGGCGGGTTTGGTGTGAACAGCGCGTTTAGCAAGGACGCGAAGTCGCTCCTTTCTGCGCAGAACGTCACTTCTCATTGCACCCTCGTCACCGTTGGCTCCATCCCTTCAATCAAGTCCAACGAAGTGCAGATGGGGGTCAAGCAGTTTGCCAATAGCGACGGTGACAAGTCGATGACGGCTTTGCTCAAGTTGCAGGGCGCAATGGCGACGGACCAGGAATCGGTGTCGTCCGCTGCTGACCGCGCCCGCACCGGTCAGGAATTCATGGCCATGAAGTCGAACCAGATGGAAAGCGCGCTGTCGGCCCTCTCGGACATCGATGATGGCAAGAACAAAGTCATCGACACCAATTCGATGATGGACGCGCTCGACGATTACATCCAGAAGTCTCTTGCGGGGAACATCGGCGCCCCGATCACCTACTACCTCAAACGGATAACGGCGTCGCAGCTCGCGCAAGCGTGGATGGCGAAGTACTTCCCGTCCAAGTACATCAGCATTTCGGCTGATGACTCTGGTTCGGGCGGCGGAGCCGGTAGTTCGGGAGGCGCGTCGGAGGGCAACAGTGGTGGCAATAGAAGCGGCGACAGCGGTTCCGGTGGAGACGGCGGCAGCAACTGATCGCGCAAACCACGCATGTAGCCGTCGAGACAACGCCGGCTACATCAAAGCGCCGCGGTAAGGGGGTGGAATGGACCAGGTCTGTCCACCATTCGCGCCGGCGTTCGAACAAATCCGTTCCGGTATGGGCCACGGCTTGGCCGGATATCCTCCCGCATACACAGGCTGTTTGGCTATGGATACGGACCGTGTTACCCGCGTTATCCAGTCACTCTCAGACGTTGAGCGCGGCTGGCTGAATAATGTGTTAGACATGACCGCGAGAGGTCCGGCGTCGCTGCGAGATCTCTGGAGTGAAGCATGGTTCGGCGAGTCGTCCGAGCGGGCCTTGATGATCCAGCCCGCGTACGCCGGCGCCTTTTTCTATGTGCCAGCGTGCGCGTGGGCCGAGCACCTACGTGAGATCGAACACACACTCGAAGTCGCGATGTTGCTTGATCTGCTCGTCACCGCGGGTTTCATGCAGATACACCATGCATTGCAGGCGCCGCGGGGCGACGTCCGCTGCATTGGGGCAATCTTCAGCGAGCCACGTGTGGAAGTTGTGCGCGGCAAGCCACGCATTGTGATCAACGAAGCGGGTGACTACACGGAAGACCCTGCGACCATAGTGAACAGCGCGGGCGAGGTTCTTTACCGGAGCGCGCGACTTGGGCACGACGCCTTTGATCTCGTCCACGAAACTACTCAAGGGATATTGCTTATTCGGCCCGTCGAGCGCGTCGCATTACTGGCTGCGCTCGGGGCGCCCATTCGATCGGAGACGACGGAGCCTTCTTCCCACGGACGCGATGCACTGAGTCGAGCGGACGCTGGGGGGGCTCCCAAAAGTTCGGACGATGTCGGGGCTTCCGTTGTGTGCCTCGGTGGATCGGACGCCAATGCTCAGGACACGAGAGAGAACTCAGCCGCGCATGATTCACAGGAAGCCCCACGCGCCCGGTTCGAACCCAGCGGAGGGGACCGGCAGCACGTCCCGCGCGGGAGTGAACCGAACTGCCAGACCGGGCTGCGTCGGCGCAGGCTACTCATCGGAGCCATGCTCACTTTTCTTTGCGTTGCAGTGGCTGGGCTTGCATTGTCCGAACGCGCCTGGATTCACCAGGAGCATGCAAGTGGGGGCGGGACGCGCCAAACCGATGGGGGGGACGTGCCGGCTTCAGCGCCCACAGCTGCAGTTTCTGCCGTCGTGAGATCACCGGTCGCCGTCGATGCCAACGCAACAAATCCGCAGGCCGATGAAGCTGCAGGGAGCGAGCCGGCGTCCGTAGGGGCGTCAGGGCCCACGGCCTCCACGGGGGCCAGTGAGGCGGGGCGGTCGGCGCAGCAAATCGGTGCCTTCCTTCCCGAGCGCGATGGCAAAGAGGTTGCCGTCGTCGATTCGATGCCGGAGCACCCCCGCGGACTCGATGTTTCCCAATGGTCGGGCAAAGGCAAGTCAGGGGCGGAGGCGGTCTTCGCGGTTGCGCCTCGCATCGATTTCGCGTTCGCACGTGTCGCCTATGGCACGCGGCGCGACCCCGAGTTTCTCGAGAACTGGAAGCTCATGGAGAAACGGGGCGTTTACCGGGGCGCATATCTTTTTCTCCGCGTAGATGAGGACCCCATCAAACAGGTTGACGCCGCCGTCGACACGATAGGACCGGCTACGCCGCGTGACTTATGCCTTACGATCGACATCGAGCGCATGAGTTTTCCGCTCCACGTCGCTCTGCCAGACGTTACGACGGTCGATCGGGTTCTTTCAGCGGCGCTCCAGCGGGTAGAGGAGACCATGAAATGCACACCTATGATCTACACCGACTGGGACACCGGCCACGACTATCTTAACGCTGCCGAATTTGCCCGGTTTCCGCTATGGATTGCGGATTGGACGAAGGCAAGCTCGCCGAAGTTGCCGCCTGCGTGGTCGGATTTCAAGTTCTGGCAGCGCGCAGACCACTTTCACAATAGTCCCGTCCCAGCCGACTTCGACGTTTTCAACGGCACCGCCGCTGAGTTGGGGCGACTAGTGCGGTTGGCGAGCCGGCAGCCCGCTTCCAGCTTGCTTCCGTGAAGCTCAGGAAAGTTCGGGTTACGGCAATCCTGAAACCAGCACAAGCTCTCCTACTTATGGCTGCAGTCGCCTAGGTGCGGCGATGCCGCTTGTCGCGTATTCTCTCATTCAAAACAATCGAACTGGGAGACCTATAGGGAGGTTTCTTCCCCTACAGAACAGTCCGCTGCAACGGTAACCTGTCTACTGGCTGGTCAGAGCCGCATACAGGGCATGAAAGCGGGCGCTCAGCCGCACGTTAGCCGTCAGCCTTGTTTGATACGAGGTGAGTCGTTGCGCGACTTTCTTCGAAGCCTACGGTCTCGGTGCCGTTAATTTCAACGCCGAAGTCGGCCAGTTATAGAGGAATGCAGAATGTCGAATAGCAACCACAACACACCCGTTGACTCTGACAAGGTCCGACAGCAGATTGAAGCCAGAAAGCTTCAGAACGAGCTGGACGCGGGTTCTTCTGACAGGCTCCAACGTATGACGTCCACCGCTGGCAAGGTCACCGCGGCGTTGAACTCGGAAACCGACGTGCTGAATTCCGCTGTGGAACTGAAGCATGCCGTGATGAAGCGTTCCGGCGAGTTTGAAGGCGCGGGGGCTGTGGTGCAATTCAAATGGCCGGTCTGTTGCGTTTGAGCTTTTAATGAGCACGAGCCAATGAGTAAGTTTAGGGACATCGACGAGTCGTTCAACGGGCGCAACTTCGACCGCGAAATTGTTGTCCTTTGCGTGCGTTGTTACCCGCGTTACAAGCTCAGTTTTCGAGCCCTCGCTAAAATGATGGTCGAGCGCGGTCTGTCGCTGGCGCACACTACGATCATGCGCTAGGTGAAGCATTTCACGCCGGAGTTCGTCAAACGCTGGAATCGCTGGGCCACGGCAGCCGGTCAGTCGTGGCGCGTTGATGAGACCTGCGTGAAGATCCGTGGCAAATACCGCCAGGAAAGGCGGTCTCCTCGCTTGCCCGCGCTATTTGCACCACAATGCGCAAGGGCTGTTCGACTTCTCCGCTCCCGCGCTTGGGGACATTACTGCTCCCTTTTTCTGGAATGTCGTCCCTTTCAAGCGATAAGGTATCACTATCTATAAGATAGAATTGCGACACGCCACCTATTTGCACCAGATCCATGAGGATAACTGGCATGGTGAGAAGCGCAGCACCGACACGCATGAATCGTGAGCGGTGGTTCCCTCCGCATCTGGCGAGGTCAACTGAGGAGGGTCATGTGGTGCGTCCGCAACCACAACTTTCGGATGCACACATGACCCCAGACGATCTTGATTTCCTCCTGCTCAAAGACTACGTCACCCCATGACATTCGAGAAGAACTGGCTCGCGGCTCGGCAAAGGCGAAGCTGCACAATTCGCGTGGCTAAGGGCTTCGTCAAACAGGGGCAAGGCTAAGGCCTCGACACGGTGCGGTTCAACGGCTCGATCCGGATGAACGCATTGGCCTACGGGTAAATGGGTGAAATTTCATATGGGGAGGGAAACCATTTGCTAATTTCGCAGGCAAAACGTGGATCGGTTTTATATAGTTCATGAATAGTGCATGTTGGTGTCTTGGTTCTATTATTGCAATCTGCCGCATTGAACCATGCTTGCACGCCTTCTGCCCAATACTCCCCGGGATTTTGCCCGGCGTATGAATCCCCCAGATACTTTTCTTTCGCATTCTTATACAACCTATCCAAGCGGTCACCGAACTCTGGATCATGAAGCAGTATTCCGGCATCCATGACAGTATGGGCAAACTCATGGATGCAAATAGATTCGTGTGGATATCTGTCCGAAGGGCGCCCCACTTTCAGCAAATTCGCTTCACTGCAACTTGCATAGGGAAGGTAAGAGGTCCAGCCAATGCCCTGCGCTCTTTTGTCCCATTTTTCCCCACATGGTAGTGGAAATTGTCGATCCAGATTGACATACTCCGGAAGCGTCGTCATCTCCTTATTCTTTGGGATAACGAGAAACCCCGTTACATTTATTGATAACCGGGTCCGGATTGCGTCATGCCTTGATACCATTGCGTCGATGATGCATTTCGCCTTGAGAAGCGCAAGATCGCCTACTTCTGCCGTCGCAACAACTGGGATGCCACTCGCGTCAACGTATTTTTTGTAATAATTTTTGTCGAACGCGAAGTTATCTGGAACGGGCGAAATAAAATCTCGATAGGTCTTCATGCTCGCCTCCGTCAAATGAACAGTGCAAAGCCTGCGCCGTGCAGGTCGTACAACATGCACGGGCTGGAGCACTCGAGCCATGAGAAAACCTAGGCTCACGAAAAGTATTGACCGTCGTGTTACGCGCATTTTTTCATCGATCTTTGCATTTGCGAAATATCTTCCCATCATCAATAACAGCTTGATAACCAGGTAGGCTGGGATGAAAAGATTGAGCGCAACGTCTCGTCTTCTCAGAACACGGCACACGACCACCGCGCAGCCCGCGGAACTAGCTCACATAGGAGCTAGATATACGCAATACTCTTATCGTCTCACCTATCTATTTTTGGGCCAAAATAAAACGGGGAAGTGATCCGATACCAGTTGCCCCATTAGGCTCGGTGTAAATAAGTCGCAGTTAAATTTGGGACCGCCGAATGGGTTGTTAAGTTGTCCGGCAATCCCATAATCTAGATTATGGCCGCTTGTCCTATGGGTTGGTCGATCCTCATTCTGAAAAGTCACATTCCTGTATTGTTGCGGATAGTTTTTCAGAAGGAGGTCGCGCAATTGATTGGGCTCGCGATTAAAATCGCCGGTAATCAACCATTGATCCGAGATCTGATTTTGATAAAAATACTCCCAAACTCGAGCAACGATTGCTCCGGAATCCGTTCCGCCGTTTGCCAAGGCATGAATCCCGAAATAATAGTCCGATCCGAGTCTGATTCCCAATATTGGTCTTGCACCACTCCAAGCCCGTGGTCTAAGCAAGATTACCTGATTAGCCCGCTCTCTACTAAGAATAGCGAGATTTACTCGGTTAGCGCCCGTGTCGACTCGGGAAAAGTAAACGTAGTAATCGATTGGCCTTCCTGAGGAACCCAAATTCCAGACATATTCGTTTATAGGCGCGGCAACCTGATCTGGGTTCACCAACCGGCCATCCAATGGAAGTGCAGGATTAGCCGTAATTGATGCAGGTAGTGACCCAGCCTCCTGTATCGTCATAACATCAATACGCCTTGAATCGGATGTCGATCCACCATCCCGATTCCCAAGTAGCACCATGCGAATATTTGAATTCCATTTACTCTCAGTGCTTGCGCTGGAGCCTTGTAGATTCCAGGTGACTACGCGTCGATCGTTGACTGCCGCCAACGCAGCGCCGGAAAAATAGATCATCAGAAAAATAAAAATCGTCAAGAACCTCATTGGCACACCTTCTTTCGTGATAGTGCGATCCAATGGAATTGCTCCGATCAGGTATGAGGTGCCGCGTCGGCAGGTAAAATGGCCATGCCATACTGGCTAATTGGGCCTGCAAAATATTGATCTGAATCGTGGCAATTCAACTGATATCCTAGTGGGCGCCTATCGTGACAAGGCTGCTGCGCGCCGCTACTTCAAGGAAGCGATTGAGCAGAACGGCGAGCACGAAACGCTTGCTCGTCACTTTTCGGCGTTGTGATTTTTGATTAGCGTCCATAGCAGCGCCGATAACCTCTGTAATAGGTGCGGGAGCAATTCCGAGTTGCAGTTTTCTTGTCGATGCCAATAGCTAACAATATGTCCTTCTGCGTTCAACATCGACGTGGTATCACACGTGTCCTGCGGGCAGCGATACGGCGACGCCGCGCAATCGAACCGGTCATCGGCCATTCCGGTGATGGCGCCAAATTGTTGGACCAACATGATGCCTCCTCGTTCTCGGGCCAAGAATGCTGCCCTGTGTGACGGCCAGCCGCCGAACAGCCGCGAGCCTCCTGTCCGGCGGCGGCTCCGGTGGCGCGCCCTATGGCCGCGATACAGCTTCGCGAGATCGTTGCGGTCGAGCTCCGTCGCGCCGTGCGCTTCGCTCACGTTCTTCACGGTCGCCTCGAGTGCCTCGAGCATCGCGGCAAGGCGTGGTCCGGCGGCGGGATCGGCGAGCGTATTCTGCAAATCGGCGAAGTCGGCGGCGCACGCTTCTAGCGGTGCGTAGATGTTCGATGCTTGCCTCATCTGGGGAACCTCACTTCGGTAACGGCAGATAGTCCGTGGTTTTCGCCGCGCGGCGCCGCTGCTGACTATCGCGGAAGCGCTGGCGGGCGCTTCGTCGACGTTGGTGGTCGCGTTTGCGTTGCTGTTTGCGTTGGAATCGGACGGAACATTCGTAGCAGGGACCGCCAAGGCAGCGGGCTCTTTCGGCAGCGCGTAGACATCGACGCCCCTCCACGATTCTTGGGGCGATTCAAAACGTGGTATCGACGCCGGTCAAAGCGGTTGGATATTTGCCGCCTGCTTGCCCTTGGGTCCTCGCTTCACATCGAAGCTCACTCGCTGATTTTCCTGCAAGGACTTGAAGCCTTTCGCCTGGATTTCGGAGAAATGCGCAAACAGGTCATCGCTCCCGTCATCTGGCGTAATGAACCCAAAACCCTTCACATCGTTAAACCACTTCACTGTGCCTGTTGCCATTTTTCTGTAGTTTCCAAAGACCGTTCTGTGTGGAACGCCGACGGGCTTGCCGATCGCACTGTCAATCCTTAACTGACTGACGCTTGCCCAGCGATAGGCCTTTCCGATGACCAAGGCTGCATATCACTGTCATACCGCTTTGCGCGACCTCTCGGACAAGAACAATCTCCCGCGACCAGCATCGAACATGTCTTGAGTGGCAAATTAGGCATGCTACGTCTAGCGAGACTGCCCCAGTTGCACTTCCTTCGTCAACCGCAGCGGGTCGCCAAGCCTTTCAGCGTGTATTCATGATAAGGATAGCTACGTAGAGAATTGGCGATTTGATGCGTGTCAAGTGACTCGTCTGAGATGATGCGTATTCCGCGCAAATCGAGCAGCCGTTCCGTGGCGAAGCGAGCAGACATTCCACAAGAAGCCGAGCCGGCGTTCCACGTAAGCATGCTGCGAAGGGATCTGCTGCAAATAGGCATGCGGACTCGGCTAAAGTAGCCAGCCCAGATGATCTGGTGGGCGATGATGAGCAGGCGGAAGGGTGTGGAGGGGTTGTTCGATGGCCGGCATTTTGATCGGGAGATCATCGTGCTGTGCGTGCGATGGTACCTTCGCTACAAGGTCAGCCTGCGTGATCTGGTTGAGATGATGGCCGAACGGAGCCTGTCGCTGGCGCACACGACGATCATGCGTTGGGTGAAGCGTTTGGTCGTGATGCAAATAGCGCGGGCATACCAGAAGGCCGCCTTTCCTGGCGGTATTAACGAGCCGAAAGCATGTCCTCGCATCTGATTGGATCTGACTCCTTCAGGCCATCAATGTATGCAAAGTCGACGCGAACGAGAGTTGGGCAGGCACGTACGCCTGCGGGTTCCTGCATCGGTGAGCGAACATGACAACATGAGCCGGCGGTGAAACCCGTTACCCTCGTTGCCGCGGATGATCGTCGCGTGACGGATCGCGCGCTGCGCTGCGCGATGAAGGAAGCCGGAACGCCGGGCGTGCAAACCGCGGTCCGCGACGCCGGGCGCCGGCATCATTCGGCGGTGATGGCGAAGTTCTTGGCCGCGAAGCTCAGGCCGCCCGACGACGAGGTGATCTCGAAGCCGTACTGGACGTCGCTGATCATGACGTCATCGAAATAGTTCAGCGACTTCAGGTACTTCATGAATGCCAGCACATCGATCGTGGTGTTGTCGGTCTTGGTCGTGCGCAGAAACGAATAGACCATGTTGCTGCCGTTGCTGCCCACGTAGACGTTCCAGGTGCCGCCGGACAGCGAGACGTTGCTGTGAAGTGGGATCGCGCATCCGTCGGATGTCCAGTTGTAGGAGATCGGCTTGACATTGCCGCAGCCCGCCGAGGTTCCGGTGTAGTTCAGCCAGAGCATGATCTCGTGCGCCTTGCTGCCGGCCCAGATGTCGAAGGTTGACTCCCAGGCACCACTGGAAGGCGTAGTAGCCGAGACCACCGCGGTCAGCGTGCTCAGCGAACTGATGGTTTTGTTGGGCGAGTATCCGATGTGCGGATAGGACTTGATGCCACTGGTGTCGGGCTGATCTGAAGTGACGCCCCAGTCGTGGTCGGTGTTGGCCCAGATGGTCTGCGCGCCCGCTGCGACATTGCTGCAGGGCGACCAGACGTCATTGTTGAAGGTGTAGCTGCCGTAGGTCCACGAAGCGAAAAGGTTGGTCGAGGAGCAGGACGAAGTCGCGGGGGAAGATGCAGACCAAGTCGCGGGGGAAGATGCAGACCAAGTCGCGGCCTGTGCGCCGGTGGCGCCGAGCATCAGGGTGGCGGTGGCGGCGCAGCTCGCAAGGATCGAGATTCGAGGCACGGTGTTGCTGTCTCCTGTCGGGTGGATGAGGTCGGTCGGAATCAGTGGAGGCCAGCGGCTTAAGCAGCATTCCGATCCAGATAGAAACGCTGCGTGGGCGAAAGTTTGCCGGACGCCGTTGTCTTTCATCTGCCCCTTGGCGATCATGTGAGCCACCTTGATGCCACCGAGCATGATGCGTGCATACAGGAAATTCTTGAACCCGAGCATGGGGCGCGCACGCCGCTTGATCGCGCGGTGGCCCTGTTCGATGATATTGTTCAGGTACTTCGTCTGCCAGATCTTGATCGGTGTTTCGCGCTCGGCGTTGATGGCTTCCAGTGCAGCCATATTGGCGCCGCTTTTATCGATCGTCACTGTCTCGGGTTCGCCATTCTGCGCGATCGATTTTTCGAAATGCCGCCATGCCGCAGTCTTATCCCGATGGGCCCGCAACAGAAAATCGATGGTGTTGCTGGCTTTGTCGACGGCGTGATACAGGTATTTCCATTGGCCATTGACCGTGATATAGGTCTCGTCGACGCGCGAGCTCTGGCAGACGGGGCGTTTGTGGCGGCGAAACGCTTTCTCCAGAACCGGCAGCAGCTTGAACGCCCAACGATGCACGGTTGAATGATCCACTGAGAGCCTCGTTCCGCCGTCATTTCTTCGAGGTTTCGCAGGCTTGGCACGTAAGACATCCACCAGCACGCGCCTCAGGGTTACATCAAGCGGGTAATGCAGGCGTTTGAGCACGCTGGCCACGTCCGGATTCAGCGTCTTCATCGAGCTTTCAGCCGTTCACGTTCATCTTGTCCCGTGTCCGGTTTCAGGGGCTGTTCCAGACGATCTGTTGTTTGCTGGTTTCCGACCTCGACAATCAGATTCTCAGCGTAAGCCTTCACCGCGTTGAATCCCCAGCTTCAACTCTCCTGTACACCACTTCCGACTTTAGCTCTACGCCAGCGGCGTTGATCAAACGGGAACATAAAGTAGTCGCGCACGGTGAGCGGTTCGGACTGGTCTCGGAGACCAACTTCCGGCCACTCATCCTTTTTTGGCCAGTATGCCGTGCGGAAAATCGTGTCCCAGATGGTCGTAAAGAACCCATAGTTTCGGCGCCGGTGATGCAGTTCCCACGAGTGGTGAATACGGTGGAACTTACCGTCGCCGATAATGTATCGAAGCGGCCCAAGATTGATGCGCGTGCTAGAGTGAGAAAGATGGGCCTGAAAGGTAATCAGCGTCATGGCAACGACGGGCACCACGCCGGATTCGAAGTGGATCAGCGTGAGTGGTAGTGCTACAAACACTGCGTAAATTAGTGGCTCGGAAATGTAATGATTGCAATTCCACGCCGTCAGTTCGCGAATTGAGTGATGAGCAGCGTGCATGCGCCACAGGAATGGAACAGCATGCTGTGCACGGTGCATCCAGTAGTAAAAGAAGTCACCGGCAATTGCGACTAAAACGCCCGAAAGGACGGCGAAGCCCACCTTAATGATTGCGCTGTCGGAGTGAAACAACGTCCCGAAGTTGACCGTCAGGAGCGGCTTCACTCCTAACCATTCCAGACCCACAGCGTAGACGTGCCAGATTAATGCGCCGCATCCAATGCGAATGATCCAGTTCCGCACACCGCGAACGTATGAGGCAAAACTGTATCGGTAAGCCGGAAAGATCAGCTCGAGCGCGAGGCAGACGGTAGCGAAGATCGCCACGAGCTTGAACGAGTTCACGAAGAACTGGGCCATCTGATTAACATCGAGAACGTGCATTTGTTTGCTCCGGCAAACCGGCCGAGTGCGCCGACCTCAGGTCGAAGCGACCGTCGTCAACGCGGCCATCTTCTTCACGGGCGATCATGGGTCCGATAGTTATTGATAGCCAGCGCGGCCCAATAAATCCGGTTCGGATCCAGATCGATATCCGCGCCGATAGCGCGCATTGCATCTAGGCAGGTCATGCAAATTTCCATTTCACTGCGGATTCAAACTGTGCCACCGGCACACCGACACTGCGGGACGTACTATGCGGCATTTCCTGGAATTGCAAAAATCGATTGTTTGGATAAGACCCATTCGCTTCCCAAATGGTTTTCACCACTCCATGGTCAAGTCATACCGCCTGTCACCCTGCACGCGCAAGATCTGTTGCAACTAGGCATGCGGACTCTGTAAAGTAGCCAGCCCGATGATCTGGTGGGCGATGATGAGCAGGCGGAAAGGTGTGGAGGGGTTGTTCGATGGCCGGCATTTTGATCGGGAGATCATCGTGCTGTGCGTGCGATGGTACCTTCGCTACAAGCTCAGCCTGCGTGATCTGGTTGAGATGATGGTCGAACGGGGCCTGTCGCTGGCGCACACGACGATCATGCGTTGGGTGAGGCGATTTACACCGCAGTTCGTCAGGCGCTGGAACGGAATTGCCATACCGGCGGGGCAGATGAAAGAAGACAAAGGGAGCCCGACAAACTCCCGCCGAGCAGTTCTGTTCGTTGGCGGCATAAGCCGTCCTTTTCATATTGGACTTGCCCTGCCATCGTTATCGCGACGCAGCCCGCGGATTCAGCTGGTCGGCAATGTGGGTAGCGAAGCGCCGAAGTCGCCACAGTCGTCGCACCGCTCGATCCGCAAGGCACATTCCCGGTGGATCCATTGGCGCGCCCAGTCAAGAGCGAAGCGGTGCGCGGTGTCCGCATCGGCGAAACGCGGACCAATCAGGCCCGGGCGCTCGACGCGCTCACGATCCTTCGCGATCTCCGCACACGCACGAAACTCTCCGTGACGCACGCGTTCGGCCACAACATAAATCACGTAGCCATGGTGTTCTTCAACCTGCAGGTCGCGCGCTGTCGTGAGGCTCATCCACAAGGGCATGTGCTGGCTGCTGGCGGGCGCGGTTTCGTCGCGTGCTTCGCTGTCCTTCGGCGCACCATCGGCGGCATGCGGCCGCTTGTCTACGCTCTCGCGCCCGATAGTGCCGTCCGGTTCGTTATGCGAGTCGTTCTTTTCCGGAGCGCCCAATGTGGCCTGCGCCACGGCAGCCCCTGCCCGCGTGTCGATGCGGCACGTCTCGGTGCCGGCCGACAGCGCGAGCTGGTGAGTGATGTGCGTCATTGGCTCGAGTGGGCGCAAACCGGCCGTCTCGCCCGCCTCCTGGATGCCACGTTGCCATGTTTCAGGGCTGGACCAAAAAACGCTGCGCGCGAGATTTCCGCGCGACGTGGGCGCTACGACCGCGAGTGCCGCGACGGGCGGCGTCGGCTCAGGCACATAGGCGAAAGTCCGGCCGTTTAGCGTCAACAGCCGGACCATCTCGCCCAACGTGCCGTTGACTTGCCACTCCGTGAAGCGGCGCCGGCACGTAGGCTTCGACGGATAGCGATCGGGAAGCTTCGACCACGGCTCGCAAGTTGTCAGGTTCCACAGGATGGCATTGGCGACCATACGGGATTGGGCGCAGGGTCGTCCGCGCCGATTCACGCGGGCGGCTGGCGGGTCTGAAAAGAGCGCTGATAGTTGCGCCCATTCCTCATTCGTAAGCTCTTGAAAAAGCATTCAGATCTCCACGCGGTTTGGCGTGGCCGCGCCATTGGGCTCACACCATCCATCCTTCCGTGCATCGTGTCTTAGTCTGCACAGTACGTGTGCGTTGACATTAAAGCGTTGGGTTCGCAGTAGTTCGAGTAACTGAACTTTCCTGAAGAACCGGACAGCTTTTGGCTAAGCTCGGTGCAACGATGCGACGCGGCAAAGCGATCGCCAAGGTGTTTTCGGTGGTTCTACGACAGACGGAAGCTCGAGCCGCGTTGGCTGCGCCGAAGCGTGTCTGGAAAGGGTAGTCCCGTCAGCGCAAGCCGACAAGAGGGCAGGTATGCGGTGCGTCAAGGTCTTCTTACATTGATCATGATGGGGCTGATCAATCTGCCAGCAACGTCCGCGTCGGCATGCGCGCATGAGCCTACGTCAAGCTAAATGTGCTGACGTAGCCGCGAGTTTGCCTCAGCTTCCGCGGGCGGGATATAGCCGAGCGGTTCCATCAGCCGATGATGGTTGAACCAGGCCACCCATTCCAGCGTCGCCAGTTCGACAGACTCACGCGCTGGTCCAGTGGTCATTGCACAACGCAACGAACCGGAAGATGCTTCGGGCCGCTCACGAAGCTGGACGCTATGAATTCGATTTCACCCGCGGGCTCGATAAGCCGCAACCTCGGGATCAGTTCCTCAAATAAGATGCACATTTCCATGTTCGCGAGATGCTGACCCAGGCACACATGGGCGCCGACGCCAAACGCGAGATGCCGGTTCGGTTTGCGGTCGATATCGAATGCGAACGGATCCGGAAAGACTTCCTCGTCACGATTTGCCGACCCATAGCAGAGCATCAGCCAATCGCCCTTGCGGATTGTCCGGCCCCGGACGTTGGTGTCGGCAGTCGCCGTACGCATGAAATGACGCACCGGCGATGCATAGCGAAGGCTTTCGTCGATAAACTGCGGAATCAGCGAACGATCCGCCTGAAGTCGCGGCAGTAACTCAGGGAAGCGGCTTAACGCCCACATCGCGACCGAGGTGGACGACGAAACCGTATCATGCCCTGCTGCGGCGATGATTACGTAATAGCCAAGACGGGTCGCTTCATCGATAGGCTGGCCATTGACCACCGCGTTGGCCAGCAAGCTTGCGATATCGTTACGTGGGTTCTTCCGGCGGTCTTCGGTCAGGCGGTCGAAATAATCCTTGAAGTCGGCCACAATGGACAGCAGGGCCTTGCCCATCGCACTGCTCGCATCGCCCTTGCGCGGCGCTTCGCGCTTGTATTCGGCATCCTCGCTTCCGAACATCTCCTGAGTCAGCGTCAACATGCGCAGGGAATCTTCCTGAGGAACGCCGAGAATATCCATGATTACGTTCAGCGGGTAATACAATGCAAAGTCATTCGCAAAATCGATCACTTGTCCGCTCTGCTGCTGCAGCTTCGCGATCATCATATGTGCCATCGATCGAATGCGGTCGTCAAGCTTGACGATACTGTTCGGCATGAACCACGACTGTGTCAGCGCACGCAGACTCTTGTGTTCGTCGCCGTCGACGTGCACAAGCGACCGGACGATGTTTGGACTACCGGTGGCGGAAATCACATGCTCGATCGACGCTTTCGGACGGCAGACGACAGAATAGTCGCCGTTGTGGAACAAGAGATTGTCTCGTGAGATCATGGAGACGTCGGCGTGTTTGGTGACTACCCAGAACGGATCATGTCCGTCCGCCATTGCACGCCCGACAGGGTTGTTTGAACGCGCCCAAGTATACATTTCATGGAGACGGTCGAGGTTGGTATAGGACTGCGGATCAACCAGATGGTTTGCTATGTCTTTCGGCAGGTCGTAATTTGGCATGCTCATGATATCGGTAGGCGGTTTGTTAGTGGACGGGACGCGTGGCACATCGATGCAGGAGAGACCGCCTTTTCCGCCCCATGCGCTATTCGACTCACCGCGGAGTCGATGAACGGTCCGAACCTTCAACGTCTTCGGTCGCGCGTACCGAGATCGCCCGTTGGCGTAGGCACTGAAGCATTCACATCGGCAATGTGGGTGAATTGACGCGGCGGATGCGGATGTCCGCCCGTCGTATTCCTTCATATTATTCGCGGTTTCCGTGTGTACCCTTAATCCAAGTCAACTCTTCTTCGCTACTTGAGTACGCAGATGGTCCTTGAGGACCACTGTTTGTCAGGTCAGTACGCAACAATCGCATCCGCCCAAGCCAATGCCAACTCTCGCCCCATCGAATCGGCGCCAGTTGGCGATGCTGCCGGGGCAACAGGCCACGGCGCGACATCGGTGCGAAGCGCAGCCATGCGCCGCGGCCGCTTCGCTGGGACGCGAAAATCCGAAGGGATCTCAATTGCTTATTGGATCGTTTTTGTCCTGCCTTAACAAATGCGCGGCAATTGATCGCCATGCAGTAAATCAACAACGCGTTCCCCGCCGAATACGGACCGCAGCGTAACGGGCGCTCGGTTTCTGGTGTCTGGCTTTAGCACTTCTCCGACGATGGCGGCAGCCTGGCCGAGTGGGTGGGCATGCATGGCCGCCAGTACGGGCCCGGCCGCCTGTGCCGAGACGATCGCTGCCAGCTTGCCTTCGTTCGCCAGGTACAGCGGGTCGAGTCCGAGGATCTCACAAGCGCCGCGGACCGCGTCGTTGACCGGCAGGGCCGATTCAAACAGGTTTAAGTTGAGCTTCCCTTCGGTGGCGAACTCGTTGGCGATCGTGGCGAGACCGCCACGCGTGCAGTCGCGCAGCCAGTGAATGCCGCCGTGCGGGGCCGCCTCGAACATGATCTCGACTAGCTCGTTCAACGGTCCACAGTCGCTGAGTACCGGAATTTCAAGCGCCAGCTCATTTCGCGCGGCCAGGATCGCGATGCCGTGGTCCCCAAGCGTGCCGTTGACGATCAACCGGTCTCCACTGCGAACCGTTTCGGGGCCGGTGTGCCGGCCTGCGGGGATTGCGCCGATCCCGGACGTGTTGATGAAAAGGCCATCGCAGGCGCCACGCTGCACTACCTTGGTATCACCGGTGACAATTGCCACTTTCGCTTCACGGGCCTTTGCGGCCATGCTCGCGAGGACCTGTCGCAGGAGATCGATAGACGTGCCTTCTTCCAGGATCAGGGCGCAACTGAGCCAGCGTGGATGTGCGCCACCGACTGCGAGATCGTTGACGGTACCGCACACAGCCAGCGTGCCGATATCGCCACCGGGAAACACGAGTGGCGATACAACATAGCTGTCGGTGGTGAACGCGAGCGTACTTCCCTCGGGGAGTGAGCCTGGAGGCAGCCGCGCCTGATCTTCGAGCGTTGACAGCCATGCATTGTCGAATGCCGGAACAATAACCTCGGCCACGAGTTCGCGCATCGCCCGTCCACCTGCCCCGTGTGCGAGCGTAATACGCTGGCCATCCCAGCGCGAGCCAGCAGGCGATATCGGTGTTTTCATGCGCGCACCTGCTGAACCTGGTCGTCGCGGCGCGCGAACAGATAGTACGCGGAACACGCACCCTCGCTTGATACCATTAGCGCACCGAGTGGAGTCTGCGGCGTACAGGCCTGGCCGAACACCTTACACTCGAACGGCTTGATTGCACCTTTGAGCACTTCGCCGCACTGGCAGCTCTTCGGATCGGCAATAGGAGCGCCGGGTACCGAGAAACGCCGCTCGGCGTCGAAGCGCGCATAGTCGAAGCGTAGCCGGATCCCAGAATGATCGATCGAGCCGAGACCACGCCATTCGAAAAATTCGCGCAGTTCGAATACGCGTGTGATGGCTTCGAGTGCTGGGGTATTTCCTGCGGGATTGACCACGCGCGTGTACTGGTTCTTGACGCGGGCGGTACCGGTCTCGATTTGGCGCAGCAGCATGAGCAAGCCTTCCAGGATATCAGTTGGCTCGAAGCCCGTGATTACGAGCGGCCGTGCGTAACGGGCGGCAATAAACTCGAACGGTTCGGCGCCGATGACCATGGCTACATGGCCCGGGCCAAGGAAGCCATCGATGCCGGCGCCGGGCGAGTCGAGTATCGCCTTGAGCGTCGGCACGATCGTAATGTGATTACAGAACAGTGAGAAATTATCGATGCACTCGCGGCCGGCTTGCAGTACCGTCAGGGCCGTAGACGGCATAGTCGTCTCGAAACCAAGCGCGAAAAAGACAACTTCGCGGTCCGGGTTGTCGCGCGCGATCTGCAGTGCATCGAGCGGTGAATAGACCATGCGTACGTCGGCGCCTTCAGCGCGCTCGGATAGCAGCGAGCCGGTCGAACCGGGTACGCGCATCGCGTCGCCGAAGGTCGTGAAGATCACGTGAGGTTGCCGCGCGATCGTGAGACTGTCGTCTACGCGTCCCATCGGCAGTACGCAGACGGGGCAGCCCGGGCCATGGACGAACTCGATTGTCCGTGGAATCAGGTCTTTCAGGCCATAACGAAAGATCGAGTGCGTATGTCCGCCGCAGACCTCCATGATTTGCAGCGGTCTTTGCGGCGTGCCGCCGGTGCGTGCGGCACAAGCTGCGATCTCGTCGAGCAGCCGGCGAGCGAGCGCCGGCTCGCGATACTCGTCTACATACTTCATGACTGGGCACACCTTGCGACGCGGTTGTTGGCCAACAGGGTGTGTACGAGGTCCCAGAGCACGTGGTAGATCACTACATGCGCTTCCTGGATCCGATGCACCGATTGGCTCCTGACCGTAAGGCAGCAGTCGATGAATGGCGCACGTGCCATCTCGCCGCCATCGCCGCCCACGAGTGCCACCGTACGTGCGCCAAGTCGATGACCTTCCTCAAGACCACGCAATACGTTGCGCGAATTTCCGCTGGTAGACAGGCCGAGCGCGATGTCGCCCGGGCGCGCGAGCCCCATGAGCTGCCGCGCATAGATCTCCGTGATGCCGACGTCGTTGCCAATCGCGGTGACGAGCGCCGTGTCCTGGGCCAGGTTTTGTGCCGGTAGCGCGGGGCGGCCCACAGTTGCCGGATGGGAAAACTCGACGGCCACGTGCGACGCATCGGAACTCGAGCCCCCGTTGCCGAACGTGTAGAGGCGTTTGCCGTCGCGAAACGCGTTCGCAAGCAGATGCGCAGCCTTAAGCACTGCTTCGCCATTTGCTTCGAAGAAGCGTGAATGAGTAGCGATGCTTTCCGCCGACTTGGTGGCGACAGCTTCGAGGAGTAGCGCGTCGGACACCAGTTCGGCGCGTCGGTTGGTTTCGTCACCCAAATGGGGGTAAAGACTGACGAGGAGGTGTGTGCTGCTCATCGTGCGGGTCCGGTACGTATGGTGTCGACTTCTTGCACGAACTCGCCGAGATCCCGCAGCAGCTGCAGGCTCATGTGCGCCTCGTCCTCGTCGATGCGGCTCATCGCAAAGCCGACGTGCACCAACACCCATGCGCCGACGCAATCGTCAGGATGGTCACCGTCCTGCAGGACGCATGCAATATTGACTTCGCGTTTGACGCCCAACACGTCAACGCGCGCGAGCTTTGCCGCAACGTCGGTTACTGCTTCAATCCGACCAGGTATCCCGAGGCACATGGTTTGTCATCCGATCATCGTTGCTTATGGGGCCGCGCTGGCTGGCTAGTGCGATTAGCGCCTGACCCCACGCGAGGCCACCATCGTTAGTGGGGATTTGCTCGGGCAGCAGGGCCTGCAGACCCGCATCGCGCAGGCCGTCAAGCACATGCTCGGAAAGAATCCGGTTCTGGAACACGCCGCCACCGAGCGCAATCGTCCCAACGCCATGCGCCTGAGCCAGCTGCACCGCCATACCGACGACGGCCCGGGCAAAACCGCGGTGAAAGCGCGCGGCGATGCGCGCGTGCGGGGTGCGGCGGCGCAGATCGTCCAGCAATGCTTTCCACATCGGGCGCGGCTCAATGTACGGAAGTCCCTGCTCATCGTCGAGACGGCCGACGGCGAACGGATAGGCATGTGTTTCCGACTCGAGCAAATCGCTGGCCCTGACGCAGGCTTCCAATTGCATGGCCGCCTGGCCTTCATGGGTGACCCGGTCGCAACACAGGCCTAACGCTGCTGCGACCGCATCGAAGAGGCGCCCGGCGCTGCTCGCGAGCGGGGCGAGATTGCGATTACATAGCATTGCATCGAGTGTGGCGCGAGGTTTGCCTGCCAGACAGGAAAACAACTCGAGGTCACTGTAATGCGCTGCCAGATGCGCCCAGCCGAATGCCATCATTAGTTGTGCATACAGGTTTCGCCACGGTTCGCGGGCCGCGGCGTCACCCCCCGGCAGCGCAATCGGCTTCAGCGTACCGATCCGCCGGCACTGGCGATAGTCTGCGAGCAGGAACTCACCCCCCCACAACTCACCGTCGTGGCCAAGGCCAATACCGTCGAGCGTGACACCGATCAACGGTCCAGCGTCGAGTGGCCAGCCGTATTCGCCGAGGCAGGCGGCGACGTGCGCGTGATGGTGACCGATAGCGACGTATCTGTCCGCGTAATGCTGGTGCCCATTTTGGGTCGCCGCATAGCCGTGATGGCAATCACACGCGATGATCCTGGGTTCGAACCGATAGAAATGCATATAGTCCGTGATCGCCCTCTGCTGGTCGGCCTGGCAAGCTGCGTTATGCAGGTCGCCGATATGCTGGGCCAGGACGGCTTCGCCGTCGCGTACCAGAGCAAACGTGTTTTTCAGATCTCCACCCACAGCCAGCGCCTGCGTCGCAGGCTCGAAGCCCCGCGGTAGTGTAATCGGGGCAGGTGCATAACCGCGCGAGCGGCGCATGACGCGAAAGCGTCCGCCGACAACGCGTCCGACTGAATCGTCGACGCGGCGCTCGATCGCCCGGTTATGGTCGAGGACATAGGTTAGGCCTGCGCCCAACCGTGTCGTAGCCTCTTCGAATGTCACGGCCTGTGGTTCGCCGCAGAGGTTGCCGCTCGTAAGCACAATCGGCGTCTGATTACCCAGCAGCAGAAGAAGGTGGAGCGCTGTCGGTGGCAGCATGACGCCAAGCTCGGCGAGGCCCGGGGCGATGCCGGGGGCGAGCACAGGCAGTGCACGAGGTGTAGCGTGCCGTTTCGCGACCAGGACGATCGGCGCGGCTGCCGAGGTCAATGCTGCCGCGGCGTGCTCGTCAATCTCGCACCACTGACGAGCCATCGTAAGGTCACGTGCGAGCAGCGCAAACGGCTTGCTTTCACGCGCCTTGAGCGCACGAAGGCGCGAGACCGCGTCTGCGTTGGTCGCATCGCAGGCGAGTTGATAACCGCCGAGTCCCTTGATTAGCACAATCTCGCCGCGCGAGATCAGCATGGCCGCCGCATCGATGTCGTCAAGCGCTTCGCTTAGCTCCGACCCGAGCGCTTGTCCGTCGAGCCGCACCAGTCGCACCTCTGGGCCGCAGACAGGGCAGCTGGTGGCCTGCGCATGAAAGCGGCGATCATGCGGCGTAGCATATTCGCGGGCGCACGCGTCGCAAAGTGAGAAAGCAGCCATCGAGGTATGAGCGCGATCGTATGGCGGCTTCCGGAACACTGACAGGCGCGGACCGCAGTCGGTGCAGGCGTTGAACGGATAGCGGTATCGGCGTGACTGCGGATCGAGTACCTCGGCGAGACATGCGGGGCAGGTGGCGAGATCGGGCCCGACTCCAAGCGCTGCCGTTGCTGCTTCGCTGCGCGCAATGCCGAAGTGTGCAGGTACGCTACCTTCGGGCGTAAGCGGCTCCGCGTCGATTGCGTCGATGCGCAGACCGGCTCCTTTCAGCTCACGCAGCAGGGACTCGAATCTGGCCAGTTGCGATGGGGTGCCGTATGCACTGATCGACACGGAAGTGCCGGCGTTGTGCACACAGCCTGTGATGCCGAGTGAGACCGCGAGCCGTGCGACGCGCGGCCGGAAGCCGACACCCTGGACGATGCCCCGGACGCTGAAACGCCGGGCTGCATTCGTGGGAGATGTCCGGGTGTAATAGTCGTTCATTGCCAGTTGACCCGCCGCCAAGCGGGATCTGCGATGTCACCGTAACGGCGGGAGGACACGCTCTCACTCGCCGGAAGTGAGGAGGCGATGGCGAGGCACGTAACACAGGCCCGTAGCGAGGGGACATCGTTCTCGTGGGGGACTGGGCCCCTTTGGAGACCGCCAGGCGACCGGCGCCTGGCTGCGGTTACATGGACTAGTACTGGCCCTACTGTTCGCGGCACAACAGATTGATTTTTCCCGCTTTGTTGTCGATTCCTTTGTTGTCGATTCATTACCGATTCGTTCTGTGTGTTGCCCAAAAAACCAGATCGAACGCTACCTGATTGAGCGCGACCGGCTCCTATGCACCGAGCCGCCACCGATGCTTGCGATATCCCTGTCGCAGCAACTCCCTGAACAGCGCCGAGTGCCAAAGGCCTGGCGGCCTTTGCCGATCTTCTCGGGGCAGGACTTTCAGTACTCCGCTCGAAGAAGTATCTATTGAGGGCTTTCGCTTCGTTAACTGTCGCAACCATTATGTAGTTCCATTGGTGAACAGGTGATCGCGCGGTCTGGCCGTGCGACGACGATCGCCTGCGCTGCCGGTATCTTGTTCCGTCGAGTTACGCATCGGCTGTAGCGTGTTGTTCGCGCGGGGTATTGTTGTGCAGCTTTCATGCCGGCGCGCGGGAACCCCTGAACAAAAGGTAAGCCGTGCCCCTGCGCGGTTTTTAAGTTGGAAGGACCGGCGTACACGGCGTCAGCTTCCGGACAAAATCGCAAACCTTTGTCACAAACAATACTTTGGAAGCATTGGCCCGCTCAGATGTTTCCTTCCTAAGACCAGCTGGTAGTGGCCCTCGCAGTTGGTACGGATGTTGCCTACTAGTGACCATCGAGCCGGCCAGATTTCTGTTCCAGGACTTGTATAAGGTTGGGCGTGGATCCAGACCGACGGAGCGAAATCTCACATCCGGGAACGAAAGGCATTGACCACAACCATACTGGGAGACGGCGGTGACCGAAACTTTCTACGAAGTGATGCGCAGGCAGGGCATTTCACGTCGCAGCTTCCTTAAATTTTGCTCATTGACGACAGCATCGCTCGGTCTCGCGCCGTCTTTTGTATCGAAGATCACGTATGCGATGGAGAACAAGCCACGTACACCGGTTCTATGGCTGCACGGACTTGAATGTACATGTTGCTCTGAATCGTTCATCCGGTCAGCGCATCCGTTGGCAAAAGACGTTGTGCTGTCGATGATCTCTCTCGATTACGACGACACGCTGATGGCCTCCGCCGGACATCAGGCCGAAGCGATTCTCGATACTGTGATGACCAGGTACAAGGGCAACTACATTCTCGCGGTGGAAGGCAATGCGCCGTTGAGCCACGACGGTATGAGTTGCATCATAGGCGGCCGGCCGTTCGTGGAACAACTCAAGCGGGTCTCGCAGAACGCAAAGGCGATTCTCGCGTGGGGCTCGTGCGCGTCGTGGGGCTGTGTCCAGGCCGCCAGGCCGAATCCGACGCAGGCGACTCCGATACACAAGATCATCCCGAACAAACCGATTATCAAGGTGCCTGGCTGTCCGCCGATCGCCGAAGTCATGACGGGCGTCATCACCTATATGCTGACCTTCGACCGCATTCCGGATCTTGACAGGCAGGGGCGGCCCAAGATGTTCTACAGCCAGCGCATCCACGACAAATGCTACCGCCGTCCGCATTTCGACGCGGGGCAGTTCGTCGAATCGTGGGACGACGAGTTTGCTGGCCGGGGCTATTGCCTCTACAAGGTTGGATGCAAGGGGCCGACGACTTACAACGCGTGCTCGACTACCCGCTGGAACAATGGAACGAGCTTCCCAATCCAGTCGGGGCACGGTTGCATCGGTTGTTCCGAGGATGGTTTCTGGGACAAGGGTTCATTCTACGATCGTCTGACTAACATCAACCAGTTTGGTATCGAGGCGAATGCCGATAAGGTCGGCGGCATGATTGCAGGTGTCGCAGGGGCTGCAGTGGTGGCTCATGCGGCAGTATCAGTAATTCGACGCGCGGCAACCATGAAAGACGGCCGGTCCAGTTCTTCTACTGTTGACCATCATTGATATATCCCTCTACAAGGAAAATAAGCGTGAGCGCTTATTCGACTCAAGGTTTTGATCTGGACGATAGCGGCCGACGCGTCGTGGTAGACCCTGTGACGCGCATTGAAGGTCATATGCGCTGCGAAGTCAATCTCGATTCGAACAACGTGATCCGAAATGCGGTCTCGACGGGTACGATGTGGCGTGGCCTCGAGGTAATCCTCAAGGGCCGCGATCCGCGCGATGCGTGGGCGTTCGTCGAACGTATCTGCGGCGTTTGCACAGGGTGCCACGCGCTCGCGTCCGTTCGAGCCGTTGAGGATGCGCTCGGTATCACCGTGCCGAAGAACGCGGACCTGATCCGCTCGATCATGGCCAAGACTCTGCAGGTCCACGATCACGTCGTCCACTTCTATCATCTGCACGCGCTCGACTGGGTCGATGTGATTTCGGCACTGAAGGCCGATCCGTCACGTACCGCGCAACTGCAACAGACGGTGTCGCCCGAACATCCTCTGTCCTCGCCCGGCTATTTTCGCAATATCCAGGACCGCCTCAGGCGTTTTGTGGAAAGCGGTCAACTCGGCCCATTCAGCAATGCCTATTGGGGATCCAAGGCTTACGTGTTGCCACCCGAGGCGAACCTGATGGCGGTCACACATTATCTGGAGGCCCTCGACCTGCAGAAGGAATGGGTGAAGATTCACACGGTCTTCGGCGGCAAAAACCCGCACCCGAACTACCTCGTGGGCGGCGTGCCCTGCGCGATCAATCTCGACGACGATCTTGCCGCAGGTGCACCGATCAACATCGAGCGCCTCAATTTCGTCAAGGCGCGGATCGACGAAATCATTGAGTTCAACAAGAACGTCTATGTACCCGATGTGCTTGCGATCGGCACGCTCTACAAGGAGGCCGGATGGTTGTATGGCGGAGGTCTGTCGGCCACCAACGTTCTTGACTACGGTGACTACGCTAAGGTAGCGGGAGATAGCAATACGAACCAGTTACCGGGCGGTGCGATTCTCGACGGAAACTGGGACGAGATTCATCCAGTCGATCCTCGTGACCCGGAACAGGTCCAGGAATTCGTGGCTCACAGTTGGTATCACTATCCGGATGAAACCCGCGGCCTGCATCCGTGGGATGGCGTGACCGAGCCGAACTTCGCGCTCGGTGCGAAGACGCAGGGAACCCGTACCAACATTGAGCGCGTCGATGAAAGCGCAAAGTATTCGTGGATTAAATCGCCGCGCTGGCGTGGTCACGCGATGGAAGTCGGGCCGCTGTCGCGCTACATCCTTGCCTATGCGCATGCGAAGAATGGCTACCAGTATTCGCAGCGTCCCAGGGAGCAGCTTGAACATGCAGCGCAGATGATCAACGAGACGCTGCCTTCAGCCTTGGCGCTTCCCACGACGGATCTTGTGCTCAAGCAGTTGCTCCCAACGACGATTGGCCGGACCGTAGCTCGCGCGCTCGAGAGCCAGTACTGCGGCGAGATGATGGCCGACGACTGTAACGAGCTGGTCCAAAACCTGCGCAACGGCGATTTCGCTACGGCCAACGTCGACAGATGGGATCCGTCCACGTGGCCTGCGGAGGCCAAGGGCGTTGGCGTGGTGGCTGCGCCGCGCGGCGCGCTCGGACACTGGATTCATATCAGGAGCGGGAAAATCGAGAACTACCAGTGCGTGGTGCCGACGACCTGGAACGGGAGTCCGCGTGATCCGAAAGGGCAGATCGGTGCGTTCGAGGCTGCGCTGATGAACACACCAATGGTCGACCCTGAGCAGCCGGTCGAAATCCTGCGCACGCTCCATTCGTTTGATCCATGTCTGGCCTGTTCTACTCATGTGATTAGCGAGGACGGTCGGGATCTGGCGAGCATTACGGTGCGTTGACGCAAAGTTCTGGTCATGCAGCGGCACGCCGATCTCGTTCGTGCATTTAGTCTGTTCAGAGGAGAGACATATGGGTTTTTCTACTTCAGGTGACCAAACCAACGCCAAGTGCCGAGTCGGGTCTGACGAGGGCAACGTAGTCGCGATCAAGGCGCTCTACGTATACGAAGCTCCGGTCCGCATCTGGCACTGGATCAATGCCGCAGCGATCATAGTGCTTGCTGTGACCGGGTATCTGGTCGGTTCACCGATCTCTACCAGCCCGGGCGAAGCGAGCGCGCATTTCGGAATGGACTATATCCGCTTCCTGCACTTTTCGGCGGCCTACGCCTTCGCTATCGGCATGTTGCTGCGAATCTACTGGGCGTTCTTGGGTAATCGCCATGCACACGAGATGTTCTACGTGCCAATCTTCAGCCGAGAGTACTGGAAAGACTTCGCTTCGATGTTGCGCTGGTATGCGTTCCTGTCGAAGCGGCCAAATCGCTACATCGGTCACAATCCGCTCGCGCGTTTTGCGATGTTCTTCGTGTTCGTCTTGGCCTCGATCTTTATGATGCTGACCGGCTTCGCGCTGTACGGCGAGGGCGAGCAGGGGGGCTCGTGGCAGGACCGGCTGTTCGGCCGGGTGGTGCCGCTGCTTGGCGAGCCCCAGAGTGTCCACACCTGGCACCATCTGGGCATGTGGGCAATCACCGCGTTCGTGATCCTGCATATTTACACCGCGGTGCGCGAGGACATTATGGGGAGGCAGAGCGTCGTGAGCACGATGGTTTCCGGTTACCGAACTTTCAAAGACTGAGGCGAGTTTTGGACGCTCTACACAATGCACCGGGAGCGACGCCGTACATCGTCGTGCTCGGGCTCGGCAACCTGCTCTGGGCGGACGAGGGTTTCGGCGTGCGCTGCGTCGAGCGTCTGCAGCAACATTACGCGTGTCCGCCCAATATCCAGCTCGTGGACGGAGGTACCCAAGGGCTCTATCTGATCCGCTACGTGCAAGCCGCGAGACGGCTGCTGATCTTCGACGCGATCGACTACGGGCTTGAACCGGGCACGCTCAAGGTGGTCAAGGACGATGACGTGCCGAGCTTCGTGGCGACGAAGAAGATGAGTTTGCACCAGACCGGGTTTCAGGAGGTGCTGCAGCTCGCGAAGCTGACTGAGCAGTTCCCTGAGCGGCTGGTCGTGATCGGATGCCAGCCGGAGGAGCTTGAAGACTACGGTGGCAGTCTGCGTCCGGTGGTGAAGGCCGCAATTGAGCCTGCACTCGCCTTGGCCTGTGACGTCCTGCATGAGTGGGGCGCTGAGCCGATGCGCCGGGCGGAGTCGGTCTCGAACGAAGACGCGGTGGTCGTGCCGCTGCTCGACATGTCTCGCTATGAGGGAGAACGTCCGTCCCTTGGCCAGGCTTGCCGGATCGGCGACGCCCGCATTCTGCTGCTAGCGGGCGCGCAGTCCGCATGCCAGTCCTAGGAGAGCCCATGTGCATTGGTGTTCCGATGCAAGTCGTCAGGAACGAGCCGGGTGCGGCGTGGTGCGTCCGGCGCGGCGAACATCGTCTCGTGTCCACTGTGCTGCTTGGCGACTGTGTTAAGGGGGACTGGCTGCTGGTGTTCCTCGACTCCGCGCGCGAGCATCTTGATGCGCAGCGGGCGGCTGAGATAGACGCGGCGCTCGATCTGCTGCAGAAGGCACTCACCGACGAGCGAGAGGCGGGTGAGGCGCCACCATTCCCGATGCCGTCTGAGATGACGGCGGACGAACTCAAGGTGCTGTTGGGGCGCTGAGCGTTCTGAGACAGGACTGAACATGCAGACTGAATTCGCAACGCTGAGCGCGCCACTGCCGCAGGCGGATGCGGTACCGCCTGCAGTAGCCCCGCTGATTGAACAGTTCGATGGGAGTTGGGTGGACCTCGCATCGGCCGGTGACTGGCTCGCGCAGCGGGGTTTTGGCGTGGTGCTGATCGCGGGTAATGCAGTCCGTGTTCCCAAGGCTCTTGACGCGGCTGCCGTGCTACCTGAGCGGCGGCGTGCGGCCGGCGTGCCGTTCCGCATCGGCGTGGTGGCGGCTCATGAGGATGCGCTAGCGACCCACTTTGGCGCGCGGCGTCGGTGGAGGAAACCCTTGACTACTTACCCATGCCGCTGCACATGAGTACCTTCAATCTGCCGCCACTGCCCAAGCCGGAGCCTATCGCTGCGAACAAGGGCGCGGAGGCGGTGCTGAAGGCCGTGTACGCGGCGCTGGCCACTGCAGGGACTGGCGGGCCCAATCCACGCATCGACCTATCGGGGCTGGACGGAGACGATCGAACACTGCTGAGCCAGATTCTGTCCGAAGGCGAGGTCAGTGCAAGGATCGACGGCCAGAGCACGGTTCTGATCCAGGAATCCGTGTTTGCCGGCGTCTGGCGCGTCGTTGAGGGTGGGCCGGACACGGTGCAGGAATATGTCGAGATAGGTGTCGCGCCGACGCTCCTGACGATGGTCTCGCGTGAGCGCGCGCACGCCTGGCAGTTCCCTGACGTCGTACCCGACGAAGTGACGAATGCGGCTTCGATTCTGACCGAGATCGGCGAGCATTTAGCGACGTGGCAACATGGCCAGCCGTCTCACGTGGTGAACCTGACGTTGCTGCCCTTGTCGCCGCCCGACGTTGCCTTTCTCGATCAGGTATTGGGCTGGGGTGCGGTCACGATCCTGTCGCGCGGTTACGGGAACTGCCGGGTGACGACGACGAACGTACCCTATTGCTGGCGCGCCGTGTATTTCAACTCCGAGGACACGATGATCTTGAATACCATCGAGGTGACTGACCTGCCGAACGTCGTGTGTGCTGCGCCCGACGACCTGCGTGATTCGCGTGAGCGCTTGCACGATGTCCTGAATTGGGTGGCAATAGCATGAACGACGTGATCGCACACAGCTTCGATGGCGGCGATCGCCATGCCAGGACCATTTGCCCGACGATGCCCACGAGTCGTCAAGGGGGCGAAAGGCGTCCGTGAATATTGCATCCGATACGTCGCTGATTCTTCATCCGGGGCGCCGTCCCGCGATCACTGGTGGACTTTCGGGGCTGGCCGAGCGCCTGCTCGTGGACCGGCACGTGGACACGGTCGCGGATGTATTGGGCCGCCTATATGCCCTGTGTGGCGTGGCTCATCGCGTGTGCGCCACGTTGGCCGTGAACGCAGCGCTGGGTAGAGTAGGCCACGCGAAGCATGAGCAACTGCGTATGCTTGCCGACGAGACCACCCGAGAACATGTGCGATGCATCTGGCTGGACTGGCCGGTACGCCTGGCAAGTGGTCACCACGCCATACTCCCTGGCGACGTGTCGAACATCCCGCTGTTGCGTTATGGCAGCACGCTCGACGAAGCGCGGTACTGGCTGGAGCGGGCCGCACTGGGTATGAGGCTTGACGCATGGCTGAACGGCTGGAATGAGGACCCAGCGGGTTTTCTTGGCTCGTGGAGCGAGCGCTGCTGCACGTGGCCCGCAAAAGCGCTCGCCTATTGCCGCGAACACGCGCAGGAAAACGTCCCGTGCCATCCGCTGCTCGTGCATGCGCAACCGGTCACCCTCCGCGCACAGGCCGCCCGCATGGCGGTCCTGGCGGACTCGACATTCTTGGCTGCGGACGAGCCTCCGTGTGAGACCGGTTGCTGGACGCGCCTGAACCAAACGTCGTTGGGCTCGGCGATCGATACAGTATGGCTGCGGCTGGGCTGTCGGGTTGCCGAACTGGCGAGACTGCTGGCGACCGTGCCCGACCGGCGGGGTACGAAAGGGCTGGTATGTGGTGCCTTGCCCGCCGGAGAACTGCGTGCGATCAGTTGGTGTGAGATGTCGCGAGGATTGCTGATGCATTGGGTCGAGTTACGCGATACGGCGCATGGTCCCATGGTCGGCGACTACCGGATCGTTTCGCCGACCGACTGGAATTTCCACCCGCGCGGCGCCGTAGCCCGGACGCTCGAACGATTCCCAGCGAGCGCCTCGCTGTCCGGTTGGAAGCGTGCCGCTGTGCTAGCTGCCGCCTATGATCCCTGCGTCGCATATCAAATAGGCTATGCGAACAAGGATGACGCTCGGATGGATCATGCATGAAGTCAGTCTTGCAGGCGGCATCCTGGCGTTGATGGAGAAGACTGCAGAGCGCGAGTGTTTCGTCCGTGTCACGCATCTTCTGCTCGAAGCAGGTGGATTCTGCGGGGTAGACGTGCGCGCCCTGCGCTTCGCGCTCGAAGCGATTGCGCCGGGCACATTGCTTGATGGTGCGACCGTGGAGATACGCGAGATGCGGGGCCGGGCATGGTGCTGGGACTGCGCAGCCGAGGTCGAGCACCGGGCACGCGGGGCGGCGTGCCCGACCTGCGGCGGGCACCGCCTGCATGTGAAGGCGGGCACCGATTTACGGGTGATCGAAATGCGCGTGGCTGGCTAGCCGAGGCGGTGGATGCGCCGAGATTCGCCAAGGGATGTTAGCGCCCGCGTCAAGTAAAGCGCAGGGCGGTCAAGGTTATGAACGGTGAACGGAGGTCAAATGTGCGTGGTATGCGGTTGTGGCGAAACGTCGGTAAATGGAGGCGGACAGGAGAACGGTCACGAAGTCCTCCAGCATGGCAAAGATGCAGATCTGCATTTCGGCAATGGACCAGCACGGGTGTCGGTGCCCGGCATGAGCCAGACGAGAGCGATCCGGCTTGAGCAGGACGTTCTTGGGGAGAACAACCGATACGCGCAGACGAACCGCAAGCACTTTTCTGCACACGGCATCTTGGCCCTGAACCTGATGTCCGGTCCCGGTGCAGGTAAGACGACGCTTCTGTGCGCGACGATTGAAGCTTTGCGTAAGCGAGCGGTTCTTCCGATCGGTGTGATTGAAGGCGATCAGCAAACGAATTTCGACGCAGAGCGGATTCGGGCATCCGGTGCGGCAGCGATCCAGGTGAATACGGGCAAGGGATGTCACCTCGACGCACAGATGGTCGCAGCGGCGTTTGGGCGCCTGCCATTGCATGTTGCGCAGCACGGCCAAGATGGCAAACACGGCCATGGTGCACACGTTCACGGCAACTACGATCACTCGCACCAGCATGACCATTCCGGTGACTATGATCCTGGCCAGCATCACAGCGCGCTCCGCGTCCCGGCGAAGGCGGACGCCGTCCGCAGCGTGCTGTTCATCGAGAACGTCGGAAATCTGGTCTGTCCGGCGATGTGGGATCTCGGCGAGGCCGCGAAGGTGGTGATCATGTCAGTCTCCGAAGGAGAGGACAAGCCGTTGAAATATCCTGACATGTTTTCGGCATCCGGTCTGATGATCGTCAACAAGATCGATTTGCTTCCGCACATCCGGTTCGATGTTAAGCGCTGCATCGACTACGCGCTTCGTGTCAATCCACACCTCGAGATCCTCGAATTGTCCGCGCAAACGGGCGAAGGGCTGGATGCCTGGGTTGACTGGATACTTGATGCGGTCGGTCGGGGGACTATGTGTCGCTATCGCGATGCCGCGCCGGTGGGCATGCCGGGCCTGTGAAGCGGAACGGACCGCGCGACGATCTGGCAGGAATTGTGTCCGAGCCTCTGAACGCTGCGTCAAGCGTCAGCAATGGATACGCTGTACGGATGGATCTCAAGCGGCATGTTGCGATCGAGCGTCGAAGCGTAGCCTACATGGAACAGCTATGCACTTGAGCGCGTCCTTTCACCAGCCGGCGAACGTATTTCGTGATCGACTTCAAGAGCCTTGCTACGCAACCCGTCAGCGACGCGCAGCCCTGTGGGGTGAACGTCCGCAATGATGCGGACCCTCAATCAGCCGCGATACGAACGCGCGAAACTGGTCGATCTCGCCGCGAGTGGCTAGCCGGACTTGGAGCAGATATTGTTTGTCACTTGGACATTCAGCTTGTCCGTTTAGCAGCCTTTGGCCCGGTTGCGCAGGGTTCGCCTTGGCATCTTCAGTTCGCGGGCCAAGGTCCGGATGTTTGTCTGTCTTCGACCCGTTGCACGACGGCCGCGCTTCGAACTCCAGGTATATGTGACACCTTGAACATCATTCTTTTCCTTCCTTCAGACCGAGTTGACACAAGACCGGCTCGGAGGCGGGCTTTCGCGGCAAGCTCAGTCGCACGCAGTCGGACGCACACGTTGATGCTCATCAAGGGCATGTGCGTTTGGCCTGCCACAATAGAGCAAGGGCAACGTGTTCTCGTCGCACCGCCAGTAGGTCCCACATGAACAACGCAGTGTCATTTCCCGCGTGAGACGTACAACACAGGCCTTCGGACGTCGCAGCATGACGGGCGCCGCGAGCGCTTCTCGATCAGAGTACGGCATTGAGTCATTTAAACCTTTGCAGCTTGACGACAACGTCAACATTCACCGCAAGGGGTTTTGAACTGGATTTGTAACAATACGGAAGACTTATGTTTGATTCGCAATCCGAAATCATATGGTCGCCATTGCACGACGCTGTAGATCCGTATGTTGGTTTGGAGGAACTCGGTAATGAGGCTGTCGATTCTTGGGTCCGTGCACAGACTGCACGCACCATGGCGCTGTATGGGCGTACAGCACACGCTGACGCGCTAACCAAACGGATTGCCGAGGTCTCGATGGCCCAGGATCGCATCACTGCATGCGCGCGCTACGGTGACTGGGGCTACAACATGTGGAACGACGAGCAGCACCCTCTCGGCTTCGTTCGGCGCACACCATGGGACGCTTGGGTCGGGAGTCAGCCGCGATGGGAAACTGTGCTGGACATCAATGCGCTTGACCTGAACCAGCAAGACGGTGACGACACCCGGTGGGTTTTGGCCGACTTCACGCTGATCTATCCGACTTACGATCGCGCGCTGGTACGGCTTTCGCCCAGCGGCTCCGATGCCTGCATTGTGCGGGAGTTCGACGTCGAAGCGCGCACTTTTGTGAGGAACGGATTTCAACTGCTCGAACCCGGTCACCACCGCGTCGCATGGATCGATCGTGATGCGGTATATGTCGGGTGGGATGACAGCGCGGTAAATGAAGCGCCGGCAGTTACTGTCGCAGGCTTTCCACGACAGGTGCGCAGATGGGGGCGCGGAACCCCGATTGCGGATGCACCGATCGTATTCGAATGCGAGCCCGGAGATTTGTCGGCGATGGCGTATTATGACCCGATCCATGCGCGTCATCGCGCATTGCGCTCAACCAAGTTTTTCGAAGCGGTGCACTATTGGCTTGACGAGAGAGCCAACGAATGGCTGCATTTCGATGTGCCACCTGATGCGAGGGTTTTCGAGTGGAACGAATGGCTGTTCGTTATACCGCGCACCGACTGGAATCTCGATCCGACGATATGTCGTGGAGGATCTTTAGTAGTTATCCGACGCGAAGCGTTTCTCGAAGGCGATCGCCACTTTTCTGTGCTTTTCGTACCGTCGGAAACGGAAGTGTTATCAGGTGTGCAGTACACAAAGCACTTGCTGATCGTCACTCGCAGAAGCGAGAGCGTGGCGCGCGTAACCCTCTGGCGCTCTCCGGACTCGCGCAATGGTACGTGGGAAGCGCGAGCGCTTTCGTTGCCGGACGGGTGCGAGGTATCGATGACGGCTGTCGACTGGACACGGGACGATACTGCATTGATCTACGTTGACCACTTCCTGACGCCGCCGGCGTTGTATCTTGCAGATCTCGCTTGCGGTGCCGCCTGGCGCCCGCTTCAGCGGCTCCCTGCAAGGTTCGATACAACCGGACTTGTCGCACGGCGACGACATGCGACGGCGCCTGATGGTGTGCAGATTCCTTATTGGCTGATCGGCCGCGAGTCGGATCTTCAAGGCAACCCTCAACCTTGTCTGCTGTACGGATATGGCGGCTACGAAGTTCGAGTCGATTGTCCACACTATTTGGACACCATGGGATTCTCGTGGCTGGAACCCGGTGGCGTTTATGCGATCGCCAGCATCCGGGGTGGCGGGGAATTGGGCCCTGCGTGGCATCGGGCCGCGCAACGCGAGAAACGCCAGGTGGCGTTCGACGATTTCACTGCCGTGGCTGAGGCATTGATTTCCTCCGGCGTCACCACTCGGGAACGGCTCGCCATCAGGGGCGGAAGCAACGGTGGCTTGTTGACCGCAGTGTGCATGATCCAGCGTCCCGAGCTATTCGGTGCAGTTATCTCGGAAGTGCCCGTGCTCGACATGTCTCGCTTTCATCTGCTATTGCAGGGAGCCTTGTGGGTCGACGAGTTTGGCAATCCCGACAATCCGGATGACTACCGGATATTGATGGGCTACTCGCCCTATCAAAACGTAAAAAAAGATACATCATATCCGCCGGTTCTCTTCACGTCGTCGTCGACAGACGATCGTGTGCACCCCGGCCACGCGCGCAAGATGGTAGCAAAAATGCAGGCCCTCGGACACGGCGAGGTCTGGTACGTGGAACACCGTGACGGTGGCCACGGCGCCGGCGTCGAACCGGAGGCGAAAGCTCGTGCTACGGCGACGATATTCGAGTTCCTGCGGGCAAAGATCGGGGTATCGTTACGGCCCGTCGCGTCAACCTGTCCTGATTCTCATGAACAGGCGCCGTCGGCGCAGACGTAGCTATGTAGAGGCGGCTGGCGTTGTACGACCAATTGGCTATTCGCATGCGAGGCGCATCGATGGATGTAGGTCGCGCTCGTGGCACCGATGTTATCTTATTGGGCCGGCCCGATTTGCGAAAGAATATTGTCCGGGTCGATGTATTGATGCGTTGAGGCTGGTCAAATTCGCCGGTAGTGCATTTGTTATATTCAGTTGCAGTTTGCAAAGAATCATTCGCGCATCCATCGGGGTCCGTCTGCGTCGAATAGAGGTCGACATGCACAATCCGGTTCGCCTTCGTATGGCAGGCACCGAATCGACGGGCAATTAGATGCAATGGCCCCCCGCGGCGTCCAGAGATGTGAGGTGACAGGACTAACCAACGCAGTGCATGCCGACGCACCTACGCGTTGTCGAAAGCACGGCTAAAAGACCTGGAAGGGCGAACCAACCTGGCTGAACGTAATGTGCAATTTCACCGCTCGATTATCGGAAGTCTGCCGGAGCACGCGTGAAACGCGCGAACTAGTGCCGGAATTCACGAAAGTCGATCGCCAGCGCGCGACTGACTTTGAAATTCATCGCACCGCCGTCGAGCTCGTGGTCGAGCGCTGGGCCGGTGCCAACGCGCGACAAAAGGCGCTTGAAGAGGACGGCGCCTATGCAAGACACCTGTTCGACACTGCGAGAAATGCCAGCGCGGTTTTCGCCTTATGGAAAGATGCCTTCGCGACCGGCGATATTCCGACCGCCTACCGGGCACTGAAGACCCATCCCGAAGCGGGGATGTATATGCGTCAGTCCGCGTTTGACGGCTTGCACATGCCCACGCATTTCGTTGGCGCGGCTAATCCCGCGGACATCAGACGCCCGGTCGTGCTGGAAGAAGAGCGCGCCTCGCTGCGTGCGAACATCGACCAGCAGCTCAGCCGCCTGCACGAAACGAGCACGCAGCCCGATGCGGCGATACAGAAACCGAAACGGCACGCTGCATGCCGGAACGAGCAACGAGCGACGGTCGAAGCGGAACTGCGCGCGGAAATCCGCATGCTGCGCGAAGCACTCATCGAGCGTGACGACCTCGTCGCCCTTCATACGAGCCGTCGTGAAGGTGCAGAACAGCGCGCCGTCGCCGAGCGGGAAAGCACGCGCGCAATGCGGGTACGGCTGAACGAAATGGATGTGCTGATAAGGGCGTTGCAAGCGGAAGCAAGCGCGATGGAGCGGGCGGTGCAGAACCCGGCGCACTACCCATCGGTTCTGTCGGCCGATTTGCTCGCGGTTCTTCAGGGAAAGCGCATTCTCTATGTCGGCGGTCGGCCCGGATCGGTCCCGGCGATCCGGTGGATCGTGGAAGCTTCAGGTGGAACGATGACGCAAGCCGGCGGCACCGGAGATTGCAAGGGTTTGCCGGCCGCCTCGATGCCGGATGCGGACATGGTCATGTTCCCTGTCGACTGCATCGACGGCGATACCATGAAGACGTTCGAGTGCATCTGTGAGCGCAATCAGATCGCCTGCTACCGGCTTCGCACGGCAAGCCTGGCGAGTTTTGTGGAACTCATCGACAGGCTCAGTGCATACGCCCAAACGGGTGCAGGTGCGTGCTCGCCGCGCTTCTGCCTGAGACATGGCTAGCAAGCCCCAACGCAGGGCATGGCACCCAGCTCGACATGCTGCTGAAAAGCGGCGCTGCACATCGCACGGAGGCATTCCTCCTATGCTTCGGTCCGATCCGGCCGCACTTCGCGCTGCCCAGACATCAGATGAAGGATGTATCTCATCGTGCCATACGAAAAGAACATCGACTCACCACATGACATTGTTGGACTGCCTCTGCCTCTGCCGCTGTTGCAGTCGGGCCATATCAAGAAAAAAAGTGATATTCGTAGCAGCCTAATATGCGATATCGCTTAGTCGGCCGTCCCCATGCGGTTTCAAGCGACGATAAAAGAAGTTCGTTGGTTTGTGAGAAGACCGTCTGAAAAAAGTAAACTCTCTTCTCGAACAAAAGCGATCAATTTGTGACGTACGCACTTGGGGCGCGTCAATTTCAGATGAAAATGGAGCAGCTTTTACTTGGGTCAAAACCCGTGAAGTCCAATTTGGACCGAATGGCCTTCGGCTAACCCGCGACCATCAATTACGAGGTCATCCAATGCAGAGACTGCTTATCGCTTTGTCAATTGCCGTTCCGGCCATATCAGGGCACGCAGAACCGACGGAACAACTCTCAAATCTCGCCGATGTAAAAAGCGCGCTGAACCGGGGGTGCAACCGTCTCGGTGATGGTTGACCTGACGAAGTGCGCACCCGCCAGTGATACAACCACTCAGGCAGCACGCGGTGGACTGAAGATCAATACCTACTGGATTATGGAGGACGGGACATTGAGCTTTTCCGACGAGCGCGCGACAGTCGGCCCCGTCGGTGCCCCGACCTTCCAATCCCCTTCTGGGGACCCGATCTGGCAATCTGTTCGATATAACGTGAATCCCGATCAGACCATCTCCGTCGCGACTGAGATTTTTTTCTGCCTCACTTTAGTCGGATGTCGACCCACAGTAACTACACCTGCGCCGTCAATCAAGGCATCGAGTTCTACACTAAGCGCTACTAGTGTGACCACGCAGCTGTCAGCTCGCCACCGTCTCTGTGGAATCGCGTCTTGCTGCGCACGACGCACATTGTGCCGCAAATGTTTGGTGGTCCACGAAGCGGTGCGGACAGCGGTACGCAGGAATGAACCGTCACAATTTCGCACAGCTCGCCGGGACAGCTAGGGAAACGCTGATTAATGAATCTCGGCGGTCATCGCTGACGCAGCCGAGGACGTTATAGAAGACAGCTCACGGAACGGACCCACGATGATGAAGCGGCAGATCGGCTTTGCGGAAGCGG
>NZ_CYGX02000058.1 GCF_900019265.1 Paraburkholderia ribeironis
GAGCGGTTTAGTCCGTCGGAAGGCAAGACCACCTGCTCGCTATGCTCGCGGCTGCGGCGCGGCATTCTGTACCGCGTCGCGGGCGAGCTCGGCGCGACCAAGATCGCGCTCGGCCATCATCGCGACGACATTCTGCAAACGCTGCTGCTGAACCTGTTCTACGGCGGCAAGCTGAAGGGCATGCCGCCCAAGCTGCAATCGGACGACGGCAAGAACATCGTGATCCGGCCACTCGCGTACGTGAAGGAAGCGGATCTGGAGAAGTACGCGGAGTTGCGCGAATTCCCGATCATTCCGTGCAATCTGTGCGGCAGCCAACCCAACCTGAAGCGCGCGGAAATGAAGGCGCTGATCCGCGACTGGGAAAAGCGCTTTCCGGGTCGCATCGAAAATATGTTCAATGCGTTGTCGAACGTCGTGCCGTCGCATCTGATGGATCACAAGCTGTTCCCGTTCGCGGGTCTGCGTGCGACTGGCGAAGCCGATCCGCAAGGCGACATCGCGTTCGACGAGGAGCCGTGTTCGACCGGCAACGAAGACGCCGCCACGCTCGGCGCAGCGAAGCCGATCTCGATCGTGCAGTTCGACGACCTGTGATAAAAGCGCCCGTTTTATGGGCGTTTCCAAACCTTTCCGACCATGATGAGGCCGCGCGCCCAGCGGCCTTTTCGTTACATGCTGCGTGATAGAATCGTCGGCTCCAAACTCGTCTGATTGCCGACGCCATGAACATCGTTATTTTGGCGGCAGGCACCGGCAAGCGCATGCGGTCCGCGCTTCCCAAGGTGCTCCATCCCCTGGCCGGTCGGCCGCTCCTCGCTCACGTCATCGACACCGCTCGCGCACTCGCGCCCGCGCGGCTCGTCGTCGTGATCGGCCATGGCGCCGAAGCCGTGCGTGAGGCGGTCGCGGCGCCGGACGTCCAGTTCGCCGTGCAGGAGCAACAGCTCGGCACGGGCCACGCGGTGCAGCAGGCGTTGCCGCTGCTCGATCCGTCCGCGCCCACCCTGGTGCTTTACGGCGACGTGCCGCTCACGCGCGCCAGCACGCTGCACGCGCTGACCGAACACGCCGGACACGGTGGCTATGGCGTGCTCACCGTCACGCTCGACGACCCGACCGGCTACGGCCGCATCGTGCGCGATCAGCACGGCAAGGTGGTGCGCATCGTCGAACAGAAGGACGCGAACGCAGAGCAGTTGCGGATTGCCGAGATCAATACCGGCATCATCGTCGCGCCGACCGAGCGCCTCGCCGGCTGGCTCGCGGCGTTGAAAAACGACAACGCGCAAGGCGAGTTCTATTTGACCGACGCGGTCGAGATGGCGATCGAAGCCGGGCTCGATGTCGTCACCACGCAGCCGGACGACGCGTGGGAAACGCTCGGCGTGAACAGCAAGCAGCAGCTCGCCGAACTCGAACGGATTCATCAGCGCAATGTCGCCGACGCGTTGCTGGTGGCGGGTGTGACGCTTGCCGATCCCGCGCGCATCGACGTGCGCGGCGCGCTCGAATGCGGCCGCGACGTGTCGATCGACGTGAACTGCGTGTTCGAGGGCCGCGTGACGCTGGCCGACAACGTCACCATCGGGCCGAACTGCGTGATCCGCAATGCGAGCATCGGCGCCGGCACGCGCGTCGATGCGTTCACGCATATCGACGGCGCCGAGGTCGGCGCGCAGGTCGTGATCGGACCGTATGCGCGTCTGCGCCCGGGCGCATCGCTGCAGGACGAGTCGCATGTCGGCAACTTCGTCGAGGTGAAGAACGCGGTGCTCGGTCACGGCTCGAAAGCGAACCATCTGACGTACATCGGCGACGCGGATATCGGCGCACGCGTGAATATCGGCGCCGGTACCATCACCTGCAACTACGACGGCGCGAACAAATTCCGCACGGTCATCGAAGACGACGTATTCGTCGGCTCGGATACGCAACTGGTCGCTCCGGTGCGGGTGAAGCGGGGCGCGACGGTCGCGGCGGGCACCACGGTCTGGAAGGACGTCGAAGCCGATGCGCTGGTCCTGAACGACAAAACGCAAACTAGCAGGACGGGCTATGTACGCCCGGTCAAGAAGAAGAGCTGATGGAGACGACGCGTGCGCGAAGCACGCTCATTGAACCCGGCACTGAAAAAGGAATGAGCCATGTGTGGCATTGTCGGCGCGGTTGCGCAACGTAATATCGTTCCGGTCCTGATCGAAGGACTGCGTCGCCTCGAGTACCGTGGCTACGATTCGTGCGGCGTCGCCGTGCTCGACGAGAACGGGCCGCGCCGCGCCCGCAGCGTGGCGCGCGTCGCCGATCTCGACGATCAGGTGCGCGAGAGCCATCTCGACGGCATCACGGGTATCGCGCATACGCGCTGGGCGACGCACGGCGCGCCGGTGACGAACAACGCGCATCCGATCTTCTCGAAAGACGCGCTGGCGTTGGTACACAACGGCATCATCGAGAATTACGAAACGCTGCGAGAAATGTTGCGCGGCAAGGGTTACACGTTCGTCTCGCAGACCGACACAGAGGTTATTGCGCACCTGATCCATAGCTTGTATCGCGGCGATCTGTTTGCCGCCGTGCGTGAAGCGGTCGCGCAATTGCACGGCGCGTATGCGATCGCGGTGTTGCACAAGGATCAGCCCCATACGGTGGTCGGCGCGCGGCAGGGTTCACCGCTGGTGGTGGGCCTTGGCGACGGCGAGAACTTCCTCGCGTCGGACGCGCTGGCGCTCGCGGGCAGCACCGAACGCTTCATCTTCCTCGAAGAAGGCGACGTCTGCGAACTGTCGCTCGGCGGCGTGCGTATCGCTGGTCGCGACGGCGGCGACGCGCAACGCGAAGTGCGCCAGGTGGCGGCCTATGGCGGCGCGGTCGAACTCGGCCCGTATCGTCACTTCATGCAGAAGGAAATTTTCGAACAACCGCGTGCGATTACCGACACGATCCCGCAAGCGGATTCGTTCGACGCGTCGATTTTCGGCGAGGGCGCGGGCCAGGTGTTTGGGAATATCGACAGCCTGCTGATTCTCGCGTGCGGCACGAGCTACTACTCGGGGCTGACCGCGAAGTACTGGCTCGAATCGATCGCGAAGATTCCGACCCAGGTGGAGATTGCCAGCGAGTATCGCTACCGTGAGTCGGTGCCGAATCCGAAGTCGCTGGTGGTAGTGATTTCGCAGTCTGGAGAGACGGCTGACACGCTCGCGGCGCTCAAGCATGCGCAGCAGCTCGGACACAAGCACACGCTAGCGGTCTGCAATGTCGGCACGAGCGCAATGGTGCGGCAAACCGAATTGTCGTTCCTGACGCACGCGGGCCGCGAGATCGGCGTGGCGTCGACCAAGGCATTCACCACGCAACTGGTCGCTTTGTTCGTGCTGGCGACGACACTGGCGAAGCTGCGCGGGCATCTGAGCAAAGAGCAGGAAGCGGGCTACCTGAAGCAGTTGCGCCATTTGCCGGCTGCGCTGAATAGCGTGCTGGCGCTTGAGCCGCAGATCATCGCCCGGTCGGAGGAGTTTTCGCGCAAGGAACATGCGCTGTTCCTCGGACGCGGCATGCACTATCCGATTGCGCTCGAAGGTGCACTGAAGCTCAAGGAGATTTCGTACATTCACGCCGAGGCGTATCCGGCCGGCGAGCTGAAGCACGGGCCGCTCGCGCTCGTGACGGAAGCGATGCCGGTGGTGACGGTGGCGCCGAACGACGCGCTGCTTGAGAAGCTGAAGTCGAATATTCAGGAAGTGCGTGCGCGCGGCGGTCAGCTTTATGTATTCGCCGATGCGGACACGAAGATCGTCAACGATGAAGGCCTGCATGTGATCCGGATGCCGGAACACTACGGCTTGCTGTCGCCGATCCTGCATGTGGTGCCGCTGCAGTTGCTCGCGTATCACACCGCCTGTGCAAGAGGCACGGATGTGGATAAGCCGCGGAATCTGGCGAAGTCGGTGACGGTGGAGTGAGGGGGGGTGTTCGGGTGAGAGCGTGACCGATGACAATCATAGTTGTGATTTCTGTGACACACATGTTGTGACGGTCATCGATAACTTATTGATTTAAAGGCTTTTCACAACTTTTCATGTAGTCGGGAAAATATTCAACAAATACCCCAAGTTCCCCCCAGCTGTTGGGTTGTGAAAAGCGAGAAAAGACGCTCTTGGCGCGCTCTCGGGCCCCAAGCGTCGACGACCCGAGAACTTGATGCGATGCAGCCCAGTTCCCGAGTCGCCGTTACCGTCCGCAAGTCGCGACCGAGCGTTTAGTGCATCGGGTTTATACCGGCGCTGCGCCGAAGACATTGCCTAGCTCTCGCTGGGCCTTCGTGTGCCGCCGAGATGTACACCGGGGATGCCCGTTGCTTCAAGGCGTGAAGGCTCCGTTCGTTTCCCCTCCTGAACAATCAGCGTGGGCGGGCGCCGTCTCTCACTAGCCGCCACTCAACGGCCCCTTCCGGGTAATCCTGCGGCCAGTTCTCTGCGAGCACCCGAACCGCCTCGCTGACCTGTTTACGGAGGCCGCCGCTGTTCCCAAGGCGGCTCCTTCCTTCTGCTTCCAAAATTGACTGCGCGCAATCAAGCCTGTCGAGTGCGCGCTGAAGGCGTTCAACCAGCCTTTCGCCAAGGCCGAGGTCGCGGCGGACGACCTCGACGTCGGCGGACGCATCCGCTAGCAGAAAGCCGATGAGCGTTCTCGAGTGCGCGTCGCTGTCGGCAGGGGCGCCGCCGACCGTCTGTCCGGTTCTTGTCTCCATAAGGCGTTTAGTGTCGCCCGTTTAAACGGATTCGACCTTGTGACCAACCCTACGAGCAGGACAGACGTCTACGCGAATTCAAGAGCTTTGCCGTGATGGATTTCGCTCGCCGGCGGACATGCGATTGCGAGAAGACTTGCCAAGGATGCTACGGCGCGCTAGACCCGGGCGATGAAGATTTTGCTCTCAAGGCTTCGTAGAGTTGTGCTGGTCCGAGCAGAATGTCCTTGAGGCCTTCGCGCACGTGCTTGGAGCCAAACGCCTGGGTGCTTACATGCCACACAGCAAGGGCTGGTCAAAAGCCGGTCTGGAATTTGTTGGCCACGAGCAGAAGGTGGTCCTGCGGCCAGCCGGCCATGCCCGCTACGGTTGATGGCGCTTCGACCGCAGCTCCTTCGGTAGCATGCGGTCGAGTTCATCGTCGGTGAAAAACAGTTCTTCAGAATGCTTGAGCGCCTTCTGCGCATCGCCATAAGCTTTACTGTTCGTCCGTGGTGCAGCCTTGTAGATGTCCTCAAGCGACTCGTTCAATCGGTCTCGTGCCGCGCGAATCTCATCTGCGGCTCGTCCATCGTTCATGTCGACCAAAAGCGACAGAAGCGCTTCGCGCACACCCCACAGCTTGGAGGCGACGATGGTGTGTTTTTGTGCCTGCTCTCCGAGACTGGCCTCTTTGAAATAGAGGGTGAAGCCCAATAGGACTGTCGAGAGCACTGCACCGACGAGGGTGAACGGATGCGTGTCCCCGAGAACCGCGAGCAACAGGCTACTCGTCGTCACTGCCGACAGGACAATTTCCGTGGTCTTGATGAGCTTGTATCGCGAAATGTATCTGTCGGCCATTTTCTCGTGGGTCTTGTGGGTGTACGCAGCTCGCGCGTACATCTCCCGCAACTGCCCTTCGAGCGAGGCCGGCGGCGTCGCTTGCGCATCGTTACTCCGGAAATGCTGTTCCATAGATTGCCCGATATTTTTGCCGTGCCGACCAGTTCTCGCCCTTCGCCTGATGGACAATTGCCTCAGTTGCCCTGAGTTCCGCGGAACGAGCCTTGTACTGGAACACGTCTCCCCGGAAAACCCACGAGCCGCTCCCAGGCGCAAGCCAATATAGCTGCGCCGTATCCAAGTTCGCCAGGCACCGGAAGAAGTCGCGGGTCATAAAGTCATAGTAGAGATATGACTTGTCACGATGCTCCCAGTTGGCAATGAACTGATAGGCAAGTGTGTCGATTAGCATTCCGCTCATCGAGACGTTGTTTGTGTCGCGCCAAGCTCGTGCCATTCGGCTGAGTTCGACCAGATTCTGATTGCAGGCCGCATTCCTCGCAGCGAACGCGTCCATCTCGTGTTTCGGCTTGCAGACCCCCCATGAACCTCCGCCGTTTGAGTCTGCAAACGTGTAGCTCCCGTCGACATTCACGAACGCAGGCAAAATCTCAAACCGCACGCCATCGTCGAAATTGATGACCACGACCTGACCATCGCCTGCCATGTCGGAGACGCGATAGGTGTTCCGGATTGAGTTTTTGACAAGCGCTAGCAGTGCGGACTGGCCATTGCCGGCGTGCCCATGAAACCGCTGGTAGAGGGCATATGGGAGCTCGTAGAGCAGGTCGACGTCACTGACACTTGGGATAGCTGTACTGCGGCCGTACGAGCCAACGTAAAACCGATATGCGGATTTCGAGTCCAGCTCGTCCCGAAGGTCATAGTTCAACTGGCCTACGATGCGCCCGGTCCGGTAACTTATCGAACCACGTTTTTCAGCATTGATGCGAAGCGCACCGCAAAACTGAGAAAACCATTCCCCTTCGCCCATCTTTGCCCTCTGCTCTCGATTGTTATTTGGCCTTGAAGCAACGTGTGTCCAACCTATTCGATGGGAACGTCAATCCGGTCACGAGCGACGCAGACGCCGTTCCTTATCACGTAACACTCTACAAAGTGAGGGCCGTGGAAGTTCGCCGTCTCCTTGCGTTCGCGGCTGCCTCCGTCGCGAACGATTTGGCCGCGAATCTGGTTTCGGCGGACGGCTTCGTCACCGACGTTTCGCACCTTCCACATGACCTCATAGGGCTCCCCGACGTCACACTCTACGATGTGAAAGCGCAATGACATTCCGTGCTTGAGCCACGGAAAAGTGTTGGCGAGCGCCCGCAGGCGTCCGTTTTGGGTGGTGCTCGCATAATCGCAGTCGACTTCGAGCTCGCTCCGGATGTCCACGGGATACTTGTCCTCGATGAATTCCTCGGCTGCGTCTCCAGAGTCCCGCTTGAAGGAGAAGCTCTCGGTGGCCGCGGTTGTCCTGACGACCTTGACCTCAAGCGGGAAATCACGGCCGAAGACCTCACGCCAGAGCTTTGCCCGCTTTGGCTCGTCTGTTTCATCGCGCGCCTGGATGCAGGCTTGCGCCGCTTTCTTCGCCTTTCGATGGAAATTGCCCTTATTCGCGATGTGCGCTTGGCTTCCTGGCGCGCGCCAATAGTCCTTTTGTTCCAGGTCTGCGAGATAGGTAAAGAGGGTTGCGACGAGTTCAGGGTATGCGGCGTAAGACTTTTGGTCGAAGTCCTTGCAGCCTTCGAAGAATCGGTAGCACAGCGTATCAATGAGGATGCCGCTCATTGGCACGCCGTGTTCGTTCTTCCACGACCGGAGCATCTTGCATGCATGGCGGAAATTACGATTTGTGCGCGTGTTCATTTCGCGCATCGCGTCCATTTCTTGCCGTGGGTATGTGACCTTCCAGCTTCCCCCGTTATTGGTGTCGGGGTGTAAGTAGTCGTTCGTATCCTTGCGATAGAACGCTGGCAAGACTTCAACCTTAAATTTCTTAAACTGAACGACGACCACTTGGCCGTCGCCCTTTATTTCTGTGCTGCTGTAGCGCGTCTTCAGGGAGTCGCGCACTGCCTGCAACAGTTGGGACGGGCCATTCCCCTCGCGTTGACGATAGCGCTCATAGAGTTCCCACGGCAACTCGAAGAGCATGTCGAGGTCACTGATGCCATGGATGGCCGTGTGACGACCATACGAACCGACCTGCAGGCAATGAGCATTATCCGAATCGGACTCGTAAAAGTCCTTATTCAGACGCGTTGTGATGCTCTGGTAAGACGTCGAGATTTCAGACGCATTGCCGATGGAAATGTTTTTCCGGAATTGTTCGAACAGGGCTGAGCTCATGGCTTACTCGGCGGCGAATTGAACAGGACAGTCAGAAGACCGGGATGCAGATAGATGGCGATGCCGCAGCTGAGCAGCATGAACAGGGTCAACCACGCTCCGAGCGGAACCTTGTCCCTCCAGAAACTGAGTTTCAGCTCTTCATTGACCCAGTCAACCTGATGCTCCCAAAAGAACTTCATGTGGGCGTACCACGGAGCGAGGAAAATTTGCTTGCTCAGGGACACCCCTGACGCCCCGTCTACGATGTCGATTCTCCTCTTCGCGAATGCGCTCATGTCAGCACTGCCGGGTTGCGCTTTCACCTCGGCGTAAAGCTGTTGAAGCGCGTGATAGGCGCGCGTCAGGGCGATGCCCGCCTTGTCATACTTTTCTTTGTCGGAGTTGTAGAAGTTGATGTAAAGGGTCAGTGACGAAGCGATTACTAGCGTGGCAGAGATTCCCGCTACGGCGAGCGCCGGAAAGATGAGGCTGTACACCCCGACTACGAAACCGATGACGTTGACCCAGCCCGGCGCCTTTTCGACGATGTCCAACGTCGCGAAATGCAGTTTCGCCCCGAATCCGACGTTGTACCCACTCTCCGCGACCATGCGTAGCAGGTCTTCTTTTTTCATATCGGGTTCCCCATTTAGAAGCATAGGGCTGCGCGTAATAGGAGTTGTGCGCTTTTAAACCGTCATCAAGCCGATGCGGTCACCTTTCGCGAGCCCGTGGAAGCATCGGATGATATTACTGTACTGGCGGCGAAATCGGTAGACTTTGCCGCGAAAGGCGTTGCGACCGATAATCAGGCCCCGTTTTATGGCCGTACACCCCTTCAATCCATGCGGGATAGCGGTCGGAACAGTAGATGCTCAATGTCCAGAACATAGCGACTCTCGGGACCAGCATACTTTCTTGCTCCGTCGTGGATACGCGCCAGCTCGGCACCCGTCAACCGAATGTCATCCGGGCCATCGCCAAGAACTTTGCCGTCAAGGTAGTCAAAGACTGCGAGTGTACGAACGCCCGCAGGCGCGAGCACGTCTGTCCACAAAGCACCGTCCCGTGTCCTAGACGCGGCGGTAACCGCAACCCCTTCTGCCTTCAGATGTTCGAGGAGAGACAGTTCGAAATCTATGTTGCTTTGGCCGCGAGCCCTTATCGCCGCCAGCCGCACGATTTTGCGCTCGCCATTTGCAAGCTTGAGTTCGTAGACGTCGTTGAACCCGCGCCGCAGGAACAGACAGCTATCAATCTGCCCCAATGCGTATTGGCTTCCTACGACCTCCGCAATGCTGCCTGCTTCAATGACCGACCTCACCGCACGCAGCCGGGGCACGTTCTCTGGTTGGTCCATAGACGTATTGAGCGATTGGGGAACGTGGAGCGGAAAGAATATCACCGCCAGTAATGCTTGACCGGCGTGCCGCAGTACGCTTTCTCCCGGGACACTACGACTCTGGGTTCGCGGACATTGGGTGATTCACTGCTGGGAGATTGATGACAAGACTGGAAATGCACGCCAAGATGCTTCCACGAAGCTCCCTTTTTGCGACGTCACAATGGAGAGACGGGAATTAGCTGGGCCTAACACTAAAACGTATGCCTATCGCATAACACGTGACTCACCGTTGCCATGGTACGAAAGTGACGCCCAGATGGTGTCAAACGCGTGAACTCGCGCCGCTCCGCCATTGCTGACAGGAGTTTCGCCGACATGGTGTAGGCACATCAAGGGCGCGTCGTCTGACATCTCGACGGTCAAGCTAGGTCGGTCCGAAGACCGAACCTGACTGTATAGCGTGCACGGAATCTCCGGTGATACGCTCGAGCGCAATCTTCGGAAGCACGTTATCTACAATGACAAGGTAGTGCTCCAGCAATGAGCGAAGTTGGTCCAACTTTCCGTCTTCAATCTCATGCCAAAGACTCGGCAGGTATCGTGTCACTATCGAGAACGCATAAAGAATGACGAAATGAAGCGTAAAGATATCGTCTGTTCCCCAATACGGAACCATGATACTGGAGCCGCAATAGCCGGACTTGTGAAGCTTTAGCCGCTGGTACCAATGTTCGTTAGCTGGGTGCTCAAACTTGCCTGTGGGAAACGTCAACCCAGAGCATGCGTCTTTCCTGTCTTCGAAGTCCTTGATGGGCAGGTCCAAGGTGTTTGCCTGTTCTGCCGTGAGCTCATAGCCGACAGGAGATATCGCGATGGATGAAGCGGTACTTAGCGCAGGCGTCAACGTTTTAGCGTCGTACAAGCAACCAATCATCGAGGCACCAAGCTGGTCGAGCTGTTGCTCCAGTTCTGAATCGTGCCGCTTTCCTACGTGGAAGGATAGCGGGTATGTGCTCAAGTATTCTTGAGTTACGCTTTGCAGTTCGGGAACACGACGTAGAAGGTCGGCCAACGAAACCACGCGTGCTCGCTCCGCGTCGTTCAGCTGCTTCCGCGGTTTGCGTTCGAAGGCAAACTCGTCAACGGCCATCTCCCTAGTTTTGCAATAGGCCGGGAAATGCCCGGATTTCAGACAGCCGACAAGATAGTTTGCAGGGAACTCACCTATATCTGCGGTCGTTGTGAAGAGACCGTGGCCCTGCTCCGTATATCGCTGTATCGACGGCAACGTAGACGTCTCGTCGCCGGCAGCAATCTGCTCAGCTATCGACATCTGCAATAACGCATAGTAGCGAGACAGTACACGAGCGTTCAAACCACCCGATTTGGTTTCCCAATATCCGACCGCCGACCGCACAGCCCATGCCATGCCGGCCGATTTCTCGGCTAGGACGGTCTCCGGCATTGCCCGCGAGCGCCGAAGAATCACCTTTTCGCACAGTTGATGGCTGGAGAGCCGTTTCAGACGCAGCCAGATGACCTCGGACAGGTTATCCGCAAAGATATATTCAGACTTCATTGAGGGCGCCTCAAGCATCGACTGTGTCTAGGGGTCACGAAAATTACATCGAGCGCAACCAAGGGACGATTTTGACACCAAGAAACTCTGCATAGTATGGTGCTTGTTGGCCTATTGACACTGTCCCATCGCTCGCTATCTGGATGACGCCGTTATCATACAGTGCGTGTAAGTCTCTACGCAGCAGCAGGCCGTCTTCTGCGGAGTTGTGACCGTGTCGCCAATCTCGCCCATTGATATGTGCGGCCTCCAACGCCTCCGGAACGTCACAGCCGCTAATGGCGCAACGCCCACTGAATCGTCGAAAGACAGCTTCGCGGAACGCCGCTTGAAATGGACGGACCTGCGTCAACGAAAAGCGAGCCAGCATGGAATCAAATCGTGCCTTAGATTCATCGATGAGTTGCGCCTCGTCGGTGGGTGCGGTTTCGTCGGAATCACTCCAGAGTTCGTAGCAACGAGCTCGCTCGCGTTCATCATCCGTAATGCCGAACTCCGCCTCAAGGCCCTCAGAGCACTTTCCCGAATCTTTGTCGACAATGAGAGCCGTGATGACTGGCTCCTTGGCGTCAACACACTGGTGGCCTAGTTGGCGCATTGCGGTGTAGAGCAGGAAGAAATGTAAGCCGAACGTGTCCATCAGCTCACCGTACGTGACGGTGCTTTTTCGCTTTGCAACTTCAATGAGCCATTCGCGAATCATCGGCAGCTTCATTGCGAGATTGCCGGTAGACAAACCCGTTTCCTGCGCTGTTGCGTCGGGGAATTTTCCTTCCGCCTTCGTCTTGTGGTTCTGCGCGTGTTTGAAGAGGTCGCCGGTGGCGAGACCACTCAAGACAGCGACAATCTCACCGCCTTCTTCAGATTCCAGTCTGTCGATGACAAACACCGCGTCGTCTCGGAAGTCGGCTATCTTTCGCGGATGGGCATTTACATCCTCCGCCCTCGCGATTACGGTGTAGCCTGAGGATGACCCCTCCCAAAGCTGCCTAAGATGCCGAATCCGTTCGTCAAGGCCATAGGAATCGCGACCTAGATATGCTTCCGGTCTTTGCAGTACGACGACACGCTTCTGCTTACCTGAATATTCATGCTCCCAAGTCCGGAGCAGCACAACGTCATCGCGAAGCGCACCCCATGACCAGCGCTTGTTTTTAAACGGCAGTCTATAACGTTCGAAGAACTGGGTGATTGACTTTGCCATATAGATTGTGCTGCGATTGTCGTCGTCAGGAGCCAATCGTGCTGAGATTGGCGGCCTGCTGCAGAGGCAATATACGGTGCGGATTACCCGAGATAGCCACCATGCAATCGTACCCGTCATTGGCACCTATTGATAGGCCACCGGTCGCCTGGTGTCGCAGAAATAGAGCGGACGCGCCGGCCTAAGCCGGCGGCTTCGGCACCCGGAGCACCCGAACGCATGGTTATGCTTTGCCCGAACGCGCGGGCCGATGTTTGTGGTCGACCTTTACGAAAACGGTTCGATGCTTATTGATGAATGGGCAGATACGGACTATGAACGCAAACTTGTCCCAACACGTTGTACGAGGCGCGAAACGCTTCCCGTGGCTCTGGGGTTGTGGCAAACCCTACGCCTAGGCGATGTGCCGGCGGTTCGCACCGAGGCGTGGTCGTGACGCGAGAAACGGGTAGCCGAGTTCTACCGTGTGATAGGCCGAAATCCCGCGGCGACGTGTAACGAATAAACAGCGAGGGAATGCTCCCGGTCCCCAGACAAGGAGTCGTAGAATGTCACTGACATCCACCCAGGTCGGCGTCATCGGAGAGAACCTGCTGGTCAACGCGGTCATGAAGGCAAGCGATGGGCGCCTTTCGCCGTTCAGGCCGATTGCAGATGACGACCGCTTGGACGTGTGATTCCTCAACAAGGAAACCGGCAACTCGGCCGCCAGCCGGAATCGACCGTGCGTGACTTGTGGGTTCGAGCAAGTTAAACAATTGTTCCTGCTGTTCCAGGAGGTCCCTGCGCGTATAAGCGCTTGCAGCGACGTCTGTCGAACGCGCAAGTCGGCCTCCTGGGGCCCCTCGAGAATTGTCTTCTTAGTAGTGCTTCTTCTCCGACAAAGCTTCGCAATCCCATTTTTGATTGAGGATGGCCTTGTAGAGCATTCCAACCGTCATCGTTTCTCTCTTTAGCGAATGGGGTCTTCTCAGTATGAATTTCTGGAAGAAGTGTGATATAAAACCTTCGCCCTCCATGAAGAAGTACCGACGAAAATCGTAGTCACCCCGGTCGACCTTGAAGGTCGCGAAGTATTTCTCCATGAATTCGTCTGCATCATCTCCGTGTTGCCCGAGCGAGTAAACGACGTCCATATCATTGGTGATGGGCTTCTTGGGAGATATGCAAGCCTCCTCCCTGATAAACGCCACCAAATCGTCCCGAGTGTATTGTTGCATCAGAACACCCTGTCTTCAGGTCTAGCAATCCGGTTGTACTTAAGCACGGTTTGATAACCAATCGTCGCAACGTCCCTCGCCATCAGAACCCAGCCGACACCCGGCAACGTTCTGCCAATGAACACGCTCAGCTTATGTGTCAAGACCCATCTGAATGCTTTCATGCTTTCGATGGTAAAAGTCGGCAACACTCGTTTTCTGAATTTGTACTTGAACAGCGAGCGGGCCATCACGGACGCGACTGAGGTTCCCGGCGTTGCGCCTGCCGGCTTCCCGCGCGTCGGCAGAAAATTGAATCCACAAAAAATGAGGATTAGATATTCAACATCGTCAATCCCAAGCTGCTCGCCCGTTTCTTGCATCGCGATAAACAAGAAGAGCTCAGGTGGTGTCAGGTCGTTGTGCCCATTGTATTGGTATACATTGCTCATTTCGGCCCTCTCTGTTGATTATTAGTTTTCACTGCGTGAAGCCCGGTTATGCTATCACAACGGCATGGCTTATCGGCTTAGTCCCAGGGTCTTGGTTATCGCCTCGATGCGTGTTTTGACGCTTCGCCCCGCGTGCGTTCTCGCACGTTCGTCGCATAGCCTTCCAGCAAATACCGGCTTGGCGTCAGGCCGATGTGTGGCGGAGTCTGAGTCGCCGTGGCATAGTGCGTCCAATTCATATTTTTCGGAGCAGCCCATGCCCACCTTGGAAGCAATCCAGACGAAAATCCAGCGGTTGCAGGAACAGGCTGAAGCTATCAAAGCCAAAGAGGCCTCCGCAACACTCGACCGCATCGTCGAACTCATGCAGAAGAGCGGGGTTACGGTGGCGGACATCGAGGCGCACCTTGGTGGCAAGAAGCGTGGCGCAAGAGCCGGTAAGACGACGGCCGCCGGTACCGCGGCCGTTCCAGCGAAATACATGGACCCAAAGACTGGCGCGACATGGTCGGGACGCGGACGTGCTCCTGGTTGGATTGCCAATGCGAGGAGCCGGGACCGCTTTTTAGTTGATGGCAATGCGTCGGTGGCGGTCGCGACTGGGAGCACAGCGAAACGACCAGGCAACTATGCACGGGGGCCGCAGCCGGCGAAATATCGTGACCCTGACAGTGGCGCCACGTGGTCAGGGCGTGGCCGCGCGCCCGCGTGGATTGCGAATGTGAAGGACCGCTCGATGTTTTCGGTTGGCGCTGACGGCAAAGCTGGCGCGGTTGTGAAGAGAGCAAAGGCGAAAGGCAAAGCCTCATCCGCTGCTGCAGCGCGCACTCGGAAGGGGCCTCCTAAAGGCAAGCAACCCGCGAAATATCTCAATCCTGAGACTGGCGCGACTTGGAGCGGGCGCGGGCCGGCGCCGGCGTGGCTCGCAGCTGCGAGTGACCGCTCGGCGTTTCTCATTGATGCAGCCACTGTCGTTGCCCCCACTGCCTGACCGGTACGACTTGGTCAAGAACGTCGTGCGCTAATCCCCGGGGGAGTGGGCCGACCTCGCAATTGGTGCTCGCACTGCGCTCTCCTCGTATCGACGGCGGCTATTCTCCGGCCTGCTTCCGTTTGAGATACTTTTGGTATCGCTCTGCCAGAGTGTAGCCGTAGTCGAATATTGCTACCGTAAAGTCGATGATGTCTTCGGCGTCGTCCTTCGTTGTCTCCGTATTGGACGCGTGAGCTCCGATGTTGCGCTCGACACGCAACGCATCTGCCCACGCGTGAAGCCGCTCGTCGATTACACCCTGAGCTTTCAATTCGGCAAGGCCGCGCGCAAGTGACGGCGGTTTCCCGGTCTTTTCCGCGACGAGCCGCTCCAAAGCGCGACCGCACATGACCGCAGCGGCAGGGTAAATGCCGTGACTGAAGCACTTCTGTGCGGCACTCACGTCTCGCCGCGCCGCAGGTGGGACGGATGGCCCTAAGTCCGCTATCAGCGGCGCTGGCCATAGCCGTTCCGCTGTGTCCCACTCCCAGTCACCGCGCTCGTCGCGAATGAGGGACGACGAACCGAACAGCGCCTGGCGACAGGACGGACATTCCGCTAGGAAATATGCTTGTTCTTGCGCATCTCCTACCCAGCAGGAGGCCTCCGACTTAACGCGTACAGCGCATTGCGGGCAATCGATAACGATGGTCTGATTCGCACTCATGCTTTATTCCTAACTGGGACGTCCCTTATAGCCGGCGGGAGGCGCCTTGAGCTCTTTTGCCGCTTTCGGCGTTGCTGTCGACTTGAACGGAGCAGCGTCGACTTCGAACACGCTGACTGCTATCTGATTGCTGCCATGCACATGCGCCACGAGGCGCTCGTGCTTCGGAAGCGGGACTTGCGCCGTGGAACCGCCGAACTCGCCGGAGTTTGCCAGTATCACCGGCTGGTACATGTGGAAGTGCAGAGCAGCAACCATATTGTCAAATGTCTGCACGTCCTGATTTAGCGCTGCAACGAGAAAGACATCGGACCTGGTCCGAAGGTCTGCAACCAAATCAAGGTCCGTCGCATCGTAGCAAATCGCGGCTGCTATCCGGGTCGGCGACTTCGTGCCGATTGGTAGTTCAACAAGTGTCACGTGTGGCCGGTACGGCTTAATGCCCATGGAGCGTTCAAGCTTCATGGGATGGAGCTTGCCTTGCCAAACATACTGAATGCTTCGGCCATGTTCGGCAGTTTCGCTGCGAATCAACCAAAGGCCTTGGTTTATCGGGCCGCCGACCTTTTCAGAATGGATGAAAGTAAGCCCGGAAAAGATGTTCGCTTTCAGTTTGTCCGACAGTCGACGAAGCAAGCCGATGTGCTCTGGATGCACCGAAAGTTCAGGGAACAACACTATGTCGACCAGCGAGGTTTCGTCCGCGCCGACATTGCTGCGTGCCGACGCCCACGCTCGTAATTGCTGCTCTGCGAGTCGGCATACTGCCGCAAGGTGCCTTCGATGCTCGGCAAGCATCCCCTTCGTCCAATGCGTCGGGTCTTTCGCATCGAAATCGTCACGCCTTGGTCGGAGCGGCTGCACGATTGCGACTCGCAATGGTCTATCGCTCAGGGGGGCGCTATCCCCGGATGCAGGGATGACGTACATTGGTGTCCGGCTACGGGAACCGTACAGAGCACGCTGCTCGACTGCGCGTTGCTCAATTAGAGCGAGCAGTTCTTCTGGCGTGCTAGCGTCGCCTGCAGCAGCGGCGTCGTTAGCTCTGAATTCGACTCCCGGCCACTGAAGCAACGTGGACAACAATCCAGAAAGCCAAGGGGTGATGGGCGTCGGTTCATCGAGCAAGCCGGTGCCCGAATTCAGCATGCCGAACCGCCGCTTATACCATGTACTCCGAAGACCGGAGTACCGGCCGACTTCCTCCGTCACTAGATATCGCCGGCTCGTGAAATCGAATTCTCCCGTCAGTGCGGCGCGAAGTATTCGTCCGAGCCCATACAGCCAAGCCTTTTCTTCATCAACCCAACGTGGCGTTTCATACAATGGATTCTGCGTGTCTGAGGCGGGAGTGAGTTCGACTTTCAAGAAGTCAGTGGCTACAGGAATCGAATGTATGAGTTCCCATTCCTTGCACCGGAGAATGATTTGACTGGCATCGAGGCCTCCAGATAAGCGCTTCTGAATGTCTGGGGTGCGCAGCAGTGCCTGGGCGAGTACCAGCAGGCCGTTCTCTTGCGCAAACATGTTGTCGTTGTCGAGCATGCAACGAATCAGGGTCCGCGTGCCGTCGGTCGTCTTTCCTCTCTTGAGCAGCTTGCGGTCAACTTCCGCTAGCGGCATTGGCACGTGCTTTACCCACCCGTTGCCTTTGAGGGTCTTCGACCTCAATACTTCCAGCATTAAATCCGGTCGGTTGAGTGCCACCGTTGTAACGGTTTTGGCCTGTTCGTTCGCGCTCCGCGTCCGACGAAGGCATTCGGCGAGCCACACGCCGAATCGGCGCGGATTGGGATTCAGTTGCTGGGCTACGAGCGCAAATGGTAGAAGGCGCAGGAGGTCTGCTGAGCGTGCGGGCTGATACAACGAGGCGCGATGGAGCAATGCGTAAGATTCCTCCGCGCTTGCGTTCACCGCTCGAATGACCGAGAAGTCCCCGATAGCCGCAAGGTAGAGGCGGGCTTGTTGAAGCAGGTACCAGGGTGCATGCCTGTACTCTAGTAGTATCCATCGTGCAAATGCGCCGAGGTTCTCCCGGTAACCTTCGATGTCGACGAACTCCGGGTATTCGTCCCTATCGCGATACCCTGTTTCCGTGGCACCGGCACGCAATAAATCAGCTGCGACGTATTCGGCTGTGCGCACCTGTTTAATCTGCTCGCTCTCGAAAGAGTCTTGAGCCCCCGGTAGCTTGGATATCAGAGCTTCAGTAACTGGAGAAAGCAGCCTGGGGTGAGGAAAGAGGTCGAGCCCGCATCTTAGCAGCAGCGCTAGTGACGGATTCTCCGCCCAACACTTTATGAGTTTTCGAGCGGTTTGTTCAAATTCATGAGAGAGCGCCGCCCCGTTGCTTACGGCCTCAGAGCCTGTCACATCAGTGTCCGACGGCGATTCAGTATCTGTCATCGTCAGCCTATGGCGCATTACCTGAGCCAACCGGCTTGCTACGAAGCGCTTAACGGTATCGTCGCGGACATCGGTGTTGGGAACGGCTACATTGGCAAGAGCAAGTCGTGAGCGGCTTGGTGACGGAGCGTCTTCGATTTGCTCCGACATCCACAAAAGACCTTCGAGGCCTCCGGCCGTCTGGACCAAGGATTCAAGGTCGAATGTACCGCTAAGCTCCGAGTTCAGTGCTTCCATTAGCGATGAGACATTGCTCTGCGCTGAAATCGACCGGTATGGAGTGATGCTGCTTTTATGTTGAGAAAGTGTTAGTGGCACGTTTGCCTGTAAACGAGTACAGTGATTCGCCAACGTCTCGGAAACGAATTGTTGTACCCGTTGCAGCGTCTTTTCGCTCCCGGCGGTACCCAATGCGACCGGGGCCTCGACGACTATCCGGAGGTCATCAACATAGCGACAATAGTCGAGTACGCGAATATCTTCCGGCAGTTGGCGCTCGGCCTCGCACGCGGCCCACATTTCGGCGTCAAAGGCGACAAGGTAAGCATTGGCGAAGAAACCTGATGCGACGAGTCCCTGAGGGATTCCTAGTGCCAGGTGTTCCGCCTCTCCAGCGTGAATCAGCCCTGCCGACTGGTGGTCGTTTTGCCGCCACCGCCAACTGAGAATGAGTGACGCTAACTCCCAGAACGGAACGTCTGCTGAGTCCTTCTCGGAGAGGCCCTCATCTTCCTGATAGTTTGTCTGCAGGCGGTAAAGTTCGTGGACCAATGCCTTGCTATCGACACAGTCAAAGAACGACTTGATATCCAACGACACGACGAAGAGTTCCTTGCGCGTTGCCGTTTGCGATGAAAGCTCCGCGCAGACCCTTCTCGGTCGAGAAAGGAACGCGCGGTAGTCCTCGAAATATTGTCTGTAGGTCCGGCTGTTACCCCAAGAAAAGCGGGCGCGCTTCGCGCCGTTCACCTTCTCCACCCATCGACACTGAAGTCGATTGCCATAGCTAACGACGCCCGATTTACGTAGCGTGGTCAAATCCCGTTCGGTGGTGTCCCCTTGCTGGGATTCAATGGCCTCAGCGAGACACATCATGATGGCTGTCGCGAGCGTCTGGTCTCGTATCGCGACATGAGCTAGTGGGCGCAGCTTTTGACCGACGTCCGAGGAATTATCAGATGGAGCATCGCCGTTTTGGATTGGCACCCAGTCCCCAAACGACGGTTCGGAACCAAAGTCGTCCAAGTTGACATCAAGAATGTCAGCGATGATTCGCAGGTCCGGCGCTGGCTTGAACTCCCACCGCGCGTTCTTCGGGGCAGGCACGAGCGACAACTCAGCGGTCGAAAACTGTGGCTGCGCGACTTCATTTGTCCATTGATTGAGTCGCTCCTCAAGGTCGACGGTTGAGCAATCGAGCTCGAGAACATCGGCGTACCAATTGTGTCTTCGAATGAAAGTGTGTGACTTCTTCCAGGCCTGCGCGAGAACAACGATGTCCGATAGACACTCGCCTTTTGGGGCTAGACTTTCATACTGCTTCTTAATGACTGACACGATTCCCCTCGGTTTGAGTGTGCGCTTAAAACTTTGACGCTAATCGCGACGACATTGACTAGGCCACTGTTCAACGAGGAACCCAGTCTGAGGGCATCTGGACCACTGGAATCACGCGTGTATACAGCTCCCAGTTGTGAAAGTGCCCTGCGTACCCGTGCGCCTTTGCTTCCTCTTGCCGTCTGTACATCTCCACGTCTGCCAGCCGAGGGTCGAACGCAACTTCATCAATGAAATCGTTGGGATGGATTGGAACGCGTAGCAGCCTATCCGAAACGCGAGTTCGTTGATGTATCGCCATGACTCGGACTTCCGCCTCGCTTGAGAACGCAACGCGCTTTCGAAGTAGTCCCATCGCCCGAATTTTTGGCAAATTTAGGGCATGGAGCCCGTCTTTGTATATTGCTTTTGAAAAATAACTAAGGACCTCGTCGGAACTCACGTAAGTAACCGCACCGATGAAGCACGAAATTTCTCCATTTGAGGTCGTTGCGTTGAGTACTGCTTGAAGAAGTTTGCGATGTGTAGTCTGAACGCGCACCCCTTCCTCGTCCGGGCACGTGTTCAGGTTGCTGTGCGTCCCTCTACGAACTTTTGAGTACGCTCGAAGCAACGCGTCTGACTCGCGGGTCGCGGACCAGCTTTGCGCAAAGACGGAAGGCAACCCATGAATAATGTGCCTCCTTAGCTGTCCATTTTCGGTCCAGTGAACGGGAATTGCGCTGTCGACGATTTCGAACGGGTCGTCCCACATGCTGGGGCAAACAAGTGCGAGGCAATTTTCGCTAAGGGCCTGAAGAAATCGCTCGCGGGGGAAGATTCGATATATCGGCTTATCAAGTTCCGCCAGTGGCAAGAGGCAACTATCATCTATGGAAGGTGCTGACATGCTGGTGTTCGTGGATATGTTCTGCTTGGAAAGCGCGGTGGGCGAGCGATGCACTCTATCGAGAGATGTCCTTGCCACGCGTCATGTATCTCATGCGTACGGTTAGCCTTCCCGCACGTCCAGTGAGCGAGCTTCGGGCGTAAAGAAGCTGCCCACCACTAATTCGGTCTCTTCGAACTTCGGGTTTATGTCCGAAGTTGCGAAGATGAGCTGATAGTCGACGTGATAGCTTGCGCATTCTTCGACGATGATTTCTTGCAGGCGGTGGCTGCGTGCCTTTTCCATGCCCCCATCGTCGATTCCGTCAAGCATCATGAAGCGCGGTACGCGCATGAACGGCTTCAGCACACTTGCCGTGAGCAGTGCGAGGTGAAAGACATGGCGCAACACTACAGCCGAGCTCTCTGAAAAATTCTTGGAACCGTTGACGTAGACGGCGTTTCCGACAAAGTCGAAGTTTGCTATCTGCGCATCAATGAATTCAGGCGTGAGGGGCAGGTCGAGCTTGAGAAGCCTAACCATTGCAGCGGAAATCGTATTCGCGACTTCGACCTTCCGCTCGGCTTGCTGTTGCTCCGAGCGTACGATGCTTTCTTGAAGCCGCTTGCTTTCGGCGGTTAGCGCGTCACGGCGCTTCTGCAGTTCCGTAATGACGGCAGCGAGCTTTTGTTGCTCGTACGCTTGACGTATCTCTTCGTCCACCGCACCGAGCTTGCGTGCGTTTTCCTCAAGGGCAATCTCGAGTTCGCTGGACCACGACGTGGCTGCTGCAGCGTAATCCTGCTCCAGCTTTCTAACTCGTTGTGAAAGGTGGGGGACTTCCACACGAAGATTTTCGGCGTCCTGCAGGCGAGCTTCAATGAGAGTCGCCGATTCTTTGAGTTGGATGTTCAACTCGTTTTTCATCCGGAGAAGCTGGGTATCGGCTCGCCCGTCACCGAGTGCGCTAGTACAAAGATGACAAGCATGGGAATCCGCTTTTGCTTGTGGAAGCTCGGCGAGGCAGCTTGGGCAAAACCGGAACTGCAGATTACTGAAATACGTCCGGGTTTCTTTCGACTCGTCCAGGCTCCGCAGTCTGGACTCGAGTTCGCCGACGAACAGGCGAGAATCCTCGATGTCGAGTTCGAGTGCCGCCAGACGGTCCTTGGCTACGGATTCGGCCTGGCGAGCGGCGTTCAGGGTGCTACGCAAAGTGTCGGCGGAGGCGCGCGCCTTGCTCGCGTCTTTGCGAGGCAGCGTGCGTTCCTGCTTCAGTTTTGTCAGCGTGTCGGAAAGCGCTTTGCGAGCCGCTTCGAGCTCGGAAATTCTATCCGTCAGAAACTGAAGGTCTGGGGTCTGCCCAGAACGTCCAAGCACGTGAAAGATGCTCCGTAGTTCCGTCTCCTGCTTACCAATCTGCGCGTCAAGTTCACGAAGTCGCAGTTGCGCGGAATAAAGGCGGTCGTCATATACGCCGCTGAGGTACCCGCCGACCATGTCGCGCGTTAGCGGACTATCAAAGTTGTCGAGGCGGAAAATCGGGCTGTGTACCGATGGTTGGTCTGCATACAGGACACGCAAGAGCTGATGCATCGTCAGATTCGATGCTCCGTCACCTTGAGCCTGCGGCATGTCGAGCGCATCGAACAATGCTTGTGAAAAGCTGATGCGATGTGCGCTTCGCTTGAACGGGTACAGTTCCCATTGCTGCGGACCGGCCTTCAAGGAGGCGTCGAGCGTGCCCCAAAAGATTGACATCGGGCGTTGAAGTGCGGGGTCAATCTCGCGACGAAGAGACGCGACAGCGCCGTTAAGGAGAACCTCAACGAACGTATTTGTGCAACGCAGAGCTTCGGGCTTCCATCGAATGTTTTCCGCGCCCAGCGAGAATGCGAGGAGGTCCATGATGGTTGTTTTGCCCGAGCTGTTCCGGCCGCGAATGACGTTGACGCCACTGTGGAACGAGCAGTCGAATGCGATGTGACCGCCCTGAAAGACGACAAGCCTGTTTACGCGCAACGTCGGCTCAAGCATAGTCATACCGGTACTCCATGAGCTCGGAACGATGCTTCAGCCCGTTGTTCCCAAGCAGTGGAATCTGGGAGAGGCCCTCAAGAATACCCTCGGCCATAGGCGAGTTCGCGACCAGGAATTCATGCAGCTTCGCCGCGAGCGATGGCGGAATCGGCGCTTGCGAGCGCGCAACATATCCGGCGGAGAATCGCTCGAGGTCAATCAGGCCAGACGCGGCGATTGATTTGAGTGCTGCTTCCTGGATATGCCGCATCTCCATAAAGGTAGAGGTGCTGCTGACAGGGTCGCGGTACACGTTGCCAGCGCCCTTGGCACGGGTCCGTAGTTCTCTGAGCATGTCCGGCAAACGTATCTTTTTCACCGTGCCCGGGAAGACCAAATAGAAGTCCAGAATGCGCGCCTTCTCAACCTCAATGCCTGAGACGCGCTCGGCGATGAGTAGCATGCGGAACACGCAGTGGTATGCGTCATACGCGGGGTGGTATATCAGCATTTGTCCCACCTGATATGGCAATTGCCGCCCAGGTAATAGAGCAACGCGAGCAGGTCCATGGCGTCCAACTCAAGAACATTCTCGCCGAGTACGTTCCGAGTTCCTTGAATAATCGCATTGATGCATTGGTCGACTGCGACGCGGTCGGAACCCTGCTGGATAACGGGTGTGACTGTGAGAGTGAATCGCGCGTGCAGTTCGGTGAGGACGATGGTGAAGATACGCTGCGCCGTGCGCGACGTTTGGTGTTTCATGATGGACTTTGCAGCGCGCTCTTTGAGGCCTAGCGCGACGTGTAGCAGGTCCTCTCTGCCGCTTTCGCGCAGCTTTTTCTCAAGCCCTCGCACATCTCCATCGGTCACCGACGACATGTAGTGCTCAAGCTTCTCAGAAAATCTTCCGCCCGACGGGTCACCGACACCATCAACCTTTAGCTTCTCGTAGAGCTTTGACAACTCCTCGCTGGCTGAGCGGTTCGCAGTGACCTGGATAACAGTGGTCGTGCTGTTGTCGACCTTGTTGCCGGCAACAAGGTCCCCGCCGTTGACCTCGTTATTGCTTTGGTTCGTGAACACGAACTCTACTCGCGGGCGTTCTTTTGCATATCGCCGCCGACGATATCACCGCCCGCTCGATTGCCCTTCTGCGAAACGAACGTAATGCGGTGCGAGCGCGTCGACCGATTGGAAATCACGACCTTCAAGGTCCAGCCGGTCGCCAAGCCGGCCAGAAACGTGGCGACGTGCGTCCACAAGTCCATGGTGCCCCCGAATTGCAAAGGTATTAGTTGTCAATGCGATTGTATTGTCGTCCGGACCTAGCATCAACGATTCCCCGTGGGAAATATGGTGCGCAGATACTTTCAATAACATTGCAAATAGCGCCTTCGGGCGTGCGAGGCGACAGTTTCTCCTGTCCGGGGCGAGTACTCACCTCAATCGCGCGAATCCGGCATCCAGGATGCGCAGCCGTGGCGCGGCTTGCGCCGCAGGCCCCGGGACACAGCCGACACACGATTCTCTGTACCACTATCAACCTTTGGACTGCCCATGGGCGAGATGCGAAAACGTTTTCAGTTTCTGTTGACATGCATATCGGATGTCGGCGGTGGACGATGATAAGTCCGGGGTTTTTCACTACTGCGGCGGACCCGCAGCGTATTGATTTTCTACGGACGTTGGCCCCGGAGGGGCGTAATATAATGTCCCAAAAATGGGCATCAGTTTGGCGGGGTGTCTATCAAAATATGTGAGCGATAGGACCATGGGCCGCAAGGAAGAAAAATCGGGGTGGGGCGCTGGTGTGGTATTGGTCGTCGTTTTATTGGCGCTTCTTTTCGCACCGACAGGCATGAAAGGCACCGTGGTGCTACTTGCTACGCCTTGCGTGTTCGTCGCGCTGTTTCGCGGAAGGAAGAAAAAGCTGCCGGTTGCTGCCGGTGCTCCTCAATCTGCGACGACTAACTTTCCCGAACGAGCTTCGGCATCAGCATCGGTCGGAGGCGAATTGCGTGCGCAAGAGGGTGAAGAATTTCTCACGGTCGCGTTGTCGGGTGACTCGGCTAACTCTTCCTATCGCATCGCGCGACCGCCCTTCGAGACCTCGTCCGGCGTACGTTGGGTGGCGGCAGGGGAATCGGTCGATGTTGGTGGCACAACAATCACCGGCGGCCTGTTCTACATCGGTGTACCTAAACGGGGCGAGGCGAATAGGGGAGCTGACGCATGCGTGGTCAATCCGAAGGCAACTCTAGCCCGAACCACCTGCGACCGTTCTGCAGGGCCTAACGACTACTGGCTCAGTTACAGCACTTTCTCGGCTGAACAACGATGCGCTTATGTTCAGTGGCTGGCCTCCGCTCGCTCTGACCCGAAGTTGCATCGCAGTTTCGCGATGTTCTATCTGTACGGTCTCGAGCGGCGCGTCCTGGTCGATGGCATGGAAGGAAAGGTGCCCAAGCACGAGTTCGAGACGATTGCAGCGGAATTGCGGCGCCTGAGGGAAACATATCCGGAGGTGTTAGGTTCGGCATACGTCGACGGTATGCTCGAGTTCATCTCTGTGCACCTGACACAGCCGCTACGGCAGTACGAGCAGGCACCTCCTCCGCTCACGAATAGTTTCGAGCTACCTCTAAGCGTCCGGGTTGCGTTTGGGCAGGCGGCCATTGACAGGAAACCGGTTCCCGTCGAGTGGGCTTTGGCGTGGGTGTTTGGCGACGGCATGATTAACAAGCGTACGCCGGCATATCGCTGCGGAAAGGAGTTCAAGCAGCTTTTTGAACGGAGGTATCGCGAGCGGTTTCGCGATGGCATGAAGCTGAGCGCCAACAAGACCAAACTGAAGGCCCCGGTTTCTGCAGCTTTCTCTGCGCTCCATAGCGTCGTCTATCCCGAATACATCACCTCTTTGCCGGACATCTCGGCCGTTTCTGGGCCGAGAAAGCAACTGCAGGAACTGGTCTTTGAGTGTACGGAAGCGCTCGATGCATACAGCAGGTTTCTGGGCAAATACCCGGAGTCGGAAGGTTCGCTGGAGAGTTCACTCCTTTTGCCGCTCGAACTGTGGCCAGAGACCACCCGAGGCGAACTCGAGTCAGTCGCCGCGACAGTAGCCAACGGCACTGTTGTCACAACATTCGGCAGCTTGTTCGAAAGGTTCAAGGCATCGGGAAATCTCACGCGCGACAAGCTGACAGCCTTTGCCCGCGTTCTTGGCGAGGCGGGGGTTGCGCTCGAACCAGATGTCCGGACATCCGGGCGCACGCCGAAGAGTACGGATTCCGTGGCGTTGTACGCGACACCCCCTGGAACTTCAACGAATCATGTCGACGACGCCTATGTTGGCCTTGAACTCATGGTCGATATGGCCGCGTCCGTCGCGATGGCAGACGGAACGGCCTCCGAGCAGGAACTCGCAGTAATCCATCGCCAGATAGAGGCATGGCCACAGCTGACACCTCGTCAAAGAGACCGGCTTCGGGCACGTATTCACGTGCAGGTGGCTCAGCCGCCGACGCCCGCAAGCTTTAAAAAGCGCCTCGAACCGCTGCCCGTGGACGCCCGGCAATCAATAGGGACGATTCTGCTGCAGACGGCGAACGCTGGCGGAATTGCGTCGCCAGCGGAAGTGAAATTGCTCGAGAAGCTTTATCTGATACTCGGTCTCGATTCGCAACAGCTCTATAGCGATTTGCATGGCAATGCTGTCGCTGGGACAAGTGCTTCATCGCGGCCAGCTGCCCCCCCAGAAGAGCGCGGCGGCCAAGCTGTCCAACCGGTCCTCCAGCTCGATGCTGCCAGAATCGCTGCACTGCAGACGGAAACGGCGAAGGTTTCGGCCATGCTTGCGGACGTGTTTGCCGACGATGAGCCCACCGCAACAGTCGAGCCAGTTGAAGAACAAGAGCCCGATTCAGAAGGGGCGGTGACAGCAACCTTGAGCCTGCTCGGAATGGATGAAGCTCATTCCACTTTCCTTCGGCTACTGCTATCGAGACCAGTCTGGACCCGCGCTGAGTTGGCAGACGCTGCATCGGACCTGGACCTGATGCTTGATGGCGCGATTGAACAGGTCAATGAAGCAACGCTCGACCATTGGGACGAACCGCTAATCGACGGCGATGACCCAATTGAAATCAACCAAGAATTTGCGAAACGGTTAGCGCCATGATAACAATTCGCCCTAAGGACCGCGACGCGGTTCTGCAATCGCTGCGGGCCGGCGTCGTTCCTCGAGTAGGGCAACACTTGATTCAGGTGGGACGCCAGAAGGAACTTGACGCGTTGATTCAGGACATCGGCCGCGTCGCTGATGGCGGCTCAAGCTTCCGCTTAATAGTCGGGGAATACGGCGCTGGGAAGACTTTCTTCCTGAATCTCGTCAGGGCGATTGCACTCGAGAAAAAGCTCGTTACGGTTCATGCGGACCTTAACCCGGACCGTCGACTGCATGCATCTGGCGGCCAGGCCCGCTCGCTTTTCGCGGAACTGGTCAAGAACATGGCGACGCGAACGAAGCCGGAGGGTGGCGCTATAGCCGGCATCGTGGAGAAGTTCATAGGGCAGGCAAAGACCGAAGCAAAGGCGTCGGGGCGGACCAACGAAGAGGTCATCCGGGCTCAGTTGAACCAGTTGACTGAGATGGTCAATGGATATGATTTCGCTGACGTCGTCGCCGCCTATTGCCGAGGGTTCGAAGAGAGCAACGAGCAGCTCAAGGGCGATGCGATTCGTTGGTTGCGGGGCGAGTTTTCGACAAAGACGGATGCCCGTGCTGCGCTCGGCGTGCGCACCATCATTGACGACGCGTCGATTTACGACCAGCTGAAGCTGATGGCGCGCTTCGTGAGGCTTGCCGGTTACAGCGGGTTGTTGGTTTGCCTGGACGAACTCGTCAATCTGTACAAGCTCGCCAATGTGCAGGCTCGCAATTCCAATTACGAACAGATTCTTCGCATTCTCAACGATTCGCTCCAGGGCACTGCGGAGGGCCTCGGATTTGTCCTCGGTGGCACTCCGGAGTTTCTGCTGGACACGAAGCGGGGGCTATACAGCTATACGGCGCTCCAGTCGCGACTTGCCGAAAACACGTTCGCGACGGGCGGGCTCGTCGACTACACAGGTCCCGTTATCCGGCTGGCCAGCCTGACTCCTGAAGACTTTTACGTTCTGCTGGACAAGATTCGTCTCGTACATGCGTTTGGCGATGAAGCGAAGGCACAGCTTCCGAAGGACGCAATTGCAGCTTTCATGGGGCACTGCGCGATGCGCCTTGGCGACAACTACTTCCGCACGCCGCGCACTACGATTACCGCTTTCATCAATCTGCTGGCCGTCCTGGAGCAGAATCCAGCGGCCGACTGGCGGCAACTGATTGGAGCGCTGGAGGTAGCGAAGGATACTGGCGGGATGTCGGACTTTGCGATTGAGGGAGACGATGAGTTCGCCACCTTCCGCCTCAACTGATTCGGCGAGCTTCGACCTCCTGCACGAGAAGATACGACGGTGGGTCTGGAAGGAATGCTGGACGGAATTGCGCGACGCTCAGGAGCGCGCAATTCCTGCGCTTATTGACGCGGACCGGGACGTCATTATCGCTGCGGCGACGGCGGCTGGAAAGACCGAAGCCGCTTTTTTCCCCATCCTGTCAAACCTGCTGCGCGAGGAGCCGTGCAGCGGGTCGGTCCTCTACGTGAGTCCATTGAAGGCCCTCATTAACGACCAGTGGTCGCGCTTGGATAACCTCTGCGAGGAGTTGGAAGTACCCGTGGTCGGCTGGCACGGAGACGTCGCGGCGAGTCGCAAGCAGCGCTTCTTCAAGAATGCGACGGGCATTCTTTTGATAACGCCCGAGTCGCTTGAGGCATTGTTCGTCAATCGAGGCTCATCGCTGCAAGCGGTATTCGGCCAGCTACGCTACATCGTCATCGACGAACTGCATGCGTTCATCGGCTCGGAACGAGGAAAGCAGCTTCAGTCATTGATGTACCGAGTCGAGAGAGTATGCGGACGGGCTGTTCCGCGCGTCGGTCTGTCGGCGACATTGGGCGACATGCAACTGGCAGCAAGCTTCCTGCGTCCGACCGATAGTGCCAGGGTTGAAATCATCGAATCGAAGAGCGCCAACCAGGAACTCAAAATCCTGATTAAGGGCCTCCTGCTACGGCCGCCACGGGTGGAACTCGAGCCTGACATCGAGAACCCGACGCTTGAGGACATCTTGCCTGGCAGCGCGGTAGATGTGGCGAACCATCTATATGGCGCTCTGCGTGGCTCGAACAATCTGATATTTCCCAATAGTCGCAAGCAGGTCGAGACATATGCCGACTTGTTGCGCCGAGCGTGCGAGCGAGATGGATATCCGAATGAATTCTGGCCCCACCATGGGAGCCTCTCAAAAGAGCTTCGTGAAGACGCTGAGCGGGCCCTTAAGGACGGGACTAGACCGGCCAGTGCCATCTGCACGACGACGCTCGAACTCGGCATAGATATTGGTTCTGTGAAAAGCATCGCTCAGATAGGGCCACCGCCTTCCGTTGCAAGCCTGCGCCAGCGTTTGGGCCGCTCAGGGCGGCGTAAGGGGGAGCCTGCAATCCTGCGCGGCTACTGCGTCGAGGCGGAACTTACCTCAAAGTCCGGCTTCTCGGACCGGATTCGAGAAACTCTGGTTCAGTCGGTTGCAATGGTTCGCCTGTTAGTCGGCAGGTGGGTCGAGCCGCCGCGAACGGCCGGCATGCACGCTTCGACGCTTGTCCAGCAGATTCTATCTCTCATCGCTGAGCGTGGCGGCTGCACCGCAGGCCAGTTATGGAACTGTCTTGTCGCAAGCGGCACTTTCAATGCGATAGACAAGTCGGCGTTCGCTGAGCTGCTGCAGTATATGGGAAAAATCGACCTGATAGTGCAGTCGTCGAATGGAGTGCTTCTACACGGTGGGGCCGGCGAGAAGCTCGTCAATCACTACGAGTTCTACGCCGCCTTTGCTACGGACGATGAGTTTCGTCTGGTCGCGAATGGGCGGCAACTGGGGAGCCTGCCAGTCGCGCATCCGCTGACCAAAGGACAGGGCCTGATATTTGGCGGCCGCCGGTGGCGAGTCCAGGAAGTGGACGAAGAGAGCAAGACCATCTATGTGGCACCTGACAAGGGTGGCGCTCCGCCTCAGTTCGATGGCAACGCAGCGATGGTACATGACGAAGTCCGCCGTGAAATGCGACGCATACTTGAGAGCGACGAGCCTGTGGGATTTCTTGATAAACGCGGACGCAATCTTTTGCAAGAGGCGCGTCAGTACTATGTGGACGCCCATCTGGCCTCAAGTGAGCTTTTCCAGGAGGGAGCCACAGTTTGCATCCCGACGTGGCGCGGTGACTGGGTCAATGACGCGCTGGCGCTACTGTTACGTGCAGAGAAAATCGACGCGTTCAATATGGGCATCACTGTTTGCGTTTCAGGCGGCGATGTCGAACGGACGCGCGATGCATTGTGGAGTATCGGGGGCCTGGACGCAGAATCCGCGTGCGACGCAGTCGGCCAGGTGGAAAACCTAGGCCGTGAGAAGTGGGACTGGGCCCTGCCGGTGAGTCTCAAGCTGAAGTCCTTCGCGTCCTTGAACTTGGATATTGAAGGCGCAATGGCGTTCGCGAGGACGTATTCAAGAGAGTAGCGTCGCCTGAGAAGTATTCGGCCCGCTGACGATGCTGTCGCGGCACGCTGGAAGCCTGCTGAGATAGCACAGTTGCCGTCTCGCGTGTGGCATGCAGTACGGTTACGGGGGAAGATAATGCAGCTCGAACGCCTTGCAAAGATTCGCGAACACCGTATCTTCAAGGATTTTATCTGGCCACGAGGTCTTGAGGATTTCGGTCGATTCAATCTTATCTACGGCTGGAACGGTTCTGGGAAGACCACGCTGTCCGGCATTCTCAGAGCCATTCAAACATCGACGGCTATCCAGGAAGGCGTTGTAGATTTCGTTTTCGATGGAGCGGAGGTTTCGGGCAAGAAGCTCGGTTCAGCCGCCTTGCCGGCAGTCCGCGTGTTTAACAGAGAGACGGCGGCGCGAAACGTCTTCGAGAGCAGCAGTGGAACCTTTAGCCAGCTCCCTCCCGTATACGTTTTCGGCGAGGACAGCGCGGAAAAGCAGCGTCAACTGGACGCGCTGAAATCGGAGTTGCCAAAGCTGATTACCGTCGCGGAAAAGGCATCCGAGGAGGAAACGCGTGCGCAGAAAGTGGTCAACGACTATGCAACAAACACCGCGCGCGCTATCAAGAATCTGTTGGTCGCTCCGGGAGGAGCATTCAACAACTATAATGCGGCCGACTTCAAGGAGAGAATGTCGCGTTTCAGTCAAACGCCAACGCCCGAACTGGAGATGAAAGCGCGAGAGACCTTGCTCTCTTTGAAGGATGCCACGCCTCTACCGACTATCGAGCTTTATCCCGTCAACATTCCGGACGCATTGGACCTCCGAAGCGACGTCCGAGACGCGCTGTCGAGAACGGTTGTATCGAGCGTCATTGAGGAACTCGCTGCTAGCCCAGCGGTCAGTGATTGGGTTCGCAGCGGGCTTGCTATCCACACGCATGGCGAGGTCACCGAAACATGCAAGTTTTGTGAGCAGCCCTTGCCCGTGAACCGGCTGCGGCGGCTTGAGGCGCACTTCAACGACGAATTCAGACGATTCACTCAGGACCTTCAGAATTTGGCCGGACGTATTGAGAGCGCAGCCAACCAACTTGAGCGGACCAATCTCCCCGACGGCAGGGATGTATATCCCGAACTCCGTTCCGATTTTGAGTCGGAGCGTAAAAGCTATGAGCTCAACCTCTACAGCCTCCGCCAAGGCTTGCTGGCGCTCGCCAATGCCGTGAAAGTAAAGCAATCGCGCGTGTTTGAGGCGTTGGACCTAGAGGGCCTTCTCTTGGGGAGCGATGGCGTCCCGGTAGAAGACCAGTCATTCCTGAGCACCTTTATGCGTATCCTGAGCGCAGGAGCCCCTGCGTTGAGCGAATTCGTCGGTAAGCAAAAATTCGCTCGAATTGAACAGATTGTCGAGAGGCACAACGCGAACACGCGTTCTTTCGAGGAGAAGGTTAAGGCCGCTCGCGAAAGACTACACGACCACGAACTAGCTGTCGCTCTACCGGAATGGTGCGAAAAGCAGAAGGAACTGGAATCGACCACGAATGCTCGTGTTTCGGCCAACGAAGCGAAGGCGAACACCGAGCGCGAGATTCATGCACTGGAGGCCGACATCTTGAAACACCAGGAGCCTGCGGACGAACTCAATCGCGAGCTGCGCGCATATCTCGGGCACGATGACATTCAAGTCTCCGTCGAGGCTACAGGTTACAGGTTAGTCCGGCGAGGCAACGTAGCGACAAATCTCAGCGAAGGCGAGCGAACCGCGATTGCATTTCTCTACTTTCTGAAGTCGCTGCAGGACCGCTCATTCGACTTAAAGAACGGTATCGTGGTTGTGGACGACCCTATTTCGAGCCTCGACTCAAACGCTCTTTACAGCGCGTTCGGTTTCATGAAGCGTCGGTTGTGCGATGCCGGTCAGCTGTTCGTGCTAACTCACAACTACACCTTCCTACGACAGGTTCGGAACTGGTTCGGATATATGAACCGGGGAAAAGCAAAGCAGGGATTTCCCGCGCGCTTTTACATGCTGCGCGCATCCTACATCGGCGGGCATAGAAGCTCGGCTATCGAGGCGATGGACCCCTTCCTGCGGAAGTACGAATCGGAGTACCACTATCTCTTCAAGAGAATTGTGGACGCGAGTGCGTTTCCGGGAGGAGGGCCTCTAGAAACGTACTACGAACTGCCGAACTTGGCGAGGCGCTTGCTCGAGGCGTTCCTGGTCTTCAAAATTCCGGACGAGGATACGCTGCACGCAAGGCTCGAAGCTATCGATTTCGACGGCCCGAAGAAAACGCGAATTCTGCGGTTCCTCGATACTCATTCTCATAGCGAGCAAATTGCAGAGGGGCACGACGATGCGTCAGCTCTCTCTGAAGCCCCAGACATACTCAAGGACCTGCTCGAGTTGATAGAGAAGTGCGACGCGGAACACTTCGGAAGGATGAGGCAAGCGCTTACCACGTAACGAATTCATCAGCTAGGTCGGTCGCAACCGTAAGCGACGAATCGCAATGCGCTGCTAGCCCCTCACGCTGCAACGGCTTCGAGCGAGCCAACGTACGATTTCGTCGCCCGCATTTGCTTTTGAGCGGTGATGGGGCGCTGCTCGCCAAGACCGTCGTTATCACCGGACACCGTGTTGCTCGTCTCGGAGCGATGAGTGACCAACTGTTAAAGCCGACTTACAAGGAATCGCATGACCGTAGTCATTCCCAGATTGTTGACCGCCCCGGCAGTGGTCCTCATTGTCCGTCCGAGGGATAGCCAGAATGCCGAAGTTCTGGCGGAGCTACTTGTCGAGCGTCGCGAAGAGGACCCCTTCGAAGGGAGAGGCGGTTCGCAGGACCGGAAACTAACGCTAAGGTATATTTTGGTAGGTGGATGCCGCCTCAGCCCTCATGTTCGCAAAGGGGCATTCCACGCTTCCTACGACTCGGGGATGAAGACAGTGTCACTGACGTCACACACGCTCTATAACGGAGCGGTCGACTTGACGCTACCGGGTCTCGAAGGTAACGGTATAGGGTCCTACCTGATGAATGTCATCGTCAGTTGGGCCAAGCAGTTCCCAAGTGACACTACCGTCAATACCATCACGCTCCTTTCCCTCCAGGCTGTCGGTGACAACAAGGAACGGCGCAATAAATTTTACGAGCAATTCCGCATCGTATTTGACTACGACGACCCTACGACTCGAGCGGCAGGGAGGTCGCGTGATATGTTGACGAGTGCCCTCATTCCTCGTGAAAAGTGGAGCAGTAACATCGTGGCGCAGGACGTTGCGGAATATGCACGAGAGCGCAATCTCGCATGTGAAAAGGCTGAGGAGCGCGCAAGGCTCGCCGATGCGGAAGTCGAGCGCCTCCGTCGCGTGCTTACGGAAGAACGAATCAGGATGGAAAAGCACCACCGCCAGCGCGTCCAGCATGTAGCAGTACGCTTTCTTTTCGGTGCAGCGATAGCCTGCGTGGCGGCCGCATGGGTTACATCGAGGGCTTTCTCCTAAATGGGCGCTTGCGGGCGGAAGTAAAGCGATTTCAATATCGACGTCGGCCGTCGACTGGAGCACTACGGATGTAGCCCGCCGCAGCGGCGTACTTCAAAGGCGAAGGCGGGAACCCGGTCACAGGGGCGGCGTGACTCACGATGCAATGTCCAAGAGCAAGAGAATGAAAGACGATTCGACCATACAAGAAGTTGTTGAACAGATTCCCAACGGCGTTCATCTCTATAGGATTCGAGAAGCCTTGGAAAGCGGCCATGCAGCCGTGATGGTCGGAGCCGGCTTTAGCCGCAATGCGGAGCACGAGAACCGGCTGCCAACTTGGTCCATGCTGATGGATGCTCTCCTTGCAGACCTCTATCCATCGGTTGACGCGAGACGTATGGCTGCCGAGCGATTCGGCGGAATTAGCGGCATGCTTCGACTGGCGGAAGAATACGCAGTCGCGCGAGGGCGAGCGCAGCTCGACGCACGACTCCATCAACTCCTGCCGGACGCGGGTGTCATCAATCCGGGACGACTTCATACCAAGCTTCTGTCATTGCCGTGGGCCGACGTCTACACGACGAACTATGACACGCTATTGGAGCGAGCGCTCGACCAGGACCGGGGGGAGTTCATTCCAGAAATCAAGCGGCGATATCAAGTAGTGGTTGCCGCGCAAGAGGTGCCCTTTTCAAAGAGCAATGGGAGGCCGCGTGTCGTCAAACTGCACGGCAGTCTGCGCAGCGGCTCCCCGTTGATTCTGACAGAAGAAGACTACCGGTGCTACCCGAGTCGGTTCGCTCCGTTCATGAATACCGTTCAGCAGGCAATGCTGGAAAACGTATTCTGTCTCATCGGGTTCTCGGGAGACGACCCGAACTTTCTTCAGTGGACCGGGTGGGTCAGAGACCGACTCGGCGCGCAGACGCCACCAATTTACCTCATCACCGTCGGTGTGGTTCCGGACGGCCAGCGGCTCATTCTTGAGCGGCGCAACATTTTCCCGATTCCCATCGAAGAACTTGGCAAGAAGGAAGGACAGATAGACTATGCTCAGGCCTTCGAGAAGCTCTTCGAATTTTGGACTCCATCGGTCGCCCCCCGTCGGGCACTTTGGCCGTATGACTACCCTCCCACGCCAAAAGGGCTGAACTTCAGCGGCCAGGAGTTGCTTGCTTGGGCTCGGTTCTCTAGGTCGAATAGAGAACAATATCCGGGTTGGCTTGTCGCCCCCGAACGCAACAGAGAGCGCATCAGGTTACGGTCCGGCTTACCGACCACAACGATGAGCTACCGTAAATTGGCAAGCGAATTGTCGCCGACATTCCGGCTTGTTCTTTTGTTCGAGGTCACATGGATACTCAGTGTCGCCCTTGAGGACGTGGACGAACTGCGCGCCACCGACATTGAGCAAGCACTAGAAGCGGAGTCGACCGCCGACAGCGAGTCCGGAGGCGTCGGCGGAGTTGATGAGAAAGATTTTGAGCCTTGGGGAGACGAGGTCAAGTTTATTCGAGGCAATCTTACGGTAGCTTTAATGAGGAGCGCGAGACAACGCGGTGATATCGAAAAATTCAACAAATGGCAACGCGAGCTTGAGAGCTTACCTGCGCGCGCGAGGAATCCAGAGATGGAGTGCCAGGCATTCTACGAGGAGGTCCTGTTTCATATCGAGCGGCTGGACCCCGAGAAGGCGATGCAGGCCCTCAAGAAACTCGAGGTCAGCGCTGAACGCGCTGACTTGTACTGGAGGATTCGGGTCGGAACAATCTTTGGAGAACTCGGTGTAATTCGGCGCGGACGAGAAATTGTTCGGAATGGCCTACATCAAATCCGAGAGGCTATACAGGCACAAGGAGAAACGCTGACCCTAGTGTCCCGAGAGCATTGGGCTGAGCGTGTATTAGACGCAATGTCGGCCGCTGTCGATGCCGCAGAACAAGAATCCGCTCGCAAGGTTGCGATGGGTCCACCGCCGAAGCGAGGCAAGGAGCAACACACCCGAACACCGGATGTGACGCTGCACGACTTGATTCTCCGAGAGGAAGTCGATTCGACAAGACGGGAAAGCGAAGAGACCATTTATCGTGACGAGAATGCGCGGGACCATATTGAGCATCCCAATACGCAACTGGACCTTCTCTCCTGCGAAATTGACAGAACGTCGGAAGTACTTGAAGAGCTAACCATCAAATTCGACTCGCGTGTTGTTGCTGAAAAGCGATGGAACGTGCCGCTCGACCGCGACGCTGTGTTGGCCGCGAGAGCGTACGTTCGGCTGACGGAGGAAGTAGGCTATGTGCCGGCCGTCGGCCCCGTGTCGCTATCCGGCGGGCATCTGGTCTCGAGTTTCAGAATCCTATCGTTTGTATTTCCCATATCGGCATGTCTCCGAATTCTCACTCGCGCCAATGGCGGCAGTGTATATACATCGCTGGAGCCGCTAACGCGCGCGCAAGTCGCGCGCTTGAGCGAGGAGCGCGCGATGCACCTGTACCAACTTTCGATTCGCGGGGTGAATGCGTGCATGAATCGCTCGTCGAGGGATTGGGACCGTCGAACCGAGACTTCAGTTCGGTTTTATTTGGAACTAGCGTCAAGGCTGCTGCTGAGGTTAGACAGTGCAAACGCCGATAGTGCCATCCAGCATGCGATGGGGTGGCATGCAAACGAAGCGCTTCGTGAGAACACGAGCTTGCACAGAGCATTCGCAAGCTTTTTCAAGCGAGTGGTGCAACTGCTGGAGCCGGTAGCGCTGCGAAAACGTAGTCTTGACTTGCTCAAGCTAAACCCTGACTCGGCTCTACTGAAGCGATTCCGCGATTGGCCGACTGCCGTTGCATCTCTTCCTTATGAAGTGGATGGAGTGTCAGCAGAGCCGGGATGCTCTGAGGCGGTCGATGTTGTCCTAGACCAATCTCGCCAGGCAAAAGCGGACGATGAAGATGCGAAAGCCTTCCATTTGGAGCGACTAGACTGGCTTTGGCGCAATGGCGCGATGTCGGCGGACCAGGAACGAGCGTTCGCCGAATTCGTGTGGAAGAGCATTCCACACGATGCTCTCCCGAGCTATGTGGGCTTCTATCGTGGTGCTGTGTTGGTGTGGCCTTCGGTCCCAGGAGAGGACGTTGAGTCGCTATTCAGGAAATGGCTGATAGACGAACCATTTTCGAACCTTGTCACAATCGCCCCCGACTTGGACGGCAAACCGCAGCAGTCAATCGGAAGTACGTCGGAATCGCTTCTTGGAAACATCCTTCTGACCGGAAATCGACTCGTTCGATTCGCGTGGTCATCCAATGACGCCTCGACCGTGATGGCGAAGCTGAGGGCGTGGTGGGAAACGGAGGGGCGAGCCTTGACCGACAAATACGCAGGCAGACCGAACGAACGGTTTGGCGCACAGATAGTCGTTAATCGATTGACTCTCATGGCACACGTTGTACATCGAATTCTCGTCCCAAATCTGTCTAAGACCGAAGCAGATGCACCGGACTTGTCTCGTTGGCTTGCCGAAATGTGGTCCGCTGGACTGCGGTTAGGAAAAGCTCTCGTCCCCCTGCTGTTCACCGGACTGTCGTGGTGGCCGGAGCGCGAGGACGTCGTCATTCAGTTGACCGCCAATGCCGTTCGGCATGGCGAAGATGCGCAGGCAGTCAGTTTCGGATTCAACGCAGCGGGGTTTTGGTTGCTGCGCCTTTCGTCGCCAACAAACAGTTCTCGAAGCTACGTCGCATTTCTAGTTGAGGTCTTGGCGTGGCGAAGCCGACCGCAGACGCCGCTCGCTCTCGAGCATATTGCCGAGCTCCTTCGGCTTGGAGCCGCCGTACACTTTCAACAACAGGCACATCGACTTGCTGCTGAGCTTCTGAGTTTGATGTTGCATTTCTCCGACTGCGAACCGGGCGACGATATTGTGGAATTCGAATGTCGTCCGAGAATGCGACAGGCGGCTGCAGTTTGTTTGGCGGCACTGGGCCGACAGTTTGCGCACGTCAGAGAAAGCGAAAACTGGAAGCAGGCGATGACTCTCGTATGCACAGATGCCTTGCTCGATGTCCGCATTTCCGGTCAGCAATTCGTTGAGGAATTTGAGCAGTTGCGACCGGCCCGGTCTTGAGGTTTGCGTTCGTTCGTTTGCCCCCTTTTGCGGGCGAGCAGCCTCAGCATAGGGGACGGCGAGGACGCCTGCCAGCTCACGTCCGGAGGTAGTTCCCAGATAGACGCGGAAGTCTACAAAAGCTATTCGATTTGGGGACACGCTATCCGGCAGGGCCACGAATTCGCCGCCAGCGGCACTATCACGCAAAACAACAAGCTCATCGAAACATCGGGCGTGCTGGGTAGCTTCGAAAGCGAGGACGAGGCGCAACTGGCTGGCCTCGGCTGGTGCCGCGCCTGGGTAGACGACCACAGTTGACTTCGAGTTAGCAGTGGTCTGCATCGCGATTGACTGACAGATTCTTTGGTGTCTCAGGGCCTAGTGTCGAGCTCTGTTGCTCGGCTAACGAGTCTGATTCATCGCCGCTTCGCCAGCTTGTCACACATCTCCGCCACCCAGCGGCGCACAAAGTCCCGATTCTGACCGTCGAGTTTTGACAGCATCGATGCGATATCAGACGCTTCGTCCGCAACGCGACTGGAGCTTGTCCTCAGGAGCGATTCGAGCGGGACCTCGAAATAATCGGCGAGCTGAATCAGCCGCATGAGGGGCGGTAGAGTTGCTCCACGCTCGAAGCGGCTCACCGTTTCTTGCTCGACGCCAATGATTTCAGCGAGCTGCTCCTGCGTAAGGCCCCGCGCTGTCCGCTCCCGGGCAATCGATTTTCCAATCCGCTCACCTATTCCCGTAGGTCGCCGCGCCATAACCACGTGTGTTGTCGTTAAACAACATGCAGTGTGGTGCCGGCGCGACCTAAAGTTAACGACATAGAATGTCGTAATACCACAATAAACGCATATAGAAGGTCGCCCCCGGCTTTGCCGGCCGGGCGCGTGATGTCAATGCATTTACGGGGAAATAATGAAACGACCGGGGTATCTGACCACACGGCAGTTGTCGCCAGCGTTGCTCGCAGGGGCGCGGGTCCTGTTTGCCGCCATACTTTGCGCGCTATCTGCTCATGCAAACGCCTGGATTGCCATCGCTCATGGCGACGACGGGTACGCGTTTGTCGAGAGCAATGCTGACTCCTCGGCGGAGGCAGCCGATAACGCGCTGGCAGGGTGTCGCAAGGTCCCGATGGGGTGCCGTCTGTTGGGCAGCCCGGCTGCCGGACCCGTCGCGCTGGTCATTGCTCGCGCGAATGGCGGAATCACTGAATCCACGAGCCCTGACCCGCTTGCCGCAGCCGAACGCGCCGTGAAGGACTGCAAGACACATTTCAAGCAAGTCTGTCAACCCGACCTTGTGTCGTGGGACGAGGGCGACCGATGGTTTGCGATATCGACGGGCAATGGAGGCCCGTTTATCGAGTATGGCGACAAGTCAGAGACGGAGGCCAAGTCCGGAGCGCTTAAAGGCTGCCGCAATCGAACGGACAAGCCGGAGACATGCGAAATCAAGGCCGCGAGTAAAAAACCGACCTGGATTGCCGTAGCTGACAATGGGACCAACTATGCCTGGGCCGAAAACAGTACGAAGGACGGCGCGTTATCCGCGGCGCGAAAAGAATGTGAGCGAGCAGGTGGCGGCAAGCCGTGCGGTAGCACCAACGTTGTTTTCAATCCGGGGCCAGTGGCTGCGCCAAACTCCGTCGCCACGGTGCAAGCACGCATTGAGCGACAGCACAAAGCTGCTACGGCTCCCAGGGATGCTGACGCAGTCGTTCGTTATTCCGACACGTGCCACAACACGGACTGCGTTCGCAAGTATGAGAACGGCAAGACCGTCCGATACACAGCCTGCCTGAACCCTGCGACGGCCTTGCCCATGAACGACCCGACGCGTCTCGGCGGATGCGGTGGGACGGATTCACGCGGCAATTTCTTCGGGATGGGAAACCTTTAACTAATCGGCTCTTCCGGGTGTGGCTTTCGCAAGCAGGTTTCCATCCGGGCCAGCGCAACCATTTGCCGACGGTACCTGCTTCTGAATCGCGCGCGACTAGCACCGCATCGTTCAAAAGCGGTCGTCGGGTGCCACGCAGGAAAACAGCGAGACGTCGGTACGAGCCTAGACGGCCGCGAACACCCCGCATCCTGATTGCCAACCTCGGTGAAGAACCGCATGAATCGATACTCTTCGCCGTTGATGTTCAGCTCGTTTATACCAGAGTCCATCACTTCGAGAATCGCATCAGCGACGTCGCTCTGAACCACTCCGCACTTTCGGAGGGGCTCGTCCGACAGAGGACATCGCCGACATATAACGTGCTGGTGCCGATGCCTTCGTAAATTTGTGGAGGCGTGTCATGGCATACACGCCTTTGCTCACACGCACCAGCTTGCTGTCCCTGACAAGCGTCGCGAGTACTCGTCCCACCTGCGCGGTGCTTCCAAGCGGTGCGACTTCCGAGCGGAGATGACGGCTCCTTTGCGCCGTTTGATTGAGCGAACGATTCTTTATCAGGTGTTGTCACCGTACTCCGGAGGTAGATATTCGTCGACCAGGCTGTCTGCGATTCGCAACGCGAGACGGAATCGCTTCCCACGGTGCATTGCTTGCAATACCGTTTTGTCGCCAAGCGACCCTCTGCGCGAAACCAGCAGGTCGAAGACCACTATCGCCGGTACATGCGGTGTCAGACGCCGCATTAGCTTCTCGAGGCGATGTCGACTAAATGACCGGTCGGCAAGGGCTGCTGGGTAGTAGCACTTGCCGTAAATTTGAACCGCACGTACAACTCCGCGCCGCTCGTCTCGGGCAAGGTGCGCATGCGAGATGCCTCTTCGCCGGCAGAACGCTTCTGCGGACAGGAAGATGCGATTGCGAACCAACTTTCGTCGCGCGCGAGAGGCGCGGCGCTCCATGTCTCGCCAAACGGGCGAATGTGTGACGCCTAATCGGACCACTTTTCGTCCACCCTAGACCAAACGTCATTCTTGCCTGCTGCGCGGGCGTGAGCCGCCGCGAAAAGTATCGTGCAACGCCGCCTTCAATATCGCCTGAACGCCAGCGTCACCGAGAGCTGTCTCAACGTCGCAAAGCACGAGGTTACTGAGGACCGTCTCAAAGCCGTCGTCACGGTCATCAATGGCTAGCCATTTAACCAATCGGTGTCGGGTGACGTATCGACGCACCTGCTCTCCTCTCGGAATCTCGTTCCAAACATAGCTGTCATGAAACTGCGTGTGGAACGTGGCGCCCCTAACTCTGTGACGGAGTTCAGGGAGTGGCAATGAATCCCGCGCTCGGGTGAACCCCAGCACCTTAACCCAAGAGGTCGAAAGAACAATCTCAACGTCGGGATACGGCACCAGTGCTTCAGCGAGAACACTCGCATATTCAAACAGTTCAATGCTTGGGTGGCTACTGACAATGCCGCGTGAAGTACGGTAAGCATCTCCGCGATGAAGGACTCCATCGAAATCGACGAAGAGGACGCTACGCGTGGATGCCCATGTTCTCTCCGGCGCTCTGAATTGAGTGTCGTTCATCGCTACCCTCCCAAAGCAACAGTGTGACGCTTGCACAGTGCGTCAAAGTCGAGCAGGAGAACGCTTCCTGTCGACCGCGAGATGGTTGGAATTTGGTGCAGTTCCATCGCAGAGGGATTCTCTCGTAAATGACCTATTGCAACTGCCCCGAAAGCGCAACGCGTTGCGCTATGCGCAGCGCCGCGAAATCAAGGTAGAGCATGTTGCCGCCGGTGCGTCGCGGCGGCTGAAGAAAACCTGCATGCTGTCCTCGAAGAGCGTTATGGCGGGCTCGAGCATATAAGCGATGCTGGCGTAACGCGCGCCGTCTTCCCGGACATCCACCACCGGAAGCCTCGCGCAAAAGGGGACTCCTCAGTACCTGCCATAAGTTGCTGAAGACAAACTCAGTAAATGTCGATGGTGCATGCATGCTGGAACGACGCGTTTTCAAACTCGAGAGCTTTCGGACTCGTCGCACTGTATCGGTTACGCGCGTAGCCTCTGGGATTTGCGACGACACGGCACTTTCCGACCGTGTAATCAAAAGAATCGTGGACATGCCCATGGAACCAGAAGTCCGCCCGCTCAACCAAATCTGTTAGGTCACTCACAAAAGCTGCGTTGGTAATATCGCCGGCATACCGCGGATGTACGGACGAGGGGTGTACTCCGTGATGTGTCACTACGACTGTCTTGCCGTCGTAAGGCTGTTGAAGTTGCTCCCGCAACCAAGCGCGAGCCTTTTCGTGTTCGCGAAGTGCGTCATCAGGTCGAAAGCGGTCGCCGGCGGCTGTGCGGATGACTCGATGGTCGTTAAGATGGCGCTGCGCGGTCTTCATCGCATGACTCCGCAATTGGGCGCCGAAGAGAAGATAGTCCGTCCAAAGGATGCAGCCGAGAAACCGGACGCCTCCGAAATCGACGACGTCTCGTTCCAGAAATCGAATCGAGGTACCTTGAGTCCGCACCTTCAGCCTCATGAAGGTGTCCTCATAACACTCGTGATACAGCTCGTGGTTTCCGGCGACATATACGACGGGTACTGGCCAGGAGCCAAAAAGTTCCACGGCGTCGCTTGCTCGAGCGATGTCGCCAGCCAGTACCAGTACATCGACCATGTGCGCGTGCTTTATCAGGGTCTCGCCGGGGAATTGCTTGGCAAGTAACTCCAGATGCAGGTCAGAAGCAAGCTGGATTCGCATTCGAAGCTGCCTTCATGGTTTTTTCCCGTGTGGTTGCGCCCAAAGTGTCGGTACCGCGGCGGCGGATACTGCTATGTCGATATCGAGCGGATAGTGACGCAAGAGGCACACGGCGAGCGACTGAACGAGACCTGCCACTGAAATGTCTTCGGCCGCTGCGAGTATCTCGAGAAAGGCTCGCGTCTCGACGACAGCCTTGGTGCGCTCGTACGGCGTGGTCATCCTTTGCTCCCGTCAGCATCTGCACAATGGTGTCGACACATGGGGGTGGCCAACAGCTCGTCGGTGACGTCCCGCCATTCGCAGACCTGATACATCTCGCACCATTGCTCCCACACGTATCGCGTATCGCTCGTCCATTGAGCGGGGCCGAGCAATCGATAAACACGCCCGGTGCTCGTCACTCCGACCAGCGATGTCATATCCAGCTTGAGAATCGGAGAGCTTACGCGGCCAGTCAGATTGTCTGGACGGATACCGACAAGATGGCAATCGCCGACCTCTGTTTGCAGTACCCGCCAGCTCGCGAGCGTGACCTCAGGCTCGTCATTCACGGGCGCAGGTCGCCAGATAGCCATCACGCGCTCCAATCGGACGATGTCTCCGCACTTACATTCGTGAACAGGGAAACGGGGCGGCCGGAATCCTCCCGATGGCCGGAATGCACACCCTTCCTCGATGGGCTTTCACCTGATTGTCGCGAGCCTCCTCGGCTGGAGGGCGCACAGCATCCAATGTGCTGAGCTTGCATTCGAGCTCAGCAAGTACTTTGGAAGCGCGAATACCTCGTCTTTCATCGCAGAGGACCAGTCTATCGCGCATGTCCGCGAAGCCGTCGTCTCTGACATCGATAGCAATCCATTGAGCGATACGATGACGCTCTGCGAACTCCCGAATCTCGCGGCCGCGGGTCATGCCACGCAATCGGGGGAATGGCGTGGATTCAACTACGGAGCCCACTACTCGGCCTTGTAACAACGACGATGGTAGTTGTCGCTTGGCCAAAGCGTATCCAAAGTGCTCAACCCAATGTGTCGTCAGCACGATGCGAATGGAGGGGTGTCGGGCGATGACCGAATGAAGAATCGGCGCGTACTCGAAGAAGACCACATCTTTTGGGCCTCTGCTCACAGGCCCTGCCTCGGTGACGTAGGTCCCGTATCTGTGAAGGCATCCATCAAACTCGAGGAACAGGACAAACAAGCCGGGTGCCGCAGCCGTACGCATGGCTCGCTCCTTCGTGTCTCGTCGCTACCGTTGCGACTTAGAGAAAGGGCGCGGGTTGGAGCAGGCGCTCGCTGAGTTGCTACGCGCGTGCGGGATTCCGCGCAAGCTCCAGGCTAGTCTGGGGGGCTGAAAAGTCAAGGAAAACTTGCGGACTTTCCCGCGAGACGCTAGGCGACAGGCGCTGGCGTGCGGAGAGCTGAGTTATCAAAATCGGACAGGTCGATGAACCGCTCGAGCGTGGTTGACCCGACTGCAGCCATGCACTGCATGAAGAGAACAACGGAGAATTCGCCGCTATTTATCTGCGTGTTGAGCGCCAGTCCGTCTAGTTCAAGGGAGAACACTTGCAGGCGTCTGAGCAGTTCCTCGCTGGTGACGCGCTTCTGAAGGCTAAGTTCGGCAGCAAATACGGCTGTGGCCTTCTGCTCCCAGGTTAGGTCCGCGCCGGTAAGCGCCGCGCGCCAAAGCGGCGGCAGGTCGGCGCCCATAACATGTAGGGAGCGAAGCAAGAAGCTGAAGCGCGCTTTCCCGCGAAAAACACGTGATTCGACAGACCGCTCCGTTTCCGGTGCACCGTCCTGTGTCAAAAGTTCGGCAAGGCGCGCGTACGTGACGTCGCTTCGCAGGAATGCAACACGCATCAACTTCGATGCAAGCTTGGACCAGGCTGCCTCAGCTTCAGTCACACATCTGTCCTTGCGTTCAGGGAACGAGGGTCTATAGTTGGGGCACTACTTGCGGAAATGTCCGCATCATCGAGTCGTCAATGCGAGCTTTAGAAGACAGTGCGAGCAGCATCGGTCTGCGGGAAAACCCACTATCTGACGATTGTAGCCGATGTCTTGCGCGCGCCGAGCTCGGCGACCTCCGTAGCCCCCGGCGGGCAACGGCTCCTGAATTTTACGCAAGGAACTCTCGATATCTAAAGTCCTGCGGTCCAAGGCTAAAGCGCACCGCAGTACTTTTCAGTGGTGGCTACGATGAGGCTGGTCGGTTCCCCTTTGCCTTGAGCGCCGGTGCGTTCGTGTTCTCCCGTTCTTCGCCTTGGTGGTCGTCGCGCGGTACGCCAATCATGACGCTGTCCGCACCGATTGCAGACATGCATTGGAGAAAAAAAGACAGTTGGAACCGACCTCGCGAAATCTTCACCGCGAGTGAGTCCGGCGCTTCTTCCAAGCCTAGAAGGCTCAGGCGCTGCGCGAGCTCCGGCACCGACACGCCTCTTCTGACGAGCTCGGCGCGCAGTACTTGCTTGGCCTGTTCATGCCAATTCATACAAAGGGCTTCCCCGCCGTCAAGAAGATGTGTATTATCAAAAACGTTAAGTTTATTAACGAAAACGTATGCGCCAAGAGGCGCCGTCCCGAGCATTTTAGCTGTCGAGACTATTTTACGTTTTTAGCCAGAGGCCCCGTTCGTTTTAGATGCTCGCTTGAGGAGATGCTCGGAATGGCACCCAGTAGTGAGGAAGTTCACAGCATCAGCGAAGAATCTCTGTGCGGTGTGACCGACATTCCGGACGACACCGAACGCGCAGCTGACGAAGGCGTCCACTGCGCTAAGGAGGACACTCCGACGGATTCAACGATTTTGCTAGACAATCTTCCTCCCTTCCTCGAGCGTGTCGGCATATTCCTCGAACTTCAGGCCGCACCGCCCCCAAGAGCACAGGGATTTGAAAAGTCGTCGGATTTCGAGCGGATGCGGCGCGCGAATGACGTGCGCAAGGTCGTCACTCCGTTTGAACAAAGCATCTACGCGTTTAACAGGCTACAACTGCTTCTAGCGGCCAGCTACGACTGCCGTGCGGCGGGCCAAGGAACCATGTTGCAACAAGTGTTCGACCTAGCCCTCCAGGCCGACGCACAGTTGGCAGAAACACACGATGGTCTACGTTCGTCAGTTAAACCCGTTCGCCCGCTCGAAGGAGGTGGGGCGCGATGCATGGTCCTTAGCGGGTCGACGGGGGTGGGGAAGTCGGTGCTCTTGGACCGATTCGAGCTCTACTACAACCAAAAGCTCTTTCAGCCGGGAAGAGGAAGATTGACCATCACCGGCCGCGATTCATGGCCTCATGTGCCGGTCCTGCGTGTTCAGTGCGTCGCAAACGCATCGCTTGTTGGCCTCGCCACGGCAGTCCTCATAAAGCTAGACGCTCTAGCTGGCACCAAGTATTCATCTGGTATCTCGAGACTGACGCGCGACACATTCGAGTCAAGACTTGAGGCGGCGCTGTCAGCCTGCTTCGTTGGAATGCTCGTTGTGGAGGACATCCATCACCTGAAAGACAACGCGGCAAATCGCAAAGCCTTGCTCAGGTTTTTTGCGAATTTGATGGAATGCAGCGGCGTTGCGGTAGTGCTTGTCGGTACTTGTCGAGCCGAAGAGGTGGTTGAGAGCGTGGCGTCGCTGCAAGCGAAGATGACCTCGGACGGCACGACTCGATTCCATCGCCTCGAGAATGGAATTGAGTTCAGCATGCTGTGCGAGGGCTACTGGGCACAACGAGTTTCGCATTTCCACGTTGAAAGCATGCCGCCTGACGTCAAGGAACGCATCTATTTCCATACCCAAGGTCTTCCTCGCATCATCTGGCAACTGGTGTATCAAATGTTTCTATCCATGGCCACGACGGAAGGTACTGACGCCGACGTTCTCAACACGGAACTCGTCGACCGCGTGGCGGAAGCGGTGTTGCCATCAAAGACACGGAGAGGAATGGATGTGATTCGGCGCCTTCGTGCTGGAATCCCGGTCGAGGACAAGACGCTCGCGGAATATGAAGAGTATCTCTTTCTCGACGAACTCGACGCATTCACGGAAAACACCGAAAGGAAGTATTTGCTGACCACGGCGGACTATGTCCGACGCTTTGATGCAGACCTAAAGTCTAAGCGCCTGAGGGACGCACTGAATTCGGCGGGCGCGAGGAAAGATAGCGAAAGGGGAGCGGGAAGGCCGCGTAGCCACGTTGGAAGTGCTCCGGCATCGCCTGCCGTCAAACCAGTAAAGCGCGCAAGAGGTCGGCCTCGCAAAATACCGCTCCCCGAGCCGTCCAACATTACAGATGCAGGGCTTTTCGACCCGACGAGTCTCTGAAATGCTCGACCTAGTCATCCCAAGATTTCACACTGGCGAGACACTGCCATCGATGTTGAAGCGCACTGCAGCCATCAACCAGCTTGGCCCGGCGCGCAGCGCGGCTAGGGTATTGCTCAACGAAGCATGGCGACACATCCGGGCGGATGTTCCCTATGGACTTGGCCAGATTGGTTCTTGTCTCTGGGACCTTTTTGGTGACCGGATGGAGGTATTGTTCGAGCACACGCTCCTGAACGCGTTTCTTGTCTGCATGACACCGAGGCAGCGCGAGAAGTATCTGCAGCGGTTGTCAAGGCGGACCAAGGGGTGCCTGCTTCCTGTTCGGTTGCCGATAACGCTAAGCCCATCGCCGTTCTGCGAATGGTATTGCCCTCAATGCGATGCTGCGGACATTCATACCCACCGCGAAACTTGGTGCAGGTGCATTCATGTGCTGCCCTTCGTCAGCCGTTGCACTGAGCATGATGAGTTTCTATTGAACAGGTTGTCTTTTCCGTCCGAGGCTGCTGAACGGTTTGTCGGCAATGCATCGCAGCGCGACGCCTCTATTGCGTTCGCAAAAGAAATGGCAAGCATCCTGCGAACCAGGTGTGACGACCTATCCCAGTTTCATGTCGAGGAAATTCACCACCTGACTGAACTTGGATACATGCAGAAGGGGCGCGTCCGCCGGTCCGAGTTGGTAGGGAGCTTCCAGCGGCAGTTCATCCATGGATTTGAGGACAGACGTCTGAGCACGTTGGTCAGCGAGTCTCACGTATTGATGTCTTGGCTCGAACGGCTCTTCCGAGGGCATCCGCTGCATCCAGCGCATGCGGCACTAATACGGATGCTTGACATACCGGCGCGCCAAGTACGAAGTACAATTCCGAAGGGAACTCGTCTCGCCCCGCCATCGGCGAGCGACGTTGAACGCGCTCTACAGTCCGCCGGCTCGCTATGCAAGGCGGCGAAGTTGCTTCGAGCAGGACGACTGCAAGTCGAACGCATCGCTCGGGAGAACGGCCTGCGCGTAACTTGGCGACCAAAGAAAATCGGCCCTGAGCTGCAAGCTCAAATCGCCAAGTTGGCTTATGCCGGAGCCCAACCCGTCGAGATTGCTCAACAGTTGGCTATCTCGATTCCCTCTGTTTACCGGCACCTACCAAAGCGCAGTCCGGCTCGGAGGAGCGATAGCTCACTGCACGTTGAGGCATTGCGACAAAAGACCCGGGCACAGATTGAGGCCGAGGCGGCGGCCGGTTCGAGCATGGCGGAACTGCGTCGAGCGCAGCCAGAGCTGTGGTTGTGGGCATATCGTCACGACAGGACATGGCTTCGGAATTTGTCCAAATACATGCCGGCGAGTGAGCGAATTCAGAAGCAGCGGCCGCCACGTTTCCCACGTCACCTGATAGACGCGCTCAAGGTGGCACGTCAGTCTGAGTACGACGCAAATCGACTTCCATCGCGGCTCACTCGCCATCGAGTCGTTCGCGCTTCCGGCTTCAGCGAATATCTCGGGAATAAACTCATCGAGCAGTGCGCGCCTGAAATAGCGGAGACGTTTAGTGAAGCGCGCAGAGCACATACGACCCGTCGAATTCGCTTTGGAGAACAGGTGTTCGGGCTGGATGTCGGTGTTGACGCGGCGTCAGTAATCGCAAAATGTGTCCGATTGAGACCAGAGACAGTTTCGGCTCAGCTCGGGCGGCAGTCCGGGCGAGCGAATCGCAGTTCGAACCTGAAAGCCTCGGTGAGAGCGGGAGCTATAGGTGGATAGACCGTCGATTGTTTGTCCGATTGCTCAGAGCGAGATTGTTCCGAGCCACGTCATGAAGATGCGGATACTCGACGACATGCCTCGAAAGGGCGGTAGCGATTTGCGAACAAGGCTCGACGTGGGGTTCCGGAGCTCGTCGCTTCCCAAGAATATTTGCCAGTACGTTGCCTTGACTACTCCAGTATTTGCGGCCGAGGACGACGTAATTGATTTTCACTCAAACTTGCCCGTGTTCCGGCTCACCATGTCTGCAAGTCAGTGCCAGACATTTGAGGCTAAGATGAGGCAGGAGGGCAAAGATTGGAACCCTAAATACTGGGCACACAATTCGACTCCGGAGCAGTGGTGCGCATGGTGTCCGTCCTGCGCAATCGCGGACCGAAGAGCCTATGGCATAGCCCATTGGCGGCGCGAGCATCAGTTGCTCGGCATCGATTTCTGCATGACGCATGGCGACCCTTTAGTCACTGCGTGCGGCGCCTGTCTTCATTCGCGCCGTTGGTCAACGCGAACAGCCTTTCCCTCCGCATCATGTCACTGTGGTGGTTGGCCTGCACCTAAAACTTCGTTTGGCGACACCAGCCTTGCAAGAAAGTTGTCTCGGGTACTCAGGCCTTACCTGCGCACAGTGCTTGGCAAGCCGAGCGAGTGGCGATTCCTCGTCGACAATGTGGGTAGCGCCATATCGTGTGCAGTTAAGGACCAGAAACTTATGGCGAGATACGGGGACGGTCGTACTGCACTGGAAGCGAAATTTGATAGCGTTTATGGCCTGGATGCGGGAAAGCTCATCAGTGCCCGATTCCGCATCTCGACGCAGTGGCTCACGAAAGTTGTTCGCACCGGAACTGCCTCGCCGTCGGCCATCGCATCGCTTGCCTTGATGGCAGCCCTGTTCGAGTCACCTGCCTCGCTCCGCACTGCGCTCCAATATCAGACGAACACGAGCGAGAACCGGCAGGAGATTGAAGCGCGTCGCCTGAAAAGACACGATGCGCAGAAGAACAACGACGCTGCTCCCGGTGATGACAACGACTCACACCGCACCCAACGTAGGCGCAGTCAACCGCTGGCGCTTCGCGAGTCCCTGCGTCAGTATCTTAGTCGGCAGGATGCAATCGACGATGCGCGATTCTACGACGCAATCAGGGAACAGGTGACGCTTCAGATGTCTGGGGCTGCGGAGCCGCAACGAATGTCAAAGGTTTATCTGACGCTCAAGTGCAGCCGAACCGCTTCTCACATTTCGGACAATGGAGAAAGGTACCCGAGTTCCAGTGCCCTCTTGCGTCGAAGCGAGGAGTCATCGGATGCTTGGAAAAAGCGGCGGCTTAAGCTGATTCTGAAGAACGCCGACAAGCTGCGTTCGCGACAAGGCCTCATAACCTACGCGAGGGAGTCTACTCGTCTTCGCCTCGACGAGACTTTGAAAATTATCGAGCAAGATGAGGAGCTCCAGCATCTCCTTGTTTTCAGCTAGGAGGGCAATGTCGCCCGTTTCACTCACACTCTTGCACGCATACGTTGAGCAGTGAGGTCATGATGCCTTGCAAGCCCACGATGGGCCACCAACGCTTGCTTCCGCACCCATGGTTCGCCCTTCCTGAAAAGGACGTGCGAAACCGATGGCATCGCTCGAGCTATAAGCCGGTCCTCGAAGCAGGGAAGGACAATACCGTGGGGACGGCAGGGACGCTGGTAGGAAGGAAGTGCCAACGAATCCACGAATTCCTCTCGTATCTGGAAATTAGTCTTCACTACCTGCTTGAATGCAATCCACTCGTAATAGACTACCGAGAGCAGTACCCCTTTTACCACAACGATGAAATGGCTGTACTGGTCGACCGATATGGAGGACGCGTTCCGCGCAACAAGGTACCGTCCTACGATTTTGTCGTTACATATATCAGGGAGCTCGGAGCCGACGAATTTTACTATCAGGCGATTTCAGTCAAGGTGGAGAGGGAGACGAAGACGGCGAAGTTCGCTCGGCGACGTTTGCGCGAGATTGATGATTGTTCGGTCTATGGCTGGAACTGGCGCGTGTTCACGGAACTAAATGTGAACCCAGTGCAGGTCAAGAACTGTATTCATATCGTTGACGCGACACGCTATACGGACATTTACGCGCAGGCAGCAGACGCATTGGACTACTCAACTGAGTTGCGGAGGTTACGTCGCGTAAAGAGCTTTGAGGCTGAACTGCAGAGAATGGCTGTCAGAGCCGGGTGCGACGTCGAGCAGTCCCTGTCACTTTTTTCAACCGGCGTGATGCTTGGTTTCATTCCGTTGGACTTCCGTCGAGAATGGAACATGAAGCGCCCACTTGCCATGAAGGTTTGATTCCATGCCCTCTCCCGACGTAGTGAACGGAGTCATCCTCGAAGAGACGCTTCCCTACAAGAAGTACAAATACCATCGGGTCGTGCGAGTCTACGAGAATGACGACCTGGTCTTCCTGCAGGAGGTGCGCCCTGGAGAACGTCCCCCGGATTCCGCGATGCCTCGTCCCGAGAGCCTCAGCGGAATACGTCGTCGTCTGGGGAAGGACTTGCGCGAGGTGAAAGAATGTATTCGGCCGGCCTCGATGCAAACAACGCTTACCGACGAGGAACATATCGCATGCGAAGAAAGAATGGGGGAGCTCTACGCGTTCCTCTGGGACGATGAAGCCAATACAGTTAACGAAGAATCATTGCGACTCGTCCTGTCCAAGAAAAGCCGTAGGGAACTCGTGATGAGATTCGCGGAACAGGGTGGCGTTGCGTTGGCGGAACTGTACCGAACGATAACGCGATTTTGTTGGTTCGGATGCACCTTAAGCGGGTTCCTGCCATTAGACGAATGGAAGGGACCGCGCGGCTCGCTCTTCACGGCTGGAAAGGCTGGGCCTGTGCCGGCTGGTGCGAGGATAGCGAAAAGAATTCGCGAAGCAGGGTACGATATTCGGCTTAGCGGGCTTTCACGGAAGGAGCGGGACCCCGGACGGTCTTGTCCATCTCACTATGAAGCCCGCATTCTTGATGCTCTGAAAACTCATTGGGTCAACTCCAGACTTCCGATGATTGCTGTCTATGAGCTCTTTGTTCGGGAACACTTCAACGCAGGGGTGCGGACGCCGAACAAGCAAGAGATTCGAAAGTACAAGTGGCATAGCGTCTTGACGATGCGTCAGTTTCGACGTCGCGCAAACATCTTAATTGAAAAGCATAACCTTCGTTCGGCGAGGGAAGGCGCGGAGGAGAGTATTCAAAAAAATCGGGCGCGCCACGGCAAAGCCAGCTCGCTCGCCATCTCAGCATGCGACATCTACGACATGGACGGCACCGAGTTCGACTTTGAGTTGTCGTCTTCACCGGAGCGATTCCGGCCATGTGGCCGCCCCACTGTACTCATAGCTATTGACCGGTTTTCGGGGGCGATTGTTGGCTTCTTCGACTGGATGGGGGCAGAAAAGTCGGACGCATACCTTATGCTTGCGTTCTCAGCCTTCACGCCAAAGAGTGCGCTTCTCGAAGCACTGGGTCTGCCACTCAATAGTTGGCAGGCTTACGGCGTGCCCCGCGGAGTGTTTCTAGACCGGGGACCAGCTTGCATGAGCAAAGCTACTAAAACCGGTTTTTGCAGACGAACCGGCATAGCTCGAATCGTAGCGCCTCCCCGCCGCGGCGACGCAAAGCCGCACGTCGAAAGTGTCTTCGATAAATTGCGCAACGCGCTAAGTTGGATGCCGGGCAGCTGGGTTAGACCGAAGACTCGGAAAGACGCTGACCAATGGAAGTTCGCTCGCGCGAATGCTTACCTGACTCCGAGCGGCTTCAGAGAGCTACTGGTTCGCGCGATAATCGACTACAACAACGCGCGTTTTACGCCCCAAAACAAGACGCGTGACATGAGGAATGTGAAGATAGAGACAACCCCAGAGCAAATCTTCTTGTTCAGCAAAGGCGAGATTCGAGGAGACGCAAACATCGAATGGTCTCCGCAAGTCGTTTTCAGCCGGCTCCTGAACGCAGAGTCGGTGACGGTCTCCGCCGACGGAATCCATGTCAAAAATAGACGATACATTGGCAATGGGCTTGCGGACGTTTTCAACTCATGGAAAGAGTCGGCCTCTGACCGAAGAACAAAGCCAAAGATTCTCGCTGCTCCAATTCCGTTCATTTCTTCCTGCTACGCGTGGCTCAAGGGTCCTGATGACATTGTCTACTTGCACGAAAGCAACGAAGACCACGTCGGCTTGCAGTCAGTGTCGCACGAAGAGGACAATGCACTGCATCAATATGACCTTGCGGAAGAGAGGGTGAACGAAGTGACGCGTGCGAGCAAATCGCTCGTTCGAACCGAGCAGCAGAAAATCATTGAGCAATCGGTCGGAATCAACGTGTCCACGCAAGGGCGGAGAACAGGCTCGAAGCAAGGCGTTTCGGCTGAGAAGAAGCGCGTGCTAAGGACGCAGTCGAATATGCTTGGTCAGGAAATTGGCGCGATGCTTGGCATTCCTGGCATGGATGCACCAACTGCAAACCCACCGAATATCCGACCGGATACGCGCGAAGCGTCGTCGCTTCTCGAGACACAAGCGGCATCTGCAAATCGAGCAACTAACCATACAAACACGGGCGCCGGCCCGCGTCCAACAACTCGTGGCCCAACACTTGCAGAACTCTACGCGTTACGCGGCAAACTCAATTCACGCAGTAGCTGATGGTCAGCGACACGTTTCCTGTCGGTCCAACGCGGACAGGCGGACTTCGGATGGCACTCCGCGCGGGGGGGGGCGGTCGACGCGCGCGAGATGTTGCCCATCCGCCGTTCTACATAGCTGGAGCGGCTCCCTGGCTTCCAAGAACACGTGAGCGTGTGCCTTCTCCCATCGGTCCGTTCGCGGGGCTCGTGGTCGAGCGTCCGAAAAATCACGACTTTTCGTACCACCGCGCGTTGCAGCCGACCTGGAAAAATCGAAGATTCCCTGAAAATAGCAGACCGGAACCTCGAATTTTTGTTTGCGTCGAGGGGGCGTAGAATCTCCTACACCCAAGATGCCGGGAATCCACGCCGGCTGGGCGTTGCGGCGCGTTCGTTGGCCCGGGAATCACAATTTTTCGGTCACGGAAATCACGACTATGATTGTCACTGCTCAGAGCGACCTGAACGAATGGTGGGTGTTGATGCGCCGCTGCAATCAACCGCGCGACAACGTGGCGCGCCGTTCACCAGATCGCTGCCAGTCGCGTTTCAATCGCCACCTCTCACAAAGCCGTCGTGAAGGCAATCAGCCATGATGGACTTGCAGAAAGAATCGCCGTCTCGAGCACCTTGTCCAGCCCGCTGAGCGCGAGTGTGCCGAACGCGACGAAGAATGCTCCGAAGACGGCTTTCCCGAACCTCGCCGCGGAACCCAGCCCGCCGAGCCACCTTGTCATCGACGCTCGGGAAAGTGCACCCAGTATTACGAGCGGAAGCGCGGCGCCAATGCCAAACACAATCATCAGCAGAGCGACATCGACGAGGTTTCGTCCCTCGGATGCGAGCGTGGTGGCCGCCCCCAATGTCGGGCCAACGCACGGTGTCCAGACAACCCCTACGAGCAGTCCAATAACGAACTGACCGGGCAAGGTCTCGCCCTTCACCTTGCTCAACCACTTCTGGCCCGCGCTACCGAAGTGCGCCGTCGCACGGCTGAACATCGTTTGCAGGCGGGCAGAAAGCATCGTCAGCCCGAACAGGATCATCAACAGCGCGGCGACAGTGCGAAAGGCACGGTCGTCGAAGCCGAACGACGCGCCCAGTGTCGCGAGAAAAATGCCCATTGCTGAAAAGGAAGCGCCCAATCCGAGCGCGAGTGCGACGACTGCCATCCTGTGTATCGACAAAGCCGATGCGACGAGAATCGGAGCAAGCGACAGCACGCACGGGGACAACGTCGTCAGCGCGCCCGCTGCGAAGCTCAGTCCGTACGCACCCAGTCCGAAAGTCATCACAAGGCCTTTGCGAACGTTTCCCTGATATCGGGTTCGCGCGTTTGCCCTGTCGACCGGGCGACTTCGTGGCCACCCTTGAACACGACGAAAGTCGACTGCTGGGTCACCTTCATGGCTCGTTTCAACGCGACTTCCTTGTCGTAGTCGGCTACGAATACAGTCACCTGCTTCATGTCTGGTTGTGCCGAGAGGCGCTCCACAATCGGCTGCTGAACCTTGCAGGTGGGGCACCACGTCGCGTGGAAATAGACAATGACCGGCTTGCCGGCGGCGTTCAGCTGGTCAAACTGCGCCTGGTTAAACGGCTGTTCGCCGCCGACCGCACCGCCTGCGACGAAGGCGAGCGTTGCAACAAGAAGAATCCGCGCTATCGTTTTCCACATGGCCATTCTCCGTTACTGGCGCGGCAGACGCGCTATTCATTTGACAAGAAAGGCTCTCGCACGTTGCGCTGGCGAACCCGATGCGTAGTTACCGGTCCGCTCTGTTTTCTCAAGAAGCTGAGCATTTCTCAATCGTGTGCCAATAGACCTTTCAGAGTCCGGCAGCCTCCCGATCGCACCTGTGTGGAAGAGCCGAGTCGGGGAGCAAACATTGGCAAATCAGCGGACGCAGCACGAACGCGCTTGTTGTACCGAAGGACACGCCGTACTCCCATACGAGCAGTACACACAGCAATCCCCTGCCTTCGGTTTGAGTAGCGTCTTGCAGCGCTCGCACTCATAAAACCACACGCAACTATCGACGGGCATCGTTTCACATTTCGTGTACCCGCACGCCGGACAGGTGATGGTCGATTCCAATACGACAGTCTTCATCGCTTCGTCTCTCTAATCTTGCCGAGTCACCTGATTCTTCTTGTTAGAGCCGTGCATATCAACCCGTCACGTCATGGACCAAAAAGGGCCGTCTCAGACGACCGGACGACGGGACTCACTGTTGGCGACGGTACCGAAGCGTTTATCTATCAAGTAGTCCAACGACCACTTCCCGGCGCCCCTGCACAACAGAACCAGCAGCATCGCCGCCCACTGGATGTGCGTGGGCCATGCCTGCGGGTACACAAACACCTCGATGACAGTCGTCATGCCGAGCAAAAGCAGCGCCACGGGTCGCGTCGCCAACCCCAGCACAAGTAGAACCGGCGTACTGAGTTCAATCGACACCGCCAGGTAGGCGGCAAGCTCGGGCGGAAGCAACGGCAATCGATAGTCTTCCCTGAACAATTGGAGCGCGGCATTCCAGTCGGCCAGCTTCGTCATCGCCGAGTTCCAGAAGATCGTTGCCACCGCAAGCCGCAACGGGACCGCAAGGACCGTATATGGCACTCGCTCCAGCCATCCAATGACATTCCGGATGCGGTTGTTCAGCGTCGACTCGCGAGCGGCGGATTGAGATTCGTTGGTCATGTGAGGTGGCTCCCAGTTGCCGGACCGCATTCCTGATTTGAGATACAGGCATCGGTAAAGCAACCCGATGCAAGGAGGGAGGCGAGCCAAATGTGTACATCCGTATCCTGCGCCTCGGCAAGCGCATCGTGTAGCGGGCAGCCTGCAAACAACGTCGTCGCAAATCGCCATTGCCACTCAGCTATCGACTTGACCGCTACGCCGGTCGCGCTCCGGTGAATATGCAGCCAGACCGGGCCAGCGGTCAGATCGATGTCTGCCAATGCGCGATCGTCGACGGTCAATACCGCGCGCCAGATTGCATCCACGGGAAGGTCTGACTGAAGTAGCCGTACAGCGGGACCTGGCAACAACCGTACGGACTTCAGCTCGTCATCGTTCAATTGCGCAAGGCGCTGCAAGTCAAGCGGCTGTGCATCTGGCGCGTGCAGCACCTCGTTCACTGCCCATTCAAGACGCGCGGTGTCCGGCAGATAGTCGAGTGACGCCGCTTCTGGCATCTTTGCGAGGAAATCCGGAAACGTCGCGCCGTAGCTATCGAGCTGCGCGTTCGACGGCCGGCATTGCTCCATGAACAGTCGAGCGGCACCTTCAAAGAACTCATCGCCAACGAGAGCCTGTACGGCCGGATATGAAAGCTGCAGCGCTTTGAGCAGCGCACCGTCGGCCGTATTTCGATAAATCGCGAGCCGTGCCTGTGGGGCCAGCCCATCGGATACTACGTAACCTGCTGCATCGCCATCAGCAAGACCAAGCAGGTCACTGCGGACCGCGCATTGCAGCTCATGCAGCGTTGGTGCGCACGTCGTCATTCTGCTGCCCCTCGATATAGGCTTGTGCAATTGCCGCCTCCTCCGTCAGGACTTCGAGCGCTGGCACGTCCGTGTCCCATTCGATGAGTGTGGGAACCGGTCCAAAGCGCTTGAGAGCCTGTTCGAACAGGTCCCACACTGGAGGCGCCACGCGCGAGCCGTGGTCGTCAATGCGAAGAACCTGGCCCTGATCGAGCTGACGCACGCTGTGCCCGGCCAGGTGGACCTCAGTAACCGCCGATGGCGGCACAGCATCAAGATAGGTGAGTGCATTCCACCCGTGATTACTGGCGCTGACGTAGATATTGTTGACGTCGCAGAGAATGCCGCATCCAGTGCGACGTGCGACCTCCGCAAGGAACTCCCATTCCGGGATGGTCGAGTGACGGAAACGCAGATAGGTCGATGGGTTCTCCACCGAGATGCGTCGCTGCAGATGAGCCTGGACCTGGTCGACGTGGGTACAGACAACGGCAAGCGCCTCTTCCGTCAGCGGCAATGGCAACAGGTCGGCCAGGTAGGTGCCGCCGCTGATGCTCCAGGACAGGTGTTCAGAGACGAGACCAGGCTCAATGCGCTCGACGACGGCGCGCACGCGTTCCAGATGCGCAGTGTCTAACCCTTCGGCACTACCCAGAGATAGCCCGACACCGTGAAGAGAGACTGGGTAGTCGCGGCGTATGGCATCCAGATAGCCCGGAGCGCTACCTCCACCCATGTAGTTCTCGGTATGCACCTCAAACCACGCGGCCGGTGGACGCTGTTCGACAACCTCCTGATGGTGTCGGAAGCGCAGCCCAATCCCGGCACGCGCTGGAATCAGGCTGCGCGCATATCGCGATGTTGCAAGAGCGGCAGACATCAGCTGCTCCGTTGTTTATGCTGGTTTCAGCTTGCCACCCTGGATCTTGCTGCAATCTCCAGCGGGGAGCAGAACGAATGACTTGGCGTCGCGCGCCTGGGTGGCCTGGCCAGCGCAGGAGTGGGCTCCCTCTGCGCAGTCGTTCTTTGACACGGCGTTGATTCCGTAACACTTCTCCAGCTTGTTCTGTTCCATCCGGGCCATGTTGTCTTTGACCACTTGCGGCATTGCACTCATGTCCTTCATGGCCGGGGCCTGTGCCTGGGCCGGCAAGGCCTGCATGGCAAGCGCCAGCCCGATTGCTGACGTTAAAGTCGAGGCGGCCATAATATGTCTGTTCATCACGCGTCCTCCAGAAGGTTGCGGCCTGGCATTCAGGCCGTGTAGAGAGGTTCGGTTGGCCGCAGCAAAAGGTTACGCCGCGAGCAAAACTTTTTCTGGATGACAAACGGTCTCCCGACCCGCAGAATTTCCAGATGATCCGACACCCACATCCGCCCGGCTCCGTTCCTGGCCCCGACAGGGCGAACCAGGAGTCAGCGACGTCCCGTCGCCAGGCTGAGGCGATAGACAGCCGCGCTGACGGCACGCCGGATTGGTCCGCTGCCATGGCCCGAGCCCAGGCTGGTGACCAGCAGGCCTATCGTCGGCTGCTTCAGGGCATCACTCCTTATCTGCGTGCGCTTGCGGCACGCCACATGAGGAATGGCGAGGACGTAGAGGACACCGTGCAGGATGTCTTGCTAACTTTGCACTCCGCGCGCAACACGTACGACCCGTCCCGTCCGTTCGGGCCATGGCTGGTTGCTATCGCTAACAGACGCATCGTTGATGGCCTGCGTCGGCGCGGACGCATTGAGTCACATGAATCTTTAGTAGAGGCCGACCTGGAAACCTTTTCAGCTCCTGAAGCGAACTTACAGGAAGAGACGGTGGATGCCCGCCTGGTGAGGGAAGCTATCGAGCAATTGCCTGTCGGACAGCGCGACGCATTGCGAATGCTGAAGCTGGAGGAAATGTCGCTGCAAGAGGCTGCGGCTGCGAGCGGAACGTCGGTTGCTGCGCTGAAGGTGGCCACTCACCGGGCAATGAAACGGCTGCGGGAACTGTTCCTGCCACGAGGTAGCAAATCATGACCCGGACTTCCGACCTGATTGACGTGCTGGTCGCGGATGCAACTCCGGTCCGGCGGCTGCGCCCCCCGGCAGCGCGAGCGGCATGCTGGCTGTTGTTCGCGGGACTTGTGATGATTCTTGTCGGTATTGCGCATGGGGTGCGTGCCGACCTGGCGCTCAGACTCCATCAACCAATCTTTGTCATCGGCGTAGCCGCAGCCCTGACGACGGGTGTTCTTGCGGCAGTGGGCGCATTTATCGCCAGTGTGCCGGGAATGTCACGCCGTTGGCTTTTGTTGCCAACACCAGCCTGTCTTGTCTGGGTGGCTACGATTGGCTTTGGCTGCCTGACCGATTGGGTCTCCGTTGGGCCGGAAGGTATGTCTTTGGGAGAAACGGCTCGATGTTTCGCAACATTGGTGTTAGTCAGCGTGCCGCTAACCCTCGTGATGTTTATCATGCTGCGCCACGTAGCTCGCCTGTCGCCAGCCCCGGTCACGATGACCGGAAGTCTCGCGGTCGCAGCACTGACCGCGATGGTGTTGTCAATCCTGCACCCGCTCGACGCCACCACCATGATATTGGCGTGGAATTTTGGCGTGACCGTGCTGTTTCTATGGTTAAACGGCCGGTATGGGCAACGGCTTCTTACGTGGGTGGCGCAGCGCTAACACCGAAGCGATGTGAGGGATTTGCGCAGATGGTGCTCCCCTGAAGACAAACCATTGCAGCCGCGTCAACGCTTGCGAAAGCAGCAGTAAAGAAACTGCTGTTTGGAGTGACCGGGCTTCTCGTGATCTTCGAGCGTGCTCGAGAGCAACTCGAACCGGGCACCGATCGCATCGGCTGATTCGGCTCGGCCGGCGTGAAGTTGCGGTTCAACATGTTCGGCGCAATCGTGCAGCTTGTGCCTGGAATCGGTCGTGACGCGGTAATGGCGCCTGTGGCGTGCCCGGATACCGTTGTGGCTCATTCAGCGGTTTCACGCGTGCCTTGCTGGTCGGAGAGACGCGAGAACGAACTTCCTCGCTCATACGCGGCGAGCCGTAGGCACCTTTTGATCTCAGCGTGAATCGCTCGAATCACCGTAAGCCACTGCGCATCGATGCACCGCTGGCGCTCGGCGGCGCCGCCGAGCTTCCAGGCGCGATAGTCGTTGATGCTCATGCAAAGGACCTCGCGCAGCGCCGACAGCGGATATTGCCGGCAGTGCGTGTCAGTCCAGGCGAACTTCACAGGAAGTCTGATACACGAGTAAATTCGATTACTACCTTGACGGAAAATTGCAACTAACGGCACAAGAGTCGAAGGGCAAGAAACTGTTCGACAATCCGGCAGGCGGTAATTGCGCCTCCTGCCACATCGATCAAGTGGGAGCCAACGGCGCGCATCCGCTTTTCACCGACTTCAATTTCCAGGCGTTTGATGTGCCGCGCAATCCCGGGCTGCGTCCGAGCGACGACCCGAAGTACCTCTACGATCCGAAATCTAAACAAGCCAGGTAAAGCGCACAGGAAGCCCGGTTGGCCTCGATTTAACCTTGATTTAAAAGACTATTTTTCCGGCCGAGCGGCGACTGCGCTTGCGGCGGCGCTATAATGCGCGCACCTTGTTTTCCGCCCGTCCCCCATTATGAGCCGGTTACTTTGCCTGATCGTGCTTGCGCTCGGCCTGATGCAAACCGCAACGGCTGACGAAGCAACCGACCGCATGTCCACGTATCTGGCGCACAAGTTCGGTCTGGCAAAGGAAAAAGCTCAAACGATTGCCGACGCGGTGCAGTCCGCCGCTTCAAAATATTCCCTGCCGCCGGCGCTCCTGCTGGCCATCATCTCGATCGAATCCCGCTTCAAGGAAAAGGCCAGGGGCGCGAACGGCGCAACCGGGCTGATGCAGGTCGTGCCGCAGGCGCATCGCGGGCTATTGCGCAACATCAAGGACCTCACGGAACCGGCCGCGAACATCGAAGTGGGTTCGGCAATCCTTTACGGCTACATGCGCTCGGCCAACGGCGACCTGAATGCCGCGCTCAAAAGCTATGGCGGTTCGAAGGCGTACGCGCAAAAGGTCAGCTTGCGGGTCGCGGATTTCTCCGGGCTCGCCGCATCGCAAGGCGCCGGCCAGCAGCCGGATGCGCACGCCGACACCTGCGACGCGGATCGTTGCGCCGTGCCAGGCTACTGGGCCGGCGCCTTTACCATGCCGGCCGTCAACACGGCGGCGATAAGCGGTGCTGCGTCCGCGCCGACCCCGGGCGGGCTGCCCGCGGCATCGAACTGAGCGCGATCGCGCGCTTTCTTTTTTCGCCGACCGCGCGCTCGCTGCGGTCGGCGCTCGTCACATCATTGAGCGTTACCGACGTTTATGAGCGTCGTGGGCAGCGCGCGTTGCGCGCTTTTTACGCACACCTGGCCACCCGCTCTACAATGCATTTCCATTCGCGCTCACGCAGCGTCCTCTTGCGATCGACCATGTTGACCTCGTTTTCCAGAACCACTGCCGCCTTGTGCGCGCTGCTGACCGTCGCTGCGTGCAGCAGCGCCCCGCAACCTAAATTCCAGCAGGAATCGTTTGAAACCGGCGCGAGCCCTTATGCGCGCAATTTCAATTCGAGCGCCACGGATAGCTGCGAAGCCGCGCGCCGTGCGCTACTGAGTCAGGGCTACCTGACGACGATGACGCGCACCGATACCGTCGACGGCACCAAGAACTTCCAGCCGACGGGCGATACCCATGTCGTCGTCGAGTTTCATGTGGTCTGCACGCCGGGCGAGGAGGCGAGCGATACGAGCATCGTTTACGTCAACGCAGTGCAGAACGGCTTTGCGCTGAAGAAAAGCGATACCTCGGCGAGCGTCGGGCTCAGCGTGCTCGGTTCGCTTTCGCTGCCGATCCGCTCAAACAACGACGCGATGGTCAAGATCTCGAGCGAGACCATTCCATCGGGCAAGTTCTACGACCGTTTCTTCGGTCTTGTCGATCACTATCTGCAAACGGTAGTGCGTACGCAGCCGGTAGCGAGCAATCACATCGAAACGCGTCTGTTGCCGGTGCCCGTGCAAATCGAGGTGAGCACGCCGGCGTCCATACCCGAAGTGGCCGCCGATGCAATCAGGCAGGCCGCTGCCGCGCAGCCGGCGAGTGGCGTTGGCGTCACGCCGTGATGTATCCGCTGCAAACTTGCGGCTTAGAGCTACGTTTGGGCTGATCAAGACCTGATCAGCCTTCTATTTCATCGCGCCGCGGTATTTATCCTAGGTCTTTTACTTCATACGTATATATATGTAGTAGTAGTTAACAAGGGTTAACCCGTTCTGTGGATAACTTCCAAATGTGCCGTCACATCAATGTCATACGAAAACCATAACCCTGCGGAACACACCGGTAGAAAAACTACTAAGCCGGGATAACCTTGATGCGGCTTGTCGATAGGTTCGTTTTATCAAGATTTCGCGCACAAGCTGTCCGATGCGCTATCCCGAAGTTATACATAGGCCAATGTGGATAACTCGCACTTGGAGGGATTGTCAGACATCAGCGCGCCGGTGCGATTTTTAGCTGCGTTTTTTAATCTCCCGAAGCGCTCGACAGCGCACAGACCAACCCATTGCAGACATGCAGATTGAAGCTGGACGGTACGAAGATTGCGTCGTTGTTTTTGAGAGCGCGACTGTTGCTATTTCGTCAAAATCATTGTAGCAACGCCGATCCAGGCATAAAGTTAAAGTGCTTTCTGAAGTCATTGGTGCAGTGCGGGGGGGGTATGAAACACAGATCAACACGACAGCTGGTCCGTCTTCTCTCGGACATCCGGCATGCCGCTCATTGCCGCACGCTGCGGGCGGCGGCGACCAACCGGACGATGGCCCTTGCTTCCGCAGAAGCTGAAGCGGACGCCGCCAACCACGATCACGACGACGACACCGAGTCGGCACACGAAGCGCATCGGGACAAGCCGATCCGGAGCGGATCATGAGAGCCGCTAGCGAACAATCGCTGCGTTTTCTGGTCGAGAAATGGCTTGCGCCGGCGTCTCTGGCATCGGTTCATGTGACTGAATTCAGCCGCACCCGGCTCGGGGGGCGCCGTTATGTGCGCGTCGAGACTTCTTTCGAGGCTGGTTCGCGGGGCCTGTTCTTTTTTCGTCACGACGACGGCTGCTGGTGCGTGTTCCCGCCGACCGCGGACAGGCAGAACTTGCAGGCTCATCCGCGTGCCGCTTAGCCGCCCTCGCCTGAATCGGCGAGCAGGCACCGGGCAACGCTGATCGCCGGCGCAGCTCGCTCGCTTGTCGGCACTGGAGTCCGCGTCCAGCGACGCCCTCACGACGAGCGAGGCACGCTGCCGCGGCCGCGTCGCCAGCCCGGCATCACCTGACACACGATCAAACCCGCCAGCATCAGTGCGCATCCGTATAGAGCACGCGCTGACAGCGTTTCGCCGAGCACGAGCCAGCCGGCGAGCGCGGCAAACACCCCCTCCATGCTGAAGATCACCGCCGCGTGCGACGGCGCCGCGTATTTTTGCGCCACCACCTGAATCGTATAGGCGATACCGACTGCAAGTGCTCCGCCGTAGGCGATCGTCGGCGCGGCACGCGTTATCACGGCCAGACTGACCGGCTCGATCGCCAGTCCGACGACAAGGCAGACGAGCCCGCACGTCACGAACTGCACGAGTGCCAGCATCAACGTGTCGTGCCGAAGCGCGAAGCGCCCGACGAGCATCATCTGGATGGAAATCACGAGCGCGCCGGCAAGCTGGTACCAGTCGCCATACAGCATCGAAAAGTGTTCGTCGACGCTCAGAAAATACATGCCGAGCGCCGCCAGCGACGCCCCCAGCCACGTGCCGGGGCCCGTGCGATGCCTGAACAGCACACCCAGCAGCGGCACGATCACCACATACAGCGAGCTGATGAAGCCGGCGTTGGCGACCTTGGTGTATTGCAGACCGATTTGCTGCAGCGAGATCGACGCGGCCAGCACCACGCCGAGCAGCGCGCCGGCACCGAACAACTCACGTGCGCCGCCGGGTTCGCGCTTCGACAGCTCGGCGAGTGCAGAGCGCCGCACACCAAAGACCAACGTCAGCACGACGAGCGCGCCGAGCAGGAAACGCAGCCCGGTGAACAGGAATGGTCCAATTGCATCGAGACTGAGGCGTTGCGCGACGAACGCGGAGCCCCAGATCATCGCGGCGATCAGCATCAGCAGATTGGCGCGCAGGTGTTGGCGGGTATCGGGATTCAAAGGCGGTTGTTCGAGTTTGGCGGTTGTTGCAAGGTGCATGGCGCAGAGGGATGGGGCGCGACGCGTTCGTTTCATTTCCTGTAGCCAGCGCCGCCGGCGCGAGGCGCAGGCCGTTGCCATGGACCGGCGCAATGCAACGCCCGGTTTGGGATCGCCCACATGATACGCGGCAACGCGCATGCAACGACCGAAGAACCCATGTCCACGCGCACGCCATCCAACTTGCGCGATAATCGCGCAACGGCCATGCGGCTCGCGACGCCCGTCATCTGCCCGGCTGGCCCATTTTCAGACCAATGCAATGGACGACAAAGACTGGATCGCCGGCGCCGCGAAGGCATTGGCAATCATCGAAGCATTCGACGAAGAGCATGCGCGCATGACGCCGACAATGGTCGCCGCCCGCGCCGGGCTGTCGCGCACGGCGGCGCGCCGTTATCTGCTGACGCTGCGCGAACTCGGCTACGTGGATACCGACGGCAAGCTGTTCTGGCTCGCGCCGCGCGTGTTGCGGCTCGGCCAGTCGTATCTCGATTCGGCACGCTTGCCGCGCACGGTGCAGCCATTCCTTCAGCGCATCACCGCGACCGTTCAGGAAACCGCGCTGGTCGCGATCCTCGATGAACACGACGTGGTGTACGTGGCGCGCAACGGCGTGAACCGGGCGATGGCGGTCGGCTTCGTGCTCGGATCGCGTGCGCCGGCGCCGTTGTCGTCGGCGGGACTGGTGTTGCTGGCGTTTCAGGCGCCCGAGAGCATCGACCAGTGGCTCGCGTCCTATCCGATCAAGGTGTTCACGCCGCACACCTATTCGACGATCGAGCGCTTGCGCGAAGTGCTCGGCGAAATTCGTCGCAACGGCTACGTGGTCACCGACCAGCAACTCGAGCTGGGCGTGCGCGGCGTCGCTGTGCCGTTGCGCGACCGGCATGGGTCGGTGGTGGCGGCGATCAGCGTCAGCATGCCGATCGGCCAGGAATCGGCGAATGCCGCGCTGCATCGGGTATTGCCGACCTTGCAGGAAACCGCCAGCCTGCTGCGCAATCTCGTTTGATGACGACTCAGTATTGTCCCTGGTACGGGGTGCCTGGTCACCGAAAGCGTATCGAAAGCAGGCTGTCTCCCGGAAAATACATATCGAGTTTTAGGCATGACAAACCGCCTACGCTGGGTAATACTCTCCCGCGGAGAGCGGGGGCGCCTGACGCCCTGTCTGCTTAGCCGTGTAGTTATTCTTTCACATTGACTCAGTCGTCCAGGTTTGGGGAACAACACATGAAAAAGGTTATCGTCTCGCTCGCAGCCGCATCGATCGCGCTGGTCTCCGTTCAAGCTTTCGCACAGGCATCGGAGGCAGTAGCGCCGGCCGCAGCAGCTAGCGCGCCGAAGAAGCACCACGTCAAGCAGCTGAAGACGCACGGCAAGCGTGCTCCGGTTGCAGCAGCAGCGTCGGCTGCTGGCACGAACGACAAGGGCACAGCGAACTAATCCGACGCCCGATTCGTCGGGCGAGCCGCCCCGGTTCGTCACCATGCGCCGTTAGCCGGACCATGCGAAGCGGGAGCGGAAAAGAGCGTTGCCAGTAAAAAGGCCAGAGCACATGCTCTGGCCTCAGACTGCTGACGAACCCCACGTTTTTCGGAGCGTGGGGTTTTGTTTTTTCAGGCGATGCGAGAACGGCCGTGAAGCGTGCGACTTGAGACGATG
>NZ_CYGX02000186.1 GCF_900019265.1 Paraburkholderia ribeironis
TTGCGTAGCTACCCGGCAGCCAAGGCCGAGATCCCCGAACTGGCGAACGTCAAACATGTGTTCGTCAAGGCGGCCGCGCGGGTCAACAACCGTGCCGAAAACAGCCATCAGCCCACGCGCAGGCGCGAACGCCAGATGCAGGGCTTTCGCGACCCGCGGCGCACACAGCGGTTTCTCTCGATCTTCGGTCCTATCCGGCAGCACTTTGCTTTGCCGCGGCAACGGATGAATGCCGGACGCCATCGCCCCGAACTGAAGGCACGTCTGCTCGCATGGCAGGACTGGGCGGACGTGAAAACGGCTAATGGACATTAATAAGGAAACCGTACGTTCTCCACATGGATCGAACGGTCCATCTCAAGTTGACAAAGCCCCACACGTCGATGTAGCGGTGAATCAGTTTGCGGTTATCCGGCGTGTCATCCAGCAGGTACATCACCCGGTCGTACTGCACCGTCAGCGCATTTGAGATCCTGCGCGGCACACGGTAGGCCAGGATCTGCCGCAGATCCTCGTCGTCGCGCAGCGGCCGGTGCGCATCGTAGTCGCTCCTTGGTGGCTTGCCGAACCGCCGGTTGAAGTCGGCGATGAAGGAGGGCGCATACGCGTTCGCTGCTTCCCGCGTGCTGATGCCTCGCAGTCTCAACTCCTTGACGAGGCGGTCCTGCAGCGTCAGGTGCGCGCGCTCGACGCGTCCCTTGGCCGGGCTGCTGTTGGCGCAGAACGTGTCGATGTTCAGTTCGTACAGCGCGCGGCCAAAGTGCGTCACGCTGCGACCGGTCTTGCTGGCTGCCGTGCTGCGAAACACGCTGGCTTTATCGCTGTACAGCGCGACCGGCTTGCCATGCGCGCCCAGATAACTCGACAGTGCTTCGAAATAGCTGAAGGTCAACTCCGTCGCCGTGAAGTGCAACGTCATCAGCCGTCCGGTCGCGTCGTCGATGAATACGAGCAGCGTGCACGCCGGCGCCCGGTCCTCGAACCAGCGGTGATCGCTGCCGTCGATCTGGATCAGTTCGCCCAGACAGGCGCGCCGCGCGCGCGGCTGGTACACCTTCGGCGGCCGTTCCCTGCGTGGCACCCACAGCCCCGCGGCAATCATCAGCGTGCGCACCGTCTCGACAACCAGTTCGATGCCATGACATTCCCGCAGCTTCTCGCGCGCCAGCGTCGGGCCAAAATCCGCATAGCGTTCGCGGATCAGCGCCAGCGCCCGCTGCGCCTTGCCAGCAGGCAGCTGGTGGTTGCCCGCACGTCCACGCTTGCCTGACACCGGCCCCCCCACGCCGGCCGCGGCC
>NZ_CYGX02000005.1 GCF_900019265.1 Paraburkholderia ribeironis
CGCACCGCCGAGCCGAGCCGAGCCGAGCCGAGCCGAGCCGAGCCGAGCCGAGCCGAGCCGAGCCGAGCCGAGCGCCGGGATTGGCGCTTTCGCTGGTCACGATCCTGTCGCCTGTCATGCTGATGCTGGTCCACACGGTATCGTCGCGCCAGTCGCCGCCGACCTGAGCGCGACGCACGATTCGCCGATGGCGCTGGCGATCGACACGCGCGGTGTTCTTCTGCCACGTCAGCGATGCCAGCGTCTGCATGGCACGCAAATACTTCGGACTCCCATTGAAACTGACGCTGCCCATCTGTTCGGTGTTGCAGACGATCGTCTCCATGGTCGGCCTCGCGTCGACACTGGTGTTGCAGAGCGCGTTGACATAACGGGTGCAACGGGTCTCACGGAGCGTCGACAGGATGTGCCGCCCGGCGGTCTTTTGCGAGAAGCGCCGGCCGCTTACACTTGCCGGCAGGCGAGGCGCACCCCGCGCCTCCTGAAAAGCGGAGCCACTGTCATGCTTGAACTGAGACCGACTTGCGAAGGATGTGGCAAGTCACTGCCGCCGAACGCGTCCGACGCGATGATCTGCACGTACGAATGCACCTTCTGCGAAGTCTGCGCGCTTAGCAGATTGCGCAATGTGTGCCCGAATTGCGGCGGCAATTTCCAGCATCGACCGATTCGCACGCGTGCGCAGCTCGAGAAACATCCTGCTCGTATCGAAGCGCACGTTGGCCCGATCGACGAAGCGTCGCACGCGCGCTTTTTCGAACGCTATCGGGACACGCCTGCTGGCGAGCGTTAGCCGGCGCGGCTGTGCCTACCGTGCCTATACGCTGCACGATACGCATAGGCACGCTCCACGCAGAATCCCCGCCCATGCCTACCCACACGCGCACGGGTTTTACTCATCGCGCTGCACCGCACCCGGCGTCGCACTTCCACTCGCCGTATGCGCGGCCACGCGCAACAGACGGATCTGTTTGCGATAGTTGCGGCAGCCGCTACAAGTCGGCAGATGCAGCCGGATCGCGACCCACTCGCCGGTCGTCAGCGAGCGGTCGAGAGCGTCGGACAACAGGCGCGTGATGTTTTTACACTTCCCCATTCGCGTCCTCGCTGGATAGGCCCTTCTCGCTCAGGCAGGTGCGCAAACGCAGCCGTGCGCGGTAGATCAGCACGCTGCAGTGATTGGCGGTGATCTGCAGTTCGGTGCAAATGGCCTCAATCTCGAGATCGAGGAATTCGCGCATCATGAACACCCGGCCGATGTGCTCGGGCAGATGCTCCAGGCAGATCTCGAACAGGGTCCAGAACTGCTGCTGACGCAGCGCGGTTTCGGGCGTCGGCCATGGACGCGGTTTGGCAGCGCGCGACCAGTGGCCATTGTCGTTGAACAGTTCCCGATCGAGCAGCGCCTCGCCGTCGAGTTCGGATTCGAGCGCCGACAGGTTGATCGTGCGTTGCCGCGCTCGCAGCGTGTCAATCAGCTTGTGCCGCAAGATGCCGAACACCCAGGTCTTGTGTTCCGACTGCGCGGCGAACCTGTCGGCCTGCGTCCATGCGGCGGTCAGGGCTTCCTGCACAGCGTCCTCGGCGGCCGCGGCGTCGCGCAACTGCAAACGGGCAAAGCGCACGAGGTCGCGCCGCAACTGCGCCAGATACACGGGATCGTCGAGCGCCGGGCCGCCTAGTTGCGCCATCGCGTGCTCCGTCGATGCGTCCGCGGTTGCCGCGCGTGATCTTCTCGAACCTTGTCGTTCATGAGCGAAGGGGCGTCCTCGTGTTATCTGCGGATACGTGCGCCATTCTCCTTCACGTTCCCGCATAAGCGAATTGGTGCTGAACATAAGGCCGCCGACATTCGATCAAGAGATGAGCTTGGTCGCGCGGGCGGCGCACTTATGACAACGGAAAAATATTATTGCGCAAATTGAAATCAATGCCGTTCGCGCGTATCTCGAATCCCCACTGACACCGAAGACAGGTCTGGAATTCGGCCGCCCCAGGTACATGCCAGCTCATTTCAAATCATTTCATTAATTGAAAAAATGTCTTCCTGTCTTTGCTGTTTGTAGGCGGACAACGAGTCGTTATTCTTCAGCCCATCCGATCGCACCGATCGCGAACCACACGCTGAAGAGGAGTAGCACCATGAAACGCATTCTTTCCGCCCTGATCGCTTCCGTCGCCCTGTTTGCTGCTGCTTCCGGCGCAGCTCACGCTGCGGCTCCGGCGCAGTGCAACGGCCCGGCATCTTACTGCAACGTGTTCTTTGGCAACTGATATCGGCCAACGGACGTGGCCGGGCCAATGGCCGGTGCAGGCTGGGTCCGTCAAGGCTGCCGTGTTTCGAAGTCGCAAAAAGGGCATCGATAACGGCGCCCTTTTTGCATTCAGACGGGAACTGGACTGAGTCATTGGGCGCAGCCGGCGCACCGCACGCCGCATCCCAATACCGCTATCGGTGTTGCTACCGACGGCCAGTTTTCCCGCCGCCGTCCATCCCGGCACCCGTACGCCACACCTGCTTGCCGCGTTCGGACAGTTCGCCGCTGCTATGCACCTTGTCGGCTTGCGTACCGTCGACGGCCATATCGCCGCCGGGTTGTTCCTGTGACCGCTGCTTTTCCTTCTTGCGAGCAGCCACCGCTTCATCGTGGGATTTGCCTGCGTAGTTCAGACTCATGGCTGGATCCTCCAGAAAGTCGGTTCGCTCAATGCACGTCGTCGGTCGTCTTGCCCGCCGCCCAATGTGCATCCGGTCCGGCACCTTTTCATTACGCATTTGCCTCAAATCGTCCCAAGCCGAAGGCATGCTTGATTGACAAGGCAAAAGTACCAGTTATCCACAAAGTTATTCAGCGAAACTGTGGATAACTTTGGTGGTTCGCGAGGTTATCCACCGGCGGTCGCCCCGCCGCATCTCCAATGTTGGCAAGCCGCCGTTATTTGCCACCCGGCCGCCACCACTCGCGCGGCTTTTGCCTATGATGGACAGTTCGTACCCTTCGCGCGTCAAGCGCCTGTCATCGAGGAAGCGAACCATGGCCCATCACATTGCAGTCGTCGTCGGCAGCCTGCGCCGGGACTCGTTCAATCGTCAGCTGGCAAAAGCGGTGATTTCGCTTGCGCCGGCCGATTTCACCTTCGAATACATCGAGATCGGCGGTTTGCCGCTCTACAGCCAGGAGTATGACGCCGACTATCCCGAAGCCGGCAAACACCTGAAGCAGCGTGTCGAAGCCGCCGATGGCCTGCTGTTCGTCACGCCCGAATACAACCGGTCGATGCCCGGCGTGCTGAAAAACGCGATCGACTGGGGTTCGCGCCCGTGGGGCACGAATTCGTGGGCCAACAAGCCCGGCGCGGTGATCGGCACGTCGGTCGGCGCGACCGGCTCGGCGCTGGCGCAACAGCATCTGCGCAACACGCTGGCCTATCTCGACGTCCCAACCATGGGTCAGCCCGAGGTCTTCATCAAGCACGACCCGGCCGTGATCAACGAAAATGGCGAGATCCTCAACGACGGCACGCGCAAGTTCCTGCAGAAATTCGTCGATCGCTACGTCGAGTGGGTCAAGCGGCACACCGCTGCCTGAAGCGAGCGCCGCCGTCGTCCGTCGATTGGAGCGGCCCCCACCTGTCCGGCACGCATCGAGAGACGGCGGTCGTCAATGCCTGAATGACCGCCGTCGCCGCTGCCCCGTTTTTTTACCTGTGTTGATGTCCCGTCACTCGTTCCCACCCGTGACGCACCGCGAGCTTGAAACGCTCCCACGTGCTATCGGGCGAGGTCTTTTCCCAGTGGCGCCGGGCTTCCGGTTCGACGTCGTCCCAGGTGCGGTTACGGAAGCGCTCGTCGCGACCTATTTCCGCGCCATAGCGATAAGCCGGCACGTAGTCTTCGTAGCGCGCATCTTCGGTGGCGTATTGCTCGTCGTAGTGCGAGCGGAAATCTTCTTCGTACTCCAGATATTCGTTCGGTATCTGCTCACCCGGACCGGCGCCCGGCTGCCCGCCTTCCGGAATGTCTTTCGGCGGCTGCATCACGGCGCCTGAGCCCGGCACCGAGCCGGCGGCAATCGCGCTGCGCCCCGCATCGCCGACCAGCGGGTCGGTGACCGGTTCGTTCAGCGGATCGAGCGTCGGCCGCTCGCTGAGCGGCGGTGGGACGAAAGGCTCGGCGTCGGTGTTGCCAGGCGGCACCGCATAGCGCGGTTCGATCCTCGTGGCAGGCCGGCTGGTCGTGCCCGGAGTCGCCGCGTCCGGGGCGCTCGTGTCCGGTCTCGCGCCGCTGGGCGCGTCTGCCGCGCGTGGCGCTCCAGCGGGCGTCGTCACGCTCGACGTGTGCGGCGTGCCCGGCGTCACCGCGCCGATGCCCAGTTCATCGAGTATCGAGTGATCGCGTCTGCCTGCCGTCGGGGTTCGCCAATCGCGCGAGCGTTCGCCGACCTCGGTCGCACCCAGCCTCGTCAAGGTATTGCGGGCGAGTTCCGCGTGCGATTCGCTGGCTGCGCGCACGCACACCAGCACCGCGCCACGGCGCACGGCTTCGGCGTAGCGGGCGGTGTCCAGCGGATGGGAGTCGGTGGCGAACAGGCTCGACAGAAAGCGCTCGATATTCGCCAGCACGCCGGCGCCAGCGACTTCCTCGGTTGCCGAGCCGATGGACGGCTCTGGGGGCGCCTGCAACTCAATCGTGTCGCGTCCAAAGCCGGTCTGTACGAGCGTGTCGCGGGCAGTCTCCGCTTGGGTATATGTGTCGAATAAACCGATCACCATATGTTGCATGGTCGTCTCCCCACGTATTCAGGCGCAGCGGGCGGCGCTGCAACGCGCGGCCCCCTGCATCTGTTTAGTCGTGCAACAACCATGCCGGACGCTCGCCACGCGTCACGCGCTCGCGCGCCGCGCAAAGCCAGTCCGCTCGGGATGAGTCATAGGAAAAAGCGCGGTGTGTCACCGCCGCGTTTTTACAACCCTAGGTAAAGGGCGCCAGGCCCGTGGCGCCAAACCCGCTGTCGCGAGCTTTACTGCGCCGGATGTGTCGTCGCCGGATCGGTGCCGCTTTGCGCGAGGTCGTGCTGGATCGCTTCGAGCATCTGTTCCAGCAGGCGGATATCGAAGGGTTTGGACAGCACCCGCACGTCCACGTGCCGCGCGCGGTCGAGTTCTTCCGCGTAGCCGGTGACGAGAATGACCGGCAGTCTGGTGTCGAACGCGAGCACCGCTTCGGCCAGATCGATGCCGTTCATCGCGCCGGGCATGTGGATGTCCGACAGCACGACATCGAACGGCAGTGGCTCGCCGGTGCTGACCTGCTTCGCGTGCGCATCGTCGAACAGGCGCAGCGCCGTATCGGCGTTGAACACGCACGTGACCTGGTGTCCCATCATCTGCAGCAGGGCTTCGGTGCCGGCGGCGACTTCTTCGTTGTCCTCGACCAGCAGGATGCGCAGTCCGTGCGATGCGCCGCTCTCGCCGGCGCCCGTTTCGACCGGTCCGGCGGCTTCCGGCTCGCCGGTGGCGCGCGGCAGGTAGAGGCGCACCGAGGTGCCTGCGCCGACCGCGCTGTCGATCGCGGCGAGTCCGCCCGAGCTCTCGCAGAACGCGAAAACCTGCGGCAAGCCGAGGCCGGTGCCCATGCCCTTCGGCTTGGTCGTGAAGAGCGGCTCGAAGGCGCGCGCCAGTATGTCGGGCGCCATACCGACGCCGGTATCTTCGAGCGACAGTTGCACGAAGTCGCCAATCAGCGGGAACCCATCCTCGCGCCGGAACACGATGTTGGTCGCCCGCACCATGAAGCGCCCGCCATTGGCCATCGCGTCGCGAGCGTTCACGGCGATGTTGATCAGCGCCAGTTCCAGCTCGGCGATGTCGACGCGCATCGGCCACGTGTCGACCCCGGGATCGATCACCAGCGATACCTTCGCGCCGAGCGACGCGCGCAGCAATTCGCGGCACGTCGGCAGCCAGCGTTCGAGCGACAGCGTTTCCGTGCGCAACGGTTGCTTGCGCGCGACGCCGAGCAGTTGCCGGGTGAGCGACTGGCCGCTCTTGAGGGCCCGCTCCATCGCCGACAGTTCGCGATCGAGCCCGGTCACGCCACGCCGCCGCGCAATCTGCACGTTGGCCGACAGGATCATCAGCAGATTGTTGAAATCATGCGCGACGCTGCCGACCAGCGTGCCGAGCGCTTCCATCTTGCGCGACTGCCGGTACGCGGATTCGATCGAGCGGCGCATCGACGCTTCGGCCTGCCAGCGCTCCCACGCCTCCTCTTCCGCACCGAGGCGCCGCAGCGACAGCCAGATCACGCACCACAGCGCGATCGACGGCGTGAACATCGACAGGATCAGGACGCTCAGGCGCCGGTACCACGCGGCCCGGATCGCCGACGTGCGATAGCCGCACAGCACGTACACGGGATACGAGCCGATATGGCGGAACGCCACGATCAGATCGTCGTCGTCGACATTCGAGCGCATCCGCACCACGCCGGCGCGCCGTCCTTGCGCGACGGCTTCGGCGAACGGCGAATGTGCCGCCATGACCGCCGGCTCGCGAGGGTTGCGCGGAAAATGCGCGAGCACCGCGCCATCGGTGCGGACCAGCGTCATGATCATCGGCGTGCGGTCGCTGCCGCCGAGCAGTTCGCGGTAGAACGCGTCGAAATAGCTGGGCCGCAGCGCGATCGACACCAACCCGGCGAACGAGCCGTCGGCGGCCTTGCGCGCCACGCCCATGTTGAACACCTGCTCGCCGGTCACATGGCCCGTCATCACCTTCGACACGTGTTCGAGTTGCTGGCCCGCGCGAATGCCCATGAAATCGTCGCGCTCGCGTATCGACAGCACCGGCGACGGGTAATAGCGGCTGCTGGCGAGCAGCGCGCCCTCGTGCCCGAAGATCGACACCGCGGCCACCTGCGGGTAGCCGCCGCCCATGGTGCGCAGCTTCTCGTGAATCTCGGTTTCGCGGGCGCTGATGCCTTCGTCATCCAGACCAGCGGTCAGGTCGATGATGCGCGCGTTGAGCGTCTCGTTCATGTCGAACACTTTCAGCGCGTGCTCTTCGGCCACGCGCACCGTGCGCAGCGTCACATCCGTTGCGTCGGCCTCGCGCGTATGCAGATCGGACAGCGCCATCGCCGCGACGTACACGCACGGCAGCACGATCGCCGCGACCAGCAGCGCGATCAGCGTGATGCGCCGCACGTGGAAATTCTGTTCCGGCACCGCCGGGAACGACGCCTCGTCCGGCCGGTGGGCGGCACTGCTGGACAGGCGGTGCGCGCGAGATGGTTCGAACCGGTTTGGTGTCATGTTTCGATAAAGCCAAAATCGTTCGGGACCAGGAGGCCGGGAGCCGGCTTCACAAGAGAAGCATAGACGGGCTGCGGCGGTAGAAGTTACCCGTTACGAACAGGTGGAGGTTCGCCAACCCACATTTGTCTGTTTTTTTAAACAGCGACGAATCGGGAAGCGCAAACGTACACAAAAGTATAAATGTAAAAGAAAGCACGAAAAATCTATTCGAATATTTTAAGTATCGAGCAGAAACGGAAAATATCATTAGCGAATGCGAATTTGCCGAGTTGCCTTTGCGCGAATTTACTCTGAAAATCCATCCCACGATAAAAATCCGTCTGCCATGTTCGGACGCATTCGCCGCGAGGGCAGCGAGGCCATGCGTGACGCGCGTGAGCCGAGGCATTCGCGGCAGCCACGCGCGGCAACGGGAACAGCCCGCTCCACGAAGTCGCGCAGATTGATCTACGGGGTAGGCTTCGAACATGCCGGTCACAATCGTCGTCCATTGCGCGCACACACCTTCACGTGGGGCCGCCGAATACGCCGAACGCGCGTCGCCGCGTACGCTTGCCGCTCGCAGGTCACCCGCATTCCAGCAGGCGTCATCGCGCCTTGCCACCGGTCGACAGAGCTCGCGCTAAAGAAATCCGCCTGCCCGCCGTTAATGCGTATGAGATAACTCCGCTCCTTGAGCTGCCCATGTCTTTGCCTATCGTGATCGCCGATGATTCGCTGCTTGCCCGCAAGGTGCTCACCAGGGCATTGCCGCCGGATTGGGATATCGACGTGTCCTATGCATCGAACGGGCGTGAGGCGCTCGATCTGTATCGCGCGGGCAAGGCGTCGGTGATGTTCCTCGACCTGACCATGCCGGACATGACCGGCTATCAGGTGCTGGAAGCCTTGCAGCACGAGGATCTCAATACCTTCGTGATCGTCGTTTCCGCCGACGTTCAGCCGATGGCGCAGGCGCGCGTGCGCACGCTCGGCGCGGCCGCGTTCATCGCCAAGCCTGTGACGCCCGAGGCGGTACTGCCCATCCTCAAGGAGTACGGGTTGTATGTCTGAGCCAGTCCTCACCGAAGATCAGCGCGACGCGCTGCAAGAGGTCGCCAATCTGGCGATGGGCCAGGCCGCGACGCGCCTCGCGCGGCTGCTCGATTCGTTCATCGAACTATCGGTGCCGCGCGTGAAGGTGGTGGCGGTCAGCCAGGCGGCGCAGGAGCTGCGCGCGATGACGGGCATCGAGGACACGGTGAGCGCGGTGCGTCAGGGCTTTCGCTCCGACATCAAGGGCGAGGCGCTGGTGATCTGCCGCAGCGACAGCATCGCGCAGTTGTGCTCGCTCGTCAGCGATCCGTACGCGCGCTCGAGCTACGAGGCGGTGAGCCAGCGCGAACTGATGTTCGATGTCGCGAACGTGCTGGCTGGCGCGTGCGTGTCGTCGATTCTCGACCAGCTCGGCCGCACACCGGTGTTTTCCGCGCCGGGTCTGCTCGGCGAAGCGATGACGCTCGACGAAGTCTTCCAGCCCGGCGTGCTGCAGTGGCAGGTGGCGTTGCTGGTCGAAGTGAATTTCGCGCTCGAGGATCACCGCTTTCGCGCGCATCTCGTGATTCTGATGGCCGAAGAGTCGATTCGCCATATGAACGTGGCGCTCGACGCGCTGTTGTCCAGCCTATGACCGTGTCCGTGGAATCATTGAGCGAGCTGGTGGTCGAGCGCGTTGGCTTCGGCATCTTCGTGGTCGACCGCGACATGAATGTGCTCATGTGGAATCGCTTCATGCAGGATCACAGCGGTTTGTCGGCGCAACAGGTGGTCGGCCAGTCGCTGTATGCACACTTTCCGGAACTGCCGCGCGTGTGGCTCGCGCGCAAGATCGAAAGCGTGTTTCAACTCGGCACGTTTGCGTTCAGCTCGTGGGAGCAGCGCCCGTATCTGTTCAGGTTCGATCATGACCGACCGATCACCGGCGGGGTCGACTTCATGCAGCAGGACTGCACGTTCATGCCGCTGATGCGCGATCGCGAAGTGGTGGCGGTGTGCGTAACGATCTCGGACGTCACGCATGTGAGCATCGTGCAGCGCGAGCGCGAAGAGGCGGTCGCGAAGCTCCAGGAGTACGCGGATCGCGACGGTCTGACGGGTATCGCCAACCGCCGGTTCTTCGAGGCGCGCCTGCGCGATGAATTCACGCGCTGGCAGCGCTATGGCGGCGACATGTCGATGCTGCTGTTCGATCTCGACTACTTCAAGAAGATCAACGACCAGTTCGGTCACGGTGTCGGCGATACGGTGTTGCGCGTGATGACGCAGCGCGTTGCCGAGGTGGTGCGGGCGCAGGACACGTTCGGGCGCTTCGGCGGCGAGGAGTTCGCGCTGCTGCTGCCGTGCACGCCGCTTGCCGATGCGATGCGCGTCGCCGACAAGATCCGCTGCGTGATCGCCGATACGCCGGTCGAGGTGCTGGGCACCAGCGTGCCGGTGACGGCGAGCGTCGGCGGCGCCGCGGCGCGCGAGGGCGTGCCGACCTATGACGTGCTGATCAACGAGGCCGACGCGGCGCTGTACAGCGCGAAGCGGCAGGGACGCAACCGCTCGGTCGCCTTTCGACGATAGTGCGCAGGGTGGGCCGCCGGCCGGTACGGTTGCCGAGGTGGCCGTGCCTCTCGCGTTCCTGGCCCTTTATCCACCGACGAAACTGCGGCGTCTGCCAAACGTTGATATACTTTTCGCCGTTTCCGGCATGCCTGCCGGGTGTTTCGCGCGGGTCCGCACGCGCGGGCCGCCTGCCCTGCGGGTAGCCATCAAACCTCTTTGAACGCCTTTCAGCGGGCGCCTCCAGCGGAGATCGTCTTGGCTGTTTCCAATCTCGTCGTGGACGATACAGAAATCGACGCCGCTGCCGCCACGTCCGGCAGCTCGTTCTATCTCGCGATGCGCATTCTGCCGGCCGCGCAGCGCGATGCAATGTATCAGGTCTACGCGTTCTGCCGCGCTGTCGACGATATCGCCGACAGCGACATGCCGCGCGCCGAACGCGCTGCCGCGCTCGAGTGCTGGCGCGCCGACATCGACGCGTGCTATGCCGGCGCGCCGCGTGCTTCGCTGAGCGCGCTGACGCGGCACATTCACACGTTTCACCTGCATCGCGAAGATTTTCACGCGATGATCGATGGCATGGCGATGGACGCCGCCGCCGACATCTGCGCGCCCGACGAAGCCACGCTCGACCTCTACTGCGACCGCGTCGCCAGCGCGGCGGGCCGTCTGTCGGTGAGAATATTCGGGATGCAGGACGAGCCCGGCCGTCTGCTCGCGCACCATCTGGGTCGCGCGCTGCAACTGACCAACATCCTGCGCGATATCGACGAAGACGCCGGTATCAACCGCTGCTACCTGCCGCGCGAATTGCTCGCACGCGAAGGCATCGCTGTGAGCGACCCCCTGCAGATCGCCGACGATCCGTCGCTGCCGCGTGTGTGCGCAACGCTCGCCGAGCGCGCCCGGCAACACTTCGCCGCGTCCGACGCGATCATGGACCGCGAGCCGCGCAGTCACGTGCGGGCGCCGCGCATCATGTCGGGCGTCTATCGTTTGCTGCTCGAGCGCACGCTGGAGCGCGGCTTCGACATTCCGCGCACCAAGGTCAACAAGCCGCGGCTGCGCATGCTGTGGATCGTCGCGCGTTACGCGCTCTTCTGAGCTGATGGCGAGGCTCGTCCATGTGGTCGGTGCGGGCCTCGCCGGGCTGGCCGCCGCCGTGCAGTTGCAGCGGCGCGGCGCGCAAGTCGTGCTGCATGAAGCGGCGGCGCAGGCCGGTGGCCGTTGCCGTTCGTACTACGACGAGAAGCTGGGCGCGACCCTCGACAGCGGCAATCACATGGTGCTGTCGGGCAATGCCGCGACGCTCAGCTACACGCGGGCGATCGGCGCCGCCGACGAACTGATCGGCCCGCAGCAGCCCGTGTATCCGTTCGTCGACCTGGCCACGCGGGCGCGCTGGACCGTACGCATGTCGCCGGGACATCTGCCGTGGTGGATTTTCGACCCGCATGCGCGCGTGCCGAATACCGGTCCGGGCGACTATCTGGCGCTCGCGCCGCTGTTGTTCGCCAAGCCCGGCCGCAGCGTTGCGCAGACCATGCGCTGCAACGGCCCGCTATGGGACCGGCTGCTGCGGCCGCTGTTTCATGCGATGCTGAACCTCGAGCCGCGCGAAGCGTCGGCGGAATTGACCGGCGCGATGGTGCGCGAGACCCTGCTGGCTGGCGGCATCGCGTGCCGGCCGCTGGTGGCGCGCAACGGTCTGGGCAGCGCATTCGTCGATCCGGCGTTACGGTTGCTGCAACATGGCGGCGCAACGATCAAACTGGGTTCGCGGCTGCGGGATATCGTCTTCACGGACGCCGGCCGCGTGCAGGCGCTGCATTTCGCCGACCAGAGCGTCACGCTCGACGCGAACCAGGCCGTGATTCTCGCGGTGTCGCCGGAGATCGCGCCGACGCTCGTGCCGGGGTTGCGCGCGCCGAATCGCTTTGGGTCGACCGTCAACGTGCACTTTGCGGTCGAGCCGCCGTTCGGCATGGCGCCGGTCACCGGGTTGCTGAACGCGACCGCCGAATGGCTGTTCGCGTTCGACGGCCGCCTGTCGGTAACACTTGACGCGGCCGAGCGTCTGCTCGACACGTCGCCTGAAGCACTCGCGGCCACCGTCTGGGCCGAAGTGGCTCAAGCGGTCGATCTGCCTGCTGCGCCGATGCCGGCCTGGCAGGTGGCGATGGAAAAACGCGCGACGTTTGCCGCGCTGCCGGACCAGGAAACGCTGCGTCCCGGCACGCGCACTCGCTGGAATAACCTGATGCTTGCGGGCGACTGGACCGCCACCGGTCTGCCCGCGACGATTGAAGGCGCGATCCGCTCCGGCCAGAAGGCCGCGGATACGTTGCTGAATGAACCGATGGAACGCCGATGAACGACTTATCTCAAGCCCAGCCACTGGACGACGTCCTGCCCGACCACACCGACGCGGTGCCACCCGCTGCGGCCGTCGAGCCGTTCGCGTCCGCGGCGTCGAGCGCTTCGAGCGCGTCGCTCGATGCCGCGATCACGCGCGCCACCGACGCGATCCTCGCCGCGCAAAAGCCGGACGGTCACTGGGTCTACGAACTCGAAGCCGACGCGACGATTCCCGCCGAATACGTGCTGCTGGTTCACTATCTCGGCGAAACGCCGAACCTGGAACTGGAGCAGAAGATCGCGCGCTATCTGCGCCGCATCCAGTTGCCGAACGGCGGCTGGCCGCTGTTCGCCGATGGCGCGCTCGACATCAGCGCCAGCGTGAAGGCGTACTTCGCGCTGAAGATGATCGGCGATCCGGCGGATGCCGAGCACATGGTGCGCGCACGCGAGGCGATTCTCGCGCATGGCGGCGCCGAAAAAGCGAACGTCTTCACGCGGATTCTGCTCGCGCTGTTCGGCGTGGTGTCGTGGCGCGCCGTGCCGATGATGCCCGTCGAGATCATGCTGTTGCCGATGTGGTTCCCGTTCCACCTGTCGAAGGTGTCGTACTGGGCGCGTACCGTGATCGTGCCGCTGCTGGTGCTCAACGCCAGGCGGCCGCTCGCGCGCAACCCGCGCAAGGTCCGTATCGACGAGCTATTTCGCGGCGCGCCGGTCAATACCGGTATGAACGAACGGGCACCGCATCAGCATGTCGGCTGGTTCAGCTTTTTCCGCGGCGTGGACGCGGTGCTGCGCGCGGTCGACGGCCTGTTGCCGAAAGCCACGCGTGAGCGCGCGGTGCGGGCGGCGGTGGCGTTCGTCGACGAACGGCTGAACGGCGAAGACGGCCTCGGCGCGATTTTCCCGGCGATGGCCAACAGCGTGATGATGTACGACGTGCTCGGCTATCCGGCCGATCACCCGAATCGCGCGATCGCGCGGCAGTCGGTCGACAAGCTGCTCCTTATCAAGGACGACGAAGCATATTGCCAGCCGTGTCTGTCGCCGGTATGGGATACGTCGCTTGCCGCGCACGCGCTGCTCGAAACCGGCGAAGCGCGTGCCGAACAGGCGGCCGAACGTGGGCTCGCGTGGCTGCGTCCGCTGCAGATTCTCGACGTGCGCGGCGACTGGATTTCGCGTCGGCCGAATGTGCGTCCTGGCGGCTGGGCGTTCCAGTACAACAACGCGCATTACCCGGACGTCGACGATACGGCGGTGGTCGCGATGGCGATGCAGCGCTCGGCGGCGCTCACGCAATCGGCTGTGGATCGCGAGGCGATTGCGCGCGCGCGCGAATGGGTGGTCGGCATGCAGAGCAGCGACGGCGGCTGGGGCGCGTTCGAGCCGGAAAACACCCAGTATTACCTGAACAACATTCCGTTCGCCGATCACGGCGCCTTGCTCGATCCGCCGACTGCCGACGTGTCGGGCCGCTGTCTGTCGATGTTCGCGCAACTCGGCGAACTGCCGCAGAACAGCGAGCCAGCGCAGCGCGCATTCGCGTACATGCTGCAGGAACAGGAGTCGGACGGCAGCTGGTACGGCCGCTGGGGCCTGAACTACATCTACGGCACGTGGACCGCGCTGTGTTCGCTGAACGCCGCGGGCATGCCGCACGACGACCCGCGCATGAAGCGCGCGGTGCAATGGCTGCTGTCGATCCAGAATGCGGACGGCGGCTGGGGCGAGGGCGGCGAGAGCTACAAGCTCGACTATCGCGGCTACGAGCGCGCGCCGAGCACCGCGTCGCAGACCGCGTGGGCGGTGATGGGCCTGATGGCGGCCGGCGAGGTCAATCACGAAGCCGTCGCACGCGGCATCGACTATCTGCAGCGCGAACAGCGCGAGCACGGCTTGTGGGACGAAACGCGTTTCACCGCGACCGGTTTTCCGCGCGTGTTCTATCTGCGCTACCACGGCTATCGCAAGTTCTTCCCGCTGTGGGCGCTGGCGCGCTTCCGTCACCTGAAGCGCAACGGGCTCACGCGCGTCACGGTCGGGATGTAACGGATGCCGCTTTCGACAACGCCGTCAGGTCCATCGACCGATGCCGGCCGCCGCGGCAGCGCACCGGTGATCGTGGTGACGGGCATGGCGTTCGAAGCGCGGATTGCGCGCGGCGAGGGCGTCGAGGTGGTCTATGCCGCGCGCACCGATCTGCTCGAGCGCGCGCTGAGCGCGGCAGTCGCACGCGGCGCAGCGGGCATCATCAGCTTTGGTACGGCGGGCGGTTTGGCGCCGGATCTGGAGCCGGGCTCGCTGATCGTCGCAGACGCCATCGTCGGGCCGCTGGGGCGCGCGGAAACCGACCGGCAATGGACCAACACGCTCGCCGCCGCGATGGCGGCAGGGCCGCTCGCGGCGCGTCTGCGGCGCGGTCTGATGGCGGCCGTCGCCGCCCCCTTGGTCAGCGCTGACGACAAGCGGGCGTTGCATCGTTCGACCGGTGCGTTGGCGGTGGATATGGAGTCGCATATCGCCGGCGCGACGGCCGCCGCGCACGGGCTGCCGTTTGCCGTGTGCCGCGCGATCGTCGATCCGGCATGGCGCACGCTGCCTTCCGCCGCCACTGCCGGTCTGCGCGACGATGGCAGCACCGCGCTCGGGCCGATACTGCGCGAGCTGATGTGCGAGCCGGCGCAGCTCGGCGCGCTGCTTCAGGTTGCGCTCGACGCACGCGCCGCACGGGCCTCGTTGGTCCAGGCACGGCGGGCGATGGGCGAGGCAGGCGTGTTGAAGAGACCAGCCTTGGTCTGAGCGGCAGCTTGTTGATGGCGGCGGTGCGCTCGCACGGCGCCCAGCGGCGCTACCCACTCCGTTAGTCTCGACGAGAGTGGCGAGCCCGCACCGCACGCACGCAGATCCGCTACGCCGACGAAGCGTTCGCTCACTCACTATCGCCTGAATTTAGCTCGTCCTTCGGCGCGTTCAGATTCGTTGCGCGCCTTGTCCCGAACCCCGCTGCTCGTCCCAATCCTATTGCGTGGCCGGTACCGTAGCCGGTTGCTTGTCACCGGCCGGTGGGGCCTGAGGCGCCGGCGTGACTGATGCGCCGGCGGGCGCTGCGGCCGGGGTGGTCGGAGCAGTCGGCTCGGCGGGCGCAGCGGGCATTGCGCCCGCCGCGCCGCTGGGCGTGGTCTCGCCCGGATCGCTGTAGTTCGGGACGCCCGCCGGCGCGCTCGGGGCCGCGTTCGGAGCGGCGCCCGGAGCCGCCTTCGGGGCTTGCGCGGCGTCGCCCGGCTCCGTGTAGTTCGGCAGAGCCGGTGCGCCTGCGGCAGGCGCGACCGCAGCGCCGGAGTCGCCAGTGTCGTCATAGTTCGGCAGCGGCGCGTTGTCGCTCGTGCCACGCAGGCGTGCACGGCGTTGCTGCAGGTACGCGTCACGCACGAACGAGTATTTGTCGAGCGCGGCCTGCTCCAGCAGGTTGGTGGCGCCCAGCAGGTCGGAACGCACGCTGACGAACTGCAGCACGTACAGCGGATTGCGCACCGCCGGTTCCATGTAGTTCAGCGGGTTGAACTTCACGTCCACGACGAGGCCCATGCTGTCACGCACGGTGCTCGGCCCGAACAGCGGCAATACGACAAACGGGCCCGACGGAATACCCCAGTGGCCCAGCGTCAGGCCGAAGTCCTGGTGGTGCTTGGGCAGGCCGGCCGGAGTCGCCCAGTCGAGCAGACCACCGATGCCGAAGATCGTGTTCATTGTGAAGCGCATGATGTCTTCGGTCGCGTCGGTGATCTTCAACTGCAGCAGCGCGTTCGCGGCGTTGGTCAGGTCTCCCAGGTTCGAGAAGAAGTTGCTGACGGCAGTACGCAGCGGCTGCGGTGTCACCTTCTGATAGCCCTTCGCGACCGGCTCGGCGATGTAGCGGTCCACGTTATCGTTGAACTTGAATACGGCCCGGTTCATCGGTTCCAACGGGTCGCCGGGCTTGCGGTCGGGACCGGTTGCGCAGCCGGAGATCAATCCGGTCGCGACGAGCGCCAGCGCGGCGTTACGCAACTTCATGCTTGGATTCCTTTTTGCTTCGCACGACGTTGGCGCGACGTTGGCGCGGCTTGCCCATCAGCACCGGCTGAAATACCACCGCACCGATCAACGTGCAAACCAGCGACAGCGCCAGCAGTCGTCCCATGCTGGAGGTGCCCGGATGATGCGATAGCCACAGACTGCCGAATGCGGTCGCCGTGGTCGCCGCGCTGAACAGCACGGCATGTGTCAGGCTCGACTGCAGCAGACCGGTCTGGCCGTGGCGCCACGCCATCACGAAGTAGATCTTGAAGGCCACGCCGACGCCGAGCATCAGCGGCAACGCGATGATATTCGCAAAGTTCAGCGGCATGTCGAACACTACGCATAATTCCAGTGTGACGAGCGCGGACACCAGCAGCGGCACCAGCGTGCGCAGCACGTCGCCGAGCCGGCGCAGCGCGATCCACAGCAGGATGGCGATCGACACGAGCGCATAGACGGCGGCTTGCAGGAACGCCTTGATGATCGTGTCGGCCGAATGCAGGATCGAAATCGGCCCGCCGATCGCGCCGGGCTCCGCCTTCTTCACCGCGTGCGCGAAGCGGGCGAGCATCGCGTCGTCGTTGGGATCGATGCCGGGCGGGACTTTCGGCGCGATGTCGACGAGGGCCCGGCCGTCCTTCGACACCCAGCTCGAGGTGATGCTCGCGGGCAGGTTCTCGCGCGTGATTTCGGTGGGCTGCAGCAGGTTTTCCAGCTGCTTCAACGCGATGCGCAGCGTATCGGACATCGCAATCTCGGCGCGCTCGCGCGTGGCGGGATTCGCGTCGGCCAGCTTTTGCAGTGTCGCCGACAGGTGCTTCGCTTCGGCCGCGCCCGGGCCGGGGTGATCGTCGGCGGCGAGCGAGAGCTGGTTCGACGTGCGCTTGAGCGCGGCGACGCGTATCTCGTCAGTGGCCGGCGATGCCGGTTGCTGCTGTAGCGCGGGCAGCAGTTGCTGCGCGGCGCTCGCGATCAGCATCATCTTCTGCTGCTGCTCGGTGGGGATGAAGGTAGTCAGCGTATTCACGCGGCCCACTTCCGGCAATGTCCGCAAACGCGCCGCTATGGCGTCGGCCTCGGCGAGCGACGGCGCGAGCACATGCACGTTGTTGACCGCGGCTTCCGGCGAATCTTTCAGCGACAGCAGCGTGGCCAACGACTCCGTATGCGGGTCCTTCAGATGCAGCGGGTTGAAGTCGAACCGCAGATGCGCAAGCAACGGCGTCGCGCCGATCACGACGATCAGCGTGCCGATCAGCACCGGGTTGCGGTGACGATCGAGGAAATCGTCGACCGGTGCGAGCTGCTTGAAGCCCGGCGACGCGGCTTCGCCCGGCGGGTTGAAGACTTTCAGCAGGGCCGGCAGCAGCGTCATGTTGGTGAAGTACGCGACGAACATGCCAACGCCGGCGATCTGGCCCAACTCCGACACGCCGCGGTAGGCGGTCGGCAGGAACGAGAAGAAGCTCAGCGCGACCGCGACCGCCGCAAGGGTCAGCGGCACGCCGATGGTGTGCGCGGTATGCATCAGCGCGGCGGAAAGCCGGTCGTCGCGGTTGCGCTCCTCACGGTACTTGACTGCGAACTGCACGCCGAAATCGACTCCAAGGCCGACAAACAGCACCATGAAGGCGACCGACAGCATGTTGAGCGAGCCGACCATCATGAGGCCGAGCGCGGAGGTGATCGCGAGTCCGACGAATAGCGTGATGAACACGGCGGCAATCATGCGGCCCGAACGCAACGCGAGCCACAGAATGATCAGCACGACGATGACGGTGCCGATGCCGTTGAGCACCGCGCCGTCCTTCACCGACGCGAACTCTTCGTCCGCGAGCGGCTGTTCGCCGGTCAGGCGGATCGTCGCGCCATAGCGCGTATCGAGGTGCAGCGACGCGGCGGTGTCGCGAATCGCCTTGGACGCCATCGCGCCCGCTTCCAGCGCCTCATAGTTGAGCACCGGCTGCACGAGCACGAACGCGCGTGCCGGATCGGTGGCGGCGCTCCTGTCGACCAACGCGCGCCACGAGAACGCCGCCGGCTGACCGGCCAGCACGCGATCGAGCGTGGTCGCGCTTTGCGACAGCAGATGGCTCATGTCGGAGAGCTTCACCTGGCCGAGTTGCAGTGGCAGCAGCAGGCTCGTGGTCAGCGTGCCGGCAAGGCCGGTCAGGCTCGGATCGTGGGCGAGGGTGTTGACGAGCGGGCGCGACTGAACGAGTTGCGAAGTGGTCGACATCACTTCGTCGGTTGACGGGAACAGCAGGCCGTTGTGTTCGAAGAACGGACCGCCGGCCGGCTGCGAGACCGCCACGAATTCCTTCGGGTCGGCCTTGAGCGCGGCGGTGAGCGCATTGGCGGCGGCGTCGGCGAATTCCGGTGCGCGCGCTTCGACCACCACCAGCACGGTTTGACCTCGATCGGGGAAGGCCTTGTTGATCGCCTGGTCGAGCGCTGACCATCGCTTGTCGGTTTCGATAAGACGGCTGACGTCCGTGTTGATCTTGAAGTTGTCGACAACGTAGAAGGCGCTCAAAACGGCGAGCAGGATCGACAGTGCGATGATCCTGAACGGATGACGCACCGAATAGGCGACGAGACGGACAATGTATGACTTCAGCATGTAGGCGAACGTGGCCTTATCACGGGTGTTGATTTCGACGAAAGTGCACAAGTATACAGAGACACAGCGTTGTAACCCGACTTCGGTAGCAATTGCGGCTCCCGGGTGGCGGCCGGGAGGGAACGCATTCTCGGTATACTGGGTCTATCCTGAATTCGCCGCCGGCTCGTAAGCCTGTCGGCGCTTACTTCTCTCCAAGTCCCTGGCGAACGTATGAAACGTTATCTGACTGCTCTTCTGGCTGCGGCCGTGGTGTCCACGGCGGCGTACGCGCAAACCGCGCCTGATGCGTTGGTAAAAAGTGCCGTCGAGGGCACGGTCGCCGCGATGAAGGCCGATCCTCAGGCGCGCGGCGGCGACATGGCCAGGATCACCCAACTCGTCGAGTCGCGCTTCGTGCCCGCCACCGACTTCCAGCGCACGACGCGCATCGCGGTTGGCAGCGCCTGGTCGACCGCGACGCCTGAACAGCAGAAGCAACTGTACGAGCAGTTTACGCTGCTGCTGGTGCGTACCTACGCTACTTCGCTTGCGCAATTGCGCGACCAGGACGTGACGTTCAAGTTTATGCCGGTCAACCTGGCGGCCGGCGCTAAGGATGTCGTCGTGCAGACGCGTGTGACCAGTCGCGGCGGCGACGATGCGATCGACTACCGGCTGACCAAGGGTCCGTCCGGCTGGAAGATCTACGACATCAACATGATGGGAGCCTGGCTGATCCAGGTGTATCAGACGCAGTTCGCCGACCAGATCGCCAAAGGCGGGATCGACGGGCTGATCAAGTTTCTGACCGCCCACAATGCGCGCAGCGCCGGTTAAGGTTAAGGCCCGCCTGCCCCCGAGGTAGCCAAACAAAAAGCGCGGTGGCCGTCGGGCCACCGCGCTTTTTTTATGCGGCGCAGCGACGGCGGTGCGAACCGCCGCCATGACGCTCAGTGTGCGGCCGTTGCCGTTTCCACCTTCTTGCCCTTGCCGGCGCGCTGGATCTCTTCGAGCTTGATCTCGACGTGGCGCGAAAACACATACTCGGCGGGACGCTGCTTGTCCAACGGGATGTCCTGCGTAAATGCACCCGAGGTCTTCGGCCCGCGCAGGCTGACCTTCAGTGCCTTCAGCGGATGCGCGACCGTATCCATCACGGCCGTCGCTTCGAAACCGCAGTGGACCATGCAGTCGGCACATTTCTCGTAGTTGCCGGTGCCGTACCTGTCCCAGTCCGTGGTCTCCATCAGTTCCTTGAAGGTCTTCACGTAGCCTTCGCCGACCAGATAGCACGGCTTCTGCCAGCCGAACACGGTACGCGCCGGGTTGCCCCACGGCGTGCACTCATAGGTCTGATTGCCGGCCAGGAAGTCGAGGAACATGGCCGACTGGCTGAACGACCAGTTCTTGCCGTTGTTGCCGCGCTTGAAAATCTCGCGGAACAGATGCTTGGTCTTGTCGCGGTTCAGGAAGTGCTGCTGGTCCGGTGCGCGTTCATACGCGTAGCCCGGCGACACGGTGATGCCGTCCACGCCCATCGGGCCAAGAGTGTCGAAGAACGCGGCCACGCGTTCGGGCACCGCGTCGTTGAACAGCGTGCAGTTGATGTTCACGCGGAAGCCGCGGCGCTTCGCTTCGCGAATCGCTGCCACGGCCTTCTCGTACACGCCTTCCTGCGACACCGAGTGATCGTGCGCTTCCTTGTCGCCGTCGAGATGCACCGACCAGACGAAGTACGGATTCGGCTCGTAGTCGTCCATCTTCTTTTCCATCAGCAGCGCGTTCGTGCACAGGTACACGAACTTCTTGCGCGCGATGATGCCCTTCACGATCTGCGGCATTTCCTTGTGCAGGAGCGGCTCGCCGCCGGCGATCGACACCACCGGCGCGCCGCATTCGTCGACGGCGCCGAGGCACTCTTCCAGCGACAGACGCTGGTTCAGGATGGGATCCGGATAATCGATCTTGCCGCAGCCATTGCAGGCGAGATTGCAGCGGAACAGCGGCTCCAGCATCAGGGCGAGCGGATAGCGTTTGTTGCCGGACAGATGCTGGCGCATGATGTATGCGCCGACGCGGACTTTCTGTAGCAGCGGAATAGACAAGATGTCCTCCTTAAACTTCGCGTGCAGCGAGTGGTTGCATCAGCTTCGATGGCAACTTGAATTCGACTTTCTCTTCACGGCCCGCCATCGTCGTGACATCGACGGGCCCCAATGCGCTCAGCGCATCGATGACGTTCTTCACCATCTCTTCCGGCGCTGAAGCACCGGCGGTGATGCCGACGGTCTGCACGTCAGCAAACCATTCCGGCTTGACTTCCGAACCGTCGGCGACGAGATAGCTCGGCACGCCGCTTTCGCTGCCGATCTCGCGCAGACGGTTCGAATTGGAACTGTTGGTTGCGCCCACCACCAACAGCACGTCGACCTGCTTGCTCAGTTCGCGCACCGCTGCCTGGCGGTTTTGCGTCGCATAGCAGATGTCGCGCGTATCGGGACCGACGATGTCGGTAAAACGGCGCAGCAACGCGTCGATGATGCCGCGCGTGTCGTCCACCGACAGCGTGGTCTGCGTGACGTAAGCAAGCGGCGTGTCGGGCGCGAGATCCAGCTTCGCGACCTCGGCCTCGCTTTGCACCAGCAGCACTTTGCCGGGGATCTGGCCGATCGTGCCTTCCACTTCCGGATGTCCGGCGTGACCGATGAGGATCAGCGTGCGGCCGGCGCCCACATATTGACGCCCTTGCACATGCACTTTGGTGACGAGCGGGCAGGTTGCATCGAGCACGTCGAGGCCGCGCGCCTCCGCGTCGCGTTCGACGGTTTGAGCGACGCCATGCGCGCTGAATATCGCCACCGCGCCTTGCGGTACTTCATCGAGCTCTTCGACGAAGCGCGCGCCCTTCTGGCGTAGATTGTCGACCACGTGGCGGTTGTGGACAATCTCATGGCGTACATACACGGGCGCGCCGTGTTGCTGTAACGCGCGTTCGACGATCTCGATTGCACGAACAACACCCGCACAAAAGCCGCGGGGTTGAGCAAGGATGACTCGCATAAGTTGGCGAACTCCGACTGACGCGGGTTGTTCGAAGAAGCCGGTGAACCTGACTTTATCGCCGCGACCATCTTGATTAGTTGACGTCTTGAGCCCCGGCGACGGGCCGGTACAGCAAAACCAAACGCGCATTCTAACGCTATCAGGCCAGCTTTGCTTTTGGCGCGCCCCTTGTGTTGGGCGGGTGCCGCAGCCGCAGCTCGCCGTGCGGTGATGCATTGGTGCTGCATTGGTGCGGCATGTGGCAATGATGACGCGCTGCACCGGTTTGACGGAACCCTTAAACTACGCGATTCTGCGGCGCGCATCGGCGCACGCATTACAGAATGGTTTCGAGACTCGCTGGATGGACGCCGAACCGTACGAAACTTATGCGGTCGCGAGCGTGCTGCTGCCAAAGGCGCTGCGTCGCGCCTGTCGGCATTATCCACCAGGTTGTGCGAAGCGCGGCCGATATCGCTCACCAGGGCGACGGGTGCGCGGCCGAGCGGCACGTTCCGCTTCGCCGACTTGCGCGCCGGCGAGTGGATCGGGATGGCGGGCTACGACGTATTCCTCAAGCGCCCGGTGCTCAATATGTTCAACTGGTGCGTGGCCGCAGTGCGCACGGCGGTGATGTGGCTGTCGCGGCGCATCTGTATGCAGGGACGTTCAATCGAGGGCAATGCTCAATGGCGGTGGTTCTGTTTCTTCTTTCGTGTCTTTCCCTGTTGATCTGGTGCGTGCTGCTGTTCGCCCGCGGCGGTTTCTGGCGTGCGCGTCCCGCCGCGCCGCTCGCGCTCGCGCCGCGTGCGACGTGGCCCGCGGTCGCCGTCGTGGTGCCGGCTCGCAATGAAGTCGACGTGATCGCCGAGGCGGTCACGAGCCTGCTTCGGCAGGACTATGCCGGTGCGTTCCACGTGATCGTCGTCGACGATCACAGCACCGACGGCACCGCCGACGCCGCCCGCGCGGCCGCATTGCAGCTGCAATGTCCGGACCGCCTGACGGTGCTGAGCGCGAAACCGCTGCCACCAGGCTGGTCCGGCAAGGTGTGGGCGCAATCGCAGGGCATCGAGGCGGTGCGCACACTCGGCTTGCCGGCCGACTACCTGCTGTTGACCGACGCCGACATCGGCCATCCCGCCGACGCGCTCGCGCAGCTCGTGGCCCGCGCGGATGTCGAAAAGCGCGACCTCGTCTCGCTGATGGTCCGGCTGCGCTGCGATTCGTTTTGGGAAAAGGCGCTGATCCCCGCGTTCGTGTTCTTCTTCGCGAAGCTGTATCCGTTCGCGTGGGTCAACAATCCGCGCAATCGCACGGCGGCGGCCGCAGGCGGCTGTATGCTGGTGCGGCGCAGTGCGCTTGAAGAAGCGGGCGGCATCGAGTCGATCCGCGCGGAGCTGATCGACGATTGCAGTCTCGCCGCGCGCATCAAGCATCGCGGCACAGGGCGTCATCCGATCCGGCTGGATGTGGCGGCGCGCAGCGTGTCGCTGCGTCCATACGATAGCTGGCGTGAGATCTGGAACATGATCGCGCGCACGGCATTCACGCAACTGCGTTATTCGCCGCTGCTGCTGGCGGGCACGCTGGCCGGCATGACGATCATCTATCTGATGCCGCCCGTTGCGGCGCTGGTGCTCGGTCCGTTGGGCTGGCCCGCATGGCTCGCGTGGGCGGCGATGTGCTGCGCATACGCGCCGATGCTCGGCTACTACCGTCGCTCGCTGTTGTGGGCGCCTTTCCTGCCGTTGGTGGCGCTGTTCTATGTCGGCGCGACGTTCGCATCGGCGGTGCGCTATTGGCGCGGCAAGGGTGGTCAGTGGAAGGCGCGCGTTCAGGCGCCCGTGCAGGAGCGTTGACGCAGCGCTGGAGAGTTTTGCTGAGGGATAAAAAAGCGGCGTAGCGCCGCTTTTTTACTTCACGCGTTGGTCAGCATCATGTAGAGCTGAATCACCACGTCGGGCGAAAACGTGAACGGCACCCAACCGTGGCCGGTGTGGCGCATGACCAGCAGGCGGTCGCCGCTCGATTGCTTCTGCACCGCCATCACCGGGTTCTTGGTCGACACGAAGCGCCAGCCCGGCGGGATGCCTGGCGGCTGCTCGGGCGTCATCGACGCGCGAGCGTTCGACAATTCCTCGATCAGTTTGCTGATCTGGTCTGGACGCAGCGCGACAGTCTGATTGCCGATCGTCATCGTGATCTCGTCCTGCGCGGGGCGATTGATCTCGAGCGTGGGCTGGAATTGCGCGGCCGGCTCGTGGTCCGTGACCGGCGCGCCGTTTCCGGCGGCGCTCGCTTCGGCCTGCGCTGCGGTTGTTTGCGCCGCGGTTTGCCCGGCGGAGTCGGACTCGGACTCGGACGCGGCACGCTCCGCCGGTGCCGACGATGCGGCGCCGTCTGCGGGTGTCTCGATGGGTTCGGCCTGCTGGGCCACGACAGCCTGAATGAGCTGAGCGACGCCCATTTCCAGCGCGCCGAGCTGTTCGTGAAGATTCATGCGAGGTTTCTCTGGTAAGACCCGCGATTTTACCTGCAGTGCATGGGCTTGAACCGCTCGCGCACACGGGACTTGTAACAAAATGCTTACGGCAGCACCGCGTCGTGCGGAGCGGTCATGCGCGCGTGTCAGGGCTTCAGATAGCCGGCCTGCCGGAACCAGTCGAGCGCATCGCGCAAACCGTCGCGATAAGGCCGCGCACGATAGCCGAGTTCGCGTTCCGCCTTCGCCGATGTGAAGTACATCTTGTTCTTCGACATTTTCAGGCCGTCGACGGTGACGAACGGTTCGCGTTTCGTGATCTTCGCGATCGCTTCGGCACCCATCGCGAGCGGGTAGAGCGGCCAGCGCGGCAAGCTCAGCGTCGGCGCCTTGCGGCCGGTCAGCGCGGCGATATCCGCGAGCATCTGCTGAAGCGGCAGATTTTCGCCGCCGAGAATATAGCGCTCGCCGATCTTGCCGCGTTCGAGTGCGAGAAAATGGCCGGCTGCGACGTCGTCCACATGCACGAGGTTCAGGCCCGTATCGACGAACGCGGGAATCTTGCCGAGCGCCGCTTCGACGATGATGCGTCCGGTCGGCGTCGGTTTGACGTCGCGCGGGCCGATCGGCGTGGACGGATTGACGATCACCGCCGGCAGGCCTTGCTCGGCGATCATCCGTTCCACCGCGCGTTCGGCCAGCACCTTGCTGCGCTTGTACACGCCAATGGCCTGGTCGGCCTTGAGCGGCGAGGTCTCGTCGGCGGACTGACCGGAGCTGGTCACCTTCAAGGTCGCCACGCTGCTCGTGTAGACGATGCGCTCGACGCCTTCCTTGAGCGCCGCGCGCATGGTCGCCTCGGTGCCTTCAAGGTTCGAGCGCTCGATCTCGCTCGGGTCCGGCGCCCACAGCCGATAGTCGGCGGCCACGTGCAACAGGTAGCGCACGCCGCGCAGCGCGGTGCGCATCGACGCTTCGTCGCGCATGTCGCCGACGACGATTTCCGCATCCAGCGCCTCGACGTTGCGGCGCGAACTGGTGGCGCGCACCAGCACCCGCACCTTGAAGCCCTTCTGTTGCGCGATGCGCGCCACCGAGGAGCCGACGAAGCCGGAAGCGCCGGTCACGAGCACGAGATCGCGATTCTGTTCGGTCATTCTGTTTCCATTCGCTGCATGACAGTCGACGGATTGTACGTGGCGCGCACGCCGCGTGTCGCGCTCTGCGTGCCTGAGCGCTCACGCGATGACCGCCGCAACCGCAACGCCGTCGAGCAGGCTCGCCGCGACGCGACTAGAATGCCGGCTTGAAAGAGTGTGAGGAGAACACGGCATGGCCCCGGATCTGGATCAGCGGATCGAAACGTATTACGTGCGAGTGCGCGGCATGGTGCAGGGCGTCGGCTTTCGTCTCGCGACCGTGCGGCAGGCGCACGCGTACGGTATCAAGGGATGGGTGGCGAATCTCGACGACGGCTCCGTCGAAGCCATGTTGCAGGGTCCCGCCAATCAGGTCGACCGGATGCTGTCGTGGCTGCGTCATGGGCCGCCGGCGGCGCGCGTGACCGAGGTGACCGGCGAGGAGCGCGTGACGGAAAAGCGTTACGAGCGTTTCGAGCAGCACTGAGCGAACCAACGAAAAAACCGGCGCGCCATCATGCCGATGGCGCGCCTTCGTTATTCTCGCGTTCCTGGCGCGCGTGAACTTGCGCAGCGGCCGGGCCGTTCGCGCTCAGCGGGCCACCAGCAGACTTTCCGCAAAGCCCCAGTCCTGCTCGATCCACTGACGGCTGCACGCGAAGCCGGCGTCGTCGGCGATCGCGGGCACTTCCTCCGCGCGATATTTGTGGCTGCTCTCGGTCCAGATCGTTTCGCCTTGCTTCAGCGACACCGTCAATTGCGCCGCGCCGATGTACGCTGTCACGTCGCGCGTTGCACGCAGATGCATTTCGATGCTGCGCGCGTCCGGGTTGAAGCGCGCGAGGTGCTCGAATGCGTCGAGCGGAAAATCGCCGTCGAGTTCGCGATTGACGCGTGCGAGCAGATTCAGGTTGAACGACGCGGTAACACCGATCGCATCATCGTAGGCGGCGACCAGTATCGGCGTCGGCTTGATGAGATCGGTGCCGAGCAGCAACGCGTCGCCGGGCGCGAGCATGTTGCGGATATCGCGCAGGAACCGTGTCGCCGCGAGTCTGCCGAAATTACCGATCGTACTGCCAAGGAACAGCACGAGTAACCGTTCGCCCGCCGCGCGCTGCCTGCTCACTTCAGCGAGACCGGCCAGATAGTCGCGTTCATAACCAACAATCGAAATTCGTTCGATGTCGCCGAGTTCGCGTCGACACAATTGCAACGCGCTGCGCGAAATTTCAATCGGGCAGTAAGAAGTGGGGCGCTTTTTACACAGCGCTTCAAGAATGCGCCGCGTTTTACGGCCGCTGCCGCTGCCGAGTTCGGCAACCGTCACGTCATGCGGCAGGTGCTCGACGATGTCCGCCGCGTGCCTGGCGAGCAGTCGCTCCTCGGCGCGCGTTACGCCGTATTCGGGCAATACGGTGATCACTTCAAAGAGCGCGGAGCCCACTTCGTCGTACAGATACTTCGACGGCAGCTCTTTTTGCGGCGTGTGGGTGAGTCCGGCGCGAACCTCGGCGGCGAAGGCGGAGCGCAGGTCGGGTGAGGCGTCGTGCGAGAGGGCTGGCTGGGTCATGCTGTCTCCAGTAGTCACAGTCGGGGGAGCGGGATTGCTGGCCGGGCGGCGGCTTGCACGGTGCGAGGCGGCTGATGCATGCCGTGCAAAAGAAGAGCGGGCGAGGTCGCGAGACTGCCTGTGCCGGCCCGGCATCGTCGATGCTGCTTAGGCTCTGTTGCGGACCACGTTGCAAACAACGTGGAAGACTTCTAGCAAGATTCGCGCTTGGGTGGCGTCTGGGTGGCGCTTGATTCGCGTCCGGGCGCATGGAGCCGCATGGAGCGCGTGGAGCGCGTGGAGCAATTCCGGGCGGCGTTGCCGATGAAACAGCGCGGCTTGGCTCGCCGCGCATAAAGTTATGTTCTAGTGCATTGACGCGCGATGCGCACGGATTAATTGCAGTCTACCGACAAAAAGCGCGGACCCGCAGATGAATAACCCGTCTAGAATGCGGGGCTTGCGTCGTCTACCGAAAAACAAAACCGCAGCGCACGTCGATTCGCGCTGCCCGCTTGCGAGACTCACTTTCCATGACCACCACGAATGCAGCACGAGCGGAAGACGCTACGCTGCAATCCGACATAACGGCGCGCGCATCGGATCATGAAGCGATTACGCCATGGCCCGCGCGATGAGACAGTATGACCCGAAGCAGGGGATTGCGTTGTCGGTCGGCGCGTCCGCGATGTTCTCCCTGCTGTCCGCTTACGCGACGCTGCTCGCGCCGTTGAGCGGCCTCGACATCTTCGCGTGGCGCATCGTATGGACCGTGCCGGGTGCGCTGCTGCTGGTCGCGTTGCGCAAGCGCCTGCCCATTCTCCGACGATTTCTTTACCAGATGGTGACCGAGCCGAAACTCGGCGCCGCGATGCTCGTGACCGCGGCTTTGCTCGGCGCGCAGCTATGGGTCTTCCTATGGGCGCCGCTGCATGGCCGGATGCTCGAAGTGTCGCTTGGCTACTTCCTGCTGCCGCTGGTGATGGTGCTGGTCGGGCGCTTCTACTATCACGAACACATCGACGCGTTGCAGTGGCTCGCCGTCGTCTGCGCCGGCCTGGGTGTCGGCCATGAACTGTGGATGACGGGCGCCTTTTCGTGGCCGACCCTGCTGGTTGCGCTCGGCTATCCGCCGTACTTCGCGTTGCGCCGCAAGATCAACCAGGATTCGCTGGCGATGTTCACCGTGGAAATGGCGCTGCTGCTGCCACCGGCCATCGTGTTCATCATCAGCGGCGGTTCGCTGGCGATGATCGCCGGCCGCGTCGACATGTGGTGTCTGCTGTTGCCTGGCCTCGGCGCGTTGAGCACACTGGCGCTGGCTTCGTATCTGAAGGCGAGCCGCTTACTGCCGCTCGCGTTGTTCGGCATCCTCGGCTATGTCGAGCCGGTCTTGCTCGTGCTGGTGTCGATCACGTTGCTCGGCGAAACACTGACCGCTGCGCAACTGGCCACTTATGTTCCGATCTGGATCGCGGTCGCGTTGACCGCATTGCATGGTGTTCGCCTGGTTCGGCTTGCGCCGAATTGAGCGGCGTCGGCGGAGTCTGGCATCGATGGGCGAATCACACGGCGTGCGCGGCGCTCAGCGATGCGCCGCGGCACGGTCCGCATTTTTACGCGTCGGGCCAACCTGTGCGTCGATCGCGTCGCGCAACGCGGGCCGCCAGCCGACACCAAACAACGCTTCCGCGAGCACGAACAGCGGTCCGATCAGCAGGCCGATCACATCGTCGACGAAGGCCGGCTTGCGATGCTCGTAGGCAACATGGCCGATGAACTGAAACACCCAGCCGACCACGAAGAGGCCCACGCCGCTGGTGAGCCATGCAAGTGTGGATTGCGCGGCGATCCATGCGCCGAACGCCACGCAGAGTGCCGACACGCAGGCCATCATCACGCCGAGCGGCACATCGAGCGCGAGGTAGTACACGGTGGCCGCGATGAACAGTAGCCACGCCGGCGATAACACCAGCGGCGACGCGCCGACCGCGAAAGCAGGGCGGCTCAGCAACACGGCCAACGCCAGCACGATCATCGGAATGCCGATGAAGTGCGTGGCGATATTGCGCCGGTCGCGATGGTAAGCCGCGTATTGCGTTAGTTGTTGTGTCAGCGTTCTCATGGATGCCGCTCCTCGTTCGAAGTCAGCATAATCGCGGCGAGCGGAATTTGAAACCATCGGTAGCCGACAATCGCGCACGGATGCCATCCCATGACTGTGAGTTTTTCATCGAATGTGCTGCGTGAATGCCGGCGCGTGCAATTCAAAGCGAACCATGCATGAAAAAAGGGCGAGTCATCAGACTCGCCCTCCCTGAACGGCACGGCCGGCTTCGATTATCTACCCCATATGTGGCCGCTGCGTGCCGAAACCGATCACGTGTTATTGCGTCTTCGTCGTGTCGGCTTGTGCGCCGTCGGCTTTTGCCGGGGCATTGCTGGCCTCTTTCGCGCTCTCCGTTTTAGCCTTTGCGGCGCTGGTGTCGTCGCCAGCGGCCTTCTTGCTGACCTTGTGCGCCTTCACCGTGTGCTTGGCGGAAGTCTTTTTCACATGCGCTTTCGTCGCGGTCTTGGTCGGCGTTTTCACCGTGGTCGTGGCTTCATCCGTGGCGCTGGTTTGCACGGCGGTGCTCGCCTTCAGATTCGCTTGACCGGCGGGCTGCGTTTGCGCAGGCTGCGCGGATTGCGTGGTGGACGGTGCGGCCGTTTGAGCAAATGCGGTCGACACGAGCAGAGCGGAAGCGAGAGCGGCGAAAAGCGTCTTCATGGTGTAACTCCTGGGTTGGACCGGTTAGTTCTTGTGTTGGCGGCTGAGTTATTTCAGCGCTGCCGGTTTAACGTCGGCCGGAGGACAGGAGTTGACGATGCTCTGGTGACAAAACGTAACCGCTGAAACATGCCGGGGTAGTAAATCGGCGCGCGGCGTTCAGGCTTCAGGTAGTTGAGGAAGTTTGCGTCCGTTGTGAAGTCGGGCACGCGCACTGGGCGAAGCGCGCGTGCTGCGAAAAGTTCTTCCGCCTTCACACCGCACCATTTGGCGTACCCGCTATTGAAACGGATTCTGCACGACGCCCGGTTTCGCATCCGGCTCGTCCTTCACCTTCGCGGGCAAGCCGGATTGAGCCTGCAAGCTGGCGACGATCGCATCCACCGCTTCCTTCAGCGCAAGCGCCGCCTTCAGGCCGCGCTGGTCGCGTGTCAATTCCAGCGTGCCATTCAGCACGACGCGTGTCGTGCCGTTGCTCACAGTGAGCGCGTCGCCCTGGATGTTGAGCACGTCGTTGTCGTTCGAATAGGGTTTAAACACCTTTCAGTCCTCCTGGCCGCTGGTCCTTGAGGTTCTCCGGAATGCCCGGAAAACGGATGCCCGATGCTGCTTCGAGTTCGTGAATCGTCATGATGTCGTAACGATTGGTCGAGACATTGTCCACCACCACCGCGAATGCCATCTGTCGCGAAGGCACATAGACGGCCTTGAACAACTGCGTCGGCACGAACACGTGTGTCGGCCCGATGGTCTGCAATTGCTGGCCGTTGAAAAGCGGCCCGGTGACGACGTAAGTATCGTCGTACGACATTGCGATCTTGCGCACCGATGTTTCGATGCGCGCCCACAGCCGTTGGTTGTTTTCGCGGTTCTGTGGCACGACGTTGGCGAGCGAGAACGATTGTGCCATTGCCTGTTCGTTCCAGCGATTGCCCGCCGGACTCATATGACCGCGATCGAAGCCGCTGCGCTTGTAGTCCGCGAGCGTGGCGCCTTCGCCGTCGGGTAAGCGCGCATCTTCGAAAAACTTGTTGGTGCGCGTCATGTCTCTCGCGGCATCGATATGTTCGCGTGTCAGATGCTCGGCGGACCATAGCGGACCATGCGTGATGCCCGAATGCAAAAGCGCGAAATCGCTATAGCACAGCATGCGCGTTTTCGGCGCCATCTTCTGATTGGTCAGAACAGGCCATTGCGCGTTTGGTGTGAACTGGGTGCAGGAAGGCGCCGCGCTCGCCTGTGCGGCGACGGCGAATAACAGACAGGCAAGCCACTTCTTCATGTATCAGTCAGTCGGGAGATCGGGCGCAAGAGTATAGCGTCGCGAGCCTGCATCGAGCGACGCGAAACGCAGAATCAGCAGCAAGAAAAAGCCGGCCGCGCATCGCGATGAATGCGATGCGTGCATCGAGCGAAGCAATGAGCGCGAATCGCGCGGGCAAAAAAACGGGCCGCTGTGCAGCGACCCTAATGCGTGGACTTTTGACTCTACGCACATATGCTTAAGACGAGCTTAAGCATATGTGCGACGGGTATTCGATGTGTGCGACGGCGCACGAACAGCCGCGAACACACGAGTGTTTGCAGCCCCGTGGACGGAATATTCGACCGACAAAATCAACTCACGGAATCAACGCAGAACTTAATTACCGAACAGGCTGTTTTCGGCGTGAACGGTTTGCCGGTCCACCGCTTGCAGGCGCCAGAAGCCGCTGGTCGGTGCGTGTGTCGGCAGAGCGGTCCATGCGGCGGCGCCTTGTGCCGCGCTCACGCGCTGCTTGCGATCGACGTGCAAGCCGCGCAGCGTACAGAGTGGCGCATCCGTGCTCGGCGCACAGAGCGTGGTCACGCCATTGTCGTCATGCATCTCGCCCCAAGGAGGCAGGTCGATCCCTTGATGTGCTTCTCTCGACCAACGATGTTCGTCGGTGTCGAGCCATAGCACGGCGTAATCGTGGCTGACGGTGGGATCGGAACCGTTGATCAGGATGGTCAGTCGCATATCAGTTCCGTACAAATTGCGAAGTGGTGCTTTATCAGTCTATGTCGTGACCGGCGTTATGCAAGGCAAAAGCATCAGCGATCGCGCAGAAAAAAGCAGCCGCGCGACGCTCGCGAAGACCGCGCAGCAGATCGCGGATGCAGTGCAAAACTGCATGCCGCGATGCAGTGACGTCAGGCGAGATCCAGCGACGCCGTCAGATCGCCCAATGGCGCAAGACCATTGCGCGCCAATGCCCGATCCCGCGCGAGCACGCCGTCGAGCGGCGCCAGCCCATGCACGCGGCTGATCAGGCGAAGAATCGAATTGGTGTCGTACACAGTGTGATCGACATAAGCCTTCTTCGCCAGCGGGGAAATCACCAGCGCGGGAACACGTGAGCCCGGACCCCAGCGATCGCCTTGCGGCGGCGCCACCGGGTCCCACCAGCCGCCGTTCTCGTCGACCGTGACGATCACGACCGTATTGGCCCAGTGCGGGCCGCGCTGAATATGTTCGATCAGCTTTGCGATGTGACGGTCGCCCGATTCGACATCCGCGTAGCCTGCATGCATGTTCAGGTCGCCTTGCGGCTTGTAGAACGTGACGGCGGGCAAATGTCCCGCATCGATATCCGCGATCAGGCGATTGGTCGACGCGTCGTTGCCGAGCCCCGCATCGCGCAGATGCTTGCGCCGCGCGGCCGTACCCGGCGCGTAATTGGCGAAGTAGTTAAATGGCTGATGGTGATACTGGAAGTCCGGCATCGCGCCGGTGTCCTGATGCTCCAGTGCGTATTGCCACGCGCCGCTGTACCACGCCCAGTCGATGCCCTTGGCGCTCAGGCGGTCGCCGATCGTTGCGTCATGCTGCGGCGGCAGCACGCGCGAATTCGACGGGTCCGCTAAGGCCGGGTCGCCGCCTTCTGCTGGGCGCACGTTGCTCGGCTGATAGGGTGGCGCCATCGTGTTGACTGCGTAGCCATCGGCGGTGAAAGCGCCGTCATTGACGAACTTCGGCGGACCGTCGAGTGCGGACGCGGGCGAGTCCGCGGCCAGTTTCAGGCGCGTGCCGGTCGGATCGTCGCCTTCCACCACCGACACCAGTTTCTTCGCTGGGCTGTCGTGGATGTCGGGATAGAAGGGCGCCTGCGCCGAGATCAGGAAGATGTGGTTCAACCACGAGCCGCCGAACGCCGCCATGAAGAAGTTGTCGCACAGCGTGTATTGCTGCGCGAGATTCCACAGACGCAGCGTATCGGCGGAATTGCGGTAGTGCCCCATCACGAGTCCGCCGGAATCGCTCCACGCGGCGAACTGGTTGTTGCGGCCGGCGTTGATCTGCATCTGATTCTGGTAGAAGCGATGCACCAGGTCGCGCGTGATCACGCCGGTCGGCAACGGCGCACCATACGCGTCGGCGATCGGGAACGGGCGGTTGCGCAGGGGCTCGAGATCTTTCTCGCCGATCATGTAGCGCCGGCCGTCCACTTCCTGCGCTTGCGGCACGAGTCCGCCCCAGATGGCCGGCAAGCGCGTCAACGGTGTCTTGCCGTCGCGGTCTAGTTGCAGATAGCGCTCGGCGCTCACCGTGTCGAGTGGATGCTGGACGCCGGGGAAGTTGCCGTAGAGGTTCGCGAAGCTGCGATTTTCCGCATAGATCACCACGATGTGCTTGACCTGGTCGCGTAGCGCGGCATCGAGCCGCAAGTCGGCGGCACTGCGCGGCGCAGCATTGCTCGCCGTGTCTTGCGCCGTTTTGCAGCCGCTCAGCGCGAGACCGAGGCCGACCGCCGCGAGACCGGTCAGGACACGGCGGCGTTCGGGATCGTCGGGGGCGTCGTTGGCGTTGTCGGCGTGCGGCGGGAGGTGGGCATCGTGGTCGGTCATCGGTCGTTTCCGAAGTTTTGTGTCGCGCACGTCGGTGCCGCTCGGGATGCTGTGCGCGCGGCACCGGTTGCAGATTCGAATGGATGGGCAAGCGCCGGCCTAGGCGAGCGCCAGGGCCAGGGCCAGCGCTAAGGCTAACGCAGTCGGCGCTTCACGCGCCAGCTGTTGTGCGTTGCATCGACGGCAAGCAGCAGCCGATGCCGCGCATCCACGGGATGGACCGGGTCAAAGAATAGCACTGCGAGCAGCTCTGGCGGTGCAGTAAATGCATCGGATGCGCGTTTGTAACCGTGACGCGTCGCCTGCTTGCAGGGGATGCGCGTTGTTATGACGTTTCCACTCCAGTCGCGGGGCGATTACGCCCGCCTGAATCACGTGGCGTTCACCGTGTGCGACATTCACGAAGTGTTCGGCGGCGGCATGCACATTAGCCGTTGCGGTTGGGATACACAACCCGGGCCGGGGTGTCATGCGGTGCCGTCGGAGTACTTCCGTACTTCCCGAATCTGGCCGGTGGCCTGATCGAGTATTACGCCGACGAAGACCAGCTCACACCCGGGCGAATGCGATGGGAATTGCCAACCGTGCGGCTGATGATCGATTGATGTAGATCATCGGCTCGCTGGGCATTTACAAATCTTGACCACAAAAACATAGGCGATAGGAAGGTGATTCGATATCTTTTCAAAATATTTAGGAAGCCTTAAAAAGTTCCTGAGGAGATACCGATGGCTAGCTTTGCAATGTGGTTGTCCGGTGATTCTTTTCTGTCGCGCTGCTCACGTGCTGCCGTGGTCCGGTATGTTGCGTGTCACCTTGTGGTCGCTTCGTTTGCGCTTCCTTCTGTGTCCTTTGCCGATGATATTACCTACGCCTACGACGCGTTGGGACGGCTTGTCTCGGTGACTGTCGCGGGCGCGACTGCGTATTGCGACTACGACGCGGCGGGGAACATTACCGCGATCCGACGATAGGCGACGGTAGCTTCCGCACCTTCAACTTCCTCTACTGGTCAACTTGCGGTGCGCTGAGCACGTCTGCCGCGCGTTCCCATCCCTTGCCTGCCAGGTTCCTGATGTCGACACTCGATCCCGCTGCCACCATGTGGCGCACGCGCCTGCCTGTGCGCTTCTTCTTCCTTGTCCTGTTTGTGCTGCTGTCGTGGTTTATCGCACCACATGCCCACGCCGCGACCGATTGCGAATCCAAATATATCAATGCGGGCGCCTTCCCGGCCGATCCCAAATGCCCGCTCCAGGCGGCGTCCGCCGACTTCGGCGGTATGGGCGGGTATGTGTGCGGCGACCCCAATGCAATCGCAGCGTATTGCAGCGGGCCGTCCGGCGGCACCACGATCGAACCGGTTTCGCCCGATGAGACAGGCACCCTCGATGGTGACGGCACGTACGGTCAACCCGGAGGCTCGGGGGGCTGTGGCGGCGGCGACGCGACGGCGGGCTGCGGCAGCAGTACGTCCGGCGGTGACCCGGTGCGCTTGTACACGGGTCAGTTCCATCTGGTCGTTCACGACCTGCATGTCGCCGACACGATCGCACTTGATCTCGCACGCGTCTACCGCAGCAGCGCTTACGACACCACTGGCAACCCGATGGCCGGCGCATTCGGCATCGGGACGACGTTCAACTACGACAGCTACCTGACGGTAAGCGCCACTGACAGCAATAATCTGCAGCAGCTTGTTCAACTCTATCTGCCGAGCGGAATCCGTGTTCCGTTCACGCTTCGCGTCGGCACGAGCACGACCTGGGATGACCTGACAAGCCCGGGTGCCTTCTACCGCGCCAGCATCACCAGCAGCGGCTCGACTAAATTGCTTACTTTGCGCGACGGCCGCACCATGCAGTTCACGATGATCGGCGGTCTGTACCGGCTGACCCGACTTCAGGACCGCATTGGCAACACGGTGGCGATCGCCCGCAACAGCACGACGGGCGTGGTCACCAGTTTGAGCGGCCCGAACGGTCGCACGCTGACGTTCACTTCGGTGGTGGGTGCGCGCGGCACGCCGCTCATCTCGCGCGTGACCGATGCGCTGAACCGTCAGGTTAGCTACCAGTACGACAGCCAGGACCGCCTTACGCAGGTGACCGATGCGGGTGGTGGCGTCTGGAAATACGGCTGGGACGCCAAGAGCCGGATGGTGAGCGTCATGGATCCACCAGGCAACCGGGTGTCACGACGCGCTATACGCGCAACGCGATTGGCCGTCCGCTGACTAAAACTGATCCGCTGGGTCACAGCGAGACATATGAGTGGAACCGCGCAGGGCAGATTGCGACGGTGACCGATCGAAGGGGGCAGGTGACGGCGTACTCCTATGACGCCGCGGGCCGCGTGGTACGGATCGGTTTTCAGCCGACGGCCAGCTGAGCCGAATCCCGCGCGTGGCAATTCGGCTGGGACAACACCCTTGGCAAACTGACAGGCATCAACGACTACGGTCCGAGTACGCGCGGCGAAACGCAGGCCGACGGAGCCCTCACCAGCACGCTGCTTTACTACGACAGCGTGACGGGTAAATACAAGGGCATGCAGGACATTCCGAGGTTTCAGGGACTGTGGCAGTACCGGTTTGCGCCAGATACCCGCGAACTGGCTGAGATCGACATGGATCGCGCGACGGTGAGTTACAGCCGGGACGCTGAACGTCGGGTGACGCAGATCCAGTATCAGGTGAACGGCGAGGTACCGCGTACATTTGGCTATACCTATGACGCGCTGGGACGGCGTAGCCAGACGATCTTCGCCAACGGAATCACAGCGATCTACAACTGGGATGCGGCAAGCCAGTTGACAGGCATTAGTTACAAGCGGGCCGACGGCAGCGTACTGGGAAATCTGACGTATGGCTATGACCTGGCAGGCCGGCGCACGAATGCGGGCGGCAGCCTCGCGAAAGCGAACCTGCCGCAGGCGGTGAGCGACGCGCAGTACAACGCAGCGAACCAGTTGACGCGCTGGGCGGGCAAGACGCTGTCGTATGACTTGAATGGCAACCTGGCCAGTGACGGGGTGAATCAGTACGGCTGGAATGGACAAGGTCTGTTGAGCCAGATCAGCGGCGGCGTGACGGCGAACTTCAGCTATGACGTGTTCGGGCGGCGCAAGGACAGCACGGTGAATGGCCATCGGATTCAGACCGCCTGGATCGATGATGAACTGAACCTCATGGTGCCCGACGGTGACTGGTCACAGCGTATTCGAGTGTTTTCCGCTTATCCGGAAAGCGGGGTGGATGAACTGACGTACCGGCGCATTGGAGATGACGCGAACCAGGATCGGTATGTGCTGCGCGATGCGAATAACAATGTGATCGCGCTGATGGATGCCAATCAGCAGAGCCAGACGCAGTACAGCTATGAGCCTTATGGCCTGACGAAGCAATCGAGTATCGTGGATCCGAACCCGCAGCAGTACACTGGTCGGGAAAATGATGGGACGGGGTTGTATTATTACCGGAACCGCTACTACAGTCCGCAAACTGGAAGGTTCATCAGCGAGGATCCGATTGGTTGGGAAAGTGGGCAGACGAATGCGTATGCTTATGTGGGTGGGAACCCGGTGTCAAAGACGGACCCATTTGGGCTGGGACCATGGGATCAGAAGTATGGCTTATCGGGTACATTTTGGCGTTGGCTCCACCGGCAGGATGGCGGTAAATTGATCGGAGAGCTTAAAGACCCACAGACCGGTCAGGTCCCGAAAAACACTGCGTTGGAGTACTACAAGATTTATCTTTTTGAGATTGGGCAATGCGGCTGAAAGCCCAATATTTTTTAGGTGATGAACTTTATGCCTGGTTGCATTCTTTGTGGATCCGGTGCGGAGTTTGATGTGGACAGGTTCCTGGTGTCCTCGCCGTGGTCCGGTACAGCGGAGATATTTCGACGCGGGCCAACCGGGGCTGCATACCGCCCAATTCGGAAGTACTCATCTCTACAAATTGAAGTGTCACCCATCGATGAGGATCTCCTTGAGCCACAGGTCAATGCGACGCTCGCCTTTTTGCGGAGCTATGAGGCCGAAGTGAGGCGGCTGGTCACATTTCCAGGAGTGGAAGCGGTAGAGTTTCGCATCGGCCTCTTCTGGTTGCCCGACACGGCCATTTACCCCATTTCTCTCACGTCATCGTTTCTCAAGGCAGTTGGGGATGTTGGTGCGAGCGTTGACATATATGTTTATGCAAGCGATGGAATAAAGACGGTATAAATTAGGTTGAGCGTTACCGCTGCCAAATGTGAAGTTGCAACCCATGAACAAAATGGACGAAGTCAGTGGCATCGCGTGGCCTGTTGTCAAAGACAGCGAGGTTCTCCTGAAATTATTCGGGAGATACCCGTCATTTCATGATGCAAACGTACTCTCCATAACTATGGAGCGGGCCAAGCGAATGAGAAGGTATGAGCCGCTTAATGGACCCGTTGATCCACACCGCCTGGAGTTTGTCGACGTAATACTCGAGGTGCTGCACAGGGAGGATCGGCCTGCAGCGGAGCGGATTGAGCGGCCCGATTACGCGATTACGATCGCGCTGCTGGATGTGCGAAGCGCTGACATCGATATCAACGCTATGCTTGACGACAGCTTTGTTTCTGAAATCAGCAGGCTCGTTCGACGGCGATGCGCATGTCCGGGTCTGAACCTTGGGTACGTTGCCAACGTCATGATTGCATCGCTCACGGATCAGTGATCCGACTGGCGAAGTTGGACTTCCAACGAGTGGACCGGCCAATATCTGGGTATTGAATCCTTCGGGTAGCGGGCAGATGCGAATCCATGATCCCAATGGCCGACCCGGCGTTGATCTTGGTTTCGATCATTCTCATCGTGGAATGATCCCACACGCGCACAGTTGGGATGGTAACAATCGGGATTGGGCCGTTGCCCATTCTGTCCGTTGTGAATTCTGGGTGATAACTATGCTGCCGGACCATCTGCATGATTGGTATATAGACGGAATCGAGTTGGATGGAAGCGATTTGCGTATAAAAATCCACTTCGAAGCTGAAAAAAGGATGCTCGTTTTTGGTGGCGTTTCGCGCTGCATCGTGACCGATTTCCTCATCCAGAACGTTATCTATGACATCAGCATCTTCTCTTTCTGGGATGATCCGTCGCGCTATGACGAGGCAATTGCCCGGCTGAACAAATCCTATCCATTGCCGCCCGAAGAGTTAAAAAAGATCGCGGAGATACGACCTTCCGTTGGCGCCGATATAACGATCGAGTTCTCGACAGTGTCAGTGCTGGAATAGCGTTGAACCGGAGGGAACGTTCTATGATCCGCTTACAACCTCTTCCGATTTATCGAGAGCCTGCAGCGCACGAGCGAAAACTGATGGATCTACTCGTTGCTCCCGATTTCCCGGGGGTAGAGCAGATTCGGGAACAGCTAAGGTCGTGTAATGTGCGAGAGATCGATGATGAAGGTAGTCTTGGCTTGCAGATACAAAGCGCTGTAACGGCATCGGTCATTACGAGGGTGCCGGTTGAACTATATGCGCCGGATATGGATGGTTTCGACGTGCATGTTCTGCTGCATGTGGTCGATGGGATATGCCAGGAGATCGAAATCTATAAGGACGCTCCCGGACCTATAAGGAAACTGCCAGAGAGATGGAATTACTTTGTGCCATCGTCTGGCGGGTCGAATCCTTGAAATTGCCGATGCATTTATGTGGGTGGGAACCCGGTTCAGTTCACGTGCTGTTGTAGTGCTGAATCCCGTCGGTCGGGTTGTAACGGTTTGGCGTCAATAGAGGGACAACTCGATGAGCGGAACACAGTGGCATAACCAAGCCTTGCAGGATGCAGTGAAAGAGGTTCTGCTTCATGAGTGGGATCCAATAGGTCTCGAGGGGGAAGATACCGCGAAGGATGAATACGACGCCTATGTCACCAGGATTTGTGCACTCATTGTGCAAGGGCAGTCGGTTGAGGAAGTGATCAAATGTCTGTTGTGGGCAGAGACAGAACAGATGGGATTGCAGGCAGAGGTTGAGCGAGCGCGAAGAGTGGCCGGAAGGTTGGTTCAACTCATTTAATTGCCGCGCTCCGATGATCTAACGTCGCTACGTGAACGAAGGGATGCGAATTGCGGCCCTTCTGTTTTAAAGCGGCGCAATGATGAGCCGCTGGCGTTATGACCGGCCGTTCTGCTTGACGCTATCCACCAGCGACGGGGTGAATCAGTATGGCTGGAATGAACCGGGCCGGCTGAGCCAGATCAGCGGCGGCGTGACAGCGAGCTTCAGCTATGACGTGTTCGGGCGGCGCAAGGACTGCACGGTGAATGGCCATCGGATGCAGACCGCCTGGATCGATGATGAACTGAACCTCATGGTGCCGGACGGTGACTGGTCACAGCGTATGCGCGTGGTTTCCCCGTATCTGGAAAGCGGCATGGATGAACTGACGTACCGCCGCATTGCACCTGGTGCGGTTGGCCTTGCGACAGCAAGTTAGCTCGAGGCCGGTTCGTTCCGCCTGATCGGGACGAATCCGACCTGCAGGCCAAAGAGCTTCGCAACGCTATTGAGCGAGTCGACGGTCGGATTGCCGGTCCCGCGCTCGATGTCCTGGATGACGCGGCGGCTGACACCTCGGTGCGCGGCGAATTCCGCCTGAGTCAAACCTGTCATCTCGCGCATCGCTTTGATGGCCTCAGGAATGGTCATGTCGCCCCGGCCGATCCTTTCGTAGAAAGCGCGGCGCAGGGCGTTTTGCTCTTCACGGGTAGGTCGGTTCCGACGCGGCATGATGGGTCTCTGGCGGTTGAAGGGCTTTCAGTTGTCCGACCTGCGTATCAATGGACCGCGTCAGGAACTCGATGATGTCGTGGTCGACGCCCTGCGCTTCCATGATGTCGGGCAGGCGTTCAATCTGCACGGCAAACTGGCTCAATGCCTGGGCGAGCATCCCGCGCTCGTGGTCAGATACAGGCAGCGCCGCGAGCACGTCGGCCCAGTCCGTCAGCTCAACCCGGGTGTCTGGCCGGTACCACCTCAGCGCACGTGGAATCAACTGGGGATCCAGGTACATCGGCGCGAAGTCGAACAGGGGCGTAAGCTGGACTTTGCCTTCGACCAGTTGCATGGCTGTATTGCGCGCGTGATTGTCCGTGTTGCGCATCGCCAGATTGAGCACGTCCCGCTTGATGAATTCGAGCGTTTCGGTTGACGGATCGGTCGCAACCTTGCGGATTCCGGCCACGACCTCGAAGAGGCTCGGGCGCAGCTCAAAGCCGGACAGCCCTAGAATGGATGCCACACTTTCCTGGTGGAGGCGCACGACTTTCCCGCCGCTCGCGATCCGGTCAAAGCGCGGGACCAGCAGAACGTCGCCGTGAAGGGTCGGCAAATCCGCATGCGTGCGGATACCGAGCGCGGCGGCCACCCGCATGTACGCCGCTTCATTGCGCAGGACCTTGCCATCGGCCGCGCTATTGCCGCGCGGCAGTTTCGCGATCAGGTGCTGGGTGGCGTCGGCATCGCGCAGGACGGCATCACCATGCAGCAGGCCAGCGCGGTCCCGCGTCAGCAAGTATTTGGGCGCCGCACCCTGGACCCCGGTGGTGCCGGTGCCCAGCATCCCGTGCAAGAACATCGTTTCCTTGAATTCCGAGCTGCGCACGACGACGTCGTCGATCGTCAGGCCGGGCAGGCCACGCGCGGTAGGGTGCCGCGCCACGTGCGTCTCAAAGTAGTCGACCGCCTCGGCCACCCGGATCCGACCGACCGGGTTGAAGGCGCCTGCGCAGATCAGCGGAAAGTCCGCGTCAGGGCCATCCGGCAGTTTCAGCTCGCCCAGCAAGAAGCGACGACCATCCCCCTGCGGAACGAGATCGTAAAGGAAGGCGGGCATGGTCGGGGCCGTGCGGATGTCCGTGTCCACGGACTCAGCCAGTGACAGCTGAGCGTCCGTGTGCTCCACGGCATACATAACCGGGTGATTCCACTGGCAACGACTGCCGTTGAGTTCAATCTGCGCGCAGTCGACCCAGCGATCGTCCAGGAATATCTGCAGGGTGCAATCCATGAGCCCTCCTTGTGCATCATAAATGTAGCACAATAGGGCGTTCTATTGCTGGTGCGCTTCTTATAAGAGCTTTTTTGAGCAAAATAGCGCTTGGGTTTCTTGAAGTCGGCGGCTTGGGGGGAGGTGGGTGACCCGTCCGAAGGCCATGGTGTGGGAACTGTCGCGCCATCCGCGCCGCGTGTGTCAGCGCCGGAGCGACGGAGTTCGCGCGACCGCCCGCGACCGCGCCAAAGTTGTAGCATCTTGCCAAACGCGATCGCCAGTAGGTCAGACTCGCGCAACGGGCGCGCTGCAACCGAATGGAAGGCCATTGCACGATTCGTTTCTGTCCCGATAACCGTCACGTCTTCGACGGACTTTATGGGGCAAGCGCCATGCTCGCTTCATGCAGGTCATTCGCGAGGTCCTGTAGCTCGTCATGAGGCGGGCGAAAGAGCTTGGCGTAAAGGCCCAGAACTTCGGCTGCGTTCGGAACGTTGTACGGATTCATCATCCCCGGCGGGCCGAGGCAATCTTCCACTTCAGCCACTGCCTTTTCCGTCAACAGAAGAGTATTTTCAATCAATTCAATCATTCGCTGATCGTCTGCGTAGAAGTTGCTTACAGCGGCGTGTAACTCCAGGGATCGCTCCAGTTTCTTCGCGCCCAGGAGTTCGAACATTGAGCCCCAAGTCTTGGTTTTGGTTCGAGCGTCAAGCTTGTCGCGCAACGTGTAGACTTTCGAGCAGTTCGCCTTTAGCTCGTGGATGTGACCCCTGAGTTCGTCCGTGTTTGCGCGCTGGGCGATTAGGTAGTCATTGAGCTGGCGCAAATCACGGGAAGCAATATCCAGGTCGATGGACGTTCCGGCGACTACGAAGCGAAATCCACTCATCACGTTGGTAACGTTTGCTAGCCCGACGATGGTGCGCTGCATTTGCTGCAGTAGGCTGCTCAGGTCGGATTGAGCATCAGGGTAGTAGCGCTTCAAATACTCTTTGCCATCGTTGACGGCCTGGACGATCTCGCGGGTACTCTTGACTACGTCACCCAGCAACTTAATTGTTTCGGCGACTTCTCTGACTAGCGGCATGGCACTCCTCGCTATGGCTTGACGATCAACGGTCACTTCCCTGGCCAGGCAGCAATTTGCTACCGGCGGCCCAAAGGTGTCCGCCGAAATCTGCGCAGATCTCGATCGGGGTTCAAATTATTGGAGGCTATTAGCTGTGTGGGATGCCGCGAAGTATAGGAAACAGCGCGTCGGTTCCAAGGAGGAATTTCGCCAATCTGCTCGGGGCTGCATACCGCTCAATTCGGAAGTACTCACCTCTGCAAATTGAAGTGTCACCCATCGATGAGGATTTCCTTGAGCCAGAGGTCGATGCGACGCTCGCCTTTTTGCGGAGCTATGAGGCCGAAGTGAGTGGTCACGTTTCCAGGAGTGGATGCGGTAGAGTTTCGCATGATATCCATCATTTCATGATGCAAACGTACTCTCCATAACCTTGGAGAGAGCCAGGCGGCTCACAACCCCTTCCGATACACCACAAACCCCGACCGCTCCGCAACCTTGTCATACAGCTTCATCGCAGTCTGATTCGTCTCATGTGTCTGCCAATAGACGCGCTGGGCCCCATCGGCTTTCGCACGCGCATAAACGGCTTCGATCAGCGCCCGCCCCACGCCCTTGCCGCGCTCGGCTTCCAGCGTATACAGGTCTTGCAGATAGCAGATCGGCCCCGCCATCGTCGTGTGACGGTGATACAGGAAATGCACGATACCGAGCAACTGGCCATCACGTTCGGCGACCATCGCGTGCATCGGCTCGTAGCCGTCGAAGAAGCGTCCCCACGTAATCTGCGTGATCTCGCGCGGCAATGCCGTTTCGCCCGAGCGGCCATAGAACGCGTTGTAGGCGTCCCATAGCGGCAGCCATGCGTCGAAGTCTTCACGGTTGACAGGGCGGATCTGGATGGCGTCGGACATGGGTAGGGTTCCTCGTTGAGTGAAGGCGGCAATCGAATGAGTCGCCGCGACGCGAAGGGCGGGGCGCACCAGGACTTCCGGACCCATCAGCATAAGAAATTCGCGGCGCGATTGTTAGCTCCACAATGCGATCGAAATTTGGAGCCACGCCGTCGACTTCGCCCCATCCCTGCGCAATCGTCACGCGACCAACTCAAGCCGCCGCGCTCAATACGAACGTTGCTTGATACCCCAGCGCCCGCTCAGACCGTCTCGGCTCGCAGCCAGCGCGCGAGCATGGTGTCGTCGTCGGTATCCAGCGCCTCGGCGACGCGCCGGCCGACCGCCGCGCCGAACTTATAGCCATGCCCCGAGCAGGCCGACACCACCAGCGTCTTGCCGAGGCGTTTCGAAAAGAAGCGTCGGTCGCGCGTGAATGTGTAGGCGCAGGTTTTTACTTCGGTAACCGTATAGTCGTCGATCCGGTTGAACGGCGGCGCAAACAGCCGGCGCAACTGATCACCTTCGCCGGCGCGCGCAGCGCGATCGGCGTCGGGGTCCGGCGCGTTCGATTTGCACATGCCGGCGCCGAACTTCAGGCCGACGCCATCCATCGGCGGCAGCACATAGCCGTCGCTATGGCCGCCGATATCGACGATCGCGGGCGCGTTCGACCATGCGTCTTGCAAATCCGCAGGCGGGTCCAGATAGGCGACCGCGTTGCGATACGTCGTCAGATCGCCGGCGAGCGTGGGCAGCAGTTGCAGCGTCCATGCGCCCGCGGCGACCACGAGCCGGTCGGCCCGCACGATAGTGTCATCGTCGATCCGCACGCAAGCGCTGTGCGGATCGACCGTGAGCACCTTGGTATGCATGCGAATGTCGGCGCCGCGCATCCTGAGCCAGGCTTTCATGTCGTGCGCAATGCGTTCGCTGAAGAGTGCGCCGCCATCGCGATCGAGGTACGCGTAGCGAAACGTGCCAGGGTCGAGAAACGGATAACGCGCGGCGGCTTCGCGCGGCTCGAGCCGTTCGTATTCGAATCCCATCCGCTCGAGGCCGATGCGGAAACGTTCGGCGCCATCGTCTGCGAATTGCGAAATGCCGAGCACGCCGCAATTCTCATAGTGAGACACGCCGAGATCGTTCCATAACAGATCCCAACTATCGAACGCCTCGGCGATGGTGCGCGCGTAGCCGTCGGCATCGCCATAGGCGCGGCGGATCATCCGATGATGGTCGCCCGACGCAGCGAGTGGATTTGGAATCGAACCCTGCTCGATCAATGTGATGTCGTGTCCGAGCTTGACGAGCGACCATGCTGTACTCAGGCCAGCGATACCCGCGCCCACGATTGTCACTCGCATCCCGGTCCCCCCGAGTCGATGGCTCAGGGGCAGAGTCTAGCAGCCGGAAAAAAATTAGCGGAACTCAAAAAATCGGCGCAGGCGCCGGCGAGCCGATGTGAAACGTCATCAGAATTGAGCAGCGCGGCGTGCTCCGCGCGCCGCCGTGTCAGTGTTTGCGAAGCTGGTCGCGTACCTTCCTTGCGGCGAATAACGGCACGTAATCGAACACGCGCGCCTCCTTCCGATAGACGGCCAAGGTGTCCTCGTACATGCGGGAGACTGTTTCGGTCGGTGTGTCGGTTTCCTCGGCGATGCTTTTTACCACTTGATCTACATCTGGCTCGGGCTGCGACATGGAGCGCTCCGGATAGGTGGGTGGGTTGGACGGATCGAAGGGCGACAGCAATCATCTTGCATGGGACCAGAGTAAGAGCTTTGCATGGGACCAGAGTAAGCGCTGAAGCGCCAACTCTGGTCGACAGCTGAAGCGCTAACTCTGGCCGACAGGAGAATCCATTACAGAATGCGAAGCGCGAGCATGCCAATTGAATCGCTCTATCGCAAGATCCATTCCACAGAGATTTTGTCTTGCGCAACGGCACACGCCCATCCGGCGGGGCTGAGCTAAAAATCAATGGGTATGACGGTGGTGAATGTCCGGATAGTGTGCATGCGTATGCGTGATCGGCGCATGGTGATGCGCATGGGTGTGCGGTTCCTCACCGTCCCACGCGAAATCGTGCTCGTGCTGATGATGCGCGTCATGTCGATGCCGATGCGTGTGAACGAGCGGTTCGTGTGTGTGCGGATGCTCGTGGCGTTCGCGGATATGCAGCCATACGCCGAGCGTCATCAACGCGGCGGCGACCCAGAACAGCAGTGGCGGCAGCTCCGGCCACAGCACCCAAGACAAGGTCACGCCGAATAGCGGCGCGACCGAGAAATAGGCGCCGGTGCGCGCAGTGCCGAGATTGCGCAGCGCAACGACGAACAGCACGAGACTGACGCCGTAGCCCGCGAAGCCGGTGAGCATGGCCAGCGCGACGCTCGATAGATTCGGCCATCGGGCGCCGAGCGTGAGCGCGAGCGCCACGTTCACCGATCCGGCGACGAGCCCTTTGACGCAGGCGATGAACATCGCGTCGTGCGTCGACACCTTGCGGGTCAGGTTGTTGTCGATGGCCCAGCACGCGCACGCGCCGATCAGCAGCAGCGTGCCGGGCGGCAGACCCGCCGCGCCCGGCTGCCACGACAACGCCACGCCGCCCGCGACGATCGCGACCATGCCGGCGAACACCTGCACGTCGACGTTCTCGCGGAACACGACCCACGCGATCAAGGCGGTGAACACGCCTTCCAGATTCAGCAGCAGCGAGCCGGTGGCGGCGGGCGTCGTGTTCAGACCGAGCATCAGCAACGCGGGCCCGGCGACGCCGCCCGCCGCGATCGCGCCGGCCAGCCACGGCACGTCGCGCAGCGGAAAGCGGCTGTGACCCGTTTGCGGCGCGGCGGCGCGGTGCCGGACGCGGCGCGCCAGAATGACTGCGGCGAGGCCGGTGCCGCTGCCGAGATAGAACAGACCGGCGAGCAGGAACGGCGACAGCGAACCGAGCAGCGCCTTGGCGAGCGGGGTGGTTGCGCCGAACAGCGCGGCGGCGAGCAGCGCGGTGAATGCGGCGCTATGGCGGGAAGACATCAGTGGATCGTTCAGTAGAACACGGGCGAGATTGACACGATAACGCGATTGGCCAGCGAGCGTCGAAGGCGAAATTTGCGCTTCGCTGAACAATCCGGCAAACGTCCGGACTCGGTGCAATCTAGCGGGACTCCAATTGCTATATTCCGCTCTCGCGACGATCCGCTGAAGGCGTGAATCGGGCCGAACCGCGGCGCGTCGCGCCACATGACTGGCAGCGCGTACGAGACACGCGTACGAAACAATTTGAAATACACAGTTAAGCGCGTGTTGGAATAAAACGGCACACTGCACAGTTAGCCCGATACCGGCGGCGGGGTTCGCCCGGCATCGGCCGCATCGATTTTCAAACAGCTTTCGCCGCACTGCTCTCGTGGACAAAACGACCATGAACACTCACACGGATTCCCTGACCGATGCGACCGCCATGCACCCAACGCGTTACACGCGCACCGCGATGACGCTGCACTGGCTGATCGCGCCGCTGATGATCGGCAACGTCGTGCTTGGCCTGAGCGCGGATTCGTTACCCGACGACTGGGTGCGTCCGGTGATCGATACGCACAAGTCGATCGGCATCACGGTGCTGGGTCTCGCGCTGCTGCGCATCTTGTGGCGTGTGTCGCACAAGCCGCCGCCGTTGCCGCGCGAGTTTGCGTCGTGGGAGAAAATTGCCGCGCATGCCGCGCACTTCGTGCTGTATCTGCTGATGATCGCGCTGCCGCTGTCCGGCTGGCTGCACGATTCGGCGTGGAAAGACGCGGCGACGCATCCGATGCGACTGTTCAACCTGTTTGCGTGGCCGCGTATCGGCTACGTGATGAACCTCGATCCGACGCTCAAGGAGAGCTTGCACGATCGCTTCGGCGCGCTGCATACGTGGCTTGGCTACGCGCTCTACGCGTTGCTGGCGATGCATATCGGCGGCGCGCTCAAGCATCAGTGGCTCGATCGCAAGTCGGTGCTCGAGCGCATGGTGCCGTGAGCGCCGCCACGCCATCGACCTGCGCCATTGACCTACGCCATTAACTTTTTTCCAACCGCAGTATCGACGAGTCGGCAGTCACTTTGAAGAAAACGCTCGAACAGTCCCTCGCCCTCGTATCGCCGCGCATCGTGCCGCGTCCCGCCACGCTGTCGAGCACGCTGATTCACTTCAGCGTCCTCGCGCTGTGGCTGCTGCTGTTTGCACGCGCGTTTTTTCTGCGCGGCGCGCTGGCGTGGTCCACGGGCATTGCGTACGTCGTGTACGACACCTTGCTGCTCGCGTTCGTCACGTGGAAATCGCTGCCGCTGATGCGGCGCACGCCGCCGCCTGACGCCGACTACGAGCAGCGCAGCTTGCCGGACATGGGCGTGATCGTCGCGTCGCATAACGAAGCGGCGGTGCTGCCCGTGACGCTCGCCGCGCTGCTGCGTCAGACGCATGGCCCGGCGCAGGTTGTCATCGCCGACGACGGTTCCACCGACTCGACCCGCGCGCTGCTTACCGAACGTTTCGGCCTGACGCCCGCCGCCGACGGCGTGCTGAGCGCACCGAGCTCGCTGCATCCGAACCTGTTCTGGCTGCGCGTGCCGCACGGCGGCAAAGCTCGCGCGCTGAACGCCGCGATCACCGTGATGACCACGGAGACGGTGATGACCGTCGACGCCGACACACTGCTCGACGACGACGCGACCTACGCAATGCGCGCCGCGTTCGCGAGCGAGCCGAAACTGGTCGCCGCGGCTGGCATCCTCGTGCCGGTCTGCGGCAAATCGGTGTCGGGCCGCGTGTTCCAGTGGTTCCAGACCTATGAGTACATGCGCAACTTCATCGCCCGCTTTGCGTGGATGCGCGCCGACAGTCTGCTGCTGATCTCGGGCGCGTTCGCGTCGTTCAGGCGCGACGCGCTGATCGACGTGGGCGGGTTCGATCCGCAATGTCTGGTCGAAGACTACGAGCTGATTCACCGGTTGCGCCGCCATTCGGCCGATCATGGCCTCAGCTGGGACGTTCGTGTGGTCGGCGAAGCGCATGCGCACACCGATGCGCCGGGCAACCTCGGCAGCTTTTTGCGGCAGCGCCGCCGCTGGTTCGCGGGTTTCCTGCAAACGCAGTACTGGAACCGCGACATGACCGGCAATCCGCGCTACGGCACGCTCGGCATGTTGATGCTGCCCGTCAAGGCAATCGATACGATGCAGCCGATCTACGGTCTCACCGCGTTCGCGCTGCTGCTCGGCTTTCTGTTCGGTCGACATGGCGCGATCGTCGTGTCGATCTTCAGCGTGATCGGCCTGAAAACGGCGATCGATCTCGCGTTCTATCTGTGGAGCATCCATCTGTATCGCCGCTGGACTGGCGAGCGCTCCGGCAACAGTGTGTGGATGGCGATGCTCGCGGCCATTGCCGAGCCGTTCACATTCCAATTGGTGCGGCATGTCGGCGCCGCGCTCGGCTGGCTGCACTTTCTGCGCGGCGGTCGCTCGTGGGGCGCGCAATCCCGCTCCGGGCTGGTGGCGCACGAAGAGAGCTGAGCGCGCGCCGCCTTTCTCGGATGCGTTCGTGTTCGGGCAGCTGCGCAGCGCCATGACAGAGGCCGCAGGTGCCGTCGTTTGACGCATGCGGCGGCCGGTTCGAGTAGACTGGCGACGATGCCGGCCTCGACATGCGAGGCGGCAACTCTCCATCCGCTGATGCACGGAGGCTTCATCCATGCATGCTGTTCCCCCGCTCGAACAAGACATCGTCGATGCCACCACCGATGCGCCGCCTGCCCACGCAGCGCCGCACAATGCAGCTCATGCCGGCTCGCCGGCAGCAAGCCACGCGCAAGCGTCGAATCAGATCGCCAACGACAGGCCGGAGCGCGATCTGCGCCGCGTCGGCATTCACCCGGACCACTGGTACCCGCTCGCGTGGTCGCGTGAGGTGAAGCGGGGCAAGACGCATGGCGTGACGTTCGCGGGCGACCCAATCGTGCTGGCGCGTGCGGAGTCCGGCAAGGTGTTCGCACTCGAAGACCGCTGCGCGCATCGTCAGGTGCCGTTGCATCAGGGTGTGGTGGAAGGCGAATCGATCCGTTGCGGTTACCACGGCTGGACCTACGACTGTTCGGGCCAGTGCATCGACGTGCCGTATCTGGGCCGCGACCGTCTGCCGAACGGTGTGCGTTCCTATCCGTGTCAGGAAGTCGAAGGGCTGATTTTCGTGTTCCCGGGCGATGCCGCGTTGGCCGAACAGCGGCCGCTGCCCTCATTTGATTCGGTCTCGGACAGGAAGTACAAGACGCGCCGTTTTGGCCGGCCGGTGAATTGCCACTATTCGTTCATGCACGAGAACCTGATGGACATGAACCATCAGTTTCTGCACCGCCGGCAGATGGGGCAGATGCGTGCGCGTTCGTTGGGGCGGCGGCGCGGCGAAGGTTGGGTCGAAGTCGACTACACGTTTGCGCGCATGGCCGGTCAGCAACCGCTCGGCGAGGCGATCGTGTTCGGCGAGAGCCGCAAGACCGGCGGCTTCAAGAAACACAAGGACGTGATGACGATTCGCACGGAGTATCCGTATCAGACGCTGCAGATCCGCACGTCTGAGCAGAAGCTGGTGATGAATCTGTGGATCGTCTACGTGCCGCTTGATCGCGAGCAGCGCACCAACCGCACGTTCGGGCTGTTGTCGATCCTCAAGCCCGGCATTCCCGGCGTGCTGAATCTCGTGTGGCCACTGCTCGTGTGGTTCACCGAACGCATCTTCAAGGAAGATCGCGAGATCGTCGAAGCCGAACAGCGCGCTCACGACTCACAGGGCGCGGACTGGAATCACGAGGTGTTTCCGGTCATCAACGACCTGCGCGCCTTGCTGCGTGATAATGGCGCACCCGGTCAGATGGTGGGCGCCGGCACCGGCGACACATCGGTGATCCGCTTCTGGGACTCGCGCCACGGCGACCCATTGGCGAAGACCTGATCGCTGACCCTGCCGGCGAGGCGATCTACTCGCCGGCAATCGTTCCCCCTTGTGGTGAACTAATCCATCTCCCCACGGTAGGCAATGCGGCGCGTGCGAGCGGCGATAATGTCGCCCGATACATGCGGCTTTTGCGCTCATCGGCGTGCCCTGCGCTCATACCCGTGTACCATTTCGCTTTTTCCGATCCTCAAGAAACGCTCGTGACCACGCAACAAGTCCCCACCACATCGCGCAAATCCCTCACTCTGCTGCAGTTGCTAGGCCTCATCGGCGCCGCTGGCCTGATCGCCGCCATCGTGCTGAATCAACTGGTCTAGTCGCGCCGCCCGGCCGCCCGCATGGTGCGTGCGGCCTTGCGCCGGCACCGTATGCCGGTTTCATCGATATTCTGATTGCCATGTACAAGAAGGGCGTAGCCGTAGAAATCCAGTTTTCCCCCGAGCGACTCAACGACGGCGCGGGCGACCCGTACTGGATCGATCTGACCCAAGACGAAGCGCAGCGCTTGCTGGAAGGCCTGCAGGCGCGCCTTGCCGCGAGCGGCGGCGGCACGGCTGCGCCGCTGGTGGTGAGCCTTGACGAAACGACGGCGCCGCACGCGGTTAGCGCGGCCGGCTCCGCGCCCGGCGCTGGCCCGTCGGCGGACGACTTCAAGCAATGGGTCTGCGTGATCTGCGGCTGGGTCTACGACGAGGCCGCAGGTCTGCCGGATGAAGGTATCGCGCCGGGCACGCGCTGGGCGGACGTCCCCGCCGACTGGCGCTGCCCGCTCTGCGACGTGGGCAAGGAAGACTTTGCGTTGGTCGAGTTCTGAACCCGGCCAACGGGTTTGAGCCAAGCGACACGCGTTCAAGCGGACCACACGGTCCAATGACCCACACCAGCGGCCCGGCAGAGCGCTGGGTACGCCGGTACGATCAAGCCGTCCCTTCCGGATAATCCGCACTTTCCGTCTTCGCCTTCCATGTCTCGAAGTCGCCGCGCAGCATGTCCAGCTTCCTGTGCGCGAGTTCGAGCGCGACCTTGCCAAGCAGCAGACGCAGCGGCGGCTGGTCCGACAGCGCCACGTCGATGATCGCCTGCGCGGCACGCACCGGATCGCCTGCCTGTTTGCCGCTGCGCGCCTCTGTCTGCTTGCGGCGCTCGCCGGCGGTGGCCGCGTAGTCGTCGATCACGGTGGCCGATTGCTTCATCGACGGACCTGCCCAGTTCGTGCGGAACGGGCCGGGCTCGACGATCAGCACGCCGATGCCGAGCGGCTTCACTTCCAGCGCAAGCGATTCCGACAAGCCTTCGACCGCGTATTTGGTCGCGTGGTAATAGCCAGTCGCCGCGAAGCTCGCAATGCCGCCGATCGACGACACATTGACGATCAGTCCGCTACGCTGCTCGCGCATGATCGGCAGCACCGCTTTCGTCATATCGACCAGACCGAACACATTGGTCTCGAACATCGCGCGCACGGCATCGTCCTCGCCTTCCTCGATTGCGGCCAGATAACCATAACCCGCGTTATTGACGAGCGCGTCGATGCGGCCGAAACGCTGCTTGGTCTGCGCGACCACGTCTTCGATCTGTGCCCGGTTCGTCACGTCGAGCGGCAGAACCAGCGCACGATCGCCGTGAGCTGCGGCGATATCCTTCACTTTCGACGCGTCGCGTGCGGTGACGACCGCACGCCAGCCGCGTTCCAGCACCAGCTTCGCCAGTTCGCGGCCGAAGCCGGTGGAACAGCCTGTAATCAGCCAGACGGGATTGTCTCGATTCATCATTTGGGAAACTCCTGTTGATGGTCTGCGACGTGTGAAGACATGAAGCGGAACGAATGCGCAATGTGCGCCCTTCGTGTTCGCTATCGGTTTTGCAGGTGAGGTGCAGCGTGAAGCGTGAAGCGTGCGGGGCCTTCGTATCGAATGGCATCCGCGACGGCGCGTGCAATTGAATTGAATTGCGCGCTATGTGCCGGGCGAGACCGTTATGACCGCTTGTGTGCAGTGTGACTTTTCAATTGTAGCCGCAGCGCTGCGGCCTCGCTTTGCAGCGCTTTGACGAATGCGCTGGCGAGCGGATGACTCGGGCGATGCTCCGGATGAATCACGCTGACGCGAAACGGCAGCGACACGGCAAGCGGCCGGATATGCAGATTGCGGCCCGCGAAATCGACGGCGGTCAACGGATTGACGATCGCGACGCCAAGACCCTGACGCACGAAACTGCACACGGAAACGGCGGTGGGCGTCTCGATCAGCTGGCGGCGCGCGATACCCGCTTGCGCGAACGCTTCATCGATCTGCAGCCGGTACGGATCGTTCGACGACAGGCTGATAAAGGCCTGCTCCGCGAAATCCTTCAACGCGATCACGCGCCTGGCCAGCAACGGATGCCGATCCGGCAACACGCACACCTCGTCCACTTCGAGCAACGGCGTCAGATGTGTGCCGGGCGGCGGCGCGCCGTGTTCGGTGAGGCCCAGGTCGTAGCGCTGCGCGGTCAGCCATTCTTCGAGGAACGGCGACTCCTGCGTGGCAATCGACACACTCACGCCGGGCTGCGCGTCGTGAAAGCGCTTCGACGCGCCCGGCAAGATTGAATGCGAAAACATCGGCAACGCGATGATCGCGAGCTGGCCGCCCTGGAATTCACGCAGACTGGCCGCCGTCGACGCCACCCGTTCGAGTCCGATGTAGGCGCGCTTGATTTCGTCGAACAGCGTCAGCGCGGACATCATGGGACGCAGCCGCCCATGCGCGCGTTCGAATAGCGGGAAGCCGATGCTCTGCTCCATGCGTGCGAGTTCGCGGCTGACGGTGGGCTGCGACGTTGAGAGCATGTCGGCCGCCTTGGTGACGCTGCCTGCCGTCATTAGCGCGCGAAAGACTTCGATATGCCGGTGGGTGAGCGCCATGGTGGGGTATATCAGAAGTGAATGGATCGGCAAATAATAGGTATTTTACTGAATGACGGATTCCCAGCATCATGTCGGTTACAGCAACGCTCCGACATCGAGCCGATCATGACGCCATTCAATCCGCGGCAACTTGCCGAGCTCGCCCGGCAGCACGGCACGCCGCTCTGGATCTACGACGCCGACGTAATTCGCCAACGTATCGCCGAACTGCGCAGTTTCGATGTGATCCGCTATGCGCAGAAGGCGTGTTCGAACCTGCACATTCTGAAGCTGATGCGCGACGAAGGCGTGCTGGTCGATGCGGTCTCGCTGGGTGAAATCGCGCGCAGTCTCGCGGCGGGTTTCACACCCGACCGCGATCCCGAAGGCGTGGTGTTCACCGCGGACCTGCTCGACCATGCAACGCTCGCGGCCGTGCTCGAACATCGCATCACGGTCAACGCCGGGTCGCTCGACATGCTCGAAAGAATCGGACGCCACGCGGGCGTTGGCCATCGCGTGTGGCTGCGGATCAACCCGGGTTTCGGTCACGGACACAGCAACAAGACCAACACCGGCGGCGAACACAGCAAGCACGGTATCTGGCTCGATGATGTGCCACGAGCGCTGGACCTCGTTCGTCGCTATCGGCTCACGCTGGTCGGGTTGCACATGCATATCGGCTCGGGCGTCGACTACGCGCATCTGTCGCGCGTCTGCGATGCAATGGTCGATGCCGTGATGGGACTCGGCCACGATATTGAAGCGATTTCCGCTGGCGGCGGTCTGTCGGTGCCGTATCGCGAAGGCGAGCCGCGCATCGACGTCGACCATTACTTCCGGCTCTGGGATGCGGCGCGCCGGCGGATCGAAGCGCATGTCGGGCATCGCGTGAGGCTGGAGATCGAACCGGGGCGCTTCCTCGTCGCTGAGGCGGGGGTGCTGGTCGCTGAAGTGCATGCGTTGAACCGGCGGCCCGCGCGGCAATTCGCGTTGGTCGACGCCGGGTTCAACGACCTCACGCGGCCATCGCTTTACGGCAGTCATCATGAAATGAGCGTGCTGAAACGCGATGGTGTGCCAAGCCATGCGCCGATCGGCTCATTCGCGGTGGCCGGTCCGTTGTGCGAAGCCGGTGATGTGTTCACGCAGGCCGCGGGCGGTGTTGTCACGAGCCGCTCGATGGCCGCGCCCGAAGTGGGGGACTTCATCGTGTTTCATGACGCGGGTGCGTACGGCGCGTCGATGTCGTCGAACTACAACAGCCGGCCGCTCGCGCCCGAGGTGTTGCTGGAGCAGGGCCGGCCGCGGCTGATCCGGCGCCGTCAGACCATCGACGAATTGATCGCGCTCGAAACCCTGGATTGATTGCGGCGCGAGCGCTGCGTAACGTGACCGGCGCGGCGCGCACGTCAGCGTTCAGCACACGCTCAGCGCGCCCTTACCGTGCGGGTATATGACGCGATCATCGTTGCGAGTTCCTGCGCGGCGGGCGTGAGCGGCATGGCCGCGCGCTGCAGCAGGCACACGTTCTGGTCGGCCGCCCGCTCGCGCACGGGGATCGACCTGAGCGCGCTCGCAAACGGGCCCTGTTTGACCACGATCGACGACTCCAGCGACAGGCAATCCGTCGCGCCGACCAGATGCAGCGTCTCGTACAGCCCTTCCACGGTCGCAATGATTTTCGGCGGCGGCAAGCCATGGCTTTCGAACAGATGGCTCAGGCGGTTGACATGCGGGTCCTCGGTGAGATTCGGCGAGCGTGTCGTCACCCACGTGCAGTCGACGAGTTCGGCCAGCGAGGTCGCGCCCGCTTTCGGATGACCCGCGCGGCACACGATCACCGGATCGGATGGATAAAGCGGCGTCACCGACAGATCGGCCGTGTCGGTCTGTTTCGAGACTAACGCGACTGCGAAGTCGAGCGTGCCCTTGCGAATCCACGCGATCATCATGCGCGACGTGCCGGTGCGCAGATGCACCGCGACCCGCTCGAAGCGCGTGCGAAACTCCATCAGCACCGGCGCGAATGCATCGACGAGCGGCTCGGTGGTCATGCCGAACGTCACCTCGCCGGCGTAATCGCCCTGCAATTGCTGCATTTCCTGCTCGGCGCGCTCGCATTCACCGATGATCGTGCCGGCCCGCTGCAACAGCCGCTGGCCGAGCGCTGTCAACGTGATGCCGCGATTCGTGCGGGTGAAGAGGGTCGCGCCGAGCATCGATTCGAGGTTCTGCAATTGCTGCGTGATGCCGCTTTGCGCGATGCCGAGCACGCGTGATGCCGCGCGAATGCTGCCCTGTTCGGCAACCGCCTTGAACGTGCGCAGCTGGGAGATCGTCAAGGCCATTGAAGGGCGCGGGGTTCGTGATCGGAAAAGGTGAACATGATAGTCCGAACGGGACTTCTTTGAGGAGCGGGCGCCACATAGGATGGCGCTGGCTTGATGCGGTGATCGCGTCGATGCTGAACGACCGCCTGTGCGCGCAGATCGCGAAGCAGTACTTCGACTTCGATCCGTACGGCACTTCACTCCTTTACGCTGGACTTCTTTTTCGCAGGCCTTCCGTTCATGAACAGGCAATCGATTCCGCTTCTATCGCCGGCTATCGGCACGCACCGCGAGCTGGTGTCGTTTCACTTCGGTCCGGTCAATAGCGGGCAGAAGATCTATATCCAGTCGTCGCTGCATGCCGACGAAACGCCCGCGATGTTGATGACGGTATTGCTCAAGCGCCGGTTGCTCGAACTGGAACAGCAGGGCGCGCTGAGTGCGGAAATCGTGCTGGTGCCGGTGGCAAATCCGGTCGGACTCGGGCAGTACGTGCTGGGGCAGTTTCTTGGGCGCTTCGATCTCGGCAGCGGCAAGAACTTCAATCGGCACTTCCTGCAATTCTCTCCATTAGTCGCCCGCGCGAAGGACGCGTTGGGTGCCGATGCGACGGAGAACCGGCGCATCGTTCGCGAACTGATCGCGGCTGAACTGGCCGAGCAGAAACCGTTGACCGAATTCGACTCGCTGCAATTGGCGTTGCTGAAGCGTTCGTTCGACGCGGACGTCGTGATCGACCTGCATTGCTCGCTCGAAGCGGCGATGCATCTGTACACCAGCGAAGCGGCGTGGCCTGAAATCGAGCCTTTGTCGCGCTACCTCGGCGCGCAGGCGTCGTTGCTTGCGACCAACTCGGGCGGCGAGTCGTTCGATGAAACGCATGGCCTGTTGTGGTCGACGTTGCAGCAGCAGATGCCGCCCAGCAAGCCGGTGCCCAATGGCACGATTGCGGTGACCGTGGAATGCCGCGGCCAGCGCGACGTCTCTTACGAAGTGGCACAACAGGATGCCGACGCACTGGTCGATTACCTGGTGTGGCGCAACGCGATTCGGCGCGAGGCGAAGCCGTTGCCGCCGTTGCTGTCGCCCGCCACGCCGCTCGCCGGTAGCGAGCAGTTTTACGCGCCGGTCAGCGGGATTCTGGTTCATCGCGCGAAGATCGGCGACACGATTCGTGCTGGACAGGCTTTGTTCGATATCGTCGATCCGCTGACCGACGAGACCACCACGATTTGCAGCAACACGGAAGGCGTGCTTTATATGCGCCGCGCGATCCGGTTCGTGACGACGGGCGCGCCGTTGGGACGTGTGACGGGAACGCAGCCGTTCAGGACAGGGGTGTTGTTGGGCGCGTGAGTAACTGGTTCAGGCGGCGCGATGTGCGCGGTGGATTGACTGTAACGCTATCCGCCGATCCGCGCAGAGCGACTGCGGGTTTCGAGCGGGCGCCCCGACCAGGGCGGCGACCCGCACGAAGCCCGCCATCGCATGACTCAGCTCGCCGCCAGCACCGGCGCGAGCGCCGCCGGATCGCTGATGCTCGGCCGGCCATTCTCGACGTGACCGGCGAAACGGCGCGAGAAGCTCGCATCGTCATTGCTCGTCACCGTCAGGTCGTACCAGTGATGGCTCGACGCCAGCACCCACACCTCTTCGACATGCGCGCCGGCCGGCACCGGCACCACGCGCGTGCGCGCACCGTAAGCGTTGTCGGTCACCGTCAATCGCGCAATGCCGCCGCCGCTGTTGCTGAACTTCAGGAACACGTTGCCGTTCGCGACATCGTATTGCGCCTTCACTTCTGGCTGCGCCGGCCTGGCGTTGCCATGCGAGCCCGCGACTTGCGTGGCTTGCGCCTGCTGCGTATTGCCCGCGAACTTGCGCACGAATCCGTTGGGCCCGAATACTTCGAATGCGTAGACCCCGCTCGTCGAGGTCAGATCGAAGGTCGCGCTGAGCGACTTGCCCGCTTCGACGGTGTAACGCCACGGGCCGTCCGTGCGATTGGTCGAGTACACGTAGAAGTGCGCGCCCTGGTCGCCGGCATTGCCGATCGAAATCTCGCACGTGTTCCGCTGCGGGTCCACCGAGCCATTCACATGCAGCTCGTACGGCAACGCACGCGCGAAACGAATCCCGCTTTCCTGCGGATCGATCGCGCCCGGCGTCGCGGGGACGGTCGGCTTGGGCTGCGTCGCGCACTGGTTGTCGGCGATGCTCTTGTAGCTGCTCGTGTCCGGTAGCGGCGGCACTTTCGAATCCGGCGTGCGGAAGTCGAATGCGCTGGTCAGGTCGCCGCACACCGCGCGGCGCCACGGCGTGATGTTCGGCTCGTAGACGCCGAAGCGCGACTCGATGAAGCGGATCACCGACGTGTGATCGAACACCTGCGAGCACACGAAACCGCCCTTGCTCCACGGCGACACGATCGTCATCGGCACACGCGGGCCGAGGCCGTACGGCAGGCCATCGGCGGTGTAGCTGCCGCCGCGCGCCGGATTGACCACGTTGTGAATTTCGCCTTCAGTGCTGACCGTCGATTGGCCTTGCGCGGCCGTCGTCGCCGGTTGCGGCGGCACGAGGTGATCGAAGAAGCCGTCGTTCTCGTCGTACATGATGAACAGCACGGTCTTGCTCCAGACCTCGGAGTTCGACGTCAACGCATCGAGAATTCGCGACGTGTATTCCGCGCCGTATGCGGGCGTATAGCTCGGGTGCTCGGAGTAAGCAGCTGGCGGGCACAGCCACGATACCTGCGGCAGTCTGTTCGCGAGCACGTCGGCCTTCAGGTCGTCGATCGTGCGCACGGTTTGCGCGCGCTCGTACAACGGCGAGCCCGGCTGCGCGTTGATGAAGTTCGCGAAGTTCTGCAGAACGTTGGTGCCGTAGTTGCCGTTCAGCGGATCGGCGCCGGTCAGGCCCTGCTGGTACACCTGCCACGAAATGCCCGCCGCTTGCAGACGCTCCGGGTACGTGGTCCACGATAGCAACTGATAGTTCGGCGGAGCGTCGCCGTCGACGAAATCGCTGTTGTCGAGCAGCGGGCCGCCGAATTTGCCCGTGGGATCGACGGTGCCGGTCATCAGATACGAACGGTTCGGGTGCGTCGGCCCCGGCAGCGAGCAGAAGTACGCGTCGCAAATCGTGAACGCATCGGCCAGCGCGTAGTGAAACGGAATGTCGCTGCGCAGGTGATAGCCCATCGTCATGTCGGTCTTGTTGGCGGGCCACTGGTCATAGCGGCCGCCGTCGATCGCGGCATGGGTCTTGTACCAGGTGTGATCCAGATCGCCGACGCATTGCGCGCTGGTGGTGGCGGTGTTCAGATGGAACGGCAGCACTGGCTGGGTGGGATCTTCTTTCGATGGCTGATACCACACCGGCTTGCCGTTGGGCAGCGGAATCGGGAAGCGGTCGTTGTAGCCGCGCACGCCACGCATATGGCCGAAGTAGTGGTCGAATGAGCGGTTCTCCTGCATGAACACGACGATGTGCTCGACATCGCTGAGCGTACCCGTGCGCGAGAACGCGGGCACGGCGAGCGCATTGCGGATCGACTCGGGAAGCGCGGTCATCGCGGCGGCGGCGCCGGCGGATGAAGCCACGGTCTGCAGGAAACGGCGACGGCTAGTTGATGTCATCGAATATCACCTTCTGCGGAGTGAAACAAAATAGCGCGCCTTGGCGCGCTGCGGGAATCGGGTTAGTTACTGCTGGCGCTGTCGCCGGGTGCGTAGTGCATGACGGGCGCGACTTGCTGGCTGTCGGCGGCGAGACTGGCTTGCATGGATTGCGCGATCGGGTCGGACGCGGCGGCGGGGTTCGCCGCGAGCGAGGCGGACGGGGTGGACGCTTCGGGCAGCACAGCCGCCGATGAGGTCGCCGGACGTGGCGCGGCATGGTTATCGGTGACGCCCGGCGATGAAGACGTTGTCGTCGGCGCGGAGTCGTCCGCGCCGCAACCGCTCAGTGCTAACGTTGCGAGTGCGATCGATGCGATGCTCGCCACGCATTTGTCTCTTCTCATGTTGCATCCGGTTTTGGTGAAAGCGGGTGCAGTCTCCATTCCTTTCAAGAAATAATTGTGAAACGTTTGCGAGTGGCATAAGTTTCGATAATTCGTTGGTTGTTCGAAAGAAAATGGAAAGCGCCAGGAAGGACGCTGGTCACCTTAATGCCATCTGCCTGTTGGTGTGCATGGTGGGTCCGCATGATGGTCCGCACACATTTAACGATTCACTGCCTCGCATAACCGATTGGCTCATGACACACATCGAACGACCTTTCGATATCACGCGTCTCGAAGACGAATGGCTGGAAGCGGATGGCTTCGGCGGTTTCGCGTCGGGCACGGTGGGCACGCTACGCACGCGCCGCTATCACGCATTGCTGCTGAGCGCCATGCGTGCGCCGGGTGGGCGCGCCGTACTCGTCAATGGCATCGAGGCATGGCTGGAAGCGGGCGGGCAGCGTTATCCGTTGAGCATGCAGCGGTATCTGCCCAACGTGATCTATCCCGACTTGAGCACGAGTCTTGCGAGCTTCGACACAGCGCCCTGGCCAACATGGCGCTTGCAACTCGATACGCAAATGGTGCTGAGCGTCGAGGTATTCGTCAGCAAGGCGACCTGTGAAACGGTGTTGCGTTGGCGGCTGGAGCGCGGGACCGACGCGGCGGGCATGAGCGCGGCCCTCCTGAAGATCAGGCCTTTGCTCTCGGGCCGCGATTACCACGCGCTGCATCATGAGAACGCCGCATTCAACTTCAACGCACGGACCAGCGACGATCTGGCCTGCGTGAGCTGGCAGCCGTACGGCGACTTGCCCTTTATCCATGCGGCGACGAACGGCGTCTATATCCACGCGCCGGATTGGTATCGCAACTTCTGCTACGTGCGCGACGAGGAACGCGGTCTCGATTGCAGCGAGGATCTCGCGACGCCAGGCGTGTTCAGCTTCGATCTCGCCGGTGCTGAAGCGGTGATGATTCTCAGCGCATCGTGCGCGACCCGTGCGGGAACATCGGCGTCGGCAGCCGTAAGCGCGATGCCCTGCGCGAGCGCGCAAGCGGCCGTCGCTCACGCAACGGAGCTTGCACGTATCGAGCAACAACGCCGCGCCGCACTGGGTTCACGCCTGCAGCGTTCCGCCGATGCATACGTGGTCGCGCGCAACCAGGGCCGCACGATTCTCGCCGGCTTCCCGTGGTTCATCGATTGGGGCCGCGATACGTTCATCGCGATGCGTGGCCTGCTGATCGCATCGAACCGACTGGACGAAGCCGAAGCGATTCTGCTCGCATGGTCGGGCGCACTGTCCGAAGGCATGCTGCCGAACCGCTTCCCCGACTACGGCGACACGCCGGAGTACAACTCCGTCGATGCGTCGTTGTGGTTCATCGTCGCCGTGCACGACTATCTGGCCACCGGTCATGCAAGCGATGCGACGCGCGTGCGTCTGCAACTGGCCGCCGAGACGATCCTCGCCGGCTATACGATGGGCACGCGCTTCAACATCCGGGCGTCGGCCGACGATGGCCTGCTCGCCGCCGGTATCTCAGGCGTGCAACTCACGTGGATGGACGCGAAAATCGGCAACTGGGTGGTGACGCCGCGCATCGGCAAACCGGTCGAAGTGCAGGCGCTATGGATCAACGCGTTGCGCGTTGCAGCAACCTGGAATTCGCAGTGGCAGCAACCCGCCGCGCGAGCGTTGCAAGCGTTTCATGAACGCTTCGTCGATCCGTCCACGCACGCGCTGTTCGACAACGTCGATGTCGATCACGTGAAAGGCGCGCTAGATCGCGCGATCCGGCCGAACCAGATTTTTGCGGTGGGCGGTTTGCCGTTTGCGTTGCTCGATGGCGTGGTGGCGCAGGCGGTGCTCGCGCAGGTCGAAGCGCACTTGCTGACGCCGCTCGGCTTGCGCACGCTCGCGCCGTCCGACCCTGCCTACCGCGGACACTACGGCGGTCCACCACTCGCACGCGATGGCGCCTATCATCAAGGCACGGTCTGGCCGTGGCTGCTCGGCCCGTTTGTCGAAGCTTGGCTGCGGGTTCATGGCGTCACCGCTGAGACTCGCGCACAAGCGCGGGAACGTTTTCTCGAACCGCTCTATGCGCATCTCGACCACGCCGGTCTCGATCACCTGTCCGAGATCGCCGATGGCGACGCGCCGCATGCGCCCGCTGGCACGCCGTTTCAGGCGTGGTCGCTGGGCGAGTTGCTGCGCATTGAAGGCCTGCTTGGCGGCTCGCAACGCATCGTCGCGTAAACCGCGTTACGATGTGTGTGCCGACGCCAAGCCAGATGCGAGGACGGAGTCATGCCACCGTTGCGAGCTGCCAATCTGCTAGCCACCATCGAAGGCGCACGCCTGCATTCGGGCGCGTGCCAACATTGGCAGCGCTGGGGGCCTTACCTGAGCGAGCGTCAATGGGGCACCGTGCGCGAGGATTACAGCCCGGACGGCACCGCCTGGGACTCCTTTCCGCACGACCATGCGCGTAGTCGCGCGTATCGCTGGGGCGAAGACGGCATTGCCGGTTTCGGCGACGACAGGCTGCGCTGGTGCGTGTCGCTCGCGCTGTGGAACCGCAAGGACCCGATCCTCAAGGAGCGCCTGTTCGGCCTCACCAACGCGCAGGGCAATCACGGCGAGGACGTGAAGGAGTTGTACTTCTACGTCGACGGCACGCCGACGCATTCGTACATGCGCATGCTCTACAAGTACCCGCATGCCGCCTTTCCGTACGAGGACCTCGTGCAGGAAAACGCGCGCCGTTGCGGCGACATGCCGGAGTACGAAATTCTCGATACCGGCGTGTTCGACGATCAGCGCTATTTCGACGTGCAGGTCGAATACGCGAAGCACGCGCCGGACGACATCGTGATGCGCGTGACGATCGAGAATCGCGCGGATGAGGCCGCGTCGCTCGATGTGCTGCCGCAGATCTGGGCGCGCAACACGTGGTCATGGAAGGGTAGCCCGGACAAGCCGTCGCTGGTCGCCGGCACGGACCACAACGGCGAGGTCCAGTTGATCGGGCGTCAGGAAGGTTACGCGCCGATTGTCGTGACGGCGTGGTCGAAGGACGCGCCGCAGCTCGTGTGGCTCTTCTGCGAGAACGAGACCAACGTCAGGCGCCTGTTCAACACGGACGGCGCCGGGCCGTTCAAGGATGGCTTCAACGACTATCTCGTGCACGGCGACCAGCAGGCGATCCGCCGCGACGCCGGCAGCAAGGCCGGCGCGCATGCGGCGCTCGAATTCGCTCCGCATGGGCGCGCAGTGGTGTATCTGCGCTGGCGTCCGCAGTCGGCGCCCGACGACGCGCAGTTCGATGCCGATGCGGTGTTCACGCGCCGTATCGCCGAGGCCGACGAGTTCTATGGCGCGTTGCAACACGAGATGGCCGATCCCGACGCGCGTCTCGTGCAGCGTCAGGCGCTGGCCGGCATGCTGTGGTCCAAGCAGTACTACCAGTACGACGTGCAGCGCTGGCTCGACGGCGACCCGCTGCAACCCAAGCCGCCGGGGAGCCGCAAACACGGCCGCAATGTGGATTGGCGGCACCTGTGCAATGCGGACATCGTATCGATGCCGGACAAGTGGGAGTACCCGTGGTACGCATCGTGGGATCTGGCGTTTCATGCGGCCGCGCTCGCGTTGATCGACCCGGCGTTTGCGAAGCGCCAACTGCTGCTGCTGGTGAAGGACCGCTATCAGCATCCGAACGGCCAGCTGCCCGCGTACGAATGGGCGCTCGGCGACGCCAACCCGCCCGTGCATGCGTGGGCCGCATGGCGCGTGTACGAGATCGACCGCGCGCTCACCGGCAAGCCGGATCGCGATTTTCTCGAACTTATGTTCCATAAGTTGCTGCTGAATTTCTCGTGGTGGGTGAACCGCAAGGACGCCGACGACCGCAATATTTTTCAGGGCGGCTTTCTCGGACTGGACAACGTCGGGATTTTCGACCGCTCGTCGCCGCTGCCGACTGGCGGCCATATCGACCAGGCCGACGGCACCGCGTGGATGGCCGCATATGCGCTCGACCTGATGCGCATGGCGCTCGAACTGGCGTATGCGAACCATGTGTTCGTGGATATCGGCGTGAAGTTTTTCGAGCACTTCCTGTATATCGCCGAAGCGGTGAGCTGCGAGGACGGCTGCGATACGGGCCTGTGGGACAGCGCAGACGAGTTCTTCTACGACAAACTGCGCCTGCCCGACGGCAGCAGCATGCCGATGCGGATACGTTCGATCGTCGGTCTGATCCCACTGTTCGCCGTGCAGGTGCTCGAAGAGCGTCTGCACGGCGGCTTGCCTGGGCTGCGCGAGCGGCTCGTGTGGTTCCTCGAACATCGCCGGGATCTGGCCAGGCTGGTCTCGCGCTGGAACGAGCCCGGCAAGGGCAACACGTTGCTGCTGTCGGTGTTGCGCGGTCATCGGATGAAAGCGCTGCTGCGCCGTGCGCTCGACGAAAGCGAATTCCTTTCCGATTACGGCGTGCGGGCGTTGTCACGGTGTCATCGCGATCATCCGTTCGAGTTCGATCTCAACGGCAAGAGTTTCTGCGTCAAGTATCTGCCGGCCGAATCCAACACGCGCGTGTTCGGCGGCAACTCGAACTGGCGCGGCCCAGTGTGGATGCCGGTGAACTATCTGCTGATCGAATCGTTGTACGAATTTCACCGCTATTACGGCGACGATTTCCGCGTCGAATATCCGACCGGCTCAGGGCAGAAGTTCTCGCTTAGCGAAATCGCCGACGAACTGGCGCGCCGCGCGACCACGCTGTTCCTCAAGAACAAGGACGGCGAGCGGCCGGTGATGGGTGCTTATCCGCTGTTGCAGGCCGACCCGCGCTCGCGTGATCTGATCCTGTTCCACGAGTATTTTCATGGCGACAACGGGCGCGGCGTCGGCGCGTCGCATCAGACCGGCTGGACCGGGCTGGTTGCACTGCTCTTGCAGCCGCGTGCGATGGCGTCCTCGGGCAATGTGCCGGTGACGGGCGCCGCGGACGGTGAGCCGATTGCTGCCGCGGCTCCGGTTCCGGTTGCTGCTGCCGTTGCAGAGCCAGTCGCCGCGCCGGCCAGTGCGCCCGCGTCCGCTCCCGAACCGGCGCCCGCACTCGCCACCACGACGATGAAGTAGCATCACAACGCGAACGCACGCGCGGTGACATCGACCCGACCATTGCGCGTGCGGCGCGAGTCGCGTGACCATTTTTGAACTGTGTGGGTTCAAGCGTGGTCTTTCATGTACCCCATCGGTTCCATTGGCTTGCGCGAGTGAATCCCATGTCGACTACACCGAACACCCAGGCTTCCAATCAACCCGCCGCCACTGCGGCGCTGAGCTGCAAGATCAGCGCGAGGCAACACGATGCGCCGGCGTCGCCGCCCGGCAAGCGGCCCGCGCCGCCTTGCACGCTGGTGATCTTCGGCGCCGGCGGCGACCTCACCCGGCGGCTCCTGATGCCCGCGTTGTACAACCTCGCGGTCGACGGGCTGCTCGACGGCGGCATGAAGATCGTCGGCGTCAATCACGGCGAGCGCGAGACGAGCGAGTGGAGCGAAGACCTGCACAAGTCGCTGCAGCAATTCGCCGCCGACAAGGCCAGCACCTTCCATGCCGGCAAGCTCGACGACGCCGCGTGGAACTGGGTCGCGCAACGCCTCGAGTACATGGCCGGCGAATTCGAAACCGACGATACCTTCACGAAGCTCAGGCAGAAGCTCGCGCAAACGCCGGGCGGCAACGTGATCTTCTATCTCGCGGTCGGTGCGCGCTTTTTCAGACCGATCGTCGAGCATCTCGGCAACGCGGGTTTGCTGAAGGAAAACGACGGTAAAAGCAGCGGCAAAAGCAGTGGCAAAAGCGGCGGCGGCTTTCGCCGCCTCGTGATCGAGAAACCGTTCGGCACCGATCTCGCGTCGGCACGTGATCTGAACGCGCACATCCTCTCTTACGCGAACGAATCGCAGGTGTATCGGATCGATCACTTTCTCGGTAAAGACACCGTGCAGAGCATTCTCGCGGTGCGTTTCGCGAATGCGATGTTCGAGCCGGTATGGCGGCGCGAATATATCGACAACGTGCAGATCACCGCGGCGGAAACGCTCGGCGTGGAAGGGCGCGGCACGTTCTATGAGCAGACGGGCGCGTTTCGCGACATGGTGCCGAACCATCTGTTCCAGCTGCTCGGCATGGTCGCGATGGAACCGCCCAACTCGTTCGACGCCGAAGCCGTGCGCGACAAGAAGGCCGAGATTCTCGACGCGATCCGCCCGCTGGCCCCGGACGACGTGGTGTTCGGTCAATACGAAAAGGGTCCGGCGGGCATCGGCTATCGCGAGGAGCCGGACGTCGCGCCCGGCAGCACGACGGAAACCTACGTCGCCGCACGCGTGCTCGTCGAGAACTGGCGCTGGGCCGGCGTGCCGTTCTATTTGCGCACTGGCAAGCGGCTTGCCATGCGGCGCACGGAAATCTCCGTGCAACTGAAGCCAGTGCCATTCCGCCTGTTCCGCGATACGCCGGTCAGCGCGCTCACGCCGAACGTGCTGACCTTGCGCATCGATCCCGCGCACGGGCAGACTTTCGACTTCAACGTGAAGACGCCGGGTCCGGTGATGCAGGTGGGCGGGGTGCAGTCGTCGTTCGACTATGCCGACTTCTTCACGGAGCGCGCGAACGTCGGCTATGAGACTTTGCTCTACGACTGCATGCTTGGCGACGAGACGCTGTTCCAGCGGGCCGATAGCATCGAAACGAGCTGGTGCGCGGTGGACGACGTGTTGCATCCGAAGGGCGGTGGCGCGCTGCCGGTGCACGGTTATGCGGCCGGCAGCGAAGGCCCTGCTCAGGCCAATACGCTGCTCGCACGCGACGGCCATGCATGGCGGCCGTTGAAAGCGGATACGGTCCAGAAAAAGTAAGGTCAACACATCAATACGAGCGGGGGGTACCGTGGCCACACGTAAGACGAAAGCGACGAGCAGTACTGAGGAGCGGATTCTGGCGATCGACGTCGGCGGCACCGGGCTGAAGGCTGCGGTCATCGACGCGGACGGCCAGATGAAAACTGCGCGCGTGCGGGTGGCAACGCCGCATCCATGCACGCCCGACCAGCTGGTGGACGCGTTGGCGCAGCTGGTGGCGCCACTCATCGAACAGGCGCCGCCCACGCGGATGTCGATCGGCTTTCCGGGCGTGGTGCGCGACAACCGGATTCTGACCGCGCCGCATTTCGGCGTCGAAGGCTGGCACGACATCGCGCTCGCCGATGCGTTGGCGCAGCGCCTGGGTGGCTTGCCGGTGCGCATGATCAACGATGCCGAGATGCAGGGCTTCGCCGCAATCGAAGGCCATGGCCTCGAATTCGTGCTGACGCTCGGCACGGGCGCGGGCACCGCGATGTTTCGCGACGGCGAGCTGATGCCGCATCTCGAACTAGCTCATCACCCGGTTAGCAACAAGGGCGTCGCGTACGACGAATACATCGGCGAGGCCGCGCGTGAGAAGGTTGGGAATAAGCGTTGGAACCGGCGTGTGCACAAGGTGATCGGCATCCTGAATGCGCTGGTGAATTACGATAAGTTGTGGATCGGCGGCGGCAACGCGGCGCGCCTCAAGTTCGACTTGCCGGCGAACGTGGCGACCGTATCGAACGACGCCGGTATCGAAGGTGGGGCGCGTTTGTGGCATCCGCGTTCGGTGCGCGAGACGCGGCAGTTTCCGGAAGCGAATCAGCGCACCGGACGATTCAAATAGGCTCGAACAGGGGAATCCATGACATGAGGTGATTCATGATGACTCGAAGCGAGTTGGGCGTCGCACGGCGCCTGCTATCTGTCGGAGTATGTGGCGTGCTCGCTGTCGCGACCGCGCAATTGGAAGCGGCGGACGCGGCCGAGGCGTTTGCGGTTGCGTCGCCGGGATTGGCCGACGGCGGCACGCTGCCTTCGACTCACGCGGCCAGCGCGAACCAGTGTGGTGGCGGCAACGTGTCGCCGGCGCTGCAGTGGCACAACACGCCCTCCGGCACGAAGAGTTTCGCGGTCACGCTGTTCGATCCCGACGGCGCGAAGGGACTCGGAGTCGTGCACTGGATCGTGTATGGCATCGCACCGTCGACCACGGGGCTCGCGGCCGGCGCCGCCGCGCCGCCTGGCAGCGTCGCCGGCACGAATCGGACTGGCGGCCCCGGTTATTTCGGACCCTGCCCGCCGGTCGGCGACGTGCCGCATCATTACATGGCGCAGGTCTATGCGCTCGATCTGCCGCCCGATGCGCTGCCGGCCGGTTTGACGAGAGACGCGCTGCACGCGGCCATCAAAGACCATGTGCTGGCAACGAGCAGCACGGTGCTGCGCTATGGCCGATGACACGCCGGTGGTTCGCGATGTGCCGCCGGGCCGCCGCAAAGCACGCGGAGGCGAATCACGCAGACGGCTTATCGCGCCGCGTCGCCCCAACGATATTGCACGCTGGCTTCATCGAGTTGCGTCTTGATCTGCGCGTCGAGCGCGAGTTCGGACGCCGCGAGTGTATCGCTCAACTGCTCCACGCGGCTCGCACCGATGATCGCTGACGTGACGAGCGGATTGGCCAGCACCCACGCGAGAGACACGCGGGTCAACGATTCGCCGGTCGGCGCGACGATCGCCTTCAACTGCTCGATCGTCTCGAACTCGCGCTGGTGCCAGTACCGCTGCTGGTACATCGCGCCAGCCTTGCCGACGGACTCGGTGAAACGTCCGCTGGTCGGGGCGGCGTCCAGTTGATGCTTGCCCGTCAGCAAGCCGCCCGCGAGTGGGTTGTAAGGCATCACGGCCAACTGCTCCTCGTCGGCCAACGGTAGCAACTCCCGTTCGATCTGACGGAACAACAGGTTATAGCGAGGCTGCACCGAGACGAACCGCGCGACGCGCAACACGTCGGCCCGTCCCAACGCACGCGCGAGCCGATAGGCGAGAAAGTTCGAGACGCCGATATAGCGCGCTTTGCCCGAGCGCACGATCACATCCAGCGCTTCGAGCGTTTCGTCGAGTGGCGTATGCGCGTCGTCGGAATGGAGTTGATACAGGTCGACGTAGTCCGTGCCGAGCCGGTGCAGCGACGCGTCGATCGCATCGAGCAGATGCTTGCGCGACGCCCCTTGATCCCATGGCGCGGGGCCCATCTTGCCCACTGCCTTGGTCGCCAGAATGAAACGGTCGCGTTTGCCCTTCAGCCAGCGCCCGACGATTTCCTCGGTGCGTCCAGCGATGTTCTCGTCACCGCCGAGCGGATAAACATTGGCGGTATCGATAAAGTTCACGCCGGCGTCGGCCGCCGTGTCGAGAATGCGATGTGAGACCTCTTCCTCGGTCTGCAGGCCGAAAGTCATCGTGCCGAGACAAAGGCGCGACACAGTCAGGCCGGTGCGGCCGAATTTGCGGTATTGCATGGTCAACTCCAATGATGGGCGGAACAGGGGCGGATGCTGTGTTGCAAAAAGGATAACCGGTGTCGCGATTCAATGTCGGCGGCGCGCGCAAGGTTTTCATTATTCTTTCGGTGAACTCCGAGTTTTTCCGCGAGGAGATGAGCCGGAGGATCCTCGGGCGTTGGCACGCCATCTTCCTTCCATCGGCACGCCGCTCCGTGCGAGACTATCGCAATGACGCGGCAACTGAGCGGCAACGGCGCCCCGATCGGCGCTCTGGTCAGCACGCGGCGCACCGGGTGCGAACCGGTCGAACGGTTCACGCGATTGCTCGATTGATCACGCCTTGCTGGCGTCCTCACTTTCCATCGGACCTCTATGAAAACATCGCGGCGCCATTTTCTGATGCTGGGCATGGGCATGGGCGTGGGCTCGTCGCTGGTTCTGTCCCGCGCGGCCTTCGCCGACACCGCCAATCGACTCAGCGCAACCGATCCGAAGGCGCAGGCTGTCGGCTACGTGGAAGACGCGTCAAAGGTCGACAAGGCAAAATTTCCTGCCTATGCAGCGGGCCAAACGTGCGCCAACTGCTCGCTGTTCCTGGGCAAAGCCACGGATGCATACGGCGGTTGCACGCTATTCGGCGACAAGCAGGTCGCCGCCCGCGGCTGGTGTAGTTCGTATACGAACATGTGAGCGGGGACGGCAACGGCAACGGCGATGACAACGGCGGCGCGCCCGCGTCGCCCGGAGCACGCGTGCGCGCCGCGCAAGCATGCCCGTGCAACGCCGGTCACATCAATGCCTTCAACACCAGCTCGTGCGAGTGACCGATCCATACGGCCGCATCGCGATGGTCGCGCAGTGCGTCGCCGGTATTCGGATGCAGGAAGACATCGAGGGCACCGTGATTCAGTGTGAGCCAGCCGACCACGTCGGCAAACTGCGTCTGCGCGAACGCGAGTTGAAATGACCACATAGGGTGCGGCCCGACCGGGCGCTCGTGAAAGCGGCCGACTTGCAGTTGGCCGCTCCAGCGCGCTTCGATCTGCTCGCGCAAGGCCCACGCGGCGTCGCGGCTGCTCGCATCGAAATAGACATGGGCGTGCCAGGTGTCAATGGCTGAGGTATCGCGAGAGGTCATATCAAAGTCCGTTACGTATCAGTCTCTATCCGACAGTCATTCTGCTCCGGCTTCGGCTGCCGCGCGTGGTGCGCACTGCATGTAAAGCTGCATGTCATCTTCGCCGACGACTTCAAAGCCGAGGCGATCGTACAGGCGTTTCGCGGGATTGCCCTTGAGCACCTTCAACGTGACCGGCAACGCGTCGGCCTGGGCGGCATGCATGACCCTACGCAGCACACGTTCGCCGATGCCGCGCCCTTGCAGCGCCGGTGCAATCTGCAATTGCACCACCACCCAGCCGGTCTCGGTGCGATGCGCTTTCAGCAAGCCGGCCGGCGTGCCGTCGACACAGATCACCCACGCGGTGTCGTAACGGTGCAGCAGGCGCGCACGATGCGTGACGTCGTCAACCGGTTCGCCGACGCGCGCCAGGTGCTCGGTCATGGTGGCCTTGCGCAGTTCGAAGAGGAAGGCTTCGTCGGCGGCAAGCGCTGGACGCAGCGTCAACGCGGGTTCTCGAGTAGACATGTCGGTGATGTTCCTGCGCATGGGCGGCTAGCAAGCATTGTCGCGAATTGTCGCGCCGGCAATGCTCTTTTTCCACGATCAACGATTTCGTTGTCGCGGCCAGCCGCGATGACGGGCCACATTCCATCATGGGTGCGGGCCGCTTACAGCGGAACGAATCGGCTGTTACATCGATTCGTCAAATTAGCCCGCCAATGCCCCTCGCTTCGCGCAATTGCATTGGCAGGCGCCCGCTTACACTGTTTTCCATGGAGCGACAAGACACCGAGCTCCATCGACGCGGTCTTCCCCCCGCGTTGTTTTGAACCGTACCGTTGATGGCAGTGTGCCGCGGTTGTCGAACGCGGCAGGGCAGTGACGCAGTAGGAAGTAGAAGCAATGCAACAATCGCGCAGATCGAAGCAATATGGGCGCGAATCAGCCGGGGTGCAGCCGGTGTAGTTAATGGCGAAGGACCGCGCTGTAATGCAGGTGCAGTTCCATGTAGTAGCAGTAACGACTTTGGCAGCAGAAGTGGCAGTAGCAGCAGAATTGGCAGTAGCAACAGAAATGGCAGTAGCGGCAGTAGCAGCAGTAGCAGTTTTACGCAGCAACAGCTTTGTAAGTTTGATGGCTATAGGTCGGCGAGCATCCACGCGCGTGTACGACTGTTCCATCCTGTCCGGCCCTGTTCCCTCGCGGGAACAGGGTTTTTTTTCGTCGACATGCATTTGCGACTTGTATCTGGCAGGTTCGAACCGATATGCAGCCATTGCGTCTTGCACGCGGCACGGCAGTCAGTCGTGCCACGGCCCGCCACGGGTCGTCACGAGCCGCCACGAACCACCGTGCCGTTAGCTCATTGCGAGCGCGATTCGAGATTGCTTGTTACGATGGCTGCACGGACTCGCATCAGATGCGCGCACCGCAATCGGGTGGCGAAGCCGGAAGTGAAGGAGATTGAATCGGTATGTCCAGTAAATCGTGCGTCCGTAAGCACAGCCAGCCGGCCATGTCGCCGCTTTTGCGTGCATTGACCCATAGCCGCGCCGCGCACCAGCCGGTCATGGCGACCATGCTTCTGCAGGGATACGCCGCCCTCGATGCATTCCAGCGCGGCCACGGCTCGCGCAATCTGCACACGACGCTGAGCCGGCATCTGCTGGTGGCGCAAGAATTGGCGCGGCTCGGTCTCGGCGAGGATTGGGCTGCGGATATCGAACGCGCACATGCGGCAATGGTTCGACTCGACGCCCGCGAACACGCAGACGGCCAGTGGACGCTCGAGGACGGCGACTACGCCCGCCTGTGCACGGCGCTGGCGATTCTCGACGCACAACTGTCGGTGGCATCGTTGAGCGAGATTGCGAGCGCGGAAGCGAGGATGATCGAAGGCCTGATGCGGTCCGCGCAGGTGCGGGCGATTGCGGAGGCGGTAGTCTGAGTCGTGCGGTTTCGCGGTTGGCAATCCAAAGAGCGCTCTGAATTGGGCGCTTTTCTATTCGGCGGCGTCAGGTCGTCGCCTCGCGCGCTTCAGTGGCGGTGCTTCGGCATGCCGTTGAACGCGGTTGCGCTGTGCCCATCCCCAACTGCACGAGCCGTGAACTGCCTGAGGTCAGCGTCGGAAATGGGCGCCGGATCGGGTTTGCCGGAGCCAGCCACGCTTGCTAGACTGGCTTTCGTCCATTCGCCGCAAGCGCGCCGGTCGCCGTCCGGCAGCAGCCGGAAGTTCACGCGGCGCGATCTATCGGAGAGGCCATGTCCTACATGCTGCTCATCGTCGAACCCACTCATCAGCGCGCCGAGCGCGGTGAAACCGCTGGCCGCGAACTCTACGACCAGATGGTGCGCTTCGCCGCTGACCTGAAAGAGCGCGGCAAGCTGCGCGGGGTCGAATCGCTCACTTCGCAGGATGACGCCGTGCGCGTGCAGGTCCGCGGCGGCCAGCCGAAACTGCTCGACGGTCCTTTCACCGAAGCGAAGGAAATGGTCGGCGGTTTCTTCCTGCTCGATTGCGACACCCGTGAAGAGGCCGTGGCGATCGCGCAGGCGTGCCCGGCCGCAGCGTGGTGCACGGTCGAAGTCCGCAAGCTGGGGCCTTGTTTCATGTAGATGAGAACGCCCAGTGGCTGCGCTGCACCCCGGGTTTTCACCAGGCAGTCCGCCGGCGTGTCGATCCGGCCGCGCATTGCTCGTCGTGTGAGTACGGAGCCAGCCAACGTGCCCGGCTCTTTCCATCACAACGAACAGGAGTAGTGGCCATGCGATTCATGATCCTGGTAAAAGCGACGGCCGCGAGCGAAGCCGGTCAGATGCCGGAGGCGTCCCTGATGGCCGCGATGGGCACATATCACGAGGAACTCGGCAAAGCCGGCGTGCTGCTCGACGCCACCGGCTTGCAGCCGAGTTCGAAAGGCTGGCGCGTGCGTTACAGCGGGGGCAAGCGCACGGTCGTCGATGGTCCGTTCACCGAGGTCAAGGAGCTGATTGCCGGCTATACGCTGATTCAGGTGCGCTCGCGCGAAGAAGCGATGGAGTGGGCGCGTCGTTTTCCGGCGCCGTTCGGCGAGCAGGCCGACGGTGAAATCGAAGTGCGGCAGTTGTTCGAACTCGACGACTTCGAACCCGGCCCGGAGGTAGATCGGTTCCGTGACCTGGAAGCCTCGCGACGCTGACTCATGGGCCGCATTGCTCGCCGTTTCAACCGTCACTTCAGCGACAACATCCATGGGATGCTGCCGGTCAAGGATTTGTGCAAGTCGTACGGGCACGGCTTCGAAGACATCGGTGACCGCATCGGGGAGTTGATCCATATGGATCCGAACACGCAGGCAGCGGGTAGCGGGTTGAGGCCGTGACGACGTCGGCCACCCATCGTGCCATCGAGGCAGTCTGGCGGATCGAGTCCGCCAAGGTCATCGCCTACGTCGCGCGGATGGTGCGCGACGTGGGGCTCGCTGAAGAGCTGGCCCAGGACGCGTTGGTGGCCGCGCTCGAACATTGGCCGGACGCGGGCGTGCCCGACAATCCCGCAGCATGGCTGATGGCGACCGCGAAGAACCGCGCGCTCGACCGCTTGCGCCAGGAAGCGCTGCACGCGCGCAAGCGCGAGGAGCTGGGTCAGGATCTCGACGCGTTGGAGGCCCATCTCGTGCCGGATTTCGTCGATGCCCTCGATGCCGCACGCGCCGACGATATCGGCGACGACCTGTTGCGGCTGGTGTTCACCGCATGCCATCCGGTGCTGTCTACCGATGCACGCGTAGCCCTCACATTGCGGTTGCTAGGCGGCCTCACCACGGACGAAATCGCACGCGCGTTTCTCGTGCCGGAGCCGACCATCGCACAGCGGATCGTGCGGGCCAAGCGCACGCTGTCGGCGGCGCGCGTGCCGTTCGAGGTGCCGCAAGCGGACGCGCGCGCGCCGCGTCTTGCGTCGGTGTTGCAGGTGATCTACCTGATTTTCAACGAAGGCTATTCGGCTACCGCAGGCGACGACTGGATGCGTCCATCGTTATGCGAGGAAGCGCTGCGGCTCGGACGCGTGCTCAGCGGTCTCGTGCCCGACGAAAGCGAGGTGCACGGCCTCGTCGCGTTGATGGAGATTCAGGCGTCGCGCACGCATGCGCGCACCGACGCGCAGGGCCGTCCGGTGCTGCTGCTCGATCAGGATCGCAGCCGCTGGGACCCGTTGCTGATCCGCCGCGGGCTCGCTGCGCTAGCCAACGCGCACGCGTTGGGCGGCGCGAGCGGGCCGTATGCATTGCAGGCCGCGCTGGCTGCCTGTCACGCGCGGGCACACCGCGCCGAAGATACCGACTGGCTGCAGATCGTCGCGTTATACGACGCGCTCGCGCAGGTGGCGCCGTCGCCGGTGGTCGAGTTGAATCGGGCGGTCGCGGTGGGCATGGCGTTCGGACCGGCTGCCGGTCTGGAGATTGTCGACGCGCTCGCCGCCGATGCGGCGCTCGCGAATTATCACTGGCTGCCGAGCGTGCGCGGCGATCTGCTGGTCAAGCTCGGGCGAGTGGAAGAAGCGCGCGTCGAGTTCGAACGCGCCGCCGCGATGACGCGCAATGCACGCGAGCGCGAGTTGCTGCTCGACCGAGCGCGCGGCCTCGCGCATTGAACCTGAACCGCACGTCAGCTAGCGGATCAACTGACGCACGCCCAACGCGACGATCAGCCCGGGAATCACCACGCCGGCGATGTACACGGAGAACACGCCTGGAACGGCGGAACCATCAACCATACGACACTCCTTGTTTCGGATCGACTGCGCAGCGCAATCCGCAGCGCAATCGCGGCATGCGCTGGCGGGCAGAGGCCCGCAGCGGATCGACTATGCGAAGAACGCTACGCCACCGGTCAGCACGCCCGCAGCCGCGACAACGAACGACAGATTGCGCAACCAGTTCTTGCGCGTCAGCAAAGTGATCGCGCACAGCGCAATCGCGACCTGAATCAGCAACGTGGCTTGCGCCCATCGATGGTGACCATGCAACAGCGCTTCGCTTTTCGCGTCGTTGGCGGCGACTTCCTTTTCTAGCGCTTCGGCTTGCGCGCGGATCGGCTCTTTTTGCTGCTTGTATTTATCGACGTCGGCGAGGAACTTCGCGTGCGCGTCGGTATTGCCGGCCGACAGCGCCGCGCCGAGTTCGGCGAGATTCTGCTTCTCGCCCTTGGCCTGGTAGTAGCTCCACTGGTTCGCCGCTTCGGTCTTTTTGATCGCGGCTTCGTTCTTGAAGTACAGCGCCAGATTTTCGCTGTTGCCGCTCTGGTACGCGAACAGTGCGCCGAGCGTCGCGAGGATCGCCGTCATCACGGCCATGCGGCTCGCAAACGGGTCCGCGTCGTGGTGACCGGCGTGTTCGACCGCATGGTTGTGCGGACCATGCACTTCATATTCTTCAGACATCCGATTCTCCGAGGCAATGCTCTGCTAGTTGTCGCCGGGCGGCGCGCGAGCCCGGCGGCCTCAATCTTAGCCTGTCAGGCGCGGTGATGGAAAACACGCCGTAGCAGGCGCGACGCCGCGGCCCCGCGGTCACTACATGCGAATGACGACGCGGCCGCGCGTGCCGCCCGCCACTGCGGCGTAGGCCTCGCGAGCCTGTTCGAGGGGAAACTCCTGCGCGATGGCCGGCCCGGTCAGCTCGCCGTTTTCGAAGCCTTCGACCAGCGCCGTCATCAACGGCGCCGATTCCGCGACACCCAGCTTGGCGCTATCCACGCCGAACAGTTGTGTCTCGTTGTGATAGAAGTCGATCAGATCGAACTCGACGCGGCGCTTGCCGGTCGCGCTGATTTCCAGCACCCGGCCGCGCCGCTTGACGAGACTCAGCGCGGTCTCGAACGCCACGCCGCCGACCGTGTCGTACACGACCTCGGCACCCGCGCCGCCGGTTGCTTGCTGCAAGCCTTCGGTGACGTGTTCGTCGAACGGTACGTAGGCGTCGATCAGGCAGCCGGCTGGCGTATCCGCATCGAGCGGGCGACGGTCGACGGCGATCACCCGCGCGCCGCGTGCTTTGGCGAGCTGCACCACCGCGCCGCCGACGCCACCTCCCGCGCCGATCACCGCGATGGTTTCACCCGCTCGCAGTTGCGCGTACTCGACGGTCCCGAGCCACGCGACCACGAAGTTGACCCCGATCGCGGCGGCCTCGCTGTATGTCAACGTGGTCGGCTTGCGCGAGAGCGCGGCGAGCGGGATCTTGATGAATTCGGCGTGCGTGCCGTCGCGTGTGAAGCCGATGTCGCCACCGGTGCCCCATACATCGGCGCCTAGCCACGCTGGCGGCCCGTCGGCCACCACACCGCTGAAGTCGCGCCCCGGCGTGCGCGGCAAGACCGTTTGTTCGAAATGCCCGGCGACGTTCTTGACGTCGCTCGGATTGACCGAGGCCGCCATGACCCGCACGACCGCGCTGTCGGCGTCGGCTTGCGGGGTCGGCAGATCGACGAAGTCGAGCACCTCGGGACCGCCAAAAGACCTGAATTGAATCGCTTTCATCGCCTGTCGCTCCGTTTGGATTCCGGGCCGCGTCGTGCGGCGGACAGAGCATAGTCTAGGTGACTGGCGCGAGGGCGTCGGGGCTTCGGCGCGAGCGACTCAGGTCGCCGACCTCTGCCGCGCGATCAGATCCGCCAGCCGTTCGACCTGCCGGCCCTGCGCATCGAAGTTGCTGGCGTCGAGCCAACGCATATAGCTCGAACGCAGCGCGGGCCACTCGCCGTCGATGATCGAAAACCACGCGGTATCGCGATTGCGTTCGCGATACACGATCGCCTGGCGGAAGATCCCTTCGAACGTGAAGCCATAGCGCAACGCAGCGCTGCGCGACGGCTCGTTCAGCGAATCGCACTTCCATTCGAAGCGCCGATAGCCCAGCTTGCCGAACACCTCGTTCATCAGCAGGAACATCGCTTCGGTGGCGATGCGCGTGCGTTTCAGGCGCGGCGAATAGGCAATGTGGCCGACTTCGATCACGCCGTTCGCCCGATCGATGCGCATCAGCGCCAGCGTGCCGACCGCGCGGCCGCTCGCCAGATCGATGACCGCGTAATGCAGCGGGTCGGCGGACGCGGCGAGGCGCGTCAGATGCTCGCGATAGGCCGCGAGACTGGCGAACGGACCGACCGCGAGATAGGTCCAGTCGCGGCCATCGGCGGCGGAACTGTATGCGTCGAACAGATCGCCGGCGTGACGCTCGACGTCGACCGGTTCGATCCGGCAATACTGGCCCGTCAGCGGTTCGCGGCCGGGGGCCTGGGCGCTGCGCCAGCCTGGTACGGGCACACCGATTGGTTGGTCGAACTCGTTACGTCTGGGTTCCATGTCTGGTCTCCTGTCATGCGTGGATGTTCGTCGATGATGGAGTACGATACCGCAAACGTGGTATGTTCAAAAGATCCACGAGAAGCCCATTCGATAGGTCCAGCCGAGATGATCGAGATCATAGGCCCGCTCGCCCACGCGGCCGGTGGGGCGAGCGCCGATGGCGATGCGAAGCGCGCGTCGCTGCAAAAGCAACTGATCGAGCGCTTGCAGCAAGCGATCCTCACGGGCCGCTTGGCCGCGGGCTCGCTGCTGCCGTCGTCGCGCTTGCTGGCCGCGGAGATGGGCGTGTCGCGCAATACCGTAGTAATCGCTTACGAGCATCTGGCTGCGGTCGGCTACGTGGTCGCCGACCGCCAGGGCACGCGCGTCAGTCCGCTGTCCAGCCCGGCCGCACGTGGCGAGCCGCCGGCGCGCTCCGGTGCGCCCGAGGTGGCCTACGCGGCGCGCGTCGGGCAGTTCGAGGCGACACGCAGCCATGGCGACGACTCGCTCGCGTTGACCCCCGGCACGCCCGCACTGGACCACTTTCCGCTCGGTGCCTGGCGGCGCGCGCTGGAACGTGCCATGGACCGCGCGCTGCCGCTTGCGCTCGGCTACGGTACGCCGGTGGGCGAACCGGCGTTGCGCGACGCGATCGCCGCGCATTTGCGGATGGCGCGCGGCGTACGCTGCGAGGGCTCGCAGGTGGTGATCACTGAAGGCGCGCAGGAGGCGCTGAATCTGTGCGTGCGGCTCTTCACGAATCCAGGCGATATGGCGTGGGTCGAAGACCCGGGTTATCGCGGCGCGAAGGCCGCCTTCAATCTGGGCGATCTGAATCTGCTGCCGGTGCCCGTCGACGCCGAGGGCATGGCCGCGCCAGCGCATGCGTGGCGCACGCATCCACCGAAGCTGATCTATACGTCGCCTGCGCATCAGTATCCGACGGGCGCGGTGTTGTCGGTCGCGCGCCGTCTGGAATTGATCGCGCACGCGCGGCACTGCGGCGCGTGGCTGATCGAGGACGATTACGACGGCGAATTCCGCCACACCGGCGAGCCGATCGCCAGCATGCAAGGTCTGGTTGCGGACGCTCCGGTGTTGTACGTGGGTTCATTCAGCAAGACGATGTTCCCGGCGTTGCGTCTCGGCTTCGTCGTATTGCCGCGCGGCATCGCCGCGCACAGCGCTGTTGCGTTGCGGGAAATGCTGCGCGGCGGGCATCGGCTGGAGCAACTGGCGCTCGCGCATTTCATCGGCAGCGGCGAGTTCGGGCGGCATCTGGGACGCATGCGGCGGCTGTACCGGGAGCGTCAGCAGGCGCTGCGCGATGCGCTCAGCGCGCATTTCGCGCCGCCACAGATTCTCGGCGGCGATTGCGGCATGCATCTGACGCTGCGCCTGCCGCCGCATGTCGACGATCGAACCCTGGTCGAACGCGCGCTGCCTCAGGGGCTCACGCCGCGCCCGCTGTCCGGCTTTGCGTTGCAGCCGCGCGCCGAAACCAACGGGCTCGTGATCGGCTACGGCAACACGTCGGCTGAGCGGCTTGCGCCTGCGGTAGACACGCTGGCTGCACTAGTCCGTGAGATGGAAGGCAAGGCGCGACGGCGGGCGAAAGCGGCCCCGGCGGCCGCGTCGAGCACCATGGTTCGCGGGTAATTTTGGCGTTTGTCCGCGCGCCCCATGTCGCGCTATCGTGTCGCTTATGCGCGGTGATTTCGACGTGTCCGACGTCGACGAATTGCCCGCAGGTCATGCCCGGCGCACCGCACTGCAACATCGCGTGCGGGGTGGCGTGCGTCGCGGGCCTCGCTGTCAGCCCCCGGCATGAGGAATGCCTTTGTTGTGGTTATCTATGACGATATTTATTCGAACGGAGACGACATGAAGGAAATCGAACCGACCCCGTGGTTTGAGCTTGCCGCCCACACACCCGTCCGCGAAGGCTGGTACGAGGTGCAGCTGGCGAGCGGGGACACCGCGTTTGCGAAGTTTGGCGATGGCGTGTGGACCGAGAAACCGCTGCTGGTCTTCACGCACTGGCGCGGCTTGTCCGCCGACCCATCGAAAGCCGCCGAAGGCGCGACCGAATCGATCGCCGCCGAGGCCACCGCGGCCGAGGGCGTACGTGCCGCATGGAACGCGTTCTTCCCGGGACTCGGCGAAGAACAGCACAAACCGCTGGACGCCGTGGCCAACGGTAAAGCGCCGCATTGACAGGGGCGCGGGCGGCGGCTTGCGGGCTGCCGTCCTGTCGCGCTTGATGTTGCGTTTTGTCTTTGCGTCTGTTTCTGCTTTTTCGTCTGCCTCTGCCTCTGCCTCTGCCTTTGCCTCTGCCTCTGCCTCGGCCTCTGCCTCGGCCTCCATCCTGATTCGAACGCCATGACGGCGTGTCCGGCTCGCGCGGGCCGCTAGTAGCGTGCGCGCGAGCGTCGGCATGGTCGTGGCCCGTGGCCGGGCTTGCCTGTCGAGGGGCGGATACGATTGCTGTCATCCATTTTGACGCAAACAAGCCTTTCAGGGCGAGTGCTGGTACGACATGACGTTTTGGAATCCTTACTGTCGGGCCGTGCTTGGCCAGTTACCATTGCCGTCGTTTGTCCGCTCGGAGCTCGTCAACGCCGCGTTGACCGTCCCTAACGTGCGCGTCCATCATCGTGCATCGTTACGCGGTGCCGTTCGAAGTAGCGCTGAACATCGCAGTGGCGCTTGCCGCTAATGCCCAACGCGGCAATCTCGTCACTGACGCGCGCCAGCCTCCTGATAACTCCGGGCTGCGGGACGGTGAATCATGACGGCGCTCGCCGTCGATCCCTGATCCGGGTTGATCGAAATGTTGGGTGCGCACGCCTGCCCAGGCAGGGCGTGCGTTTGCCTCAGGCGGGCCTTAAGAAGGGCTTCATATAGAGAAGCTCGACACAATCGGACAAGTCCAGTTTTGGGAAAGTGTTGTGCAATCGCAGCAGATGTCGTGATTCGATAATTATTGACGCAGAAGATGCGCCTTGATGTGGCTATAGTTCACGCACGGCGCGGAAGAGACCAGCACCACACGCACTGCGCCTGCACAAAAACGAATAATAGGAATTTCATGCGTCACCTGCGTCACGAGTATCGTATCCGGTTAGTACAACGAAGTGCTTCGAAGGACGCAGCATGGTTTGCGGCGGGCAAGCCCAGCAAGGTCACCCGGCATCCGCTGTGGATGCGCTCGGTCGCAGCCCTGATGGCGACTGTCATGTACTTCGCGCCGGCCGTGTTTCTCGCCGACGCCACCGCATACGCGGCGGTGATCGTCGATCCGCGCGCACCAGTCCCGTTCCAGCCGACGGTGACGCAGGGATCAACCGGCGCGGGCATCGTGAACATCACCGCACCGAACGCGCAAGGACTCTCGGTCAACCAGTTCCAGAGCCTCTCGGTGGGCGCACCAGGTCTCGTGTTCAACAACAGCCGCATGGCCGGCACCTCGCTGATCGGCGGGCCGGTCGGTGCAAATCCGAACCTGGTGGGCCGCACGGCCTCGATGATCCTTGCGCAGGTGACCTCGACCGGCGCGCAGTACCGCTCGGTCCTGGCGGGGCCGGTCGAGGTTTTCGGGGCGCCGGCCTCGCTCATCATCGCGAATCCGAACGGCGTCAGCATCCCCGGTGGCATGCAGGTCACGAACGCCTCCAGCCTGACGCTCACGACGGGCGTGCCGCAGTTCGTTACCGGCCCCGGCGGGGTGACGACGGACTACGCGGGCGCCGGGGCGCTCGCCTATGACGTGCGCTCGGGCGACATTGCCATCAATGGCGCACCCGGCAACGACGGCACGCCCGGCCCCGGCATCGATGGCACGGTCGGCAACCTCGATCTGATCGCCCAGACCCTCTCCATCAGCGCGCCGCTGAAGGCCGACCAGCGGGTGAACCTCATCGCCGGAAACCAGCTCGTCTCGCCGACGGCCACCGGGGCGGCCGGCACCAGTTACGGCACGGCCTCGAACGGTGCAGCGAACAATGCCGCCGTGATCCAGACGCCGGGCGGGCTCGCCATCGACGCGAGCCAGTATGGCTCGGTCACGTCAGGGCAGATCTATATCGTTTCGACTGCCGCTGGCATGGGCGTCAACACCCAGGGTGCGCTCGCGGCAACCGCTGGAAATGTCACCGTTAACACGAACGGCGACATCACCGCCGGCAACACCTTCGCGAACCAGAACGTTACGCTCACCAGCGCGGGAACGACGAACGTTTTCGGCACCGGTCTGGCCAACCAGAACTTCACGATCAACGCGAACGGCGACATCAATGCGACCGGTCCGGTGTCGGCGGGCCAGAATGTATCCCTGAACGCGGGCGGTGACCTGAATGCGGCGTCGGTCGCCGCCAACGGTAGCGCGGACTTGATAGCGGGCGGCTCGATGTCGCTCGGATCACTGTCCGCCCATGATCTGGATATTGAAGCGACGAACGGCAACCTGACGCTGGGTCAGGCGATCACGGCGCCCGGCACGATCAGGGCGGTCGCGGGCCTGGACCTGACGGTCAACGGCTCGGTTCAGGGTGGCGGTACGGTAGGCCTCAGCGCTACGCGCAATGCGGCAGTGAACGGCACGGTCACTGGCGTGGGCGACACGTCGGTGACGGGCATAACCGGCACGTCGAATATCTCGGGCAACGTGCAGACCAACGGCGCGCTCACGGTTTCGTCAGCGCAGGGCACTACCCTCGGCGGCATCGTACAGGCGCAAGGTCCGGTGTCGGTGATCGCGCAGAACGGTTCCATCACCGGTCAGGGCGATGTTGCGTCGTCACAGGGTTCAGTTTCGCTCGACGCCGGACAGGCCATCAACCTGAGCGGGTCCGTGCAGGTCGGCGGTTCCATCACCGCACTGGCGGGCGGCGACGCGTTGTTTGGCGGCACCCTCGCAGCACCCGGTGCGATATCGGTGACGACCGGCGGCGATGCGACCCTGGGCGGCAATGCCACGAGCGGCAGCACGCTCACGATCGCAGCAGGCGCCAATGCGTCGATTCTGGGTACTGCCGCCTCAGTGGGCAACATGAGCCTTACAGCCGCGAACGGTTCGCTGTCCACCGCGAACAATGTGGTGACGCTCGGCACGCTGGCGGCAAGCGGCCAGCAAGGCGTGAATCTGGGCGGCAACGTCTATAGCCAGGGCAACGCTCAGATCAGCTCCGGCGCGGGCAGCGTGGCGGTGGCGGGCGCGTTGTCAACGCCGGGGTCGATCACGGTCAATGCCGCCCAGGATGTCACTGTGACGGGCCTGCTCAACAGCGGCGGGGATGCAACGATCACGGCCACGCGCGATGCGAACCTCAATGTCGGTCTCGACGTACAGGGAACCGGCAACGCGACCATTACCGTCGGGCGCGATATCAACGGCAGCGGCGCCGTCAACGTGGCGAACGACACGACGCTCTTGGCCGGCAGCAACATCGGTATCAGCGGTGCGATCCAGACCGGCAACAATCTCGCGGTGACGGCGGGTAACAACCTCGCTGTCGGCGCGACCACAGCGGTGGGTAACGAAACGCTCACGGCCACTGCCGGCAGCGCGACGCTGGCAAGCGATGCACTGTCGGGCGGCGACATGGCGATCAGGGCTGCCATCGATGTGACCACGCCCGGCAGTGTGCAGAGCCTGGGCAATTTGAACGTCAATGCGCAGGGCGGCAACCTGAGCGCGAGCGGGCGCGTTTCTACGGCAGGCACCGCAACGCTGAACGCAGGCCAGAACCTCTCGCTCGCCGGGCAGACTATCGTGTCCGGCGATGCGACGCTCACCGGCGCGAATATCACAACGCAGGGGCTGGCCGTCGGCGGCAACCTGACGGCCACCGCACAGAACAGCCTCGACACGTCGGCCGGACAGTTGAACGCCGCGTTCGATGCGAGTGCGCCGGCACTGAGCGTCAACGGCAACGCGACGCTTACCGGCGCAAACGTTACAACAGCCAACGCGGTAATCGGCGGCATCTATAGCGCGACCGGCACGACCAGCATCATGACCGGCGGCACGGCCGCATACCAGTCCAATGCGACGCTCGCGGGCGGGACGGTGACAAACGTTGGCACGCAGATGGCGGCGGGCGACCTGACGGTGTCGGGCTCGACGGTGACGAACCAGGGCGCGCTGTCCTCACTTCAGACGGCCGCAGTGAACGCGACGGACCTGAATAACAGCGGCTCGATCTACGGCACCGCCGCGAACCTGAATGTCACCAACAGCACGGTCAACGCCGGTGCACTGCTGGCGACGAACACCCTCGCCCTCACCACGGCCTCGCTGGATAACAGCAACGGGCTGATTTTTGCGGGCGACGTGAATAGTCCCACCTCGCCGGTCGGCGATGTGACGGTCAACGTGAATGGCGGCAACGGGACCTTCAACAACACGAACGGCCAGATTCTGGCGCAGAACGGGCTCACGCTGAACCTGCCGAACCAGGTGATCGATCCGTCGGCGGCGACGATGGGTATGCTCAACGGCGGCAGCGCGTTCAACCTGTCGGCGCAGTCGATCAGTAACACCGGCGCGTGGACCCTTCCCGGAACGGCGGTGACCGTGATCGCCGCGCAGGGCATGAGCAATACCGGGACGATCAACCAGGGCGCGGGGACGCTGGCGCTCAATGGCGCGGTATCGAATGCCGGCACGATTGCGGCGCAGGACCTGACCATCACCGGCTCGCTGGCAAACCAGACGGGCGCGCTGGTGCAGGCGAACGACGCGTTCACGCTGAACGGCTCGGGCACCAATATGGGCACCGTGCAGGCGGTCAACTCGCTCACCATTGCGGGTTCGGGCTACGACAACTCGAATGGCATCACGCAGGCAGGCAACAGTAGCAGTGCGGCCGGCAGCGGCAATGTGAACATCAGCCTGTCAGGGGATCTGACGAACGCGGGCGGCATGCTGACGGCTACGAATGACCTGTCGATTACCGCGAACAATGTGGTCAACTCGGGGGCGGGCGCGGACCCGGGCGTGACAACGACGACGACCACGACCGTGGACAACCCGGGGCTCGCCTTGGCGCTCGTCGTCGGCTCCGACAAGATCGACGAGGCGGCCACGTGGGGGAGCGGTGGCGTGAAATTCTGCTGCACGGTCTACGGGCTGGGAACCAATCAGGTCACGCTGGCCGATGCGCTGTCGGTCGACGGTGTCGCCGATCCGACCTCGATCAACACGATTCTGGGACCCACGGCCGCCGCATGGAAGCAGTTCAGTCCGCCGGTCACGAACGGCAATACGGTCACATTCGTGGAAATTCCGACGGTCACGGGTACCTCCAACACCGGCAATTCCATCATCCAGAACCTGTGGTTCGTCCAGACGCCAGACAATGCCTCACAGGCCATCGCGACGATTACTGTTGTATTGCCTACCGCGACAGAGACGACCACGACCACCGGTGGCACGGCAGGCGGCACCTCGGTGATTGCCGCTGGCCACAATGTCAGTATCAACGCCAGCAGCCTGAACAATCAGGGCGGCAAGGTCAGTGCTGGCAACGATACCAGTGTCAACGTTCAGTCGCTGAACAATGGCGGTTCGGTCTATACCTCGACAGTCACCGACACGGTCGATGTTGCTTCCATCGACAGCTTCCTGTCGCAGGCGCCGTCGACGATATCGTTGTGGAACACTTTCAACGGCCCGAATGGCCTGGAGGGCTGTCCGTTCGGCATGGCGGGAGTCTGTATCGATCCGTCGGGTATCCGTCTGGCCGCGCCGGGCACGGTCACGCCGCTTTCCACGTCGTCCTCCATCACCGTTCAGGGTGCCGCCGGGCAGATCGTCGCGGGCCACGACCTGAACCTGTCGGGCGGGGATCTGGTTAACGCCGGCACGCTTGCCGCGACGAATGACGTCAACATCAGCGCCGCGAGCTTCACGAACCAGGGCACCAGTACCGGGACGATGACAACGACAGCAGGTTGCGCAGCGGGCTTTAGCGCCGGCTGCACGACACTGTCGACCACGAACCCGAACGCGCAGACGTACAGTTACCAGCAGATCAACAGCAATGTGACGGCGGGTCACGACATCGTGATCGCCGCCAATACCGTCAGCAACACCTACGGCAACCTGGCCGCAGGCAACAGCGTGGTGATCGGTGGTGCTGGCACGACGGCAGCAGCGCCCACGCAGGCGGCGAGCGTCACGAACACGTCGGGCGCGATCGCCGCCGGCAACGATGTCGACATCAACGGAGCGACGCTGGTCAACACCATTGCCGCGCCGGTGCAGGTGCACCAGAACTACGGTACTGCGACGCCGTTCACTGGGTGCACGAGCAACTGTGAGGCATACATCGACGTGCAGTCGGCGACACCCGCGACGATCACGGCGAACCACAATGTCAATCTCACGGCGGGTAGCTTCAGCAACACCGGCAGCCTGATCACCGCGCTGAACAATGTCACGATCAACGCGACGGCAACCGCAGGCAGCGACAACCAGTACCTGAATGCGTACTGGGCGAGCGATCTGCTTCATTACAACACGAGCTATGTGGCGTGGGGCTGCGCGAGCAACCCTTCGCTGTGCCAGACCCTCTACGGCAACGCGTACAGCAGTAGCGCAGCGCAGGACCCGGCGGGCCTGCCGTCGTCGGTCGGACTGCCGGACTTCGTGCCGGCGACGATCCAGGCCGGCAATACGCTGTCGGTGAACTCTCCCACGCTCACGAATACCGGTAACGTGGTCGGTCAAACCGTGGCGCTGTCCGGCTCGCAGCTCGTGAATGGCCTGATGGATCCGGATGTCTATACGCCACCTCCCGTTGTGACGGGGCAGGTGATTTCGCTGGGACCGCCGGCCGTCCCGGCGAACGTAGCGACGACCGTCAACGGTTCGTGGCAGGTGACGAACGCGAATGGCCAGGCGGTTTCCGTGACCGGCTCGGCGGGCCTGCCGTCGAATTCGCCGATTGGCGTGCAGACAGTCGGCAAGCCGCTCGCACCCCTGGTCTCACAGGCGGGCGCGCCTGCAGGCTCGACGGTGCAGACTATCGCCGGCCAGACGATACCGGTGACATATCTCGTCAACAGTCCTGCCTCGGCAGTCACGGGCGACCTCAGTCCCGCCGCGCTGCTTGCGGCACTGCCGGCGAACCTGCAACCGGGCACGACGCAGTTCTACTACGACCCTTACACGCAGGCGCAGCAGGTTGAGCAGGCCGCTTTGCAGGCAACCGGCAAGGCGAGCTTCTATAGCACGACCGGCGCGACCGACAGCACCGGCCAGGCTTCGATTAGCAATCAGGACACGCAGGCGCTGTATGGCGCGGCGCTCCGGTACGCCGAGCAGAACAACGTCGCGCTGGGCACGCAACTGAGCGCGGCACAGCTCGCGCAGATCAATGCGCCGATGCTTTGGTACGTCGAGCAGAGCGTGCCCGAACCGGGCTGCACGGTGACCGGTAGTGGTGCGTGTCCGACCGTGCAGGCGCTGATGCCGGAAGTGCTGTTGCCGCAGAACTATGCCGAAGTCAGTGCGGACGGTGAAATCAGCGGCGCGAACGTCGCACTCAATTACGCGAACAGCATTCTCAACACCGGTTCGATCAGTGCACAGAACCTGACGGTCAACACGGCGAGCCTGACGAACGAGGAACGTTCGACCAACATCGGCACGATCTACAACAACGTCGATAACGGCGTCGCGGTGACAACCGGCACGCTTGTCCAGCAGGGCGGGTTCATGTCGGCAATGAACTACGACCTGAATGCCCAGACGATCGATCAGATTGGTGGGGCGCTGCAACAGATCAACTCCGACGGTAGCGTGAACCAGGCCGCGACCTCGCAGATGCTGGCGAACCTGAAAAGCCAGCTCGGCAGCAACTTCACGCAGAGCACGGTCAGCAACAACCTGAACACCACAGTCATTTCTGATGGCGGTATGGGGCTGATGACGGTGTTCGAGATGGCGATCATTGTGGCCATGTCGGTGGTGACCGCCGGGGCAGCTTCCGCGGCCCTGGCGGGTATGCAGGTAGCTGCAGCCGATGCGGGGATGGCGACGCTGGCTGCTGGCGGCACCATTGTCGAAGCGAATGCGGCAGCGGGCATTCTGGCGAGTTCGGCGTTTGCGGCTGGTGGTGTGGCCAACGCGGCAATTGCGGGAGCAATGGCTGGCCTGGTGGGCAGTGCCGCTGGTGATCTGATGTCGAGCGGCACGCTGAACTTTGGGGACGTCCTGAAAGGCGCTGCTATCGGCGGGCTAACCGCTGGTCTGACAGATGGCATTACCCTCGATGATTCGGGCATTGGCTTCAGTCTGAGTGGTTCGCCGGATAGTCTGGCATCGCTGGCTGGCGTGCAGAGTGTTGGCAATTCGCTGGTGCCACAGGCCGGCGCATCGACGGCAGGCTCGCTTCCGGAGCAGGCGCTTGCCCTGGCAGGCGAAGCGACCGTACAGGCTGGCGTGCAGACTGCGATAGATGGCGGCAGCTTCCTGGCGAGCCTGCGCAATAGTGCGGTCAGCGATGTCGCAGCAGCCGGCGCGTACGCGATCGGTAATGCGAATCTTGAAGGCGACTTCGGAACCGGTACGCAACAAGAACTCGAATATGTGGCCGCTCACGCCGCACTGGGTTGCGCAGCGAGTGCGGCCGAAGGCACCGGATGTGTGGGCGGGGCGATTGGCGGGGCGGTGAGTGCGGCGCTCTCGCCTTCGTTTATCGGCCTGATCGATCCCGTCGCCAATCCTCTCGATTCGGGGCAACTTGCTGCGCTCGCGGCATTTGCGACGCTGGCCGGTGGAGGACTGGCTGCGCTGGCCGGGGTGAACGTGCAGGGTGCAGCGACCGCCGCGCAGAATGAGGCACTGAACAATTCGAGCGTGCACATCGGCGATGGCAAGTCGGAGACGCAGAAGGAACTCGACGAGTTGCGCGCGCAGCAGGCAAAAGAAAAAGCCGCGCTTAGCGAGGCAACCGGCGGACAGGTGACCGATAACAGCGCGGCAACCGTGCCTGGATCGTCCCTGACTGCTGGTCTTGGCGGCGCCACAAACAACGCACCCCTCGGCCTTGGATCGACCGGACGGGCCGTCTCGAACAACCTGCAGGAGCAACTGGCTCTTCAACAGGCAATGTCGAATCCGGCGGCTGGAGTACAGTTGCCTATCCCCTTGGGCGACTCTCGGTGGCCGGCCGCCGACGGTTGGGTGAAAATGTCGCAAAACGTGAATGGTGTCGAAATACACTACGTCCGGAATGTCAACTCCGGTGCCGTTGACGATTTCAAATTCAAGTGACAGCTATGCGCATCCTTTGTCAATCGAATGCGGGTGCAAGTCTTCCGGAGAGCGCGAGGTGTCGCGGTGAAACGGATAGAACTGAATTTGCACCGCTAAAAGTCGGCGATGAGTACATCGTCTACGGCCTGATGTTCCTATTCAGTCGGGTCGACTTTCTAGTGTGTCCGGGCGGCACAGGTCCTTACTGGATGCCAAGCAATCTATTTTCGGTCTCGGATTCAACACTTCCTGCATGGCGGATATGTCTGACGGCACAAGTTCGTGACTATCAGGGGTTGCTGGCGACGTTTGGTATTACAGCGCTTGTCGGCTATGACGCCCTAGTTAGCGACTATCAGCATTACGTCGGGATTCTCGAGCGTGATCCCGTTCATCTTCAAAGATTCTTTGCCGCGAAGCAACTGGTTGACCAATGGCAAAACGCTCGAAGCGGGGACGATCCGGGTTAAGTCCAGCGATGTGACGGTGGCGCCACAAACAGCAACCCTGTCGCGACGGAACCGAGTACGGCATTCTTCTGGTCAGGGCGAACTAACGGAGTTGGGGGCCAAGACATTGCCGCCCAAATTGCCCAACTGAACAGCGGCACGACGCTCGAAACGTTGATCGCGCAAAACGGAATTCAAATGCCAACATGGGACGCGTCGAATCCTGCGGTGGTGCGAGCTTGGCAAAACATTTCCGCGCAGTATGCGGCAGGAGCATCGGGATCCGTGCGCGCAGTCATCGGCTCGAATCTCAGACCGGGCAACGTTTGGGAAACGGCAGAATTGCCAGCGTTGATGAATAATCCCAAGGTGACTCAAATCACAACTATCGACCCTGCAACAGGTGCAAGCAAGGTCATCTTTACCCGAGGCAAATAATGATTCTTGACATATCACGAGGGCACATCAAGGTGAAAGTCATGGACCGGATTGCGACGGTGGGGGGGGAGATGTTTTTCCCCGGGAACGACAAGCTCGGCTTTGTCGTCTACTCGGATACCATCAGTTTTTGGGACCCTCCAGATCAGGCCATTCGAATTTCGCCGACAGAGAAGCAACTCATATTGGACGACATAAAATCCGACTTCTCTAAAGGCGGCCACACGCTTGACATCGAGTAGCCAGTCTCGTCGACCAGAACCTTCAGCCCATGGACGGCAAAATAGAGGAACGTTGCATGAAATTTAAAGCGCCGGTGAGCGTCAACGTTCTAAGCCCATTCCGGAACGGTTCGACTTGCGACAGGCATCCCTGCGGAAAAATGAATGCGATGAACGAGGCATTGCACCAAACCACAAACACCTGGAGATTTTCGATGATCAAGCTGTGCCGTGCCCTGTTGCTCTCCAGCCGTGTCGCACTGCTAAGCAGCGGTTGCGCTTCCGGGCCGCAATACAAGGAAATAGCCTCATCGATTCCGACACTTGCAGCGGTTCATGGCCGTATCTATTTTTTCCGTGAAAGTTCCATCTTCGGAGCCACCATCCAGCCGGACATCAAGCTCAATGGAGAGGTTGTTGGTCGCTCCACGGCAGGCGGTTTCTTCTATGTTGACGAACCTGAAGGGCAGTACACCGTCTCCACTACGACCGAAACGGAAAAGTCAGTGTCGTTCACGCTGCATGCAGGCGACACGAAGTACGTGCGCACGTCGGTCAGTATGGGTGTGCTTATCGAGCACGTGACGCCGACGCTCGACGATCCGGATACCGGCGCACAGGCAATCGGGGAACTCAAGTACACAGGGACATCGGACGGTACGCGCGACCCGATAAAACAGAAAAAGTCTTAAGGTCTATCACCCTGTCCAGCGCGTGGTATTCCGACGCTGCTGGATCGGTGAGATGAGCGATACGGCGGTACAGGATAGTGGCCGACGGAAACAATACGACGATCCGTTTCCCACGGTCATATGTTAGCAGTGCAAATCATTAAGTTATGTCAAACATTCGACATCCGGAGGCCAGATGCCCTTGGGACATGCAAAGAGAACAGACGGACCACCCGATGTCGGGTGAAACGAAATGGGTGCTCGCGCTGCGGCGCATCCGCGATGAAAAACCACGCATCAGACTATGGTCGGGCCGCCGCATTTTCGCCGTCGCACTGGCAGGCATTGTGCTGTCAGTGCTGTTTGCATGGAGCTTTCTCAACCTGCTGCTCGTGCTGGTGTTCCCCGGCCGTTCCGCGATCCATTAGACGGATCGAAGCGAGATTCTGAAATGCGATTTTCTTTCCCGCCGATCAGCCTGCTCGCGGCGGCAGCCATTCTTTTCTCAGGCAGCTGCGCCCTGTTCGGCTGCCACGCCGGCACGACCTTTTGATCCAATTGAAGTCTATGTATCTCCATGAATCGAGCGTGCGCAGGCGTTTGCCTGTGCCCCCCAGGATGTTTGGTGTCCTGACACTGATGGCGTTCGCACAGGCCGCTGCTGCGGCGGGCATCGTTCCCGATGGCGGCACCGCTACATCGGTATCAACCGCCGCCAACGGCCACCAGACCGTGACCGTCGCCCCAGGCACCGGCGGCGTCTCACACAATACCTATTCGTCGTTCAACGTTGGCAAACCCGGCGTGGACCTGAACAACGTCGGCATCAACGCGGGCACGATTGTCAACCAAGTCACCAGCACCAATCCGTCGCTGCTCCAAGGGCCTATCACCGTGCTCGGGCCGAACGCTAACGTGATTCTCGCGAACCCGAACGGCATCACGGTCAACGGCGGCAGCTTCGTCAATGCTGGTCACGTGGTGCTGTCCACCGGCCAGGTCAGTTTCAATGATCTGACGCTTGCTCCCGGCGTTACCCGGCGCAACGTCGTACTGGCCACGAAAGGCGGCACGATCACGATCGGCGAGGGCGGCCTGTCCGGCACGCTGGTGAATCTCGACCTGGTCTCCAAACAGCTTGCCGTGAATGGCCTGGTCACCAACAACTACACCAGTTCGATCGGCGGCGTTCGCGCGATCGTGGGAGACAGCACGACCACCTGGAACACGGGCTACTCTCCCACCGACAACGGTCACGACTGGCTGGCCAGCCTCACGGCGCCCGGTACGGCGAGTCCCGGCATCGCAGTCGACATCACGGCCCTTGGCGGCCTGACAGCAGGTCGCGTCGAACTGATCGTGAACGACAAAGGCGCGGGCGTGCGCAGTCTCGGCGCGCTCTATGCGACGGCGGGCGATGTCATCGTGTCCGCGAATGGCGATGTGGGCGTGATCGATGGTTCGGTCAAGGCTGCTGGCAACGTCAGCCTTTCTACTTCCGGCGCATTGTCGTTGCAGGGTGCGCAGGTCAGCGCGGCGAACAACGTGACGGTGAACGCGAGCGGTATCGCGCTTGCGGATGACGCAACGGGCCTTTCGATCCTGAGCGCAGGCAACGCGGTGAGCCTCACCAGCGCCAGTGACATTTCGAATACCGGCAGCGTGATCCAGGCCGGCGCCGTGTTGACAGATGGCTCACCCGTCGGTGACGGCCTGTCACTGAATGCAGGCGGCAGTATCGTCAACCGTTCGACGCCTGGAAACCTCGGAATCATCTTCGCGCAGGGCGGCGTGCTGTCCCTGAACGCCGCAGGCGACATCATCAACGACAACGCCCGGATTCTCGGGGATCAGGCCGTGAATCTCACCGCCCAGGGCGATATATCTAACATCATCGACCACATGGGCGGCACGGACAACGGCCAGCCAGTCGCGTACTCGGACAGGGGCGGCAGCTTTCTGTTTTTCACCCACACGACGAGCGGTTTCAATGTCGATTACGGCACGATCAGCCAGCCTGACCAGCTGGCGCTGATCGTATCGACCAGCGGTCCGGTGACGATTTCTGGCCGCAACGTCTCCAACACAGGCGGCCTGATCCAGTCCAACGACGGTGATATCTCGATCACCGCGCAGGACGCATTTACCAACGCGGCAGTGTTTGCCGGACAGGCGAGCTATGCGCAAAGCTGCTGGATTTTCTGCCACACGAACGCGTCGAGTAACGTCGCAGCGTATGGCGGCGCGATCCAGACCGGAGCCAATATCTCGGTCACAGCTGGCACGAGCGCGGCCAGCATCGGCGGCAGCGTGTATGCCCACGGCGATATCAACGTGACCGCACCCGTCACCTACGCGCAGGGCGTCACCGGCTATTCGGCGATCAACCAGGACCGCGGCTTCAAGGCGTTCTTCGGCAGCACGTGGGCGCAGATCATCGCAACCGATGTGGGCGGCGGCTTCACCGCGGATGGCGCGGTACGGCTTACCGGCGATGCGCTTATCGATGGCGGTTCGATCAGTGGCGCGAATGGCGTGACAGCGACGGGCGGCATCACGACCGTCCGCGCACCTTCTCGCACGCCGGTGCAGATCGGCCAGCATCTCGGCCTGACGACATGGTGGTGGTACTGATGCGGCAGATGTTCCACCATCAGTTCAAGCCGCCGCAGTGGATTCCCGTGCTGGCCCTTACCGGCCTTGCAACCCTGTTCCTGTCGGGCTCGCCGGCCTTCGCCCAGACTGCACCCCGCCCGGTCCAGGACCCGGCGCAACAGCTCATCGACCAGCAACGCGAGCGTGCGCGGCAGCAGCAGTTGAACCAGCCGCCCGCTTCGATCACGCTGCCTGCCCCGCAAGCAGAAATCACGCTGGACATTCCGCTGGATACGCCCGTCGAGCAGATTGCCGAAACGGGACCGACTTTCCAGGTCAATCGCATCATGCTGGCCGGACCGGATGGCAGCCCATTCGCAAATCCGACGCGCGTATCGCAGGCGACGCTCGACGCGATCATTGCACCCTTCGCTGGGCACGCGCTGGGCTCGCACCGCATCAATGTGCTGCTCAAGCGGTTGACCGACGCGTTCGTCGCAGTGGGCTACGTGACCACGCGTGCGTTGCTGGGTCCGCAGAACCTCGGCACGGGCACGCTCACGGTGACCGTACAGGTGGGCCGCATCGGGGCGTTTACGGTGAACGATCAGCCCATCCGGCGACTCGCGAAGGACCAGCAGTCGGCGGGCGGGGGCTGGCTGACGGACGCAGGCTACCAGAACGCGTTTCCAGCCACATCCGGCGATCCGTTGAGGCTCGCCGACCTCGATCAGGGCGTCGCGCAGATCAACCGTTTGCGGCGCAATCAGGCACAGGTGCAGGTTCTGCCCGGTCAGGATCCGGGCGATTCGATCGTCGCGATCAGCAACGAGCCGGGGGACCGGCTCTACTACACGCTCGGCGTTGACAACTACGGCAGCACGGCAACTGGTGTTACCCGCTATCGCGCGGGCGTCGAGGCCGACAACCTGCTTGGCCTGCAGGAGTCGTTGAGCCTGAACTTCATCGACAGTCTGGAGAGTAACGCGCTGGTGGGCTCGCTCGCGGTGCCGTTCGGTCGTCACACCTTCAGCTACACGCTGGCGGATTCCGAATACCAGCAGCTCATCGGGACGACGGCGCTGCAGTACGGCCGCACGCTGAGCCACATTGTCGGCTGGAATTACGCGCTGAATCTCAGCCAGGCGGGCGTCACGAATATCGATGCGACGCTGTCATGGCGCCGCACCGATCGCGAGGCCAACAATATCGACCTCGGTACGCAGCGCCTCGCCGTACTGCGCGTGGGCGGCAACTGGCTGAGAAAGTTCGTGCTGAACGACGCGCCGGGCAACTTCACGCTCGATGCTGGCGTTTCGCAGGGCATGCCGTGGCTTGAAGCGGATCACGACGCGCATGACATCACGCGCGACGATGCACACAGCCAGTTCACGAAGCTCGACGCGACGCTGACCTTTACGGTGCCGTTGCCGAAGATCGGGCCGGCGGCGCTTGCATACCGTGGCGTGCTGGGCGGCCAATTCACCAACGTGGCGCTGTACGGCTCCGAGCAGCTTTATCTGGGCGGTATGGATACGGTGCGCGGTTTCCGCTCGGGCGAACTGGTCGGCGATCGGGGCTTCTATAGCCGCAACGAGTTTGCTTGGATCAACATGCCCGCCTGGCACGACGGACGGATCGAGCCGTATGTCTTTCTCGATGCAGGCAAGGCGAGCCTGATTGCCGTGCCGGGCTTTCCGACGCTCGCCGGCGCTGGCGCAGGTTTGCGCGCCCAGTGGCAGTGGCACAAGCGGGCCATCTCGGGCGAGGCGACCCTCGGTCGCGCCCTGACACAACCGGCCAGCCTGGGACCGCGGGCGACCACGGTGCTGGCTACGGCCAACCTCTCTTTCTGAAAACCGGTAAAGGAAATTCCATGTCTTTCATGACCACCACGATCCGTTCACTGTGTGTGACGGCTTTCGCGTCCGTTGCGCTGGGCACACTCGTGCCGGCTATTGCACACGCTGCTGATCCGGCTGGCGGCACATTGCCCGCTGGCACGGTTGCCATCGTCAACGGCGTGGCGATCCCGCAGGCAAAGCTCGACGACGCCATCAAGGCGTCGCGTCAGCCGGATACGCAGCAGCTACGCCAGGCGATCCGGCAGCAGCTGATTGTGGCCGAGCTGTTCCGTCAGGGGGCAGAGAAAGGGCACTACGACACGAAGCCCGAAGTCGTGCAGGCCATGAGTGCGGCGAAGGTCAATGCCGAGACGCAGCTCTACCTGAGGGACAACATCCAGCCGGAACCCGTGACCGACGCGCAGGTCAAGGCGCGCTATGACGCGATCGTCGCGTCGCTTGGCAAGGAAGAGTACAAGCCGCGCGTCATCACCGTCGCCGATGATGCGACCGCGGCTGTCGTGCTCTCGAAGCTGAAGGCCGGCGGTGCGTTCGATGCGCTCGCGCGCCAGTACAGCGTCGCGCCGACCAAGACGGCGGGTGGCGAACTGCCGTGGGTCAGCTTCAGAACACCGGTTAAGGAGGGCAATACCCAGGGACTGCCATTGCCGGTCGCGCAGGCCATCACGCAGTTGCGGGCAGGGGGTGTTACGCCGGCACCGATTCCGGCGGGTCAGGGGGCTAACGCACCGCGTGTGATCGTGAAGCTCGACGCAAAGCGGCCGACACAGGTGCCGGCATTCGACCAGGCGAAGGACGCGATCCGCCAGCAGTTGCAGGCGCTTGCGCTGGAGAAGGCGGCCGCGCAGTTCTCCGGTAGCCTCATAACGGACTCGAAGATCGTGCAATGACCCTGACCCTGACCCGTCAGTGAACCGATCGGCCCACCAGGAGCAGAACGATGGACATGATGCAAAGTATCCGCGCTTTTGATGCTGTTGCTACCAGCGGTAGCTTTACGGGGGCTGCGCGGAACATGAATGTCGGTACGCCGCAGGTGTCGCGCGCAATTGCGGATCTCGAGGCGCATCTTGGCTTGCGCCTGCTGAACCGGACAACCCGCAGCGTTGAACTGACGGTCGCGGGAGAGCAATACCTTGTTCATTGCAAGTCGATTCTGGCGAGTCTTGAAAAAGCAGAGGCAGAGGCAGCCGGAATGTGCGCCATCCCGTCCGGAACATTGCGTGTTGGTATTGACCCTGCGGTCGACCGGCTTCACTTGGGTGCGATCGTTTCAGCCTATCAGGATCGTTATCCGAAGCTGTCCGTCGAAATAGCACTGGCGACGGGCGGAAGAGAACCCGAATCTGCTAGTCACGATGTGCTGCTCGTTTGTGGCTCGCCTCCTGAGGGAGAAAAATTCGCATCTGTATCCCTTGGCTCAGTTGGTTTCGTGCTTTGTGCGTCTCCAGTGTATCTGGGCCGCTACGGCATCCCACAGGTAATCGGAGATCTCTGCCGTCATCGGTGGCTGCAGCTTGCATCGGCTGATCGCACATCGGGCCAGTGGCAGTTCAATGGGCCTGACGGATCGGAAGTTTTTAGTCCTGCGGTGTCCGCCATTCGGACAGATCTCATCGATGTACTAACGAATGCAGTAACGGAAGGTGCAGGCATCGCTCCGATTCCGATAGCGAGTGCCATGCCCGGATTGCGTAGCGGAACGCTTGTACGCGTGCTGCCTCGCTACAGGAGTACGGCCCAGAATGTTCACGCACTGTATCCGGCTGTCCGTTATCGGGAGTCAAAGGTCGAGACATGGATCGAGTTTCTCGCAGCATTACTACCACAGCGATTCGCAGACGATCATAGGGCGTTCGCCTCATATGTTGAGAATTCCACCCCCAAGATTGAATGCAGTCCAGGAAACGGGACGACATATAGAGTCGTTGCGTAACTGCTCGTCACTGATCGCCGTCTGTTACTTTTCCGAGACACTTCCTTAACTGTTTACTTCGGATAACGAACGAAATTCTGTATTCTGCCTCCTGCAACAAAACAACCAATATCATCTATATGGAGATACGATGAAAAAGATTGCACTGTCTGCTCTCTCGCTGGCCCTGCTGGGCGCAACGGTCGCTGCTCATGCGCAAAGCAGCGTCACGCTCTATGGCGTGATCGATGACTCGCTCCAGTACGTTCACAACGCGAACCCAGCCAACGACAATCTGTGGCAACTAGCAGCCGGCAACTTGCAGGGCAGCCGCTGGGGCATGAAGGGCACGGAAGACCTGGGTGGTGGCCTGAAAGCGATCTTCCAGCTGGAAAACGGCTTTAATCCGAATAACGGTGCGCTGGGTCAAGGTGGTCGGCTTTTTGGTCGTCAGGCCTACGTCGGCGTGACGCATGACGCGTACGGTACGCTTACCCTCGGCCGCCAGTATGACCCGGTTGTCGATATGGTCCAGCCGCTGACGGCAGATAACTATTTCGGCAGTACGTTCACGACGCCGGGCGATGTTGACAACAACGACAACAGCTCGCGTACGAACAGTGCGGTCAAGTACACGTCGCCGGTGTGGAGCGGCTTTCAGTTCGAGGGTATGTACGCCCTGGGCGGCGTCGCCGGCGCAACTGGCGCAGGTCAAACGTGGTCGGGCGCAGCCACCTGGGGGGCAGGCCCGGTCAGCATCGCAGCTGGCTATATCCGCATGGATAACGCAAACACGCTGGCAGGCCGCGGCTTCGTTCCTGCGACACCACCGGCCACTGGTACACCGGCAGGCTGGGGTACGGGCGCGACTTCGGACGCCACGTTCGATGGTTCGAACATCAACGGTGCTTACGCGTCGGCGAAGTCGGTCAGCATCGCTTCGGCAGCTGCGCAATATGTGACGGGCCCCTTCACGCTCAATGCACGTTACAGTTTTGCGCAATACAAGCCGGACAGTCTGTCATCGTTCACTGCGCAGCAGAAGTTCCAGGTTGCAGGCGCGTATATTGGCTACCAGGTCTCGCCAGCTATGCTGCTGGGCTTGGGCTACATCTACACGCATGGCTCGGGCGACACGTCGGCGAGCTACAACCAGGTTTCGCTGGGCGGCGACTACGCGCTGTCGAAGCGTACTGACCTGTACCTGGTTGGCGCGTGGCAACGTGCGAGTGGTCATCAGCGTGATGCCAGCACGAACGGCATCGTCGACGCTGGCGCGTCGATCGGTTCGTACGGTAATCAGGCTGGATCCAGGACGCAGGAAATGGTCAGCCTGGGCATTCGTCACAAGTTCTAATACGGCCAAAGCTGCATGACTCGCAATTTTCGAGCCGTACATTAAAGGCCGGCCGAAGACTGTGTCGAGTCGATTCTGATTGCGATGTTCATCTACGCGATCTACAGGCGCGGTCGTGATTCGTAGCGTGGTTGACGCGCGAGATCCCGATCACGACCGTTCAGGCAGTTCCATGACGACGGGAGAGCCCGCCCGCAATGGGCGGGCATCGCTCGACGCCTGTCAGGCCACCTGGTTGCGGCGAAGAAATCTCCCCGCCTCCTGTTGGAGCAGCGATTTCGCAGGCGCGGCTTACGCGTTGCCCTCGGCAAACGCCTTCAGCGCATCGCCCGCCAAACGGTAACGCACCCATTCGCTTTGCGCGCTCGCGCCGATCGATTCATAGAAGCCGATGGCCGGTTCGTTCCAGTCGAGCACGCTCCATTCGAAGCGGCCGCAGCCGGTATCGCAGGCAATCTGCGCGAGATGGCGCAGCATCTGTTTGCCCGCGCCGCCGCCGCGCGAAGCCGGCGATACGTACAGGTCTTCCAGGTAGAGGCCCTGTTTGCCGAGCCACGTGGAGTACGAAAAAAAATAGACGCAGAAGCCGACCGGCTCGCCGTTCATTTCGCAAATGAGCGACCTGGCCGGAGCGCCGACGGCGAACAGGCTGGCCTCGATGTCTTTGACGCTGGCGACGACTTCGTGCTCGGCCTTCTCGTACACCGCGAGTTCGGTGATGAAGCGAAGAATCAGGGAAGCGTCGGCTGCGGTGGCGGGGCGGATGTGAATGGTCAAGGCAAGTTGCTCGATGAGTTGGATGGGGTGGAGCGAGGTCGGGCGAGGCCGGGCGAGAACGCGCCGGCTTCTTTGGATCAAACGCGCATGGTAACGTTTGTCGCGTACTGTTGGCCAGCTAGCGGCCAGTAGTGGCCCAGTAGTGGCCCAGTAGTGGCCCAGTAGTGGTCCGCAGTCGCCGCGATAGCGATTGAAGGCACGCGCGCTTTCATGCAGGACGACGCGCGGCTCTGGAGTTGGAACGGACCTCCGCCAACATGAATCAGTTGCTGACATCGAAGGATCAAGCGCATCGCGGATCAGCTGTCGTCAGCGCTCACTTGCCGAGCGCGGACGCTTATAGCGAGACTTGAGCGACGGGCATGTCGCGACCCGCTACAGACGCCCGGAATCATCGCGATAATGCCGGTTTGAGCCCGACCAGGCGACTTCCACAACGGCGAATCGCGCCATCTTCTACGCTTGCGGATTTTATGTCCGCATTCGGCCTCGCTACTATGAGTCGTGACGTCCTGCCGGCCCGGTCCAGGTAGATATCCGTTCGCGAGAAGGCTCAATTGCGGCAGATCGAGCCTATTCAATTTGCGGCGACGAACGGCGTCCACCGATTCGCGCTCCTAACGAGGTCAGCGCCGCCCGCGGCAGTTCTTCAACTGAGAGCGCCCACAGCGAATACGCAACGCTGCGCTGGAACAACGTACCGACAGCTGCGCGAAGCTCGCCCCTGCCCAGCGCGTACACCGAGTCGGTCAACGCAATGGCGCCGTGCATCAGAACGCTGGCATGCCGGTAGCACCCCATCATGCAGTCATTGCAAGGCTCCCGTTGATCGGGCAGGTGGTCGAGGTCGAAGACGGAGCCCATCGGCTCAGACCACGCCTCGCAACGCCAGACATCGAGGTTCCAGTCGATATAAAAATACTTGCTGCCGCCGACACATGGAATCAGTTGCTGTTCACCGCGCACGAACCGCGCGACCTCGGCCAGCGCAGCGCTCGGGTCCATCACGCGAAAGCGCTTTTTAAGGCTGGCGATTGCGCTCAACGCTTCGAGTAGTTCGTCACGGCTGAGGTCGACGAGCGTCGATTTTTCGTCGTAGACCAGCGATGTGGAACCGAACGCCTCGCGCCTTGGATAGGAAAACGTGACGGCATCGAAACCAAGCCGGTTGAGCGTTTCCGGAAGCGACTCGTAACGGACCAGACGACTCACCGTAACCGATGCGCAGACCGGGATGCCGAACGCGTGCGCCTGAGCGATGCCATCGCGGATGCGGGCCTCCAGACCGCGCAGGCCGCGATTGTGCTCGTGCTCGCTCATGTCCGCGCTATCGATCGATATCAGCAGACGCTTGAGGCCCGCCGCCGCCAGTTGCTTGATGTGGCGGGGGAGGAACCAGCCGTTCGTGATCAGGCCGCACTGGATGCCGGCTTTCGTGGCCGACGCCACGAGCGATTCGATCTGGGGGTGAACCAGAGGCTCGCCTCCCTGCAGCGTCATGTAGCGAATCCGGCGTCTGCGCAGGATCGGCAGTGCACGCGCGAACTCATCAGGGTCGAGATAGCGACGCGGGCCTGCCAGGTTCTTGTCGCGCGAGAAACCGCAGAAGTCGCATGCGGCGTTGCAAAGGTTCGTTACCGATACGTCACAGACCGCAGGCAATGGATTGCGCGGCTCGCTGGCGACACCGTCTACGTGCCGCAGATTGCGCCACTTGATGATCCGCTCTGTCGTATCCATGGAACCCTCACCGGTCGGCTGACGAATTCGGCACGAAGCACCCTAGGATACGCTCCGCACGCCAGACGTGTGTGTTCCAGTTTCGCCGTGTGACAGGCGAGTGAATCACGCAAGCGAATCGCGCGAGTGAATCACGATCATCCGCGCCCGCCGGCGTCGTTTGCGAGCAGCTTTATTCGACGATATAGGGTTCGCTCGCTCATCCCCAGATGCGCGGAGAGTGCTTTGCGCGTCCCCGAAAATTCCGCTATGACGCGAGCCAGGTCATCGTCCGTCAATTCTCCTCGATGCGTTAAATGCGCCGACGCTGCGTGTTGCATCGCAAGTGACGACGCGCCGCCCGCGATGTCGGCAGGCAAGTGCTCGACGCGGATCAAACCGTCGTCGGTAAGCAGACAGGCACGTTCGAGCACGTTGCGCAATTCGCGGATATTGCCGGGCCATGCATAAGCCTCCAGCTTCGCCAGCGCTGCCGGCGCAACCTCCAGGTTGTGGCCCATTGCGCGACCGGCGGCGCGCGCCTCGTTCAAGCGTTGCAGGATCGAATTCACGAGCAGGGGAATGTCGTCTCGCCTTTCGCGCAGCGCCGGCAACTCGAGCGGAAACGCACTGATGCGATAGTACAAGTCCTGTCGAAATCGGCCATCCGCGATCATTTCCCGCAGTGGCTTGTGCGTTGCCGCCACCAGACGAAAATCCGCACGCAAAGTCTCGACACCACCCACACGGCGGTACGTGCCACTCTCAATCAAACGCAGCAATTTGACCTGCATGGACAGCGGCACATCGCCGATCTCATCGAGAAACAGCGTTCCGCCCTGCGCGGTCTCGACGAGTCCCGGCTTGCGTGCGACGGCGCCCGTGAAGGCGCCCCTTTCGTAGCCGAACAGCTCGCTCTCGAACAGGGTTTCCGCAATCCCCGAGCAATCGACCACGACGAACGGGCTACGCATGCGTTCACTCGATTCGTGCAGCGCGCGGGCGAATACCTCTTTGCCTGTTCCCGACTCTCCGAGCAGCAGCACCGGCAGCATCGACGGTGCAACGCGTTGCAGCGCCGAGACCGCCGCATTGAACGCGATCGATCGCCCGACGAGCCGGTCTGCGCTCGGTTGCGCCGATGTCGCGCGCACGGTGGTCAGTCGCTCGACATAGGCCACGATTTCGCCTCCTGCATCGAATATCGGGCGCAACTCGACATCGACGTGTTCCGGGCCGCGTGGCGTGAAATGAACATGAAGCACGCGATCCGGGCCGCGCTGCTCGAACGCCTGCTTCATCGGACAGTGCTCGCCGGCCTGGTCGCATGGAACGTCGTAGTGATGCGAGATCTGGTAGCACTTGTGGCCAACATGCGGCTGCCCGGCAACACCGAACTGCTTCTGGTACGCGGTGTTGGCGGCAAGAACCCGGTAGTTGGGATCGACCACGATCATGGGTTGTGCGTCGTGCTCGAGGTAAGACATCAATGCCGCGAAGTCGGGCGTCGCGTGGCTGGCGGGCGGCTCGACTGGTTTGGCGTTGTGCTCGTCGATCGATTCAGGCGATTCCATGGTGACCATATTCTGCAAGGAGGCCTCACTATAGCTTCTGCCACCGGCTTCTGCCAGCGACTCTGCCAACACTGCCATCCGGACTGCCATATGTGGCAGTCCGGCGCCGCTTCAACCTTTTGCCCGCCCGCAGGCCGTCCGAGGCCTCGATAATTTCCTGTTAAGAATCAACCAATTGCGGTTTATTTGCTCAGGTCGGCGTCTATTGGCATGCATCTTGTTATATCGGCCCCTAATTGATTTACATCCAGGACGACGCTATGAACACCACAAGTCCGATGACAATCGAAGGCTTCTTCGATCCGGCCACATCCACTATCAGCTATCTGCTGCTCGATACACGCACGGGCGACTGTGCAGTGATCGACAGCGTTCTCGACTACGACCCGGCGTCCGGGCGCACGTGCACGACAAGCGCGGACAGGCTCGCATCGCGCGTCGGCGAACTCGGTGCCAAGCTCCGCTGGTTGCTCGAAACCCATGTTCACGCCGATCACCTGTCCGCAGCACCCTACCTGAAGCAAAAGCTTGGCGGACAGACTGCCATCAGTGCAGAAGTGACACGCGTGCAAAACGTGTTCGGCAAGCTGTTCAACGCCGGCCCGGACTTCTTGCGCGATGGCAGGCAGTTCGACAGATTGCTCAACGATGACGACGAACTCGCGGTCGGCCAGCTGAAGGTTCGCGCGATGCGCACGCCCGGCCACACGCCTGCCTGCATGACTTATGTGGTCAGCAGCGGCGACGAGACGGCCGCCTTCGTCGGCGATACGTTGTTCATGCCCGACTACGGCACCGCGCGTTGCGATTTTCCCGGTGGCGACGCCTGCACACTTTTTCGCTCGATCGACAAGGTGCTCAGCTTGCCGCCGGAGACGAAGCTGTTCATGTGCCACGACTACCAGCCAGGCGGACGTTCGGTGCAGTTCGTAAGTACGGTCGCCGAGCAGCGCGAACGAAACATTCATGTGCACCACGGCATCAGCGAGCAAACGTTCGTTGCGATGCGCACCGCACGCGACGCGACGCTTTCCATGCCGGCACTGATCCTGCCGTCCGTGCAGGTCAACATGCGCGCCGGACAGATGCCCGTAGCAGAAGAGAACGGCATTTCCTATCTCAAGATTCCGCTCAACGGAATCTGAGTTGAACTAATCAAAAGACCCGCCCGAAGGAGCCCCCGTTGAAAATCAGAACAATGACAGCAGACATGTCCGTCTCTGCACAAATTGCAGCATCCGACCTTCCGGCCATCCGTGCTGCCGGCATTCGCACCATCATTTGCGCCCGCCCCGACGCCGAGGGTTCCGACCAGCCCGGTTTCAGTGAGATTGAGGCGGCTGCGCGCGACCACGGTATCGAGGCTCACTACCTGCCGGTCGAACCGGGCGTGGTGACCGACGCGGCATGTGCACAGTTTGACGACTTGATGAGCAAGGCCGACAAGCCGGTGCTCGCGTACTGCCGCACAGGAATGCGCGCCGCCGCGCTGTGGGGTTTGTCCGAGGCGTCGAAGCGGCCGTTGCCGGAAATTCTCGCGGTTGCGAAAGCGGCCGGCTATGACCTTGGCGGTCTGGGCCGACGCATTGCGAACGGGGGCAAGGTACCTGTTCAGATTGCCGAGGCGAGCCACGACATCGTCATCGTGGGAGCTGGTGCCGCTGGCATCGCTACGGCTTCGAGCCTGCTCGCACGCGATGGCTCACTCGACATCGCAGTGATCGATCCCGCCGAGACGCACTACTATCAGCCGGGCTGGACCATGGTTGGCGCCGGCGTGTTCGAGCCGGAGACGACCGCGCAACAGATGAACGCCGTATTGCCGCGCAAGGTGCACTGGATCAAGGCGGGCGTCGTCGCATTCGAGCCCGAGGCGCGTGCGGTGATCCTCGAGGGCTGCCGCGTCGTGCGTTACCGGAAACTGGTCGTATGTCCGGGGCTCAAGCTCGATTGGGGCGCCATCGAAGGTCTGCCGCAGACGCTGGGCCGCAATGGCGTGACCTCCAACTATCGATACGATCTGGCGCCCTACACATGGCAACTCGTGCGCGAGCTCAAGGGCGGGCGCGCGCTCTTCACGCAGCCTCCCATGCCGATCAAATGCGCCGGAGCGCCGCAAAAGGCCATGTACCTGTCATCGGATTACTGGCAGCGCTCGGGGCGCCTCGAAGGCATTGACGTGCAGATGTTCAACGCCGGCAACGTGTTGTTTGGCGTGGCCGAGTACGTGCCGGCCTTGATGGAGTATGTCGAGCGCTATGAAATCGGGCTCAACTTCGGCTACAACCTTCACGCGATCGATGGCCCCGGCAAGCGGGCGACATTCCGGCGCACTCTCGCCAACGGTGAAGTGGAAACGGTGTCGCGAGAGTTCGATATGATCCATGTCGTTCCCCCGCAAAAGGCGCCGGACTTCATACGCGTCAGCGCGCTTGCCGATGCGGCGGGCTGGGTCGACGTCGACCCATCGACGCTGCGGCACAAGACTCACGCGGACATCTTCGCGCTCGGCGATGTCACGAATACACCCAATGCGAAAACCGCCGCAGCCGCGCGCAAGCAGGCTCCCGTCGTCGCGCACAACCTGCTCGCGAGCCTCGGCAAGCTACAGGGGGAAGCGAGCTATGACGGCTATGGTTCGTGCCCGCTCACGGTCGAGCGCGGCAAGGTGGTACTCGCGGAGTTTCTCTACGGCGGGAAAATCGCACCGACGTTGCCCACCTGGCTCATCGACGGCACGCGACCTTCACGGCTTGCGTGGCTGCTGAAGGAGCGTGTGCTGCCACCGCTCTACTGGCGCGCGATGCTCAACGGCCGCGAGTGGTTGGCGCAACCCGAGATCGTCGGCTAATCACACGATCGTTTCCTGAACGATGCCTCTACGCAGCAGGCTTGCCGGCCTGCTTGCGGGGGCATTCATTGTCCGTTGAGGACCTCATGCTCACTACGCTATTACTTGGCGCCCTTGTCGGTGCCGTGCTGGGTTTGACCGGCGCGGGCGGCGGGATCCTGGCTGTCCCGGCGCTCGTCACCGGCATGGGCTGGTCGATGCAGCAGGCGACGCCCGTCGCGCTGGTCGCCGTGGCAGGCAGCGCGGCAATCGGTGCAGCGGAAGCCTTTCGGCAACGCCTCGTCCGATACCGCGCGGCGTTCCTCATGACCATCGCGGGCGTCCCGCTGACTTCGCTGGGCGTACGTCTCTCGCACGTTCTCGCACAACACCTGCTCATGGCGCTGTTCTCGGGCGTGATGCTGGTGGTTGCGTTGCGCCTGCTGACTCAGGCTCTGCGCAAGCCCTCTGCCGAAGCGACGACGTCCGGCCTCTGTGTCGGGCGCGTCAACCCGAATACGGGACGACTCGTCTGGACGTGGCCCACTGGCGCTGCGCTCGCTGCGACGGGAGCACTCACGGGTCTGATGACGGGTTTGCTTGGCGTCGGCGGTGGTTTCATCATCGTGCCGATGTTGCGCAAGTTCACGAATGTGTCGATGCACGGCATCGTCGCGACTTCGCTGATGGTGATTGCATTGGTGGGAAGCGGGGGGATCGTCTCGACTGTTGTGCAGGGTGGGTCACTACCTGTCGCGCTGACGGTGATGTTTGGTCTGGCGACTGCGTCCGGGATGGTCGCCGGACGGTTTGCTTCGCGGCATCTTTCGACGAAGCAGGTTCAGGTGGGGTTTGCTGTGGTGTTGATTTGCGTTGCGGCGGGGTTGATGGCGAAGGTTGTGCTGGGGGTGTGAGCGGGTGAGTTCGAAGTGCGCGCACTGCAAGGGTTGGCTGACCGGTGCGGCTGGTTTGGGAAAACGCGCAAGGGTGAAGTTGACCGTTTCCCGACGCTCGTCGCCGCTGCCTGCCAGCGGGCCGCAAACCGCCAGCCTGTTCCAGGGCTGGCGTTACTCATCCCCACGGATCAGGGTTGGCGTTTGCCGCGGCCACCAGCGGGTTTGCCAGCCGGCTTACGTGAACCCGTAGCTGGCTTGCCGGCGGGTTTGCTACGTGGCTTTTGCACGCTGAATGGGTTACCGCTGGACAAGCTTGTGCCTTTACCCGCGGCCACAGCGCGCTGCGCCGCAGGCTTGCGTTTGTTTTCGCCACTTTGCGGGCGCGTTTTTTGGCTGAGCACTTGCATGGCGCCCGGCGCAGCTTGCGGCACTTTCGGCTTCTTAGGCTTTTTGGGTTTCTTGATGATCTGGCCCGTCGCGCTAGTTTGCGGCACGCGGTGTTCGGCTTCAAAACCCGGCTCTTCTTCACGGCGTAGCGTTTGCCGGATCAGCGCTTCAATCGCGGCCAGTTGCGGCGCTTCATCGGCACACACAAGGGACACCGCCACGCCGCTGGCGCCCGCGCGGCCGGTACGGCCAATACGGTGCACATAGTCTTGCGCCACGATCGGCAGATCAACGTTGATTACCAGTGGCAGGTCGTCGATATCCAGCCCGCGCGCAGCCACATCGGTGGCTACCAGCATATGTACTTCGCCCGTCTTGAAGCGCTCCAGCGCACGCAGGCGCGCGGGTTGCGGTTTGTCGCCGTGGATGGTGTCGACCGCATAGCCCGCTTCATCCAGCATGGCCGCCAGGTAATCCACGCCATTGCGGGTTTTGACGAACACCAGCGCGTGCTCCCAGTTGTTCTCAGCCACAAGGTGCATGAAGAGGTCTGGCTTGTTCTTTTTATCTACCGGCACCACCCACTGCTTGATCTTGCTGGCCGTGGCATTGGGCGGGCTGACGCTGATATTGACCGGGCTGCGCAGAATGCCCGCCGCCATGGCGCGGATATCATCGGTAAACGTGGCAGAGAACAGCAGGGTTTGGCGCTGAGCGGGCAAGGCAGCAAAGACGGCGTTGAGTTCGCGCGCAAAGCCCAGATCCAGCATGCGGTCGGCTTCATCCAGCACCAGCGTTCGTACTTGATCAAACTGCACTGCGTTCTGGCGATTGAGATCTAGCAAACGGCCCGGCGTGGCAACGAGCACATCCACGCCTTTGCGCAACTTCATCATCTGCGGGTTGGTACTCACACCGCCGTAGGCGGCCAGAAATCGTAAGTCGAGGCCTTTGCCGTAGTCGATAAAGCTTTGCAGCACTTGTTCAGCCAGTTCACGCGTGGGCACCAGCACCAGAACACGCACGCGGTTGCTGGACACCGCCGGGCCGTGTTGCACCAGCCGTTGCAACAGCGGCAGCGCAAAACCCGCCGTTTTGCCAGTGCCGGTCTGTGCCCCAGCCATGACGTCCTTGCCACTGAGTACAGCAGGAATCGCCTTGGCCTGCACCGGCGTAGGTGTCTGGTAATTGAGGTCCTTCACATTACGCAGCAAGAGATCGATCAGGCCAAGCGAGGCAAAAGACATGGGCGTATTCCGGGCTGAAACCGCAATTCTAGCGGTTGGAGCTGGGCGGCAATGGAGAAGTTAGACGCCCGGGCGTTTCGTGGCCACCGTCGGTCGATGGATGGCGGTCGGAATCCAGCGTGCGACGAATAAGTCCTATCGATCCGACGCGGTCGTCCGAAACCGACCTTATCGACGTCTTTATTCAACAGATAGGGACATACCATCATTGTCCGCGTAGCAGCTTGCAACACTCTCAAATTCGGCAAACGGTCCAAACGCTTGCAACTACACATAAGGAGAGAAACGGGTCCGCGGGCCACGCTTGGGAGCCGTTTTGAGCGGGCAGTTACTGGCTTTACGCAGGAAGCGACCATGACATTCATTTCCCTCGCTCTTCCCTCGTTTTATCTCTTGTCCATGGCATCTTCTACGGAGTCGAGCATGTCAAATCGGACAAAGCGCACGCTGGAGTCGCCTGAAAGGAAGGAACCGATGCCGAAGCGCGGTGCCTGGTTCTGGCTGACCCAGCCATCGAATCAAAAGGCACTTCGTTTCATCGGTGCGGCGATCGCTGCCGCAATCGCGATGCTTGCCTCATTCGGCCTAATCCACAAGACACCCGAGACACCCGAGACAACGAAGGGAGCGGTGACTCGCAGCACACGCAGTTCCGAGCCGGCGCCCCCACAAAATGTCATCGCAAACGATCACAGCACCGCGATAGTTAACCAGGGTTCGGGGAGTGTCGTCACGGTGGAAAAACCATGAGCAGGATCGCTTTCCGCTCTGGCGTCGTGCACGCTCTCGTCTGGGTTGTCGCAACGGCTTCCGTGCAGACAGGGCTCGTGGAACTTGCCGCAGCTCAAACTCTGTCGACAGGTCAGTCCGTTAGCGCGTCCAACGGGTCAGTTGCGGTAGCAGTCAATGCGCCGAATAGCAAGGTGGTCGTCGAAGGCGGCCTCGACAAACGGGCTCGTGATCGGCTGGATGCGATATACCAGGCGCAAATAAGGGATGAGCGAACCTTGACAAGGATGCGAAGAGAAAATCAAAAGGCAATAGCGCAATTCCTCACCTCGGCTCGTCAGGCCAGCGCTGGACCGGACGCCAAAGAGGCAGCGCGTGCTCTTGATGCAGGTAATCCAATTCCGTCCGAAGCCGTTCTGCGAGAAGAAGAGGCTTCCGCTCTAGAGAGCGCGAGGGCGGACGAAGCACGCTCGGCTGAACATCGCAAGCAGGCGGCAGAACTCGCGCGTCAACGCGGTGCACTGATTTTCTTCAAGAATGCACGTTCGGCGCTCGAGGCCTATAAGCGTGCGGCCCAGTACGATCCTGGCGATATTCAGACAAGGATTGTGATCGGCGATCTTCAAGCCACACTAGGCGATACGGATCAGGCCCAAAAGACATTTACCGAAGCCGCGTCGATAGCGAAAGCGAAATCCGCCCAACACCCCGACAATCCCGAATTGCGTCACGAACTTGCCGTAGCCGACGAGAGAACCGGCGAGACGCTGGAGGCTCAAGGGAATCCTGGTTCGGCGATCGGGCTGTATCGGCAGGCGCTCCCGCTTCTCGATTCTCTCGCCCAGCATGATGTCAATAACGTCGCGTTAAAAACCGATCTCGCTGAAACGCACGCCAGAATAGGGGGCGTTCTGACAAGCGAAGGCAATCTCGCCCCCGCGATTGAGGAATTCCGCCAGAGCACCTCTATCGCGACCCAACTGCTCCAGAGTAGTCCGGATGACGTGACGGTTCAGCTCACCATCGCGGCCAATCACTTGCAGGCGGGAGACATTCTTTCGCTGCAAAACAACCTTCCAAATGCTCTCGCGGAATATCGGCAAGCACAATCCATTGCCGAGTCTCAGGCGCGCCGCGGTGAGGCAGGCGCATCGTCGGTGCAGGTCTCGATTGGCCATCACAGTGCCGATGGCTTGCGTCTCGCGGCACATGAACGAATCGGCGACGTCCTGCTCAGGCAAGGCGATCTGGCTGGCGCGCGAGTGGAACTGGATCAGACGTTGAGAATCGAGGAGTCGCTGGCTAAAGATGACCCGAACAATCTGGAATGGCAGGGAGGCATTGGTACGACTCACGTTCAGCTCGGTGCCGCGCGCTTTTCGCAGGGCGACCTTGACGGTGCAATTGTCGAATTCAGGACGGCTGCAGCGATTTTCAGCTCATTACACGAAATAGATCCTGCGAACCTCACTTGGGAGGGCGCCATCGGTTCGGCGCACTTCATGATATCGACGTGTCAGCTTCTGAAAGGCAGCAGGGATGACGCGCGTTCCGAGGTTCGTTCGGCAATTTCATCCCTTGAGGAGGTCGTCAAACGCAATCCAAATGACGCCACATGGACACTGTTGCTGGCGCAGGCCTATTCGGCCGATGCTGCTCTGCGTACACCGAGTACCCTGGCAAACGCAGCGGCAGAATTGACGAAAGCCGTAGACATGCTTCAGCGTCAAGTCGACCGAGACCCGTCCAATACCGCCGCGAGTTCACAGCTCGCCAGTGTGCGGATGCTGCGTGGCGAGGTCTTGATGGATCAACAGGATCTTGCGGGTGCGATAAGAGAGCTACGTCAGTCTTCGACCGAACTCGAATCGCTTAGCAAGGACGATCCCACAAACTCGATTCTTCAGCTCAATCTTTCGAGTAGTCTTGGCATACTGGCCATCGCTTTGAAACGACAAGGCGACCATGCCGGCGCACTCGATGCCGCCACCCGTTCGCTCAGCGCAGTCGATAGCCTTGCAAAACGTGACCCGGGAAATATGATGGCCCAGACAGAGCTTGCGACGACTTGTCTGCAACTTGGCCGCCTGACCGACGCGCCAGACCAGCGACGTGCACTTCTGAAGCGGGGCCTCAGCGTCGTGGAGAAATTGAAATCGGATAACAGAATGCCGCAAGGCATGGCTGAGCTCATTCCGCAGTTCAATACCGAACTCGCTGCACTTTCAAAGTGAGGTTTTGAGGCGACGAGTGCGTGGCCAACCGCGAGCTTTGTCGAATAAGCTACCGAAACACGACTTTTTCAACACTATCCTGACTGATGCGCAAGCGTCGCTCGTTGAAGCGTCAGCTTAATGCACGCCGAAGTCGGAACGAATTTTTCGTAGCTTAGCCGGAGTGACATTGAATTCGCGTTTGAACAGATTTATCAGATGTGAGCTGTCTGTGAAGCCACACTCGTACGCAATCTGAGTGATCGACCGATCACTGTTTAGCACCATCCATTTTGCACTCTTAAGGCGCAAGCTCCTCCAGTATTGTTGAGGGGCGACGCGGAGATGCTTCCTGAAGAGCCGATTGAGTTCTCGTTCACTCGTTCCAATCGCTTGCGCTATGCCAGCGATTGAACCCGGTTCCAACGTTTGTTGCATCATCAAACCGACTGCATTCACAACCCGCCGATCCGGACAATGCAGGCCGATCTCGGAGTCATTTTTCATGGCCTGTATTTCTTCGAATCCTCGATCGGCCATCAAATAGTGCAGCGCCTTGTGCGACCGCGTATTTCCACAATGGGTCGTCACTAAATGCATGGCGAGATTAATCGCCGCAAGGCCGCCGGGGCATGTAATGAATCCGCCGTCTACCACCACTGGGGCATCAGTCACGGCGACGATGTCGGGGAAGTTGGCCTGCATCGCTTGCGCGAGCGAGAAGTGAACCGCACATCGCCTACCGGACAGATATCCCAACTCAGCGAGAACAAATTGGCCGGTACAAAGTCCGACGACCGGCACGCCCGCTTCAACGGAGGATTGTACAAATCGGTAGAACTCGTCGGGAATCGGCTCCGAACTATGGAGCAAACCGCCATGAACCACGACGTAATCGTATTCGGTCGGATCTCCGAAGACCTTGGTGGGCAACATGGAGAAACCGCAACTTGCTCGAATGGGCGAGATCTCATGCGACAGAAGATCCCACGAGCAGTAGATCCTCCTACTAAAGTCCGCCTCATCTGCCGATAATCGCAGGAACTCCACGAAGCACGAAAGCGACATCAGCGTGAAGTCTGGAGTCGGCGCAATGCCCACCCTGAGCGGCGCTTCGACCTCCGGCGCAGACTTGCTCGGTCGAAGGGAAGAGTAGTCGTGCCGCATCTGCCGCCCTCCATTACGTGCCGCGGATTGTCCGAATCGTACAATTTTTTTCCACGGTCGGCAATTATAGTTTTCCACAGATAACGTTTAGGGTGACCAGTACACCCGCAAGGTAGAGGAGATGAGTAGATGAGCGCCGTGATGTTGTCCGTGCAGGATATCCGCTCGGTCATGACATGGGACCTTGCTATTGAGGCGTTGCGCGACGGCCACTTCGGAGCACGGCCGAGCGCCGGAGGCTTCCTGCTGCAAGATGGACCGTTCAGCCTTTTTTCGAGGGGCGTGATCCTTCCTGGCTACGGGGCGGGCGTCAAGGTGGCTTCCATGTTTCCGCCCAATGCACTGACGGAGAAGCCGCTGCCGACCGAGGACGCCATCTTTGTCATCATCAACGAAGATACGAAGTCCATCTCCTGCATCCTCGACGGTCCTGAGGTCACGCGCTGGAAGACAGCGGCAGACTCGGCGCTTGCCTCCGCGATACTGTCAGCGAGCAGCAGCAGAACATTACTCGTGATTGGAGCGGGTCCCGTCGCTTTAGCACTGGCGCAGGCGCACGTGCATGTCCGGCCCTCGATTGAGCGGATCATGCTTTGGAATCGTACTCCGCAGAAGCTTGATGGCGTTGCTCGAACATTGCTGCAACTGGGCCGCAAGGTTGACGTGGTCACAGATGTCGATGACGCAGTGTCGCAAGCAGACATCATTTCTTCGGCCACGGGTTCCACAAGTCCAATCATCAAGGGCCGCTTCCTGAAATCAGGCGCGCATGTCGATCTGGTCGGCGGATACCGTCCAGACATGCGCGAAGCCGACGACGACGTGATTGCACAATCCGACGTTTTCGTCGACTTCACTGACACAGCAGTAGACGCTGGAGACATTGCGGGGGCCATTGCCACCGGCTCGCTGACCCGAAGCGATATCAAGGGTGATCTGTTTGGCTTGGTTCGGGCTGCACCAAAACGTAGCGGGAAGGCGACTGTGTTTAAGAACGCGGGTGGGGCGCACCTGGACCTGCTAGTAGCGCTAGCGGCAGCGAAGGAACTGGGCGCTAGCGTCTAGTGCGACGTGAAACGTTTTGCTTCGTCGGGCCAACGCGTTGAATCGGAAGCTTCGGGTGAGCAGCATACGTATCCCCTGAAAAACAGATACAGAAAAAGTCAGACCATGCAGAGGAGGATGCCGCTTTTCGCCGACCGCTTGCTTGTTCAGATGCCCTCGCTCAGAGCACTACGGTGCTTCGTAACGGCTGCACGTTATGGAAATTTCACGCAGGCAGCTGAGGTGCTCTGTGTTACTCAAGCGGCCATAAGCCGTCAGATCAAAGAGCTAGAGGATTCTCTGGACGTCGTTCTTTTCGAACGTTCAGGTCGGCGCATCGCGTTGACGGAAGCCGGTACGATTTTATATAACGCGTCCTACCTCTCCATCATGAACATCGCTGAGTCGATCGAGGCGCTGCGTCGGCATGGAAGGACTAAGTTGATTATCTGCGTGTCCCATGCCTTCTCTATGTTATGGCTCGCACCTCGACTCGCGGCATTCCAGGGACAGTTCCCCGATATAAGGCTGCATGTAGTCGTCACCGACCACTATGTGGAGTCTGACGGGATCATCGACCCTGACGTGATAGTCACTAAAAATCCACCGAGGGAAGCGGAATACAAGGTCGAGCAACTCTTTCACGACATCGTATATCCAGTCTGCAGCGAACAGTTTTTCCAGCAAAACCTTCGCGGCAAACGTCTTACGGCGCTTGGTTTGCTGAATTATCCGACCCTAAACCTCTCTCCCGTTGGCCGAACGCATCTCGGTGAACACGTCGATTGGCGCGTGTGGCGAAATTGGTTCCAGCAAGGCGGCGACGTCATGGAGCGGCTCATCGAAAACGAATGTCTGGTCAGCAACGACTATCAGCTGCTTGTTTCTCAGGCGGAAGCTGGCGAAGGAATGGTTTTGGGGTGGCACCATTTAGTTCACCGTCAGATTGAGAAAGGCGTTCTGGTGAGACCCATCGAGGAAAGTTTGGTATTCCGTGATAGGCACCACTACCTGATTACGCACAAGAACGCACTGAAAAGGCCAGACTACGAGATTTTTCGAGAATGGATGGTGGGCGAGGTCGAGAAGATGCTTTCCGGCTGGTGCGAGTCGGACGAAGTGCGCTGAGCCGTCCGGTTAGAGTCCGTCCGTTCCTCCGTCGGCATCTGCAAGACACACAACCTGGCCCGGACAACCCATCGCTATGGTTAACCCGATGGCGCTTCATTGACCTACGAATCGTCCGAATCATACAAGTTCTTGCGGGTAACCAAAGCTAATCTAACTGAACTCGGCACCACGTCGAACGCATCACCAACTCAACGCAACCAAGGAGCAGCAACTTGAAAATCACGAAGATTTCAATCTATCAAGTGGATCTTCCGTTGAAGGAAGGAAAGTACAGTTGGTCAACGTATTCCTTTTCCTCTTTCGATAGCACAGTACTTATCGTTGAGACCGACAGTGGCCTCACCGGGGTCGGTGAAATCTGTCCGCTTGGCCCGTCCTATCTTGCTGCGTATGCCGAAGGTGCCCGAACTGGTCTGATGAAGCTCGCGCACGGCTTGTTGGGCGAGGATCCTTGCCAACTCGGACGAATCAATCTCCGGATGGACGAACTGCTGAAAGGACATCCTTACGTCAAGTCCGCGTTCGATATGGCGTGCTGGGACATCCTCGGCAAAGCAACCGGGCAGCCCGTGTATAACTTGTTGGGCGGTCGCATTCACGACAAGGTCAAGCTCTTCAAGGTCGTTAGTCGTCAAGAGCCCGATGCAATGGCCGCCAAGATCCGGCAATACCAGGAAGAAGGTTTCAAGCAGTTCCAAATGAAGGTCGGAGCCGGCGCGGACTCTGACATCGAGAGGATCTTTGCGGTTTCTGCGGAATTGCGACCGGGCAATATTCTCGCTGCAGACGCGAATACCGGTTGGCGTCAACACGAGGCGATTCGCGTCGTGAAGGCGATTCGAGATGTCGACATCTACATTGAGCAACCTTGCCTCAGTTACGAAGAGTGCTTGACAGTCCGTAAGCATTCGGATCATCCCATGATCCTCGATGAATGCATGGAAGACATTAAGGTTCTCATGCGCGGTTTCCAGGACCAGGCAATGGACGTCGTCAATCTGAAAATCAGCCGAATTGGCGGGTTGACGAAGGCAAGGCAATTCCGAGATCTTGCTGCTACTCTGGGGATCTCGCTTACGATTGAAGACTCGTGGGGTGGGGAGATCGACACCGCCGCAATTGCACACCTCGCACATTCCGCTCCGACTGGCTACCACTTCCAGTCGTCCGCTTTTCACGAATATCACACCCTCTCGATCGCTTCGGGCGGCCCGGAACTTAGCGACGGCTACATGTACGCGTCCGATGCTCCAGGATTGGGCGTGACCCCGAACATGGAAGTTCTTGGTGATCCTGTCGGCGTGGTGTCGTAACGCCGAAAGGGTGTGGGGTTGAATCCGGAGAAGGCTCGACCTGAAGAAATATCTCGGTAGTTCACTGACGATCTATCCGAACCCGGTTGCGCTCGCGCAAGATCTGTCAGCAAAGCGCATCGACATCGGAATCGACAGCTATTTGACGGCGGCGTATAACCAGAAGACTGCGGGATATCGTGGATATAAGGTATTGCCGATCAGGGCGGACGCTGCAGTGCCGGCTTCGCAGAGCCCTAGCCAAGCGGGATTTCCTTATCAAAAGTCAAACAGTGCACTTGGCGAGGCGATAAGCGCGGATATCGCGGAGATGCATAAGACGGGGGAGATTGCCAAGATCATCCAGTCCTACGGCTTGCAACCTTCAGCGGCGGACGTCGGTGAACCACGGCTTGTCCAGTAGTCAGCAAGGCTGAGACCGTTCCTCAGGCCTTTGAGCTGGGCAAGCCGGGGAACGGGCCACGGCTTTATTTTCCAACATCGAAATAGGGCAATCAATCATGCGCTGGAAGAAGACTTTGCAATTGCTTGACGTTCACTGCGAGGGGGAAGTCGGAAAGGTCGTGTTATCCGGGATCTATGACATTCCGGGGGAGACGATGACCGCGAAGATGAACTACATCAACAAGGAGAACGATAGTCTGCGCCGTTTCGTTTGTCTGGAGCCACGCGGTGCAGTCAACCAAACGGTGAACCTTATGGTCCCGCCGTGCGACCCGACAGCAGACGCAGGCTTCATAGTATTGCAGGCCGATGAGGCGCATCCGATGTCAGGCGCCAACACCATGTGCGTTGCGACGGCCCTTCTGGAAACCGGAATGATCGAGATGCAGGAACCGCACACTCAGCTGCGCCTCGAGGCACCCGCCGGGATCGTAACGGCTAACGTCGAATGTAAGGATGGAAAATGTGTCCGTGTGTCTCTGGACATGATCCCAGCGTTCGTCGAAGCCCTGGATCAGGTTGTCGAAACGGAGGAATGGGGGAAGGTCAAGGTCGACATCGCGTTCGGGGGTGTCTTCTACGCTGTCGTTTTTGTCGACCAGCTCGATTTCGAAACCAGTCCTGAGGACACGGATAAGCTGGTCAGGGCGGGAATGGCGATCAAGAAGGCAGCGAATGAGGCGTTCAAGGTGCAGCATCCCGAAATTCCGTCAATCGACCATATTGCCTATGCGATCTTCGCACAGCGCATGCCTGACGGTGTGATTCGCACATGTTGCACGCTTTGGCCAGGTCGGGTGGACAGGTCTCCGTGCGGAACGGGAAGCTCAGCAATTCTCTCCGTGTTGCGCGCGCAAGGAAATTGCCATCGGTGATTCTCTCACCACGCAATCAATCATTGGAAGCGAATTTCGGGTGCGGCTGATCGGCGAGACCTCGGTGGGGACGAAACCGGCAGTGCTGCCGAACGTATCGGGGCGTTGTTGGACCTACGGAATGAGTCAACTATCATTAGATCCGACTGATCCTTTCGCTGCTGGATTTGCGCTTCCTGATGCTTGGGGAGCTGAGGCTATTCATATCAGGTGAATACACGGATGGGTGCGGTAGCGTCTCTCGACGCTGCCTTTTTCACTGGTGCAGCGCTCCTACCGCCGACTCGGCTGCGGGGACCTTTACGAAAAAAGCCGCAAGGTCCTTGAAAATATCCGCACGTTCTCGCCACAATGGGTGGACGTTCATTCATGTGGGCCGTGATGTGTCCGTCGAAACGCTCGATGCAGGCATTTACGTTGCACGGATAATCGACCTGCGAGCGGGGGCGCGTCCGGTGCGGGTTTTCCCTTAATCGTGCAAGCAGCTTTGTTAGAAGCGGAAAGTTGGCTATCTTTGACTCACCATCTGCCAAGCCGAACAACAGAGGCAATCATGAAAGCATGCAACGTCGTGAGTCTGATCGTCCTTGTGGGATGCGTGACGCTGACATCGAACGTCTACGCGCAAGCCACCGACACCATGCCGATGGCGTCGAGTCCGGCTGCAAGTTCAGGTAAGGCGACGCCAGCCGACAAGAAGCTGGCTCGCGATGTACGCAAGGCGTTATCGAAAGCGCCCAACTTCAACGTGTCGAACGTCTACGTCAAGGCGCGCGGCGGTGTCGTGACATTGTCCGGCAGCGTTCCGGATGGTCCTCAGATCCAGCAGGCCGCGGAAGTGGCGATGGGCGTGCCGGGTGTAACGTCGGTGAGTAACCATCTGACGCTTTACACGAGAGGGTATTAACGCTTCAAGGCGGCGCCAGGATGTACTGGCCGTTTTCAGCCGTGAATTTCGCAAGAGGAGCCGACGCTCCGTGCAATCGCACGCGATGCTTTAGCGGCTTCGACTTGCAACCCGGCCACTCATCCGTCGTCGCGTGCAATGGGTCTCTGTCCTGAGGAGAGCGAATCGACGCGACAGGGGACGATTTCTAGACCGCTTGCAGATCCCACAAGACATCGAGGACGTGTTGCGTAGAACTCTCGACGCGCCCCGCACGATGTGCGATGCCGAGCCGACGCCACAGCGCTGGTCGCAGCGGGCGCATGACAATGCGCGGATCGTGCGATGGAGTAGCGGCTTCATGAGGCAACAACGCCGCGCCGTATCCAGCCGCGACCAGACTTCTGATTGCGTCGTTGTAGTTGAGCTGAATGCGCGGTACAGGATGATGACCGCCCGCTGCAAACCACTCGGTGCTCAGGTGCGAGAGCCGTGTAGTCGAGTCATTGAGAACGAGTGGCTTGCCAGCCAGCCATTTGGGTGTGACGCGGGCCGGGCATTTCCACTGGGCAGGCATGAAGGCCATGACAGGATCACGGCGCCAAGGCTTGATCACAAGTCCCGCCATTGTGGGTTGAGGTAACGCGACTAGTCCGATATCCAGTGACCCTTCCGCGAGGCGGCTGAGCGTATCCTGCGACGTCAGCACCGAAACCTGGACATCGATCGCAGGATGCTGCTGCCCCAATGCTTCAAGGGTCCGCGGCAGCAGGTTTGCTATTGCGCCCGTCGACGCGCCAAGTCGTACCCGCCCCTCAAGTCCCTGTACTTGCCGCCGAACATCGTCCAGTACCTGTGCGGCATCGGCCAGCAGGTGCCGCGCCTTTGTCAGAAGGGTCTCCCCAATCGCCGTGGGTTGAACGTGTCCGCGCTTGCGTGACAACAGCGGCGCACCAATGCGCTCCTCCAGTTCCTGGATGTGAAGGCTGACTGTTGGCGCTGCCAGATGCAGGACACGTGCGGCCTCGGCAAAGGAACGATGGTCTACGATTGTCACCAACGTGCGCAGGCGGTCCAGACTAATCTCTCTCATGGTGGTACCAGATTAGGAATAACTGAACGTAGGTTTCAGGAAATTCAACTTTTCATATTTTATCCATGGAACCAAGATCGGAGTCATCGGTTCAGGAGGATAGAAAATGATTGGTATCAAGGAGAGCATGAAGGGCGATGAAGATGGCCCACTATCAGCAAGCGCTGTGGAGGCGCAACGATGGGTAGCTGCGCTGACGCTCACCGGTTTATTGATGACCATTCTGGTCATTGCCGGCCTGTATGTAGCGACGACGCCCCGCAATGTCAATCAGGCATGTTTCCAGGCAAAAATGGACGACGAGCACACCCTCCTGGAGGCTTCTTTCCAGACATCATCGGATCAGGATGCAATCGTGGAGGCGATGCGCGCCTGTTCGCGTTGATGAAACAGGCAAGTGGGATAAGAGCGCGTTGCGCACCGCCGGATTGTCGAGGACCCAGGGTTATCGCCGGCGAGAAGAAGCAACGTGCATTCGAGACGCAGCTCATGCACCCGGGTAAGTCCGTATAGGTAGGAGTGTACGCTCTCGCTTACCTTCTGGTCTTACCACGGTTTTACCGCACGATCCATCATGCAAATTGTTCGGCAAGAGGACGACAGCAAGGGCTTCGAGAAAGTCTTTTCTTTTCTTCGCGACCTGCTTCTGGAAGGCGCCATCCAGCCTGGCGACAAGCTCATTCCCGAGCGCGATCTCGCGTTGAAACTCGGCGTGAGCCGGCCTGTCGTGCGCGAGGCGCTGCGCGCGCTGTCGATGATCGGGGCGGTCGATATCCGCGAACGCGTGGGAACCATCGTCACGCGTCCCGACGTATCGACTCTTGGGGAGTTCTTCGCTTTCGCGCTCGCGCAGGAGAAGGACGTCGTCGAGGACGTGATGGAGGCCCGGATCGCCATCGAATGCCAGTCGATCAGGCTTGCGTGCCGGCGTGCGAGCCTTACCGACCTCGAGCGGCTGCGCGCCGCGCTCGATCAGATCGAGGCGACAGTCGACCAGCTCGAACTGGGCAGCCAGGCAGACTTCGAGTTTCATGCCGCGCTGGTGCAGGCGGGCGGCTCAAAGACGCTGATCAATCTGCATGGCACGGTCGCCGCGTTGCTGATGCACTCGCATCGGCATCGACGCGAAACCGTTCAGCTTCATCCGGATATCAAGTCGCGCGTCATCGCGGATCATCGCCGGATCTTTCAGGCTGTGGTCGATCACGACGAGCAGGCCGCCGATCAGATCCTGCGCGAGCACTTTCGCATCGGCGACGAGTATCGGCACAAGGCCGCGACCGAATGGCGGCCTTCCTGAGCGCAAAGGGGTTCGCGCCTTCGGCATGCTCAAACGAGATCAATAGGGGATTCGATGCCACACAGCACAGCGTTGCGCACGGTGGGTTTCATCGGGCTGGGGACCATGGGGCGCGAGATGGCCCTGAATCTGATGAAGGCAGGCATGGCGGTGCGCGTGTTCGACGTGCGCCGCGAGGCAGTCGACGAGCTGGCCGCGCTGGGAGCCCATGCGGCGCAAAGCGTTGCCGACGCGGCGCGCGGCGCGGATGCGGCGATCACGATGCTGCCGAACACGCCCGACGTGGAAGCGGTGGTGCTCGGCGAAGAGGGTTTGTTTGCGCATCCACCGGCGGGGCGTCTAATCATCGACATGAGCACGATCGCGCCTGCCGCCGAACGGCGCATGCACGCGCAGTGCGCGGCGCGAGGCATCGAATATGTCGATGCGCCGGTGTCGGGTGGCCCCATCGGCGCGAAGAACGCCACGCTCACGATCATGGCAGGCGGCACCGGGCAGGCGTACGAAATGGCGCTGCCGTTCTTCAAGGCGATGGGCACCACGGTCACGCACGTGGGCGCGAGCGGCGCGGGACAGACGGTGAAGCTCTGCAATCAGCTCATATGCGGCATCAACATCCAGGCAATCTGCGAGGCCTTCGCGCTCGGCCGTGCCTCGGGCGTGAATCTCAGGCAGTTGCGCGAAGTGCTGATGGGCGGCTCGGCGGCCTCGTGGATGATGGACAAGCTGGGCCCCGCGATGATCGACGGCGACGCGTCTGCGGGGTTTCGCATCGATCTGATGCTCAAGGATCTGCGCCTCGTGCAGGAACAGTCGCATACGCTGAACGTGCCGCTGCCGGCAGCGTCGCTGGTGACGAACCAGTATCTCGATGCGGTTGCGCACGGCGAGGGACGTAACGGCAATCAGGCGTTGTTCCGCGTCTACGACCGCATGACGGCCCAGACTTCCCGCTAGTCGGCCGCTACGCACATCGCTCCAGTCCGCCATGACGAACCTTGATTTCTCCGCCGTACTGTCGCACTGGCGCGAACTGATGGATGGCGCGCTGTTGTCGCTGATCCTCGCGACCGCAGCGACATTGCTGGGATTTCTCATCGGAACCTTGTGTGCGATCGGCCGCCGCAGCTCGATCGGCTGGCTTGCCGCACTCTGCAGCGGCTATATCGAAGCGATTCGCAACACCCCCCTGCTCGTGCAAATCTTCCTGGTCTATTTCGGCCTGTCGAGCATGGGTCTGCGGCTCTCCGCCGTCGCCGTGGCGATCCTCGCGCTCGTTATCAACGTCGGCGCCTACGCGGCCGAGATCATGCGCGCGGGCTTTGATTCGATCCACCGCGGCCAGATCGAAGCGGCCGAGTGCCTCGGGCTGTCGCGCCTGCAGGTCTATTGCCATGTGATCCTGCTGCCGGGCCTGGAGCGCGTCTATCCCGCGCTGACGAGCCAGTTCGTGCTGATGATGCTCGCTTCCTCGGTATGTTCGCAGATCTCGGCGGAAGAGCTGACGGCGGTGGCGAACTATGTGCAATCGGATACATACCGGCCGCTGGAGACATATCTCATCGTCGCGGTCGCGTATGTGGCGCTGTCGTTGCTGATGAGAATTGGCTTCTGGGCACTGGGCGCGTGGCTGTTTCCACGACGCAGAAGGCTCGGCACGCCGCTCTGAGGCGCGTTGAACACACGGATCGAAAAAATGCCTGGACACTTGAACGGCACTCATCTCGAGTTTTTGCTCGACGGCGCACTCTGGACAGTCGTCCTCTCGCTGGTGGCGTTGATCGGCGGCGGAGTGGCCGGCTTCGTCGTCGCGCTGGCGCGCATCTCGCCGCGCAAAGGCGTGAGAATTGCCGCGACCGGCTACGTGCAACTGATACAGGGCACGCCTCTGCTCGTCGTCATGTTCGTCACCTATTTCGGACTACCAACTGTGGGCGTGACCATTTCTCCGTTGGTCGCGGCGGGCGCTTCGCTCACGCTGAATGTCAGTGCCTATCTCGGCGAGATCTGGCGTGGTGCGATCGAATCCGTGCCGAAGCCGCAGTGGGAGGCGGCGGAGTGCCTTGCGTTGAGTCGCGCGCAGAGGATGTTCCGGGTGATTCTCCCGCAGGCGGTCAGGATCGCCACGCCGCCCACGGTCGGCTTCATGGTGCAGATCATCAAGAACACGTCGCTGGCATCGGTGGTGGGTTTCGTCGAACTCGCGCGTTCTGGGCAGATCATCAACAACTCGCTGTTTCAACCGTTCATCGTCTATGTGATCATCGCCGCCGTCTATTTCTGTCTGTGTTACCCGATCTCGCGTCTTAGCCGCTCGCTCGAACGCCGCACCGGATTCGCGCGGGCGCTGCAACTGGAGGCCATCGCGCATGACTGAATTTCCTCAGCCGGTCGAGGGAGCCGCACTTTCCGATGCCGGCGCTTCGGCAATCATTCCGCAAGCCGCCGATCCCGTCGTCGTGGTCAAGGATGTGCACAAGCGCTTCGGCGCGACCCAGGTCCTGAACGGTGTGAGCTTCGACGTGGGCCGTGGCACGGTGACCGTGATCATCGGACGAAGCGGCTCCGGCAAGAGCACGGCTCTGCGATGCATCAATCGCCTCGAAGCAATCGATCGCGGCGAAATCACGGTATGCGGGCATCGCGTGGATCAGGCGGACGTGTCGCTCAAGGCGCTGCGGCTCGATGTCGGCATCGTGTTTCAGCAATACAACCTGTTTCCACATCTGACGGTCGAGCAGAACATCATGCTCGCGCCGCGTCTGGCCAAATCGGTGCCGAAGAACGAGGCGCGCGAGATGGCGCGAGAAGCCATTGGGCGCGTGGGGCTGGCGGAGAAGGCCGATCACTATCCCGAGCAACTGTCGGGCGGCCAGCAGCAGCGCGCCGCCATCGCACGCTCGCTCGCCATGCAGCCGAAGGTCATGCTATTCGATGAAGTCACATCCGCTCTGGATCCGCAACTGACCGGCGAAGTGCTGCGCGTCATCGAGGACCTGGCGGCGGGCGGCATGACCATGATCATGGTGACGCACGAGATGGGCTTCGCGCGCAATGTCGCGGACCAGGTGCTCTTTATGCACGAGGGCCGAGTCTGGGAGCGCGGCGGCGCGGAAATCATGCGCGCGCCGCGCTCGGCCGAATTGCAGCAATTCCTCGACAGCGATCTATAGCACGCGCCCGCGCACGATTGGCAACCGCAGCGCGACGTTTGTATTCGATATCAACAAGGAGACACTTTCAACATGAATAAAAGCAAGATGCTCACCCTTGCCGCGATCACGGCATGCCTTCTCGGCACGGTCGCCGCCGTCGCGCATGCGGACGTACTCGACGACATTACCAAGGCGAAATCGATCCGCATTGCGACCGATCTCGCCATTCCGCCCTCGGGCATGATGGACGCGAGCATGAAGCCGATCGGCTCGGATGTCGAAACCGCGCAATTGCTCGCAAAGGACTGGGGACTGAAACTCGAGTTCGTGCAGACGACCGGCGCGACGCGTATCCCGAACCTGCAGACCGGCAAGGCGGATATCGCCATCTCCACGTTGTCGGTGACGCCCGACCGTGCCAAGGTGATCGATTTCTCGAGGCCTTATGCGGTGCTGGAATCGGTCATTGGCGGGAGGAAGGACGTGCCGGTTCACAGCATCGACGATCTGAAAGGGCGCACCGTCTGCGTCACGCGCGGCACGACGCAGGACGTCGAGCTGACGAAGATCTCACGCGACAAGGGCTTCGAGCTTGCCCGCTACGACGATGATGCAACCGACGTGACCGCAGCAGTAAGCGGACAGTGCGATCTGATCGCGACCTCGCTTACGATCGTCAACCAGATCACCAAAAAAGCGCCTGACCACCCGTTCGAGAAGAAGGTCGTGCTGAACGTATTCGATCTGGCAATCGGCGTGAAGAAAGGCGAGCCGCAGTTGCTTGCAAGGCTCAACGGGTGGATCGACGCGAACCTGAAAAACGGCAAGCTCAATACGATCTACAAGAAGTATCACGGCAACGATTTGCCGCCTCAAATGCGTTAAGCGGGTTTGAGACAGGCATCGGCGCGCGTGGCGCGCCAGGACGTTCAACATCACAACAAGGAGCATGGGATGCGCATCGCAATCGGTTCGGATCACGCAGGCTGGCCGTTGAAGTCCACGGTGATCGAACATATCAGATCTCTCGGCCACGAAGTGATCGACGTAGGCGGCTTCAGCGATACGCCCGTTGACTTTCCAGACGTTGCGCAGAATCTGACGAGCGAAGTGCTGGCGGGGCGCGCCGAGCGCGGCATCATGGTGTGTGGCACGGGCGTCGGCGCGTCGATTGCGGCGAACAAGATCCGGGGCATTCGCGCGGCGGTGTGTCACGACGTACATTCGGCGCATCAGTCGGTCGAGCACGACGACGTCAACGTGATGTGCCTCGGCGCGCAGATCGTCGGTGCGTGGCTCGCCACGGATCTCATCGACGCGTTTCTCGGTGCCGAATTCTCGACCGACGATGATTTCCGCCGGCGCGTGGAAAAACTCAATGCGCTGGAAAGAAGCCCACAGTAGCGATTGCCTACACTCGTCAGCGGGGCGCGGGAATGCCATAAGTGCTGACGATGCGCGCGTCCTGCTCAGCGGCTGAGAACAGCTCCCACTCGAGCCCGTTCACATCGAAGCTGCTCGAATAACCTTCCGCAGCATCGTCTTCAAATCCGATGTGTCGCAACTGCCCCGCCTTTTCGGGTTTCTCGTTGATCGAGAAGTTGAGCAGATCGGTGCGCCACATCGCATATTGGCCTGGCACGACGGCGGACGGTGATTGTCCGAGGCGGCGGCTATAGTCGCCGATCGATTCGTCGAGGTTCGCAACGGCCAGCGCAATGTGAAAACGCTTCATAATGGACTCCGTGATGGTTGTTGAACTTGAACCATCGTAACCACAACACACCAGCGTAACCAGTTCAGCGATTATGCTGGTATGTGTATTACCCGTCTTCTGCCAGCTGCCGCCTTTTCCTGCAGAACACGTCCAATTTTTGACAATCATGGCCTCGGTCCTGATAACTGAAACTGGACCCAATCCAGACGCTCGCATCCCCCGGCGTCGTGTGTCCGTCATGAGACACAGATTTGCCATTTACTCCGCGCTACCCATCCTGGGAACAGTTCCTTGAAAATGGGATCGATCCTCCAGCCGCTTGGCTACGCATGCACCATCAGTACTGCGAACTTCGTCACCGTGAGCCCATGCCGAAGCTGAAACATGGAGCAGGTGGCAGGATTCCAACCCACGTGGACATTGTCGCTGGTTTTGCAAACCAGTGCCTTCGAGCGCTCGGCCACACCTGCATCGGTACTGCACTCTACACAGCTGACCTTACGATTCGACCCCATTGGTGTGCGTTCCCGCACAAATCCTCAGTCGAATCGTCCAGGCGGGTCATGTGATCGGCTGCAAGAGCCACCGGGATAGCCTGTGGACGACCTTCTTTGCGGCGCGGACGTTCGCCACCGCATAGAGGGAAACAACCTGTCAGCCGTGCGAGCTACCGCCCTAATCGCTCCCGCAGGAACTCAATGAAGCGCTGCGTTTTCGCAGGCGGCAACCGGGTTTCGGTAATGGCATAGACAGGCATCGGCGTGCCGTGCCAAGCCGGCATGATGCGCCGCAGCTTCCCGCTGGCCACGTCATCGGCGACGATTTCCTCGGGCATCAGGATCACGCCCATATCGAGCGTCGCCAGCCGGCGGATCATGCCAACGTTGTTGAGCATGAACCGGCCACCCACCGACACCGTGACGGTCCGCTTCCCGTCCAGCAGCGTCCACGACCCTGCCTTCAGGATGCCTAAGCACTCATGCCTTGGCAGGTCGGCGGGCCTGGCTGGCTCGCCTGATCGTTCGAGGTAGCCAGGCGAGGCATAGAGGTGAGGCGTGAGCGAGGCCAACGTGCGTGCGATCAGTTGCGAGCTGTCGGACTCGCCCATTCGGATCGCCACGTCAAAGGGTTCGCTGACCAGGTCGACCCGTCGCGGCGTCAGGTCGAAGTCGAAGGTGATGCCGGGATAGAGACCGGCAAACTCCGCGATCAAGGGTGCCAGGTAGGTCACGGCGAAATCCACTGGTAACGATGCGCGCAGTACGCCGCTGGGCTGGGCCAGCATTTCGCCGAGCTGCTCGTGCGCCAGCCGGGCTTCATCGACGATGCGCTTGCAACGCTCGAAATAAATCTGACCGGCCTCGGTCAGTTCGATCTTGCGTGTCGTGCGATGCAGCAGGCGCAGCCCGATCGCCTTCTCCAATCCGCTGATCCGGCGCGACAGCGTCGAGTTCGGCACGCCCATCGCCTCGGCGGCACTGCGAAAGCCCTTGGCTTTGACGACCTCAACGAACAAGGCCATGTCGTTAAGCAGTTCCATGAACATTGCTCCATGAGCGGATCAATGTTCTCCAAATTACCATATTTATCCCGTATGAGGATCGCGCGATGATGCCTCCTTTCACTCCAACCAAGGAATTTCATCGTGAGCAAACTGTTCGATCCCATTCGCGTGGGCCGCTACACTCTGCAGAACCGTCTGGTGATGGCCCCAATGACTCGAAGTCGTGCCCAGTACGATGGCACGCCGGGAGAACTGGCCGCCGAGTACTACGCTCAGCGCGCCAGCGTTGGCCTGATTGTCGCTGAAGGCGCCCAGCCCTCGGACGACGGGCAGGGTTACTTGACTACGCCGGGCATCTATACCGACGCACATGTCGCCGGATGGAAGAAGACCACCGATGCCGTGCACGCCAAAGGTGGCCACCTCTTCATCCAGCTGATGCACGCCGGGCGCATGTCGCACCCGGATAACACGCCGCATCATCGGCAGGGCGTCGCGCCGTCGGCAAGCGCGCCGGGCGCGGCGATGTTCACGGTCAAGGGTATGCAGGACATACCTGTGCCGCGTGCGCTGACTACCGAGGAAGTGCGTCAGACTGTCCAGGATTTTCGCCACGCGGCACGCCGCGCGATCGAGGCAGGTGCCGATGGCGTCGAAATCCACGGCGCCAACGCCTACCTCGTCCAGCAGTTCTTCGCCCCGAGCGCGAACACGCGCACCGATGAATACGGTGGTTCGCTCGAGAACCGCGCTCGCTTTGCCATCGAAGTCGCCACCGCGATCGCCGAAGAGATCGGCGCGGACCGCACCGCCATCCGCCTGTCTCCCGGCACGGCGATATGGGGCATCGACGAAGGTGCCGAAGGGCCAGACCTGTACCGCTACCTTGTCGCCGAACTCGACAAGCTGGGGCTGGCCTATCTGCACATCATGGACCAGGGCAACGAACCGCTGCTGGCCGACATCCGCAAGCTGTGGCAGGGCACGCTGGTTTTGAACCGGCCGGGCCGACCGCGTGAGCAAGTTGGGGCCGACCTGGCGACGGGGCTGGCCGACCTGGAGGGCTATGGCCAGATGATCCTTGCGAACCCGGATTTCGTCGCCCGGCTGAAGAGCAGTGCGCCAATGAACGAGGCGGACCGCAATGACTTCTTCGGCGGTACGGCGCGGGGCTACACAGACTACCCGACCCTGAGCGAAACCCAGTGCGCCTGAGGTGAACATCATGCCCGTCATTGCCCCGCTGCAGCGCGCCAACCACGGCAGCCACTTCCGGGCCTACGGCTTGCGCGGTGTGGCCGCGCAGATCGATCCATTCCTCGGGGTCGATCACGCGTGGATGAGTGCGCCGACGCTTTCGAACGCTTCACCGGCGATAACGCTGCCTTTCTGTTGATCGACCACCAGGTCGGCACCATGGGCTGGGTACATTCCATTCCTTTCGAGGAGATGAAACGCAATGCGCTGATGCTGGCCAGGACCGCAAGCATTCTGAAGATGCCCGTGGTGCTGACCTCCAGCATGGAGGAGTACGCACAGGGGCCGTTGCTGAGCGAACTGGAGACTATCCTGCCGGACCAGTTCGCCGGCCGCATCAAGCGCATCGGTATCGTCAACGCGATGGACGACGAAAACTTCGCCGCGGCAGTCAAGGCGACCGGGCGCCGTAAGCTCATCATTGCCGGCGTCAGCAACGACGTTTGCACGGTGTTCCCGGCACTGAGCCTGGTTGGCGATGGCTACGAAGTGCAGGTGATCGCCGATGCCGGGGGCTCGCCGAGCGAGATTGGCGACGACATGGCCTTGCGCCGCATGGAGAAGAACGGCGTCACGCTCTCTAGTACGAACCAGGTGATCGCCGAGCTTGCGGGTAGCTGGAGCACGCCCGAAGGGATGCGGATTGTGCAGGAAGTGATCATGCCCGCATTGCAGGGTTGACGGAGCGAGCACTTCTAGTCAGGCCGGAGGTGCCGATCCGAAGGCCTGACGGTGCGCGCCGACCGCGAGCGGCATGCGGTGGATCAACGACCTTTCTCGTGACGTGCAGCAGCGAGCGCCGGATCGATCTCCCGGTGCGTGATCCCGAACTTCGCCATGCGGGCACGATGGTCCGCAGAGCCAAGATACAAGCGAAGCTGCTCGTTGATTCTGCGCATCAAATCGCCGTTGCTCTTGTTGAACGAGTAGGCCCCGGTCGGAGGGCACTGCCTTTCTGGATGATCGACCGCCTCCACAGAGCCGCCGCTGCGGTCGGCCACAATGCGATTGCCTACGGCCGTGCTCGCGTACGCATCGATCGCCCCCGAGCAAACCGCTTCGATTGCGTCGGCCTGTCGATCAAAAATGACGATTTGCTCTTCGGCAACTCCTGCGGCTCTCGCCGACTCGTGTTGCACCTGTCCGGCTATTATTCCAAGGCGCGCATTCGGATGAGTGGCGAGTGACTCATAGCTGAAGAGTCCCTTCGGATTCCCCGTTCGAATCAGAAAGCCGTCCCCGATCGCCCACACTGGCAAACTAAAGGAGACCATGGTGGCTCGCTCTGGCGTGACGAACAATGGCACATTCATATCCCAACGGCCTGCTGCAACTCCCGGCAGAAGCTCGCTAAACGTTGTCGGCCGATAGTCGATCCTGGTGACGCCGATGGCGTGAAGGAGGCTTTCGGCAAGATCGAGATCGGCTCCCGTAGCCGTACCGTCCGGCTCGCTCCAGCCGAAGGGCGGTTCTTCAATGTATGCGATTGTCACTTTCATTCGTTGCCTCGCAATTTGGAAAACCGTTTGCAGCCGGTGCGCGCTGCACCTGTCCCTCGCGCGAGCGCAGTGCTCTTGCGAGCGTTACCTCTCGTCCTTTGCCGCTAGCGCGCGCATGATCATGCTTTTCACTTCGGCATTGGTGTTCACAGGTACAAGCGCGATTTCCGGATGTTCTCTTGCAAAAACTCGGAAGATCTGATCGGCGAATGCTTGCCCGATAGAATCGACATCCCTGAAGTCGAAAATTACGCGTTTGAAAAGCTCAACTCGCGCCAACAGTCTTTTTGCCTGTGATCTGGACACAAGTTCGTCGGCGCCATATCTAGCCAAGTTCACGGGCACAATCGTCTTGTCAAACGTGTAGTCGTCGCTCTCTGTAAACTCGTCGAAGACCTTCCTTGTGGTCCTTGCCGTGTGGTTATTCAATTCCATAAAGACGGCAGTACCGGAGTGCGTCTTAGAGCGTTCGAGTAACCAATCCTCCGGCTTGCCCCGCTCGTGACTGAAATACAATCCACCGGAAAGGATCTCAAACTTATCGAACATTCGAGAAGTGAAGAAGATGCCCTCGCCGGAGTGGTTGCGAGGATCGGTGGTCAACTTTCCTTTCGAAAGCTCGAAGATGGCATGACGCTCGTCGAGCAGACCGAATTCGCTTTGAATCTTCTTGAAGATTCCCACGCCGTCATCGGAAATAATGATCTCCGTCGAAATCGCAGTCTTTGTGACTTGGACGGCAATCGTTGTGCCCTCCGAGTGGTCGATCGCGTTGTTGAACATCTCGGTGAAGCCGTGATGCCAGATATTGAGCACGTTGTCGGGTAATGGAGAGATAGCGTCCTTGATGTCCTTCCGCCAGACGACATCCTCCGCGAGTGAATCTGTAATCTGATAGGAGAAGGTTTGCTGAAAAAGCGGGACGAGCTTGTAACTAGATGCACGCCCCGTTCCTTCTTTTGTTACGGTTCCTTGCTCGCGCAGTCTTGTGAGATGCTTGTTCACCGCTTGCCGGGTGATTCCAAACTGTTCCGCTGCCAGTGCCGCGATGTCGCCGTTATGGCTTTCGATGTGCTCCAGTATGAACCGGCGCACCAATTCCCCCTTCTCTCGAACTGTGCTGATCATATGGCACCTTTGACAACCTTATGCGAGTAGATTGTCAACCCTGTATCTTGTTTCGTCAACCTTGCTTTCGTGAACCAGCAACGACTTCTTGGCTATTGGTTGCTCACGCGGTCGATGGAAATCCCGTGGATTGCGGAAACCTTCGTGCTCACACGACTGCTTTCGAGACTTTGTGGGTCGGCCGTACCTGCCATGCGAAATAGCGCCAAATTCCGTTTTGTGGATGGCTGCGTCCGAGCAGGATTGGTGACGGCTGCCCGCCGATCTTGGACAGGATGCCGAAGGCTCGTGTATTTCGTGGAGTAAAATCGACGCGAACAGTATTGCCTGTGGACTAACGGTCGCGCACGGAGATCAAGAAAAATGACATCAACGCGTCTTGCCTTCGTGGCGTACCCCTCCGGGGACTAGGCGATTCTGACGCTACTGCGATCCGGAATCGGAAAAGCGAACGCAAAGGCCCACACTACGAGGTTCGAGCCGTGGGAATTTAACGACATACTACGAATATGACGACGACAACGATCTCGCAAATCGGCTCACAAGTCATATAGAGGAGACGCCTCTTGAGTTCTCAAGCAGAATTAATGCGAAAGCTCCTGTATACGTAGTCGAGCCGCCCGTGAAGGGCACAGCAGCAACGATGATGACTTCGCGCTTGAAGGAAGCTCGATATCGCTACAGGAGCTTCAATCCCAGCGAAGATTCGCGGCTCTCGGCGGCAGATGCCATAAAACAGGTGGCGGAGTTTGCCGGTGTTCTGCTCTCTCTGGAGAGCGACCGCCACGATTGGGCAACGATTCATAATCTACGTGGGGTGTTTGTCGCGGGTTTAGGCGATGGAATGGGTAAGCCATCCTTGATTTTGTGTCCCGATGGCCATGACGCTCCCCTTGACGTACGTGACGAAGTCAAACTTTATAAACACCCAGACGACATAGGCGGGCACGTGGCAAGTCTGGTCCTTGATCTAACAGACTATCTGCAACAGGTCGACCCGCCATCCGGGAAGGTCGCGACCTCGCTACAGAGTTTGACCTTCGGTGATCCAACCGCCGAAAATGAGATGACCACGCTGGGTGCGTATTACTTGCGAACTGACCAGTTCCATCGAGCCCTTCGCGGTGAAGTAAATTTGGTCGTCGGGCGAAAGGGCTCAGGAAAAACTGCACTTTTCTTGCAGTTACGCGATCGCGTTCGTGCTGACAAACGCAACGTGATCGTCGACTTGAAACCAGAGGGCTACCAGCTTATAAAATTGAAAGAAGACCTTCTCTCATACCTGAGTGCGGGCACCCGGCAACACCTAATCACGGCCTTTTGTGAATATCTTTTGTTGCTCGACGTGACGTACAAGGTATTAGAGAAAGACAGAGTAACTCATAAGCATAATCACGAAATATACGATCTCTATTTGGACCTAGAGCAACCGTACAAGGTTGAGAATTTTTCAGCTGAGGGTGATTTTTCAGAAAGATTGTTAAATCTTTCAAGCCGGATAGCATCTGAATATCGCGAAAAATTTGGCTACTCCTCCGAAATAAAATTGTCTACCAAGGACGTAACGTCACTTGTTTATGCGCACGACATCCGTGCACTCGGAGAGAAGCTCTCAAACTACCTTGAAACAAAGCAGTCTGTCTGGATTCTTTTCGATAATCTGGATAAAGGCTGGAACACGGGTGGTGTGGATGAAATCGATGCCATAGTGCTGCGGTGCTTAGTCGAAGCAGGACGAAAGATCGAACGTGACATACGAAAGCGCGATCACACATTCCACTGTGTCGTCCTTATCCGTAATGATGTTTACAAACACTTAATGAAGAGCAGCGCAGACTATGGCAAAGACATGCGTGCCGTGTTGGATTGGACGGACCCAGACATGCTGCGAGAAATGTTAAGACTCCGGCTAGTCTCTGGCATTGACGGAATAGACCGAGACGTTAGCTTTGAACAGGTCTGGCGAGACATCTGCGTCTCCCACTATCACGGAGAAGACACTTCAGATTATATTATCGAGCGTTCACTAATGCGGCCACGCAATGTGCTGAAATTTTTTGCTCATAGTAAGGGATTTGCGAATAATTTTAACCACAACAAGATCGACGAAACTGATATCGAAAAAGGGATTAAAGCATATTCCCAAGACTTGTTGGTCGAACTAGATCATGAGCTGAACGACGTGTATCCGTCCGCGCCCGATTTGCTCTACAGCCTACTCGATAGCAAACCAGTCCTTACAAAATTGGAACTCTTCGGCATGATCCGATCTGTTGGAGCAACGTCGGCTGCGATGCCCGCGATAGCCGAGGGTAAGCATGGTTGACCGGCAAGAGTCTGCAATCAGAGTGGACGAGACGTTCGAGTGTCTGTCTGAGCGCTCAAGCGAACGGCTTGAGATGGCCGACCGTACTCATTCGGGCTCTTTGCAACTGGCCCGTCAATCTTTCGTTAGGTTGGGGAGCTACAGCGGCCACTGAAATCACATTCGGCCAACGTCCGCGAAGGCCGATCAATCGTCTATCCGTTCGCATCGAAAATCGTCAGGTTGCCGAACAAGCGCGACCCTCTGGATACCTTGATCACACTCGCGTCTTCGATATGTAGGAATCCTGCCATTACGCGCGACGAAAGACGGCGTCGTCAGACGCTCCTTGAATTGCTGTTGGACACAGCGGAGCAGTATCAATTGGAACTCGAATGCGACCGTGAACTGTTCCAGGTGATTGCCCTCGATGCGCATGGCGTGCCGCAAAGCCGCATCACGGCACGCCATGCGGCAACCCTGCTTGCCGAGGCATCGCAGAGAGCCAAAGCAACCAAAGCAAGCGTCGTCACAGCAAACGCTTCGCACTGCAAAAGCCCGTCACGGAAAAGCGCCACGGCGTTCACAGCGGACGCCACGCAGCACCCGGTTGCCGCGCCGCACTAGGCGACCTAGCAAGGCCGGCGAGTGCCAGGCCGATACGACAACGCAGTCACGACAACATCCGCGCGACTTTCGGGGCAATGGCCGGGCAAGCCGGCCATACCACGAATCAGGTCTTCAACGGCAACCAGATCTCCAACCCACCCATTCCACTGACCGGATTGAACTTCTCGTCATAGCGTTCGAAATTCGGCGCATCCGCAGGCACATGTCCCGACGCAGGCAGCCACTGATTCCAGATCGTATTCACGGTGCGGCCAATCGTCGAAATATGCTCGCGATGGCTGAACACCGCATACCGCTGTGCAGCGATCCGCACGCGACCGAACTCCGCCGGTAACGCCGAAAAATCGCCGACTTCGACGCCGCACAGATAGTCGAAATTGCCCGCGTCGTCGGTGTTGTAGCAGACGCCGTACGCCACGCGGCCTACTTGTCCCGGCACCTTGCCGAGGTAAGCGCTAAAGCGCTGCCATTGCGATGGAATCGCACCGCGGGTGTCGCACGTATAACGCTCGCTCAGACCCGCGACGAGAAACGGTTTGCCGTCTTCGAAACGCGGCGGCTCCAGATTGGTGAGAAGGGATTGATCCATTTTGATCGGCTCCACGATGCCAAGGTTGTCGAGATGACCACGCGCGCGCAGCGCTTCGGGCGTGAGTCCGAATTGCTCGCGAAACGCACGCGTGAATGCCTCGTGAGAGCCGTAACCGGCATCGATGGCGACCGCCAGGATGTCGGGTGCGCCGGCGGCCAAACGTCGTGCCGCCTCGCTCAGACGGCGCACGCGAACGTAGCGCATCACCGAAAGTCCGGTGGCCGCCTCGAACGCTCGCGCCATGTGAAAGCGCGACACGCAGCCACAGCCGGCGATGTCGTCGAGCGTCAGCTCGCCCGCAAAGTGGCTTTCGATAAACCAGAGCGCTTTTCCGACCGGGTTCATATCGGCTCTCATGTCAGCATGAAGCCAGCATAGCCAGCGGTGAGCCACTGCGTTTGATCGCGCTTGCGCTTTTGCGCCGCGTCTCGCGCGCTCACGGCCGGCTCAAACCCGCGATTTACCACCCATCAGTTGATTCGACGGCAAGGTCTCGTCGAGCAGCTTGCGCGCGCTTTCGATTCCGGCCACCGGCAGCCCCTCAGGGTTCAGCAGGCCCACCTGCACCAGCACTGAGGCCTGATCCCAATAGATGTGCTCGTTATAAAGCTTATCGCCGCGGAAGCACACCACGGCCAGCATCGGTACTTCGAAGTACTTGCCGGTTGGCGCGACGCCAGGCAACAGCCAGTCGATTTCGCAGCTATGCGTGCAACTGAAAATGAATTCGTCGACGATGCGATCCGCGCCGATCGTGCGCGAAATCGGAATCAGCTTCGTATCGGCAGGATTCGAGTTGACGAAGTGATGCGTGTAGAAGCGCTTGAGGTTGTCATGGCCGACTCCGCCGGTCATGGTCGGGACGTGATTGACGTAGGGTTGCGCGACCATGGTGGGCATCACCGCGTCGACGTCGCGCGTGGCGAACTCGTGGTAGCAGTGTGCTTCCCACAATGCGTTCAGATCGTAGACCGGCCCCAACACTTTGCGCAGCAGCGCGAGCGTGCGCGAATACGCCATCATCGCGGCGGGTTTGTCGTATTGCGGACGCGCTGGTGCCGCGAACGCGTGATCGCAGCCGGGGTACACGTATTGCTCGATTTGCGCACGCTCGCGCAACGCGGCGCTGATGCGTTCGCGCGTTGGCGGTGGACAGAGCGCGTCGTTTTCGGGGAAGTGAAACATCATCGGGCAGCGCACGGCGGGCACTTCGTCCAGATATGCTTCGAGGCCCACGCCGTAGTAGCTGACCGCGCAGTCGACATCGGTGCGCGCCGCGCCCAGGAACGCCAGCTTGCCGCCGAGGCAATAGCCCACGGCGCCTACCTTGCCGGCCTGCTCGGGCAGTGCGCGAAGGGCTGCGATCGTTGCCGCGATGTCGTCGACGGCGAGATCGACGTTGAACTGGCCCAGGTAGGCGAGCGCCTGTTTCATATCGGCTTCGCCATAGCCGAGCTCGATGCCGGGCTTGATCCGCCAGAACAGGTCTGGCACTAGTACCACATAGCCTTCTTCGGCGTAGCGGTCGGCGATCGCCTTCATGGTGTCGTTGACGCCGAAAATTTCCTGCAAGAGGACGAGCCCAGGGCCCGAGCCTTGCGCCGGACGTGCGATGTAGGCGTTGAAACGGCCGCCGTCTTGGGCGGCGACTTCGATGAAAGAGTCGGGCATGCGGTTGTCTCCTTTGTCGGCTGGAGTTAGCGCTTCAGCGCTTACTCCAGCCCCATGCAGAGCGGTCGGCTGGAGTTAGCGCTTCAGCGCTTACTCCGATCCCATGCAACACATTCACTGCCAAAAGCGACCTACGCCATCGTGCGCAACTCAAATCGTTTGAGCTTGCCAGTCTCGGTACGCGGCAACGCGTCAACGAACTTGATAACCCGTGGGTACTTATACGGCGCCACACTATTCTTCACGAAATCCTGCAGTTGCGCGACCAATTTATCATCCGCATCAAAACCCGGATTGACCACAACAAACGCCTTGACGATCTGTCCGCGGGTTTCATCCGGCACGCCGATCACGCCGCATTCGGCCACCGCATCGTGTTGCAGCAGCACGCTCTCCACTTCGGGACCGGAGATGTTGTAGCCGGCCGAGACGATCATGTCGTCGGCGCGCGCCTGGTAGAACACGTAGCCGTCTTCGTCGAGATAGACCGAATCGCCCGGCAGATTCCAGCCGTCGCGCACGAATTTCGTTTGCCGGTCGTCGGCGAGATAACGGCAGCCGGTCGGCCCGCGCACCGCGAGCTTGCCGATCGTGCCGGGCGGCACCGGTTGCATTGCGTCGTCGACGGCTTGCACGACGTAGCCCGGCACTGCGCGGCCGATCGCATGCGGGCGAATCGCATCGCCTTGCGCCGAAACGAAAATGTGGATCAGCTCGGTGCCGCCAATGCCGTCGATCATGTCGATGCCGGTCGCGTCGTGCCACAGCCTGCGCGTGGAATCGGGCAACGCTTCTCCGGCCGACACGGTCTTCTTCAAGCTCGACACGTCGTGGTGGGCGACGAGCGGCGCCATTTGCCGATAGAAAGTCGGCGCGGTGAACATGACGGTGGTGCGAAAACGTTCGACGGTCTGCAGCAGGCTCTCAGGCGTGAGCTTCTCGATCAGCACCGTGGACGCGCCGACCCGCAGCGGAAAGCACAGCAGCCCGCCGAGGCCGAACGTGAACGCGAGCGGCGGCGTGCCGCAAAAAATATCGCTCGACGAAGGCTTGAGCACGTGGCGCGGGAACAGATCGCACATTGCCAGCACGTCGCGATGGAAGTGCATGCAGCCTTTCGGCGCACCGGTCGTGCCGCTCGTGAAGGCGATCACGCAGACGTCGTCGGCGGCGGTGTCGCAGGCGGTGAAATGATCGGGCTTGTTGATCGCGAGAGTATCGAGCGAATCGGCGGCGTCGTCGTGAAACAGGCGCGATTGCGTCAGGCTCTCGCAATAGAACTCGTCCTGAGGATCGGCGCAACGCGCCAGTTCTTCGGTCAGCCGGGCGTCGCACAGCGCCGCGCTGATTTGCGCCTTGCCGATGATCTGCTTCAATTCCTTCGCTCGCAGCAGCGGCATGGTCGGCACTACGACCAGACCGGCCTTCAGCGCCGCGAGCGCGGTGACGGCCATCTGCAACGTGTTCGGCCCGCGCAGCAAGACCCGGTTGCCGGGCCGCAGCCCCATCTCATCGACCAGCACGTGGGCGCTTCGATTCACCAGCGCGAGTAGTTCGCCGTAAGTGGTGGCGCGCGGTGCGCCGTCCACCTCGGACCAGATCGCCGGACGGTCGCGATGCCCCGCCTCGATGGTCCGGTCGAGCAACTCCGTCGCGCAGTTCAGGCGCGCCGGGTAGGCGACGTCCGGGTTGTCGAGCAGTAACACAGGCCATTGATCCTGCGGCGGAAGATTGTCGCGCGCAAAAGTATCGACGTGTGCTGACGGTTCCATCATGGTCTCCCAGGCGTTGAGCCGGCTGAATGCGCTGCGGTTGGCGTGGTGGGCGGCTTGGGTTGTTTGCTTCGATGCTTACTGCGCAATCACGGCGGTTGCTTCGATCTCGACCTTCGCTTCGTCTTCGATCAGCGCGACGACCTGCACGGCGCTCATCGCGATGTCGTAGTCGCCGATCAATTCGCGAAACGCCCGGCCGATGTCTCTCAAGGCCGCGAGGTACTCGCGCTTGTCGGTGACGTACCACGTCATGCGCACCAAATGCTCGGGCTTGCCACCCGCTTCGCGCAGCACGGCCATGACATTCTTGAGCGCCTGGGTGGCTTGCGCGGCGAAGTCGGTGCTTTGGAACCGCGCCTGTTCGTCCCAGCCGATCTGGCCGGCGATGAACACCTGCGTGCCAGTGGCCGCGACGCCGTTCGCGTAGCCGCGCGGTTTGATCCAGCCGGCGGGAAGGAGAGCTTTTTTCATGAACGATGCGCCTCGATGGATTCAGTCTGTGGGGCGAACCTCGCGAGCGCGCTCGCGATGTCCGTGGGGATGTCGATGGATTTGCCGCTCTCGAACGACGTGGTCACGAGTACCTGTTTTGCGCGAAAGCGGGTTTCGCCGCCGCAATGGCCGACGATGTCGATGCTGATCGAGCGCCGGCCGACTGCGATCACGTTGAGCGTGAGGATGATCGTTTCGCCCATCTGACTCGGCCGCGAAAATTCGCAGTCGAGTTTGACGATCGGCAAGCCGACCCGGCGCCGCGCGATCATCTGCGCGTAGTCGATGCGCAGGCCTTCGTTGAACCAGTCTTCGACCAGCGCGTTGGTCATCACCAGATATTGCGGAAAGAACACGATGCCCGCCGGATCGCAGTGCGAGAAGCGGACGCGCACCGGGCGTTCGAAGGGCGCGTTCATCAGCGATGCGCTCCGGCGATGGCATGCGCTTTCAACAGATCGCGGCCGATGATCAATTGCTGCACTTCGGTCGCGCCCTCGTAAATGCGCAGTGCGCGAATCTCGCGATAGAGCATCTCGACGGCGGTGCCGCTTTGCACACCCATACCGCCAAAGAGTTGCACGGCGGCGTCGATCACTTGCTGCGCGCCTTCGCTTGCGTGCCACTTCGCCATCGCGGCTTCACGCGTGACGCTTTCACCCTGATCGCGCAACCACGCGGCGCGGTAGACCAGCAATGCGCTGCTGTCGATGGTCAATGCCATCTGCGCGAGCTTGGCCTGCGTGAGTTGAAAATCGCCGAGCGTCTGCCCGAACATCTCGCGCGACGCTGCGCGTTCGAGACCTTCGGCCATCGCATGGCGCGCGAAACCCAGCGACGCGGCCGCGACCGACGTGCGGAAAATGTCCAGCGTGCGCATCGCGAGCTTGAAGCCCTCGCCGGGCGCACCGAGCATCTGGCTGCGCGGCACGCGCGCTCCGGCAAAATGCAGACGCGCGAGCGGATGCGGTGCGATCACGTCGATGCGTTCGGCGATCTCGAGCCCCGGCGTGTCGGCATCGACGATGAATGCGCTGATGCCGCGTGCGCCCGGTGCTTCGCCGGTTCTGGCGAACACCACATAGAAGTCGGCGATGCCGCCGTTGGAGATCCATGTTTTCTCGCCGTCGAGCACGTACGCGTCGCCGTCTTCGCGGGCCGACAGCGCCATCGCGGCGACGTCCGACCCTGCTTGCGGTTCCGACAGCGCGAAGGCGGCGATCGCCGTGCCATTCGCGACGCGCGGTAGATAGCGCGTCTTTTGCTCATGGGTGCCGCCGAGCGAGATCGCGCCGGAGCCAAGACCTTGCATCGCCAACGCGAAGTCCGCGAGGCCCGAATGTTTGGCGAGTGTTTCGCGCAGCAGGCAGACGGCGCGTGTGTCGATCGTGTCGCCGTGACCGCCGTACGCCACGCCGCCTACACCGTATTTCAGCCAGCCGGCCGCGCCGAGTTCACGCACCAGGCGCCGGCAGGTCGCATCGGTGTCCTGATGGTCTTGATGCGCGAGATTCGCGGCGCACCAGGCTTCGATGCCGGCGGCCAGTTCGCGGTGACGCGGCTCGAAGAACGGCCAGGCGAGCGCGCCATGCAGATCCAGTTGATTGTCGGCGCTCAATTCAGTCTCCCTCGAACACAGGACGCGACTTCGCGGCGAACGCCTTGTACGCGCGCTCGAAATCGCGCGTGGCCATGCAGATGGCCTGCGCTTGCGCTTCCGATTCGATCGCTTCGTCGATGCTCATGCTCCATTCCTGATGCAGCATCTTCTTCGTGATGCCGTGTGCAAACGTCGGACCGGCGGTGAGATCGGCGGCGAGCTTCTGCGCTTCTTCGACGAGCGCAGCCGGTTCGCACAGCCGGTTGTAGAAGCCCCACGCATGGCCTTCGTCGCCGCTCGCCGAGCGGCCGGTGAACAGCAATTCGGCGGCGCGACCCTGGCCGATGATGCGCGGCAGGATCGAGCAGGCGCCCATATCGCAACCGGCGAGGCCGACACGCGAGAACAGGAACGCGAGCTTGCTGCGCGCGGTGCCGAGGCGCATGTCGGAGGCCATCGCGAGAATCGCGCCCGCGCCGGCGCAGACGCCGTCGACGGCCGCGATCACCGGTTGCGGGCAGTGGCGCATCGCCTTGACGAGGTCGCCGGTCATGCGAGTGAAGAGCAGCAGTTCCGGCATCGGCAGATCGATCAACGGCGCGATGATGTCGTGCACGTCGCCGCCGGAACAGAAGTTCTCGCCCGCACCGTGGATCACGACTGCCTTGACGTCGGTCGCGTAGGCCAGTTGGCGGAACAGATCGCGCAGCTCCGCATACGATTCGAAGGTGAGCGGGTTCTTGCGTTCCGGGCGGTTCAGCGTGATCGTCGCGACTTTGCCGGTCACCGACCAGCCGAAGTGCCGTGCTTGGTATCCGGCGAGTGTCAGGCGGTTGCCGGCCAGCAGCGCGTCGGCGTTGGATCGTGTCATGAGTGTCTCCAGTCCCATGCAAAATAGTTGCATCGGTTCAGTGCGATTCAGTCTTTCAAACTATCGAGCAGATGTTGCTTCAGTTTGCCGAGGCGCTGATGGGTGCGCGATTTTTCATCGAGACTCAAGCCGCCAAACAGTTCGACGACCCATTGCTCGTGCGCGACCGCCATCTTGTCGAACGCTTTGCGGCCGGCGGGCGTCAGACACACGCTGATCGAGCGGCGATCGTTCGGATCGGTGTCGCGCGACACCAGCCCTTCCTTTTCGAGCTGATCGGTAATGCCGGTGACGTTGCCGCCCGTCACCATCAAACGGCGCGACAGCTCCGTCATCTTCAGGCCTTCCGGATGACGCTCGAGTTGCGCCATCAGATCGAACCGCGGCAGCGTGGTGTCGAATTCGTTGCGCAGACGCTTGCGCAATTCGGCTTGCACGAGGTTGGTCGTGGTCAGCATGCGCAACCACAGACGCAGCCCCATGTGGCTGTCCGCACCCGTGCTCATTTCGAGGTCCACGACGTTCTCCGCAGGTTGGGCGACGCCTTTGCGCGGCGGCTTCGTGTCAGTGGCCGCGGCGGTCTTTCTGAGGTTCGATGATTTGGTCACATCACTTCTCCGCCAGAGATGGAAATGGATTGCCCCGTGATTGCGTCCGAGCCGGGTTGGCACAGCCAAAGCACGGCATTGGCGACCTGCTCGGGACTCACGAAGCGGTGTTGCGGATTCGAGCGCAGCAAGGTCTCGCGCGCTTGCTGTTCGGTGCGCGAGGTCTTGCTGGTGATCTGTTCGAGCGATGCGTGCAGCAGTTCGGTCTCCGTGTAACCAGGGCAGACGGCATTGACCGTGATGCCTTTGGTCGCGACTTCGAGCGCGAGTGAGCGCGTGAGACCGATCACGCCGTGTTTCGCGGCGCAGTAGGCGGCGACGTACGCGTAGCCGATCTGCCCCGCCGTGCTGGCGACATTGACGATGCGGCCGCGACCGCGTTCGAGCATGCCGGGCAGCACTGCGCGTGTGCCGAGAAACACGCCGGTGAGATTCACGTCGAGCATGCGCTGCCAGAGCGCCGCGTCGGTGTGCGTGAACGGGGCGGCTTGCGCCTGGCCTGCATTGTTGACGAGGATATCGACCGGGCCTGCTTGGCCGAACGCATCCATGACCGACGCTTCCTGCGTCACATCCACCCCGATGCACGCGACGTCGCCCAGCGCCCGGCACTTGTCGCGTTGCAGCTCGAGCCGCTGCACGTTGCGGCCCATCAAGGTGACGCGTGCGCCGGCGCGCAACAGCGCTTCTGCGACCGCTGCGCCGATGCCGCTGCCACCGCCGGTGACGACGGCATGCTGTCCCGCAAGCGGGGAGATAGGCGTATTCACGTGGTCCCTTCTGCGCGTCCTGCGCGTTCTTGCGGCGACAGGCCGGCGTTCGCGGCCGCGAGCGCACGCTCGCGTTCCAGATTGCGTTCCAGTTGCGACTTCGCCGCGGTGTAGGGCTTCGGCCATGCCACGTCCAGATAGCCGATCTTCGCCGCTTCGTTCAGCGTCCATGACGGATTCGCCAGATGCGGACGCGCAATCGCGCACAGGTCCGCGCGACCCGCGGCGATGATGCTGTTCACGTGATCCGCCTCGGAGATCGCGCCGACCGCGATGGTCGCGATACCGGCTTCGTTACGCACGCGGTCGGCAAACGGCGTCTGGAACATGCGGCCGTAGACGGGCTTTTCTTCCTTGCTGACCTGTCCCGACGACACGTCGATGATGTCGGCGCCCGCCGCCTTGAAGGCTCGTGCGATCCGTACGGCGTCGTCCGGTGTGGTGCCGCCTTCGACCCAATCGTGCGCGGAGATGCGCACCGAAATCGGCTTGTCTTGCGGCCAGACGGCTCGGATCGCGTGGAAGACCTGCAGCGGATAGCGCAAGCGGTTTTCGAGCGAGCCGCCGTATTCGTCGGTGCGATGGTTGGTCAGCGGCGACAGGAAGCTCGACAGGAAATAGCCGTGTGCGCAGTGCAGTTCGAGCCAGTCGAAACCGGCTTCGACCGACATGCGCGTCGCCTTGACGAATTGCGCTTCGATTTCGCGCAGTTCGTCGTGCGTGGCCTCGCGCGAATGCTGGCTGACGCCGCGCAGATACTGTTGCGGCGATGCCGAAACGAGCGGCCAGTTGCCTTCCGCGAGCGGCTGATCGATGCCTTCCCACGCCACACGCGTCGAGCCTTTCGCGCCGGAGTGGCCGAGCTGAATGCCGATTTTCGCATCAGACTGACGATGCACGAGATCGACGATCCGCTTCCACGCCGTGAGATGCTCGGGTGCATACATGCCGGGACAGGCGGGCGTGATGCGCGCTTCGGGCGACACGCAGGTCATTTCCGTCATCACCAGCGCGGCGCCGCCCATCGCGCGAGCGCCGAGATGCACCAGGTGATAGTCGCCGGCGATGCCGTCGACCGCCGAGTATTGCGCCATTGGCGACACCACCACGCGGTTTTTCAGCGTGACGCCGCGCAACGTGAATGGCGTGAACATCGGCGGGACGGAATGCTTGTCCGGCGTGCGTTGCACGCCTGAACGCCGGGCCAGCCAGTCTTCGAAGCCCGACAGATAGCGCGCGTCGCGTTCGCGCAGATTTTCGTGCGAGATGCGCTGCGAGCGCGTGAGCAGCGAATACGCGAACTGTTCCGGCTCGAACGACGTATAGCGGTCGACGTGCTCGAACCATTCCGTCGAATTGCGCGCGGCGTTCTGGATGCGCAACACGTCGATGCTGCGTACCTCGGTGTAGTGCTTCAGCGCGGCGGGCAAATCGCCGGGATGGGCGCCGATGCTGTTGGCAAGTTCGATGGCGTCTTCGAGCGCGAGCTTGGTGCCCGAGCCGATCGAGAAGTGGGCGGTATGCGCGGCGTCGCCCATCAGGACGATCGGCGTTTGCGTGCCGTTCGCGTTGCGGCGCCAATGCACCCATTCTTCGTTGACCACGCGGGGGAAACGGATCCATTGCGACGAGCCGCGCAAATGCGCGGCGTTCGACATCAGCGCGTTGCCGTCCAGGTACTTCGCAAACAGCTTTTCGCAGAAGGCGATGCTGTCTTCCTTGCTCATCTCGTCGAGACCGGCGGCGCGCCAGACGCGCTCGGGCGTCTCGACGATGAACGTGGACGTCTGATCGTCGAAGCGATAGGCGTGCGCCTGGAACCAGCCGAATTCGGTTTGCTCGAACGCGAAGGTGAAGGCGTCGAACAGCTTTCTGGTGCCAAGCCAGACGAAGCGGCAGTCGCGCGTGTCGATGTCCGGCCGATAGGTGGCCGCGTACTTTTGCCGGATCGCGCTGTTCAGGCCGTCGCAGGCGATGATCAGGTCGGCTTCGTAGACGCTGTCGTCGCTCACCTGGGTTTCGAACACCAGCTTGACGCCGAGTTCTTCGCAGCGCGCCTGCAGGATATTCAGCAGACGCTTACGGCCGATGCCGCAGAACCCATGACCCGACGAGCGGATTTGCTGGCCGCGGAAATTGATTTCGATATCGTCCCAATGATTGAACGCGTCGAGGATCGCGTCGGCGCTGGGCGCGTCGGCGGCCCGCAGGTTGCCGAGCGTCTGGTCGGAGAACACGACGCCCCAGCCGAAAGTGTCATAAGGACGGTTGCGTTCGACGACCGTGACTTCGTGATCCGGATTGCGGACTTTCATCAACAGACCGAAGTACAACCCGGCCGGACCGCCGCCGATACAGACAATGCGCATGCTGGCTCCCCCAATGTGGATTCTGCTCTTGGGGTTAATTTAGACCTAGATAGTTTAGATGTCAAGTAAATATCGGGGGATAGGGGGCGCCGGCAGGTTTTGATTGATCTGAAATAAGAAAGTCGGTCGGAACGAAATAAGGACGGTCGAGGACCGTCCGCCTGGACCGAAGGGGAAGCGCCGTGCTGCAGGCCGTGATTTCAAGGCAACGCCCGTTAAACCGTGGCGCGGCTAATACCTCAAGGAGCCTTTGCGTCGCCCTCGGTCACCGAGTCAACCTGAATAGCGGGCAGCCCTGACGGCACAGCGTTGGCGGCGACATGCCCCGTGACATGCACGATTCTGTTTTGCAGTTTCATTGCCGAGGCGCGCTCGACCCCGACAAGCTGCCAGACCTTTGCGCTAGTCGACACGACCGGATACGTGAACGGCTCGTTACCGCGAATCGTCAGCGTACCTCGTACCTCCACCTTGTCGCCGACATGCGGCGTGCCTGCGCAGGCCGTGCCGACGCTGAGAACGAACAGGGAAAGAATCAGTTTTCTGAGCATAGGGGCTGTCAAAGGCTGTGCAAGTGCATAGCGAGAAGCTTTTGGCCTGCGACCATCTTGCAGGAAAAAAGCCGTCCCGGAAAGGAGACGGCTTCTGGAATGAAACTGGCGCGAACTCGTCGCGCCGCTGCGTTCCAGCGTTACTGCACAACCACCGACAACGTCACACCCGGCGGAAGCGTCACCGTTTCCCGATAGCTGCTCGACACGTTTGCGCGCACGGCCGGCAGGCTGGCGTAGCCAAGCAGGATGCCCGGCGATGTCGACGGCAGGTCACGCGTCATCGTCGACGGGTCGATGGACGGCAGCGTGAAGCCACCTTCCGAGCGCGACGGGAATCCGTACTGGCTCATGTTTGCGCCGAACGGGATTTGCCCACTGGCCGCGACGGTGAAATGCCGCAACTCTTGCGCCACGCTCGAGCCCGGGCGGACCTGGTTGATGGCGTCGTTCAGGATGTCGATCGATGCCGTCGCATTCTTGTCGTTCAGCAAGGTCTTGTAGAAGGTCAGACCGAGCTGGCGATTCAGAAAGCCGCCGAACGAACCATTCGTCGTGTAGCTGTCGCAAGTCGTGCCGCCTACGATCCACGTCGTCAGGCCGCAGGTATAGCTGCCGTGGCCGTTGTACGTCAGGTAGTCGCTGAAGCGACCGTCTCGTACTGAGTTGAAGGTAGGATCGATATTGAAGCTCACCCAGTCTTCCATCATCATGGCCGTGGTCTCTTCGAGCCACGTGTCATACGCGTATTGCGCGCCCATCAGCATGTCGCGACGGTAGAAGTTCTGCATGTGCGTGCTCTCGTGCGCCATCACGGTCTGCATTACCTGCATGCCTGTGGTGCCTGCCAGATACAGGGTCTCGGAGTCCAGATAGAGCGACAGGTCCGAGTTGCTGAGTGACGTCAGCGAGCCGCTACCCTGGTTGACGAAATTATTCATCGCCCAGAAGTAACCGACGGTCCCGTAAGGCTGCCCGTCATGGTTGAAGTTCGCCACGACGAGGTCCACCGGTTGGCCGGCGGGAATCATGCCCGTGGCGGTGACCGTACCCCAGAAGGGGCCGCCCACGCCCGTGACCATGTCATACACGCCGCCTGCGCCGGCGTAATTCTGCAGAAGCGTACTGACGATGGCCGGAGTGATTTTCCCCGTGCCGTACTCAGTCGTTTCGACCCAGAGGTTGACCTTCGTGAGGTCGGCAGTCGTGGCCGTAGCCTGAAGCGTCATGTGGCGCTGGGATCCATCCGCCAGCCAGAAGTCGCGAAGGTCGCCGACGTTGTAGGTGATCACGGAACGTTGCACTCTACTGACGACATCGGCCGCCGCAGCGGTACCCGGCGTCGATTGCTGCTTGACCAGCGCTTTCCAGCCGTTCGTATTGAATTCGCGGACGGCCGTCATGTGCGGGTCTTCGGCGACAGTCGAGCGTTGCGTCGACGCCTTGGCGACGACATCAGCTGCCGACATCACGCTTGCGCTGATGGACACCGCTGGCATCGTCTGGTTGCTGCTGCTTTCGTTGGTGTACACGAGTGTCACAGTGCGTCCGGTCGCACCGTTGATAGCGACGTTGACCGTCTCGTTCTGCGTGCTCGTGTTGAGCGCTTGCCACAAGCCCACGCCGCTGCCGGAGTAGGTCGAGTCGTCGGCCGCGCCACAGTGGCTGCATGCCGCGTGAAGCTTGCCGTCGGCTGCCGGCGTGGTGGTAACGGGCGCAAGGGATGAACCGGTGTTCGTTGTGCCGGAGGCGGTATTGGCTGTGCCGCTACTTCCACTTCCACCACTTCCACTTCCACTTCCACTTCCACCACCGCCGCCACCTCCGCCACCGCCGCATGCTGAAAGGCCTGCCGCCAGGGAGACTATCGCAATTGCCCCAAAAACAGACTTCAAGCGTTTGATGCGCATCCTGTTGCTTCTCCATTACGGCTTCGTGCCGTTTAAAAGTTTCTCGTCCTTATGGGGCGGCTGCTTTGTTTCTGGACCGTCTGGCGACGGCCAGCAAGCAGGGTGCTGGTTCAGCTCTGGACCGGGCCAATTCCTGGTGGCAACGACTACTCCCCGAACGGTCGCGAGCCTCGACATGCACTCAACCTTTATCGGCAAAAAGATTTTGTAATTTAGGGTAAGGAGTGAATTGGGTGACGCCGGAAATTCGGACAGGGCGATGAGTGGAACTACGAGAATCTGAACCCGGCGTAATGCCGGCGAAGGAAAAAGATTGGCGGCCTCTATTGCGTATAGGTCAGAACATGACGTTCGTCCGCAACCTATCCTGAAAGCATTGACGAAGCGTTCTGTAAGCTTGCGAATTGGCCTGAGCCAGTACACGCGAAGCGCCGAAATTTATATGGGTTCTGCTTGGCGATGCGTGTTGACTGCCGCTTGAAGCCGTGCCTAAAATCATCAATCTTCACAAATGAGGCCGATGCCTTGGACACCTGCAGTAGCCGACCTTCGAACTGTTTGACTGCCTGACCGGCAGGACGTCCAGCGCCTCTTCTTTCCGCGCCGTCCTGCCAGCAGGCAGGCGGTGCGCGCCGTCGCAACACTCCCCGTGCACCTTGATTAGCGCCATTCGGGCAGCGCGTTTGCGCGTCCTGATGGCATTGGATTCGCGAGCGCTCACTCGCGGCCGCATCCGTTCGCGCCTGACCGTGGCGGGGGCGGGCGCGTGGATAAACGCGTTTTTTCGCAGCACAGACAAACAAGGAGCCGAAATGCCGGACAGTGACAGTTACCCCATACGCCGCTCACCTCAATCGTTACCTGAGGAAAGCGAGTAGACCGCTGTCGCCGCGCTCATGACGCCCGGCCTCCGTGTCCGCTGGCTTTCCGCGCAACGCGTCAAGCCAGACGCACGGAGATACGTCATGAACTTCCTTCTTCTGTCGCAACTGCCGCGCATTCAAGCCTCGCGCAGCCACTACGACGCGATGCCGTCACTGGGCGTGCGCCGCCAGCCACAGCGCGTTAGTGCATTCTGGCGCCGCCTCAAGGCCTTCGTTTATTAAGTAGCAGGTTGCTTTCCGTCATACGTAAGCGCTGCACTCGCCCTTCGTATGGCGGTGATGCGCGCACGACGGTTCGTTCATATCTCGGGGAGAAAATAAAATGTCCACGCCATCGAATATCTCACCACGCAGCGTCGTGTCCGAACGCAGCGCAGTCCTCGATTCGGCCCACCTTGGCGATATCACGGGCGCGTTCGGCACGATTGCCCATCACGACACCGCGCCGCGCACCAATTGGTGGGCGCGTGTTCGTACGCTGCTCGCCATCCTTGGGCCCGGCCTCATCGTGATGGTCGGGGACAATGACGCTGGCGCGTTTGGCACCTACACGCAGGCCGGCCAGAACTACGGCACGACCCTGCTGTGGACCCTGCTGCTGCTGGTCCCGGTTCTGTTCGTCAATCAGGAAATGGTGCTGCGCCTGGGCGCGGTGACAGGTATCGGTCATGCACGCCTTATCTTCGAGCGCTTTGGCAAGTTCTGGGGTGCCTTCAGTGTCATCGACCTGTTCATCCTCAATGCGCTGACGATTGTCACGGAGTTCATCGGCATCACGTTTGCGCTGAACTTTCTCGGCGTCCCGAAGGTCGTGGGAGTTTGCATCGCGGCGGCGCTTACCATGGCTGCGGTCAGTACCGGCAATTTCAGGCGCTTCGAACGATTCGCGCTCGTGCTCTGCCTGCTGAGCCTGCTGCTGGTTCCCGTGCTGGTGTCGATTCATCCGCCCGTCGGACAGATGACGCGTGACTTCCTGATCCCGAACTGGCCCGCGCACTCGAGGCTCTCCGACGTGATGCTGCTCGTCATCGGCATCGTGGGCACGACCGTCGCGCCGTGGCAGCTGTTCTTCCAGCAGAGCTACATCATCGACAAGCGCATCACGCCGCGCTTCATGAAATACGAAAAGGCCGACCTGTGGATTGGCATCGGCTTCGTGATGATCGGCGCTGTCGCGATGATTTCCTTCTGTGCGGCGCTCTTTGCAGGCCGTCCCGAGTTCGGCCAGTTCACGGATGCGGGCGAGGTCATCGCCGGGCTGGACAAATATGTCGGCCGCACATCGGCCACCATCTTCGCTGTTGCGCTGCTCGACGCGTGCATCATCGGTGCCGCCGCTGTGTCGCTGTCCACGGCCTACGCCATTGGCGACGTCTTCAGGATTCGCCACTCGCTGCACCGGGGCGTGAGCGACGCCAAGGGCTTCTATCTCGTGTACTTCGCGATTATTGCCTTTGCCGCTGCGCTCGTACTGATTCCAGGCTGTCCGCTTGGACTTCTGACGGAAGCGGTGCAGACGCTCGCGGGGGTGCTGCTGCCGAGCGCCACGGTTTTCCTGCTGCTCCTTTGCAATGACCGTGCGGTGCTCGGTCCGTGGGTGAACTCGAAGGCACTGAACGTGTTTACCGGCGCGGTGGTGTGGGTGCTGGTGATGCTGTCGATCATCCTGACAGCCTCCGTGATGTACCCGAACATCACGGGGGAGACCATCGGCGCGATACTCATCGGCGGGACCGTGCTTGCGGTGGCGGGCTACGCAGCCACCACACTGCTGCGCAAGAGGCGTGCTGCTGCGGGAGCAGTCACGGTTGGCGCGCCGGCGCAAAGCCGCCAGTTGCGTGACGTCTGGCGCATGCCGCCGCTCGACGAACTGCCGACGCCCCAGCTAACGCTGTCCCAACGCATCTGGATGACCGTGCTGCGCGGCTACCTCGTCATCGCTGTCGGCCTCGTCGTCGTCAAGGTCGTGCAGGTGATGATGCTTCGGTAGGTCAGCCGCACAATGGACCGGCTATTCGGCCCGGTCTGCTGTCCACTTGCCACTGGTACGTCACAGAGGTATCGGGATGTCGTGCGCGATATCCCGATACCAGCGGTCTGCTGGGCATGGGGCCGCGAGTATTCCTCTACTCCCTGCAAACATGACTATCGACTTCATCTTGCGACTGCTCGCCGCGTTTGCGTGCGGTGTCGCCATTGGTCTCGAGCGCCAGATGCGCCAGCGCACCGCCGGGCTGCGCACCATTACGCTCGTCGCAAGCGGCGCGTGCCTGTTCGTCACGCTGGGCATGCTGACCGGAAATGGAACGACTGGCGTCACGCAGATAGCGGCGTATGTCGTATCGGGCGTCGGCTTCCTTGGTGGTGGCGTCATCATGCGCGACAAGGGCTCGATACAGGGCATCAATACGGCGGCCACCCTGTGGTGCGCGGCCGCGGTCGGCGTGCTGTGCGGTACGGGACACTTCGGGCCCGCGATCGCGGGGACTGTATTGGTGCTGGTAACCAATACCCTGCTGCGCGAGGTCAGTCGCGCCATTAACGCCACGCCAGTGTCAGTTGCAGACCTGGTGCGCGAATATGTGCTGACCGTTGTCTGCCGTGAACAGGACGAAGTCCATATCCGCACGCTGCTGTCGAACTCGATGTATTCACAGCCGTTGTCGTTCCAGAGCCTGACCAGCGAGGACGTTGAGGGCGACCCTGCACGCATTGAAGTGACGGCGACCGTGCGCATGCATCCGAAGGACCAGGCGAAGCTCGAGCTGATGGCAAGCCGTATCAGCATGGAAAAGGGAGTGTCCAGCATCAGCTGGTCTGCGACGGAAGCCGAACCTGCGTCGGAGTAACGGCGCAGCGAAGCGCTGGTGATGGTGGTGTTATCCGGACCCAGGTGCAACAGTAGTAGTCAGACCGCATCGCCACTCATTCAGACGCGCGGATATCCATGAGGCCCATTGCCGTTTTCGATCAAAAGCCCGAATCCGGGTCTTGCACATCAGGGCCCAACTAGTGGATAAACTTGCACAGGTCGAGAACGCACCGAGGCGACATCATGGCATCCAGACAGGAACTCAGGCGATATCGCGCGCATCTTGCCGACGAACGTCATAGTGCGGCAATCTATGAGACGCTCGCGCACGTTGAAACGGATAGCGCGCGCAAACAGGTCTTCGGTGAACTGGCTGCGTCGGAACGGACACACGCAAAAGTCTGGGCCGACAAGCTCAAAGCGAACGGACATCGCGTATCGGATAGGCACAGCGTCAAGACCTTCCTGATGAGAGGTCTCGTTCATCTGCTCGGCCCAAGGTTTGTGCTGCCCACGCTCGCAGCCGCAGAATTTGCCGACCGTAACAAATATGCGGGCAACCCCGAAACCGCAACAATGTCCGCGGACGAGCGACATCACGCCAGCGTGGTACAGGGCCTGGTGAATGCAGGCAAACGGGAACCGGCCAAGGGAGCGGAGATTGCCGAAGCCGAGTCCTGGCATCGAGGTGTGTCGTCAGGCAACGACCTTCGCGCAGCCGTACTGGGTGCCAATGACGGCCTCGTTTCCAACTTCTGTCTGATCATGGGCGTCGCCGGCGCGGGAACAGGCAATAAGTCGATCCTGTTGACCGCATTGGCGGGACTCATAGCGGGCTCGTGTTCGATGGCACTCGGAGAATGGTTGTCGGTGACGAACGCCCGTGAACTCGCAAAGACGCAAATCGCCAAGGAAGCCGATGAGCTTGAACATACTCCCGAAGCCGAAGAGCGCGAACTGCGGCTTATTTACCGCGCGAAAGGACTGGATAGCGATGAAGCAAAGCGTGTGGCTTCGCAGATCATGCGCGACAAGAGCAAGGCATTGGACGCGTTGACGCGCGAGGAACTTGGTTTGGACCCGGCGGAACTGGGCGGCAATCCGTGGTCTGCTGCAGCAGTTTCGTTTTGCCTGTTTGCAGCGGGTGCCATCTTTCCCGCCATGCCTTTCTTGTGGACGTCAGGTACGACAGCCATCGTCCAGTGTATTGTCCTCAGCATTCTGGCGTTAGCTGCCATCGGCATTTTCACATCGCTTTTTAACGGACGCAGTGCCAGCTTTTCCGCAATTCGCCAGGTCATCATCGGTCTGGTTGCCGCTGCGTTCACGTTCGGAGTCGGGCATCTGCTGGGTGTATCGGTATCCTGATCGTCGTTTCGGCATCGGTCATATTGTCAAAGCAACGTTGCTGGAGTTCACGCCATCATGAAACCCCTTTGCTTCGCAGCGGCCCTTCTCATGCTCACTACCGGCTGCGCCTCGACGTCGTCGCCTTCGAATAATCAGACCGCGCAGCCAGGTCAGGCCGACACGGATACCTACATTCTGCACACTCCGAACGGTGCGACGCGCGGTGACTCCAGGTCAAAGCCACCGAGGCTCAGCGTCGGCGTCAGCTATTCCGATACGCAATTGATTCTGCCGTGGTTTCTCAATGACATCATCAACTTCGTCAACTATCGCTAGTCTGGAAATCATCAAACAGTTCCGCGGGTGATGAGATCGACTTCTGGATTTCTTCGTCTATACAAAGACTCCAGTCGGCGAGAATGCACACGTTATAACTATAAAAGTCGGGGCTCGATTTAACGTTTTCAAACACCACGTGGTCGTTCACCAGTCACAAACCCGCGGCATTGAACGTGCTAATGGGCGATGCAAGGTACGCATCTGATCCACATATGTCAATGTGCTTCTACCGAGCGCGGGGCACACCGCTCAAACGCGGTCATTTTCACACGATTTAATAATTGGTGACTTGATGTGCATGTGGTTGTTATTCAGAATGGCGGTGCTCGCCACGTTGTAAAACGCGTGCTTTGCGCATCAAAGAACCATAAGCTGTAGCGCCGAAGCCGACACCGCCGAGTCAAAAATTATCAGAAAACGGGAGCAACACATGCAATTTCTTTTACGTGCCGCTTTTGTGGTGTGTTGCGGCGTATGTTTAAGCGCTTGCGGCGGTGGATCGGGCAACTCGGGTTCGACCTCGGCTTCGACGTCGCCTGTCACCTTGGCGGCAGGTTCCAGCATGACCATGAAGGCAGACAGTTCGGTGAATGTGCCTGCCGGAACTATCGTTACTGCGCCGAACGGCACGGTCGTTACGATTAGCGGGTCGTCAGATACCGTCATTACGCAGGCAGGCGCAGTCGTCACCGTACCCGCCAGTGCGACAGGCCCGGCGAACGATGTCGTGACAACCGGGCAGGCATCCGGTAGTGGTCTGTCGACGTCCGCGTTGTCGGTGACGAGTCTCGCCGGTTCGGCAACCACCAACCTGCAACCCGCCGACGGGACGGGAGCCGCCGCCGTTTTCTGGGGTGGTGGCCATCTTGCGACGGACGCACCTGGCAACATCATCCTGTCCGATCGAGGCAGTCTTCGGAAGGTCACACCGTCAGGTGTGGTCACCACCTTGGCGACTCAATTCTCCTGGGACGGCGTTGCAGTCGACCCGTCCGGCAACATCTATGGGGCGGGAAATGCCTTGGCAATCGCAGGCCCGTCAGGCACATTTGCGGCGTTGCTGCAAGAGTTCTCTGTTTCGGGCACGTACCAGCAATTGTTCGCGAACTGGGAAAGCGCGGCCAAGAATCCGTCAGTCGGCGAGGGCGGTCTCGTCATGGACAGCAAAGGGGCACTGTTTCTGGCGGATGTGGTAAACAACCGCATTGTGAAGTTCAACGTCGGCAGCAACACCTGGGCGGTTTTTGCAGGCAGCGGCACCAGCGGCAATCAGGATGGGGTTGGCACTGCCGCGACATTCACGCTCAATGTGCAGTCCGATCTTGCAATCGACAGTAACGACAACCTGTATGTAAGAAGCGTCGACGCCGTTCGAAAAATCGCACCGGACGGCACGGTCACCACGGTCGCAAGCCGGTTGCCAACATCCGGCACGATCGCCGTGGACAAGGCGGGCAACATCTACACGTCGGGTACTCTGGTGATCGATCGTATTGCCAGCGACGGCAGCGTCGTTTCGTATCCGTTCACAAACACGACGGACTTCATCACCTCGCTAGTCACCGACAGCAGTGGCAACCTCTATGCAGGTACGCGAGGTTTCGGGGCGCAGATATTCAAGATCACGTTCCCAAGTGACTGATCGTGGCTTCTGGCATGCACGATCACGCCGAACGGAGGCGGTCCTGGACGGGGGCAACTGAACTGATGCGCGAGAACGTCGACGTCGCCCTTGCGTTTTCGCGCGCTCCCGATGATCCGCCCGTCGTCGTCAATAACGGCAAGCGGCACGGCGCAAAGCGTTGGTGTTGATAGGCGAGCTTCGAGCTTCCTCAATGACATCATCAACTTCGTCAACTATCGCTAGTCTGATAGAGACTTGCCGCGGTGTGACAGCGAGCGGCTCCTGACTGACTTCATGTGAGGTTGGCAATGACGATCGTAGAATATGCCCGCCGATCGGACGGGCAGTACAGCCGCTAAACTTCACTCTTCATCAGTGCAACAGTGGCCATAGGCTGTCACACGTCCGTCACGCAGAGCGTGCGGTGCCGAGCGCGGACCGGCGAGTGTCGGACGTAGCTCATTCCTCGGTCACCTTCGAGTCCACCGCTTCTGCATATCCTGCATCTGCTTAGTCACCGTGGCGCCTGTTCGCGCCCACGCGTCGGCGGATGAATCGGAACATATGACGATGCATGCGGAGACGGCCGGCGCTCCCGCGCAGAACCCGTTCAAGCCGTTCTCCCGCAGGGCGCTCCGCGTTTCGCGACACGGCTTCGCAAGCCGTTCGACACTCAACCGGATCATCCTTGCAATCTGCGTACGGTAACGTATTCTGGCTTATTGAATGCTCATGAGCTGGGCGAAGAACACCCGGTTGCAGAGGTCCGCCCACAGGCGCGACGTGGACCCGATCAATCATCGAAGCGCCTGCGCAGCGCACCCGACGCGAGCCACACCTTCGCGATCGGGCTGCAAGGACAGGAGACGTCGATATGGGCAAACATCCCACGGCGGACGCTTCGCAGCAGACCGCACTCGGCAGCGACGAGCTTCAGCTTATCGATGCGTGGTGGCGCGCATGCAATTATCTTTCGGTCGGCATGATCTATTTGCTCGACAACCCGCTGCTGCGGGAGCCGCTGAAAGCCGAACACGTCAAGTATCGCCTTCTCGGACACTGGGGCGCGAGCCCGGCGTTATCGTTCGTATGGGCGCATCTGAACCGTGTGATCAAACGCGACGACCTCGACGTCATCTACATGGCAGGTCCCGGACACGGTGCGCCCGGCGTGCTCGGCCCCGCCTATCTGGAAGGTACCTACTCGGAGATCTATCCAGACAAGAGCGAAGACGCCGAGGGCATGCAGAAGTTCTTCAAGCAGTTCTCGTTCCCGGGTCATATCGGTTCGCATGTGACGCCGGAGACGCCAGGCTCCATCCACGAAGGCGGCGAGCTTGGCTATAGCCTGTCGCACGCGTATGGCGCCGCACTCGACAACCCGGACCTCATCGTGGCCTGCGTGGTCGGCGATGGCGAGGCGGAGACCGGGCCGCTCGCCACCGCGTGGCATTCGAACAAATTCATCAACCCCGCACGAGACGGCACCGTGCTGCCGATCCTGAACCTGAACGGCTACAAGATCGCCAACCCGACCATCCTGTCGCGCATCAGCAGCGAGGAACTGGAAGCGCTCTTTGTCGGCTATGGCTACAAGCCCTATTTCGTCGAAGGATCGGATCACGCGGAGATGCATCAGAAGATGGCGCGCACGCTCGATGTCATCCTCGCAGACATTCGCGCCATTCATGAGCAGGCGCGCGTGAACGGCAGTACCGAGCGGCCGCGCTGGCCGATGATCGTGCTGCGCACGCCCAAGGGCTGGAGCGGACCGAAGGAAATCAACGGACACAAGGTCGAGGGCTCGTGGCGCTCGCATCAGGTGCCTTTTGCGGACGTGCGCAATAACTCCGCGAATCTCGAAGTGCTAGAGCAGTGGATGCGCAGCTACCGGCCCGACGAACTCTTCGATGCCGACGGCCGGCTGATTCCCGAACTCAAGGCGCTATCCCCTGAAGGCGCGCGGCGCATGAGCGCCAATCTGCACGCGAACGGCGGGGTACTGCGCAGGGAATTGAAGCTGCCCGACTTCCGTGCCTACGCGGTGGACGTGCACCACGCGGGCCAGGTGCTGCAGGAGAACACGCGGCCGCTCGGCGAGTTTCTGCGCGACACCATGCGCGCGAACATGAGCACCTTCCGCGTGTTCGGCCCGGACGAAACGGCTTCCAATCGTCTTCAGTCGATCTACGAGGTCAGCAAGAAGGTGTGGATGGCCGATATGCTTCCCGAAGATGAAGACGGCGGCGAACTGGCGCGCGACGGCCGCGTGATGGAGATGCTGTCGGAGCATACGCTGATGGGATGGCTCGAAGGCTATCTGCTGTCGGGCCGCCATGGCTTCTTTCATACCTATGAAGCCTTTGCGCACGTGGTGGATTCGATGTTCAACCAGCACGCGAAATGGCTGGACATCTCCAGGAATCACGTGCGTTGGCGCGCGTCGGTTGCGGCGGAAAACATTCTGTTGTCGTCGACCGTGTGGCGGCAGGATCACAACGGCTTTTCGCATCAGGATCCCGGCTTCATCGACCTTGCCACCAACAAGAGCCCGTCGGTCACACGCGTCTACCTTCCGCCGGACGCAAACACGCTGCTGGTGGTGGCCGACCACTGCCTGCGCACGACCGACTGCATCAACGTGATCGTGGCCGACAAGCAGAAGCACTTGCAGTTCACCACCATCGACGAAGCCGTCGTGCACTGCGCAAAAGGCATCGGCGTATGGCGCCGCGCGAGCAACGACGAGGATGACGAACCGGATGTGGTGATGGCGTCGTGCGGCGACGTCGCCACCCAGGAAGCGCTGGCGGCGACGGCGATCCTGCGCGAACGCCTGCCCGAACTCAAGCTGCGTTTCGTCAACGTGGTCGACCTGTTCAGGATGCAACCGGCAAGCGAGCACCCGCACGGGTCGACCGAACGCGAATTCGACAGTCTGTTCACGACCGACAAGCCGGTGATCTTCAACTTCCACGGCTACCCGTGGCTGATTCACAAGCTCGCGTATCGCTTTCGCAATCACGAGAATCTGCACGTGCGGGGCTACAAGGAGAAAGGCAACATCAACACGCCGCTTGAACTTGCGATCCTCAATCAGGTGGACCGCTTCAATCTGGTGATCGATGTGCTCGACCGCGTGCCGCGCTTGCAAGGCAGAACAGCGCATCTCAGGGAGGACATGAAGAACGCGATTATCGGCAACCTGAACTACGCGCATACGCACGGCACGGACCGCGCCGAGGTTGCCGACTGGGTCTGGCCTTTCTGAACGTCGTGGACAGCAGGCACCGGGAAAAATGCCATGGCCGACGCCCTCACAGCGACCTCGCCGGATAGCGCGGAACCGGCACGCAGCGGTCTAAGCGCCGCTGCGTTGCAGCGCGGCGTGGTCGACAATCTGCTCTGCCTGCAGGCGCGCTATCCGGCGATCGCCGCCCCGCAGCACTGGTACATGGCGCTCGCCTATAGCGTGCGTGACCGCATGCTGGCACGCTGGGCAGCCACCGTGCAGACCTACGCCGCGCACGATGCGCGGGTCGCCTGCTACCTTTCCGCCGAGTTCCTGATCGGCCCGCAACTGGGCAACAACCTCGTCAACCTCGGCATCGAAGCCACCGCGCGTGAGGCGTTGCAGGCGCTCGGCATCGACCTCGACACACTGCTCGCGCTCGAGGAAGAGCCCGGGCTCGGCAATGGCGGGCTTGGCCGACTCGCGGCCTGCTACATGGATTCGCTCTCGACACTGGAAATACCGGCGATCGGCTATGGCATCCGCTACGAGTTCGGCATCTTCGATCAGGAGATTCGCGACGGCTGGCAGGTTGAAGTCACCGACAAGTGGCTGCAAAAGGGTAATCCATGGGAGATCGTGCGTCCGGAGGTGGCTTACTACGTGGGGCTCGGCGGCAGCACACGGAACGAAAGCGATGCACAAGGGCGCCTGTGTGTGCGCTGGACCCCGGCGAGGCAGATCAAAGGCGTGGCCTGCGATACGCCGATGCCCGGTTATCACGTCAACACGTGCAACACCTTGCGGCTGTGGAAGAGCGAGGCGGTCGAGTCGTTCGACCTGCAAGACTTCAACGTGGGCGACTACTACGCGGCCGTCAACGAAAAGGTGATTTCCGAAACGCTGTCGAAGGTGCTTTATCCGAACGACGAGCCCGCGATCGGCAAGCGTTTGCGTCTCGCGCAGCAATACTTCTTCGTGTCCTGCTCGCTGCAGGACATGCTGCACCTGCTCGACCTCAAAGGCGACCCGATCGGGCATTTTGCGGAGCGGTTCACCGTGCAGCTGAACGACACGCACCCGTCGATCGCCGTTGCCGAGCTGATGCGTTTGCTGGTGGACGAACGTCAGGTGCCGTGGGACGAGGCCTGGGATATCACGCGGCGCGCGCTTGCTTACACCAATCACACGCTGTTGCCCGAAGCGCTCGAGACCTGGGGGCTGCCGCTCATGTGCAGCCTGCTGCCGCGTCTGCTCGAAATCATCTATGAGATCAACCGCCGCTTCCTCGACGAGATCCGGCAACGCTATCCGGGCGACGAAGCGCGCGTCGCGCGCATGTCGCTGATCGACGAGCGCGGTGACAGGCTCGTGCGCATGGCCCACCTGGCGACGGTCGGCAGCCACGCCGTCAACGGCGTGGCCGAGCTGCATTCGGGGCTCCTCAAGCAGACCGTGCTGCGCGACTTCGCCGAATTGTGGCCCGAGCGCTTTCACAACGTGACGAACGGCGTCACGCCGCGCCGCTTCATGCTGCTGTGCAATCCGGCGCTCGCGCAGCTGCTGGACGAAACCGTCGGCGATGGCTGGGTGACCGATCTCACGCGACTACGCAAGCTCGAAGCGTATGCCGACGACGCTGCGTTTCAGGAGCGGTGGCGTCGCGTGAAGCAATCGAACAAGGCCGTTCTCGCCGAGCGCATTCGCAGCGCCACAGGCATAGGGGTCGACGCCGCCGCGCTGTTCGACGTGCAGGTCAAGCGCATTCATGAATACAAACGGCAACATCTGAACGCACTCCTGATCGTCACGCTGTACCAGCGCCTGCGGCGTAACCCGCAACTGGCGCTGACACCGCGCTGCTTCGTGTTCGGCGGCAAGGCCGCGCCGGGCTATGCGATGGCCAAGCTCATCATCCGCCTGATCAATGGCGTCGCCGAAGTGGTGAACAACGATCCGGCGGTGAATGGGCGGCTGAAGGTCGTGTTCTATCCGAACTTCAGTGTGAAGAACGGGCACTTCGTCTACCCGGCCGCCGATCTGTCCGAGCAGATTTCGACAGCCGGCAAGGAGGCCTCGGGCACCGGCAACATGAAGTTCATGATGAATGGCGCGCTGACCATCGGCACGCTCGATGGGGCCAATGTCGAAATCCGCCAGGAAGTCGGCGACGAAAACTTCTTCCTGTTCGGCCTGAGCGCCGACGAGGTGGAACGCGTCAAACGTGCGGGTTATCGCCCCGCGGACTACGTGAACGCGAACGACGAACTTCGCGAAGTGCTGGAGCTGATCGCCAACGGTCACTTCTCGCGCGGAGATCGCGAGATGTTTCGTCCGCTGATCGACAATCTGACGCAAGCGGACCCGTTTCTCGTCCTTGCCGATTATGCCGACTACGTGGCGCGTCAGGACGACGTCAGCGCGGCCTGGCAGGACACGCGGCGCTGGACTCGCATGTCGATCCTGAACACCGCGCGCTCGGGCAAGTTCTCTTCCGACCGCGCAATCGACGAATACTGCGAGGAGATCTGGAAGATCTCGCCGGTGAGGATCGCCCTTGATCGATGACCCTGAAACAGAATCGATCCGTGCTCATGCGGTTCGCGCCGGGTCGCGTTTCCCCCTGGGTGCGACCGCGGTGCCCGGCGGCATCAATTTCTGCATCTTCTGTCGCCACGCGACGCGCGTCGAATTGCTGCTATATGAGGCTGCGGACAGCCCCGAGCCGTTTCAGATCGTCACACTCGCTGCCGAGAGCAATCGCACCTTCTTCTTCTGGCATGTGATGGTGCAAGCGCTGCCGCCCGGCACGTACTACACGTGGCGGGTGAACGCTTCGCGCGATACGCAGTGTAGCGGCGACGCGTTCGATCTCCGCAGGGAGCTCCTCGACCCGTATGCCCGCGCGGTCAGCGACGTTCTGTGGACACGGCGTGCGGTCGGCGATCCGGATAGCACCGCGCACGCAACGCACCGCGCGATCGTGACGGAACCGCTGCCCGCATCCCACACCCGGTTCTCGCGCGGACTCGACGATGCAATCATCTACGAGCTGCATGTCGGCGGCTTCACACGACATCCGTCGAGCGGCGTGAAGCATCCCGGCACCTTCGCCGGCCTGATCGAGAAGATTCCCTACCTCACGCAGCTTGGCGTCAGCCACGTCGAGCTGCTGCCGGTGATGGCCTTCGACGAGCAGGATGTTCCGCCCGCGTCGGCGGCACGCGGACTGGTCAACTACTGGGGTTACAGCACGCATAGCTACTACAGTCCGCATCCTCGATACTGCTGCGACCCGGCACGCGCGCCACAGGAGTTTCGCGCACTCACCGACGCATTTCACGCCGCCGGCATCGCCGTGCTGCTCGACGTTGTGTTCAACCATACGGCGGAAGCGGGCGAGGCGGGACCCGTCATCAACTTCAAGGGTTTCGCGAACGATATCTTCTACCACCTCGACGCGGCCGACCGGCGCCGCTATCGCGACTACACCGGCTGCGGCAACACGGTCAATTGCAACCATCCGCTGGTGACCGCATTCATCGTTCGCTGCCTCGAATACTGGGTGGAAGAACTGGGCGTCGATGGATTCCGGTTCGACCTGGCGAGTATCTTCGCGCGTGACCAGCACGGCGAACTGATGGCCGATCCGCCGCTACCCTGGGCGATCGAGTCTTCGCGTGTGCTTTCGCACGTGCCGTTGATCGCCGAAGCGTGGGACGCCGCGGGCATGTATCAAGTCGGCGCCTTTCCCGGCATGGCGTGGGCCGAGTGGAACGGCCGCTATCGGGACGTGATCCGCCGTTTCGTGCGTGGCGACCCGGGCCTGATCGGGGTGGTCGCCACCTGCATCGCGGGCAGCTCGGACCTCTATGCGGACGACGGCAGGCTGCCCATCAATAGCATCAACTTCGTGACGTGCCACGACGGTTTCACGCTGAACGATCTGGTGAGCTACGATTCGAAGCACAACGAAGCAAATGGCGACGAGAATCGCGACGGCAGTTCCGATAACCTGTCGTGGAACTGCGGGGCCGAGGGCGAGACCAGCGACGCGGAGATTCTCGGTCTGCGGCGCCGCCAGGCGCGCAACCTGATGGCCATCCTGTTCCTGAGCCAGGGCGTGCCGATGATGCTCGCCGGCGACGAGGTGTTGCGCAGCCAGCGTGGCAACAACAATGCCTATTGTCAGGACAACGCGCTCGGCTGGTTCGACTGGAAGCCGACTGAAGCCGGCGCGGCGATGTTGCGCTTCATGCGGGAGTTGATTGCGCTGCGCAAGCGCCACGCGAGTCTGCGCCGGCGCCACTTTCTCACCGGACAGCCCTCGCCCGGCCAGACCCGGCCGGATGCAACATGGCACGGAGAGCGCCTGCACGAGCCGGGCTGGCACGATCCCGGCGCCCGGCTGCTGGCCTTCACGCTGGGCGGCGAAGAGCCCGGCGAGCCTGCGCTGCACGCGGTGTTCAACATGGACGATGCCGCGCGCACGGTCCAGCTGCCTGCGCCCGATGGGCGGTGCTGGCGGCGTATCGTCGATACCGCACTCGACAGCGCGCATGACATCGTGCACCCGGCGCAACTGGCCGCGATCGAGAACGAGCAATGTCGCGTGGACGCGCGCAGTGTCGTGGTTCTGGAAGAAGAGGGTTAAGCGCAGACGCCCGAATCGCGGGTGAGGCGGCTGGAGTTGCGACGCTTTTTTTATGTGCTCGCCCGGTTCTAGTGCCGTGGGTTGCGTGCGATCTGCAGATTGTGCCCGCGAGTGAGCAGCAGAAGCCGAACGCCAATAGTGTTCTTCCTTCTATTCGCCCGACGATTCGAGCACGTTCGGGTGGCCTTTACGTTGCCCTCCTGGTTCAAACGCCGCGCGAAGAGCCTAGCCGGTTGCCGCCGCACCGACCTGCTGAGCGAGCGGCGCGCGTTGGCGTGGTTCGTGCGTTCCGGCAAGGTCAAATTAGCGCTTGACACGCGAAGACGCACGGCTGTATTTTGAAGTCAATACGCACGACCGTATTCCCGCCATGAGCAAGCCATCTTTTCGCGAAGGCATTCTCGCCGCCGGCCTCCAGGTCATGCTGCGCTCGGGCTACGAGGGGGCGAGTGTGCGCGATATCTGCGCGGCCGCCGGCGCTCCGCACGGCTCCTTTACCAATCACTTCCGCTCCAAGGAGGCGTTCGCCGGGGAAGTGCTGGACCGCTATTTCGCTCACACCAAGGAGTTCGTCAAAAAGGCGCTGGACGACAAGTCGCTGACTCCGCGCCAGCGACTGAAGCGCTATCTGGACATCATCAGCGGCGTGCTCGCAGATGACAAATGGAGCCGCGGTTGTCTGATCGGCGACTTCAGTCTCGAGACCGCTTCTCGCAGCGGTCTGCTACGCGAGAGGCTGGAGGCCATCTTCCAGGAGTGGCGCGCCCTGTTTGCCGCGTGCATCGCCGAAGCTCAAGCCGCCGGCGAAATTAGCCCGGCCTTCGATCCGATGGATCTCGCCGAATTTCTACTGGCCTCCTGGGAGGGCGCCATTCTTCGCATGAAGGTCGAACGTGGCCCCGCCGCGCTCGACCGCTTCAAGAACATCGTTTTCCAGACCATCTTCAAGGAGCAGAAATGACAGTTCCTTTCGATGTTGTATTGCCCCAGATGAATGTTCTCGATTCCACGATGGCCTATCGGGAAGCAGGACACCCCGAAGCACCGGTCGCGCTTTTTCTGCACGGGAACCCGACCTCGTCGTACATATGGCGCAACGTCATTCCGCTGGTTGCACCGGTGGCGCATTGCATCGCGCCGGATCTCATCGGGTTCGGCCAATCGGGAAAGCCGGATATCGAGTATCGGTTTGCCGATCACGTCCGCTACCTCGACGCGTTTCTCGCCAATGCCGGAATCTCGTCGGCATTCGTCATCGCGCAGGACTGGGGAACCGCGCTGGCATTTCACCTGGCAGCCCGCCGGCCCGAGTTCATCCGTGGGCTAGCCTTTATGGAGTTCATCTGGCCGATGCCTCGCTGGGAGGATTTTCACGCCAATGCGCGCGAAATCTTCCAGAAGTTCAGGACGCCCGGAGTGGGCGAGCAGTTGATTCTTGAAGGCAATGCATTCGTGGAGCAAGGTCTGCCTGCGGCAACCCTACGCAAACTGACGGACGAGGAAATGGCTGTTTACAGAGCGCCATTTCCAACCCCTGAGTCGCGTCGACCGACGTGGCGTTTCCCGAATGAACTGCCGATCGCTGGAGAACCGGCGGATGTGTATTCAACCTTGGAAAAAGCACATCGTGCGCTAGCAGAGTCCTCTTATCCGAAACTGCTTTTCACAGCAAATCCGGGCGCTCTGGTATCGCCGGCCGTCGCTGAAGCTTTTGTGAAGAGACTCAAGGACTGCAGAGTTGTGGAGCTTGGCGAGGGGCTTCACTACTTGCAGGAGGATCATCCGGAGGTGATCGGTGCCGCAGTCAAGGAGTGGATCGAGCGGCTGATCTGATCAGAAGTTCTTCCAGCTTGAAACAGACGCTCGCATGATTGGCATTCCTATGAAATTCCGACTGGAATAACAGTCGATCGGCGGATCAGTTGTAGTCGTCTGTGAGCGACGAGCTTGCTCAATTTTCCGATCACAAACGGAAAGGATTGACGGCCCACCTTCACCGTCGCGCCGATGAAGTCGCCAGCCCCGCCTGCGCACGCTGCAACCATTCGCGGTTATGTTCCCTTGCGTGGCGCGTCCAGTGTTTGGCGTCGTGAACGATTTCGCCGTACAGGCTGTCGGCGCGCTGGCGATCCGCCGCGTCCGGTTGCGCCGCGAGCCAGTCGGCGAACAGACAGCGAGGGGCCACGTCGCTCGCGCAGGTCAGCGCCTGCTCGAAGGCCGCTCGCGCACCGGGTGCGCCGAGCGCGGCGAGCGCGCGTGCATGGAGCAGGGCGGGTGCACCCTGATTGCGGGCCTGCGGGTTGGCCGCGAACAGGCTCGACACGGTGGCGTCGGCCGCGCGGTAGTCGCCTACGGCGAACTGCGCCTGGCCGAGGCCGAGCAGCAGCGCGGGGTCGTTGGCGAAGGGGCCGTTCGCGGCGGCCTGATAGTGTTCGAGCGCTTCACTCGCATCGCCCGCCGCCAGCAACGCTTCACCGAGTCGCATGCGATGCTGGACGGTGGGCGCGCGATCGAAGTTGACGCGTGCCTCGCGCACGGCACGATTGGGGTCGACGAACTGCGTGATGGCCTGGGCCGCCGCGCGTGCCCCGCGCGACTGACGCAGACTCGGCAGATAGACGGCGAAGAGATACACGATGCTGCCCAGCATCGGGAATACGAAAAGAATGAAAAGCCAATACATGCCTTGCCGGGTGCGCACTGCGTGCACGGCGAAGAAAATGGCGATGATGACGTGAAGACCGATTCCGAAGAAGCGCATAGCGATTCAATTTTCTGGCTTGAGAGTTTGAGGACGCACCTGCCGAGGCAGCTGCAAAAACACCTGCCGCAGCACCCGCCACGAATGGCGGCGCCGGTTTCCACAGGCTAGCTTATGACAGTGTACGTGCCCGCAACGTTCCGACAGTTTACGCTTGGGGACGCATACCGTCGCGCTGCTAATGCGATGAACTCACGCGCAGCAGCGCAAACACGAACGACAGCACCACCACGATCACGCCCGTGGCAACGACGAGGCGATTAGCGAACAGTCGGCGCATCGCAACTCTCCTACACGAAGCTATAGCGTTCGGAATGGTACCTGGCGAGCGGCACTTTCATCTCGCCCAGCGCGGTTTCGATTGCATCCATCATCACGTCGGGTCCGCAGATAAAGTACTCGTGATCGGCATACGCGGGCCGCAGATGACGTCGGAACATCTCCGCGTTGATGCGCCCGCTTTCTCCGGTCCAGCCATCGGGCGGGTCTGTGAGGACGTACACGATCTTCAGGTCGAGTCGCGCTTTGAGCGTCTCCAGCTCCTCGCGAAAGGTCAACGATTCCCAGGACTTGCTGCCGTAAAGCAGCACGAGCGGACGCGTGTCGCCGCGATCGGCCAGCGTGCGGATCATGCTCATCATCGGCGTGATGCCGATGCCGCCCGCGATCAGCACGTGCATATCGGTCGGATTGCCGATCGTGAAGGCGCCATAGGGTCCGTCGAGATAGACGCGCTGCCCGACCGGCACCGTCTTCACCGCGCTGGTGAAATCGCCGAGGTTGCGGATCGTCATTTCGACGCGGCCGTCCGCGGCTTCGGCACTCGACGAAAACGAGAACGGATGCCCGGTGATGCGAAACGGGCTTGCCCATAACGTTAGCCAGCCGAATTGGCCGGGCTTGAAGCGAAAGCCCGCGTGACCCTCCGGCCGCATCACCAGCGTCGTGGTGTCGCCGCGCTCCGTACGCACCTCCGTCACGCGATACGGACGTCGCAGCATGAACAGCGGCTTGAAGAGGCGCACATAGAACAGCAGGCCGATCCAGAAGACCGTCATGCCGATCCACAGCGCGCGCTTGAGCGGATCGGCCAGATAGAAGCCCCAGCCGACCATATGCAGCATGCCGGCCGCGATAGCGGTCAGCGCGAGCACGATATGAGACAGATGCCAGAACTCGTAGCGGATCTTCAGTTGCTTGCGCCACAACGCCATGACCACGAGCACGATCAACGCGCCGATCGATAGCACTGCGAAACGCGCGCCCCACGGGATGTCCCAGATCGACTCCGGCAGCGCGAGCGATTCCGAGCGGATCGCGATCAGAATCAACGGATGGGCCACGACGAGGCCGACCGCCAGCAGCGAGACACGCCGATGGAAGTGATAGATGACGTCTTCGCCCCACGGCTCGGTCACGTGGCGAAAGCGCGCGGTAAGGCCGAATTGCAGCCCCATCATCGCGAGACCGGAATAGCCGAGCGCGACCGAGAACTCGGTGGCGAAATTGCGCGCGGGCGGCAGGTTGCCCGCGAGCAGCGCGAACAGCGGCGCGAGAATGAAGAGCAGATAGATGGCGGACCAGATGGCCTTGCGCACGAGATCGCGATTCTGCATGAAGGCCTCTCTATTCCAGCCGCGAAATGCATCGAGTGGGCCGCGCCGCTGAGTGCCGTCCCGGTCATTTCGCGCAGGACTGCGCGCCGGTCAGAGGCACGTGGTGAGCAAAAGCGCGGGTCCGAACGTGATGACGGTGGCAGCCAATGCGGCGATCAGGGTCCAGACAACGACGCTATGCATGAACGAGCTGATGCGCTCGGGACCCGGATCGCGGCCGGCCGCACGATAGCGCCATAGCCCGCCGATCGCGACCAGGTGCAGCAGTAGCACGATCGCGAGGCTCACACGCAGCGGGCCGGTCGGCCAGCCGAACCCGCAGCCGATCGCGTGCAGCGCATAGAGAATCACCACCGCGAGACACCAGATCGTGAAGCCGGCGGCGAGCCACCACAAACGCATCGGCGCAAGCGGGCGTTCGTTCATGGCCGGGCTCCCATCATCGCCACCAGGCCGGGCAATGCAAGCACGAGGGCGAGCGCGATGAGCGCCGTCACCTCGGTGTAGTCGAGCCAGATACGCGTGAGGCGCAAGTCGGTCACCCGTCGCGCGGAAATGAAGCCGGAGCCGAGGCGCAGGAAATTGCTGATCAGGAACAGCACGCCGATGCCGGCATGGATGCCGACGTAGGTGAGCAGCGCCGCGGCCGTCGCGCCGAGCGCGTGCTCGCGAGGATGCGGCGTGACGCCGGTGATCAGCGCGACGTCGGCGGCGATCGCGACGATCAGCGCCAGCGCGGTCAGGCCGATCCAGCCATGCGCGCCGCGCTCCGCGGCGACGGCGTGCAGCGTGCCGCGTGCGCAGGCCGCGGCGGCGGCGAGGGCTACCACCGTGACGAGCGCGAACAGGCGGCTTGGTTCAGGCGTCGCCGCAGCCGGCCAGTTTGGCGCGGCGAACCACAGATAGTACGTCCCGAACACCAGCGACGTGAACAGCGTGCCATTGGCCACCAGCGCGCAGATCAGCGCCAGCCGCGCCGGCGCGCCGTCCACTTCGGTATGCGGCGGCACGCTGACGCCACGTCCTACCGGCAGCGGCCCGTAGTCGCGCGCATGGCCGGCGCTCTGGCCGGCATAGATGAAGAGGCCAAAGGTCACGAACGCTAACGCGAGCGACAGCAGATAGAACTTGAACAGCATCGCCAGCACCGCCGCGCAGGTGACGAGCGCGGTGACGAGCGGCAGATAGGTCGCGCGTGGCAGCACGATCAGTTGTTCTGGCTCGCCCGAGGTCATATGCACGCCGAGCGTTTCCTGCCAGCCGTTGCGCGTGAAGCCGAGATAACCTTCGCCGCGTGCGAGCGACGCCGCCAGCGTGCCGGGCGTCACGCCTTCCGTCTCGGCGCCGATCCGTGGAATCGAGGCGAACGCATACGGCGCGGGCGGAATCGGCATCGCCCATTCGAGCGTGGTCGAGTCCCATGGATTGCGCCGCACGCGCCGCCCGTAGCGCAGTTGCACGAGGATGTCGATCGCTACCAACGCGAAGCCGATCGTCATCACGAAGCTGCCCACCGACGACAGCAGGTTGAGCCAGTTCCAGCCTTCGTCGCCGCGATAGGTGAAGATGCGCCGCGGCATGCCGAGCAGGCCGATCAGGTGCATCAGGAAGAACGTCATGTTGAAACCGATGAAGACCAGCCAGAAGGCCGGCAACGACAGCTTGTGCACGGCGGTGCGGCCGGTCAGCAGCGGCAGCCAGTAGTAGAACGACGCCAGCATCGGAAATGCGAGCGCGCCGGCCGCCACGTAGTGCATGTGCGCGACGACGAAATAGGTATCGTGCGCCTGCCAGTCGAATGGCACGATCGCGAGCATCACGCCGGTCAGTCCGCCCGCCGTGAACACGAAGAAGAAGCCGAACACATACAGCATCGGCACGTCCCAGCGCGGTCGTCCGTGCGACAGCGTGGCGAGCCACGCGAAGACCTGAATCGCGGTCGGCACCGCGACGATCGCGGAGCCCGCCGAGAAGAACGCCAGCGCGAGATGCGGAATGCCCACCGTGAACATGTGATGGACCCAGATGCCGAAGCTCAGGAAGGCCAGCGCGATGATCGCGACGACGATGGTCCGATAGCCGACCAGCGGCCGCCGCGCGAAGACCGGGATGATCGTCGACAGCACGCCCGCCATCGGCAGGAAGATGATGTACACGTCGGGGTGGCCGAATAGCCAGAACAGATGCTGCCAGAGCAGCGCGTCGCCACCGCGCCGCGGGTCGAAGAAAGGCAGATCGAACGCGCGCTCGACTTCGAGCAGCATGGAGCCGAGGATCAGCGGCGGGAACGCCACGATCATCATCATCGCGGTGACGAGGATGTACCACGCGAAGATCGGCATGCGGTCGAGCGACATGCCGGGCGCACGCATTTTGAGGATCGAGACGACGATCTCCACCGCCAGCGAGAGCGCTGAAATCTCGACGAACGTGATGCCGAGCAGCCACACGTCGGCGTTGATGCCCGGCGTGTAGACGCGCGAGCTGAGCGGCGTGTACATGAACCAGCCGCCGTCGGGCGCGGAGCGCATGATCAGCGACACCGTCAGGATGATGCCGCCCAGCAGATAGCACCAGTAGCCATACGCGGTCAGACGCGGGAATGCAAAATCGCGCGTGCCGAGAATCTTCGGCGTGAGATAGACCGCGAAGCTTTCCACCATCGGAATGGCGAACAGGAACAGCATCATCGAGCCGTGCATCGTGAAGACCTGGTTGTAGGTCTCGGCGTCCATGAAGGCTGCGTGAGGCGTCGCGAGCTGCACGCGCGTGAGCATGCCCAGCACGCCCGCGATCGCGAAGAACAGGAACGACGTGATCATCATGCGCATGCCGAGGACTGTGTGGTTCACGGCGGCGAGCTGCTGCACCCCCGGTCCGGTGGCCCAGATCGCGGCGAGCTGGCGGTGCAGCCGCAATGCGCGCATACCCTGTGACGACGGCTCGGCAGGCACACTCATTTCTTCACCTCCCCGTTGGCGGCCGCCTCCTTGACGGCGGCGGCAAAGTCTTCCGGACGATCGACGATCACCGCGAAGTGCATGCCGGTGTGACCGACCCCGCAAAACTGATTGCACTGCCCTTCGTAGCGACCGGGTTGATCGGCCTCTACGCGCAGACGGTTGGCATGCCCGGGCACGGCATCGATCTTGCCGGCGAAGCGCGGAATCCAGAACGAATGCAGCACGTCCTCGCTGGTGACGACGATATCGACCGGCGTGCCGGCGGGCAGGTGCAGCAGGTTGCGTGTTTCGACGCCGCCCTGGTCCGGGTAGCGGAAGGTCCAGACCCATTGCTTCGCGATGGCCTCGATGCGCGGCGGCGTCATGCCCGGTAGCGGCAGCAATCGTTCGCCGGCAAACAGGCCATAACAGATCAGCGGAATCAGGATTACGGCAGGCAACACGAGGCCGCCGAGCACCACCCAACGCGCCGCCGACACACGCGAGCCCCAGCCAGGCCGGTAGATCACCAGCAGGAATAGCACGAGCACCAGCGTGAACAGCACGACCGATCCGGCCAGCATCGTCCACCACAGCCCGGCGATCGACGCAGCCGAGCGGCCGGACGGCGTCAGCGTCGACAGCGGACCCGCACAGCCCGACAGCGCCGCGAACAATCCTGCTTGGACCGGTACACGCAAGCAGCTATGATGCTTCGAAGGATCACGCATTCGACGCGGGGGACTTGCACCATGGCAAAGAAAGACGATTCCGGATCTCATGCCAGGAGCGAAGTGCTGCTGGAATTGTTGCGGCTGGATGCGGGGTCGGCGGTCGCGCTCGTCGGCCATCCGATTCACGTGATGATGGTGCACTTCCCGATTGCGTTCGTCGTCGCCACGCTTGGGGTGGATGTCATCTACTGGTGGTCGGGCGATCCGTTCTGGGTCAGGGCAGGTCTGTGGGTGGCCGGCTTTGCGTTCTGGAGTGGCGTGGCCGCGAGCTTCGTCGGTACTGCTGAGCTTTTGCTCGTACCTGGCATCCGGCTCAGGGAGGCCAGCTGGTCTCATGCCGTCGCGGCGATGACTCTCGTCGCGATCGCGGGCGCGAACTGGGGCGTGCGTCTCTTCTATCCCGCGGAGATCCTGCCGCATGGGCTCGCGTTGTCGGCGCTCGCGTCGGTGATGACGGGCTTCGCCGGCTGGCATGGGGGCAAGCTCGTGTTCGATCATGGCGTCGGCATCATGGTTTCGCCGAAGGAATGATGCAGCCATCGGGCGAGTCCGCCAGGCTCGAACAGATGCGGGGCGAACAGGGTTGCGTCGATGTGCGGCTTGGCCAGCACGACCCAGATGATCGCGACGATCACCAGCACATAGGCAGTCGTCAGCGCGATCCACGACAGGCGGCCGAAGTGGCCCTCGGGCAGGAACAGGTGCAGCAGCACGAGCCCGGCCACCACGTGCAGCATCGCCATGATGCCGACCAGCACCATCTTCACGGAAAACCATTCGACGAAGGTGGCCTGCAGGAAGATCAGCCACGTGCCGCTTGCAATCGCAACAAACGCGGCGGGCGATGTCAGTTCCACATAGACCAGTCTCGCGATGCGATGCAGCCGGTCGAGGTCAGGACCGGCCGTCAGCATGCGGCGCTGCCAGAACAGAAAGGGCAGCACGATCAGACCGCCCGACCAGATTGCGATCGCGCCCAGATGAATGAATTTCAGCAGGGTCGTCACAGTGCGGGCTCTCTTGCGCGCAGGCTGGACCAGGCGATCCAGAGGCCAGCTGCCAGATAAGGGACCATCGCCAATACCCACATCAACAGCCCGGCGAGTTGCTGGTCGGCGAGCGGGGTGAGTCCCCAGGCGGCGGTGGTGCCCAAATGCGGCACATACAGCGGTACGGGAGCGAACACGATCAAGGCGCCGAGCAGACCCATCTGTCCGATCGTCGCGCCGAGTGCCATCAACGCGGCGCCTGTCTGCATCGACGGTGCCAGGATACTGCGCCACATTAACCAGGCACTGCCAAGCAGCGTGAACTGCATCAACCAGTAGGCCGGGACTGTCGAGAGTGCCCATGCGTACGGGCCCGGTGCGTGCCAGAGCCAGACGATCACGGCATGCGCGGTGACCACTGGGACGAGCGGCGGATAGCCGGCGCGAGACAGCGGAAAGGCGCACGCGAGCAGCGGCGCGACAGCGGCGATCAGAATGATGTGATGGGTCACGCGCGCTGAAAACAACGCCGACGACAGCGCGCACAATGGGGAGACAAAGACGACGATCATCAGCGCAAGCGCCACCCAGCCCGCTCGCGTGTCGGCTGAGCGACCGCTGGCGACGATGAACGCGAGGGCGGCAAGTACCGCAAGCAGCAGCGGGTCCGTGTTCCAGCGCAGCCACACATCGTCAGGCACGGCGGCAGGACCGCAGTAGGCGATTAGAAAAGTGGGCATGGCGCGAGATTTTCCGATGGTCCGGATTGGAATCCGTAACACATGGCCTGCGCTTTTCCTGCCAATCTGCACTCGACGGTCGTGAGGACAATCAGATCGTCGCGAGTCACTGTTACCGAAAGACTATCTTCATCTACCATTTCCATCACCTCACACGTCGTTGCGTGGAACGCGCTGGTAGAACCTGGGCAATTGTCAGACGGGTCACGATCCGATTGATCGTGAATCTACTGTAGGAAAATTAATTGCCGAGAGCCAGCTATCCGTGCATTGCTGGTGTCGGAGATTGATCTGCGCAAGTCACCGAGCATCTGCGCAAACGGTAACAAGCGGGGTGCGCGTCGCGGCAGACTGCGCGAATGGTGCACCGCAATGCCTTGACTCGGTGGTTTCACGGATGTGCACGCGGCCGATCAGGAATGGTGAATGCGATGGCGCGCCCATTACTGATAGCCGATCGTGAACGTGGCAATCCCGTTCGCGGTTCCTGGCGTGATGGAAGTGGCGGTCTGCACGTAGCGCGCCGTCAGCGGGATGGTGAAGCTGCCATTACCCGTCTGACCCGCGAGCCATTGATTCGTATTGCCAATGGTTTTGGAGTCAGGGCCGTAACTGATGACGTTCGGCCCATTCTGTATTTGGATGCCGACTCCCCTCGCGGTTGAAGCTGAAGTGAGCGACAGCGTGTTGGACACGTTGCCCGGGTTGCTCTGGTCGGTCAAGGTTGTGTATACGCTCGCGGTCACGCCTGACGCTCCTCCCGAACAGTTCAGCCCGATATTGAAGGAGGACTGCGGAGCCGAGGCCAACGAACTTGCCGCGACGCTGCCGAGCGGCACTGTGATCTGCGGATTGGTCACCGCACACGTCGGTATCGTCGGGTTGATGATGATTGGACCAGTGAAGTACACGTACATCATCGGGTACGTGCCGTTCTGCGCCAGGAACTTGACGATATTCCCGCTGATGCTGCCACCAGCCGTGACTGGCCCAGTCTTCACGATCTGAACGTAGAACGGCGCAACCGTACCGCCGGCGAGGTTGGTTAGCGACGCCCACGAGGATATGTTGACCGGAAGCGGAGTTTTGTTGATGTCCTGAAGCCTCACGCCGATGCCGGGAACGTTGGTGGAGAAGGTCTGGTAGGTACTGTTGTACGTGCCCACGCCGGTCTCCACCACCGTGCCGTAGCCGTCGGAGCACGTAACGGCGGTCGAGACCGAGCTGTTGAGCAGCCCGGAGCTCCACAGCACCGTGCCGTCCGCGGCGGCCGGGTCAAAGACGGGCACCTTGGGTTGGATATTGAGGGCATTCTGGGACGCAGTGCCGGTGCACCCGGCCCGTGCCATTGCAGGCAGCATCAGCGCCAGCACGAGGCAAAGCAAACCAGTCAATCTCGACATCATCATCATCTCCCGCTTTTCGGTCCGGACAGCGCGAACCACCCGAATCCAACATTGTCATTTCCACTGGCCGCGTTCACGGCCCTGTTAAGCCAGTCTGGCAAGCCGATTCGACGAACTGGCAAGATCCTCAGCGCCGGGGGCGCCTTCGCTCGACACACGCCTACCGGCATACGGCATCCACCACGCTGTACGACGCGCTCGTCCTCGTGTCGACTTTCGGCAGCGAGTAGTCGACCCAGCAACGCTCGCCGCCGGCTTCGTCCCAGTTGACCAGCAGCCGGCCGGTATCGATCTTCAGACCACGCGCAATCACACGGCCTCCCTGTGCCACCGTGCCGATGCTTTGCCCCTGTGGGTTCGATACGTCGGCGCCGAAGGGCGCCGGCGTGCCGTCGGCTTTCCTGATGTTCAGGATCGCGGCGCGGCCGGTGTTTTCAGTTTCAAACTTCAGCCGTACGACCGCGCCCGCGGTCGGTGCGACTGACTGCTGGGTGGACTTCAGCTCGACGTTGATCGGCAACCCCTTGGGGTCGATCTCAACCTGATTGCTGGCAAACGGACTCAGGTTCGACACCACCGCGTGACCCCACCGGTCGACCCGCAAGCCACTGCCATTGGCAACGCGCGCGCCAGCCGCATCGGAGGCCTCGACGATCGCCGTGGTATCGCCAATCATTGGCGTGAAGGCCACGCCGCCCCGATACGCGACGATGCCACCGCTCACGCCGACGCCCGCCTGCCCATAGTTATTGTTCTTGCTGACGCTGCCCGTCAGCGTGGCGACCGGCGACATGTAAGAAGCGTTGGCGCCTGCCGTGGTGTTGGCGTTCGCGCCGCCACCGCTGCTGTGGCCCACGTTCACGCCGTAGGCGAACGCATTGTCCACACCGAGCGTGCCCGTGACGGATTCCTGCACCGTCGTCGGCGTGCCTGTGCCGCCTTGCAGCGAAGTGCTCGAATAGGGCGCATGCGGACCCGTGCCAAGCGGAATGCCGACGGTCAGCATCGCGCGGTTGTCCCACTTGCCCGTGCTTGTGTCGCGCTGGCGCCCGAACGCAAGGCTGTAGTTCATCCGCCTGTAGGTGTTGGTGTAGCCCGCCTGGAATTGCGTATCGGTGCCATGGCGGTCCCAGTAGTTCTGGGTGGAGCCAGTCAGGTAAAACGAGCCGCGGCCTGGCGGCAGACTCTGGTTCACCGTGACCTGCAGGCGCCCGCGCTGGATACCATTGGCCGCGAAGCCCATGTTGCGCCGATCGAGGTCGCGCGTCGCCATCGCGTCGGCAAGATCGAGGTAGCCACGACTCGAATAGCGGTAAGCCGCCACGGACAGATTGGTGCCGGTCGGCTCGACCAGCTTGCTATAGCTCAGGCGCAGGCTCTGTCCGTTGCGGTTCGGCTGGCGCTCCAGATGCGTGGCAGCCTCGGTGATGTCGAGGCCGAACGCGCCATAGTTCGTATTCAGCGCGGCGCCGATTTGCGCGGCCATGTAGCCCGGGCTCGCCACGAAACCGCCATAGCCGGTGATGAGATTCGTGAAGCCGTGCTGAACCGTGCCCTGGAACAGCATCGGGTGGTTTTGCACGAGCGGACTGCGGTACTGGCCGAGCGTGAAGCCATAGCGCGTGACGCCGGGACGCAGCGCATTGACCGCCGCCGCATAGGGCACCGTGGAGGTACGCACCCTGCCGTCGGCCTCGGTCACGATCACGTCGAGGTTGCCGCCGTAGCCGGTGGGATAGAGATCGTTGATCTCGAACGCGCCTGGCGCCACGGTCGTTTCGTAAATGATGTTGCCGTTCTGGCGGATCTGCACACGCGCGTTGCTTTCGGCGAATCCGCGGACAATCGGCGCGTAACCGCGCTGCGACTCCGGATACATGCGGTCGTCGCTCGCGAGTTGGACGCCGCGAAAACCGACGCTGTCGAACACGGCGCCGTCGGTGAACGCGTCGCCAACCGTCAGCTGGCTTTTGAGCGGCGCAATCGAGCGTTGTATGTTGGTCTGCACACTCTGGTAGTGAGTGCCCGTCTGGTTGCTCGAAGTCAGGTTGCCGTTGTGACGGAATCGCCATGGCCCGAGGTTGATCCCCGCGTTCAACCCCACATAGCCCTGGGTTGAATTCACACCGGCTGAATCGGCATGGTAGAGGTTGGCGTTGTACTGCAGCAGCGCGGCGGGCACGCCGTCGTCCCAATAGCGCGGCTCGACATAGCCGCGTGCGGTCCGTGCGAGTGCGATCTGCGGCACGCTGACGTCGAGCCGCTGCTCGCCGTTGTCGAAGGTCGCGGTAGCGTCGTTGACCAGTGAGGGCAGCGGCATGCAGTCTTCGGCGCTGCTTTCCAGACGCGCGGCCACATCGGCGGGCGATTTCGTCAGGTCCACGCCAACGCGTTGCAGCAGCGCTCGATCGAAGCAGATCTGCGCCTGGCTGGAGTCGGCGCCGCGCTGGCGCAGCTTCACTTCCGTCCGCCCAAGCCATGCGCCGTTCACATACAGATCGGCATGGTAGTCGCCGGGCAGTGCCACGTTGCCCTTGTTGAAGCGGCTGATATCGATGCGCCCGCCGGCCGGCTGCTGAATGAACTGATCGTTGAACTGAACTTCGGCCAGTTGCGTGGACGCGCTCGGATCAGCGGTCGCGCCCCATGCCCCTGCGCTGGCGAATGCCATCAACACTACTGCGCCGATGGGCGACAGCTGTGAAGGGAAAGACTGATGTTGCCTGAATTGCATGAGGGCCAGCTAGAGTCTTCGGACGGACCTTCTCCCTGCCGCGTCGCGCAGCATCGGTTTCTGCAGAGAGAGTCCGGTGAGGGGAGCCGGAACAGGCCGGCTGCGGATTTACTTCTGTTGCGCGGCGTTCAGCGGCGCTTCACCTTCGACGGGGGCGCCATAGTCATTGATCGCGTGATAGCGGACCGTGGCGTTGGCCCCAGCCAACACTTCGCCCGAAAGCGGGAAGACCTGGGTGTCGCCCGGACCCACCATGCCGCCTTCTTCGAACTTCGCGGTCTTGCCGCCGCCCACCAATTCCAGCGTGGAGAACGACACGTGGTAAGGCGTCGGGTTGTGCGCTTCGAGCGCGGCGTGAGTGCCGGTCTGCGCGATGCGCCACGTGATCTGTGCGGGCGCGTCGTCCGCATGGCCCTTCAAACCCACAGGACGGAAGAACATCTTGACGCGCGTACGAAATGCCATTTGCAGCCGGTTGGTGCTGGCTTCGTCGGCGGCCGGTTTGGGTGGGACTTCGAGCACGTTGAGCCAGAATATCGATTCCTTATCCCGCGGTAACGGCTCGCCTGTGTACAGGATGCGCAAGGTCTGCCCTTTGCCCGGGTCGATGCGTGCAAACGGCGGCGTAACGGTGAACGGCACATCGATTGCGGCCGGCGCAGCTTTGGGATCGCCTTTGTCCAGCCAGACCTGCGTCAACGCTGGCGATTTGCCTTCGTTGGTCAGTTTGATGGTCTGTTCGTTATCCTTAGCGTCATAAATAATCCGCGTGCCGGCGATGACAACGGAGGCATGCGCCTGCAGGGCGTTCGCGAGTCCCAGCGCAAGCACGCTGGCGGCGATGAGAGTCTTGATCGTTCGTTTCATGATGGCACGTCGGCAACTAAGGGAAAGGGACAGCGGCCGCGGAGCGAGCGTGGACCCGCTCCGCGGTACTTCGCTACGACAAAGTGGGCGTTACTGGTACGAGATCGTGTACATCACGCTCGAATTGGCCGCGCCGGCAGTTGCGATGCCGGTTGCCTTGTACTCGGCGAAGTAGGGCAGTGTTGCCGCGCCGTTCGAAAGGGCGACCGGGTAGGAGTTCTGCAGCGAGTCGGCAAAGCCGGCCTTGATCTCCGAGCCGTCCAGGCCGTTCAGCAGGGCGATCTCGACGTTTTGCGCGCCACCCGCGTCCAGAATCAGATATCCCGTTGCCGGATCGGTCGTGCCGCCCGATTCGAAGAACGTGTGAACGTTACCTGTACCCGGCGTGCACCCCGTCAGCGCGATGTTGAACGGAGTGCGGCCGGCGGACTGGCCTGCGGTGGCCAGCGAAGACGCCGATACCGTCGGCAGCGCCACGGAGAAGTTGTTCGTGCCGGTGCTGCCGCCGTTGATGGTGCAGGTCTGGGCCGTGATGTTGCCGGTAAAGGTGATGGTGCCGTCCGCGGCGTGCGAGGCCAACGGCAGGGCCGCGATCATCGCAACGGCTGCGGAGATCATCGCGGAACGATTGAGTTTCATCGGTAGTCCTCTATTTCGTGCTTGGTAAATCAACAAAAAAGGGACGCCTGCAGTCGCCCCGAAACGATTTTCTTTTGGAAAATCAACAGCGGGACAATTATTGACTATTTCAGATCGATTTTTTATCAGATAATTCCTAAGTTCCCTGATAGGTTCTTAGGATCGATCGCCTAACTACGCGTGATTGCTCAGAATCCGGCGTGTTGGCGAGTGCGGAAATGCTCACCGTGCTCATCGCTTTTCAAGGGGCCAACAAAGCCTCGTTTGCCAACCCCAACAGCCGTACCGCATTCTCCTTGAGCACGAACGGCCGCACTTCAGGCTTGATGTCCAGCGTGGCGAAGTCCTCGAGCCAGCGATCCGGCCGGATCAGAGGAAAGTCGGAAGCGAACAGCACGCGCTGGCGTAACAGCGTGTTCGCATATTTGACGAGTTCGGCCGAGAAATATTTCGGCGACCAGCCGGACAGGTCGATATAGACGTTGGGCTTGTGCAACGCGATGGAAAGCGCCTGCTCCTGCCATGGCCACGACGGGTGCGCGATCACGATCTTCATGTCGGGGAAGTCAGCGGCCACGTCGTCGAGATGGATCGGCTCCGAATATTTGAGCCGCAGTCCGCCGCCGCCATGCATGCCCGAGCCCATGCCGGAATGGCCGCTGTGAAAGACCGTGGGCAGACCATATTCGGCAATGACTTCGTAGAGCGGATACGCAAGCCGGTCGTTCGCGAAGAACCCTTGCATGGTCGGATGAAACTTGAAGCCACGCACGCCGTGCTCTTCGATCAGACGTCGCGCTTCGCGAGCGCCCAGTTTGCCTTTGTGCGGATCGATGCTCGCAAAGGCGATCATGATGTCGGCGTTCTGCTGCGCGAAGTCGGCGATCTCTTCGTTAGCAATGCGGCGGCGCCCAATGTTCGCCTCGCAATCGACAGTGAACATCACGAAGCCGATGCGGCGTTCGCGATAGTGCTCGATCGTCTCGGGAATCGTCGGCCGGCGGCCTTGTTTGAGCACTGTGCCGAAGTACTTATCCGCCGCGTCGTTGAATTCCTTCGCGAAGAGGTCGGGCGGTTGGCAGCACGACACTTCTGCGTGCACGTGCGTGTCGATGGCCACGAGTTGGTCAAGGTTCAAGCGTGTCTCCGGTGTCGACCAGCGTTAGCGCTTTAGCGCTTACGCTGGTCCCATGCAAAGCTGTCGACCAGAGTTGGCGCTTTAGCGCTTACGCTGGTCCCATGCAACGCGGTCGACCAGAGTTGGCGCTTTAGCGCCTACTTTGGTCCCATGCTTCAGCACTTACGCATGGTCCCATGCAAGATGGTTGCGGTTTTTATCGCGGTTGCGCGGCGTGCGCCGCCCAAGTGGCCCCGAGTGGCCCCGAGTGGCCCCTACGCCGCGCGCAGATTGCGCACGCAGGCGTGCAGCAGCAAGCGCAAGGTGTGCGGCGTATCGGCTTGCTGATCGTCGAGCATCGCGCGTTCCACGTGATCGGCCGCATCGTCACATTCGTCGAGCAAGGTCTTGCCCGCTTCGGTAAGCGAGAGCAGCACGACACGCCGATTCATCGGATCGCTTTCGCGCATCACCCAGCCGTTCGCTTCCATCGTCTTCACGACCTCGTTGGCCGATTGCGGCGTGATGAAGGAGCGCTCGGCAATCTGTGCGTTCGACGAACGGCCGCGTGCGCGCAATACGGATAGCGCCGTGTACTGCGGCAGCGTCAGGCCGTGGCGCGCGAGCGCTTCCGAGAGCCGGCGCGACACGACGCGGTCGAGCTGGCCGATCAGATAGCTCAGGCTCATCGGCGCGACCGCATGCGGGCTGCCTTCGGCAAGCCGCGCACGCGTGGCGCGCGTCGTCGCGGCGCTGGCTGAAGTTTTGCTGGTCATCGCTGGAAAGCCGTTTACGGGTTTGTACCAAAGTGAACATATTCTACTTTACTTATCAGGCAGCCTGATAGTAAATTGAGTTCAAGCCGCGTGTGCGGCATTGTCCACGGAGAACACGAAATGAGTTATGAGGGTCGCTGGAAAACGGTCAAGGTCACGGTGGAAGGTGGCATCGCATGGGTTGCGTTCAATCGTCCCGAGAAGCGCAATGCGATGAGCCCGACGCTGAACAGGGAAATGATCGACGTGCTGGAGGTGATCGAGCTCGACGCCGAAGCGCAGGTCGTGGTATTGACCGGCGAGGGCTCGGCCTGGACGGCCGGCATGGATCTTAAGGAGTACTTCCGTGAAGTCGACGCCGGTCCCGACGTGCTGCAGGAGCGCATTCGCCGCGACGCGAGCCGCTGGCAATGGCAGCTGCTGCGCATGTACTCGAAGCCGACCATCGCGATGGTCAACGGCTGGTGCTTCGGCGGCGCATTCTCGCCGCTCGTCGCATGCGATCTGGCGATTGCCGCCGACGAAGCCGTGTTCGGCCTGTCGGAGATCAACTGGGGCATTCCGCCGGGCAACCTCGTGAGCAAGGCGATGGCAGATACCGTGGGCCACCGCGAGGCGCTTTACTACATCATGACGGGCGACACGTTTACCGGCCAGCAGGCTGCGAAGATGGGGCTCGTCAACCGGAGCGTGCCGCGTGCACAACTGCGTGAGGAGACGCTCGCGCTGGCCGCGAAGCTGCTCGACAAGAACCCGGTCGTGCTGCGCAACGCGAAGCACGGCTTCAAGCGTAGCCGCGAGCTGACGTGGGAACAGAACGAAGACTATCTATACGCGAAGCTCGACCAGGCGAACTATCGCGATCCAGAGGGTGGCCGCGAGCAGGGCCTCAAGCAGTTCCTCGACGACAAGAGCATCAAGCCGGGCCTGCAGACGTACAAGCGCTGAGCGGCGGCGCGATACAGAACGGACAGAGGAGACGAAAAACATGCATGAAACTCCGCTGCTGATCGACGGCGTGGCACGCCCGGCGTCGAACGGCAAGACCTTCGAGCGCATCAATCCGGCGACCGGCCAAGCCGCCACGCGCGCCGCTGCGGCGACCCCCGAGGACGCCGATGCGGCGGTTTCCGCCGCGGCGCGTGCGTTCCCCGCGTGGGCTGCGCTCACGCCCACCGAGCGGCGCAGGCGCCTGCTCGCCGCGGCCGACCGGATGGACGCGCGCACCCCGGAGTTCATTGTCGTGGGCGCCGCCGAAACGGGCGCGATGGCGAACTGGTATGGCTTTAACGTGATGCTCGCGGCCAACATGCTGCGCGAAGCGGCCGCGATGACCACGCAGATCGACGGCGCGGTGATTCCGTCGGATGTGCCCGGCAGTCTCGCGATGGCCGTGCGTCAGCCGTGCGGTGTGGTGCTCGGTATGGCGCCCTGGAATGCGCCCGTGATTCTCGCGACGCGTGCGCTCGCGATGCCGCTTGCGTGTGGCAATACGGTGGTGCTGAAGGCTTCCGAGGGCTGCCCTGGCGTTCACGCGCTGATTGGGGAAGTACTGAACGAGGCGGGGCTCGGTGAGGGCGTCATCAATGTGCTCACGCATGCGCCCGAGGACGCGCCCGCGATCGTCGAGCGTCTGATCGCGAATCCCGCCGTCAAGCGGGTGAACTTCACCGGCTCGACGCGCGTGGGCCGCATCGTCGCGCAACTGTCGGCACAGCATCTGAAACCGGCGCTGCTCGAACTGGGCGGCAAGGCACCCGTGCTCGTACTCGACGATGCCGATCTCGACGCGGCCGTCGAAAGTATCGCCTTCGGCGCGTTCTTCAATCAAGGGCAGATCTGCATGTCGACGGAGCGCGTGATCGTCGAGCGCAAGGTCGCCGACGCGTTCGTCGACAAGCTGGTGGCCAAGGCGCGCACGCTGAAGGCCGGCGACCCGACACAGCCGGGCTCGATCCTCGGCACGCTGGAGAGCGAGGCGTCCGCGCGGCGCATCCGGGCGCTGGTGGACGACGCACGCGAGAAAGGCGCGCGCCTGCCGCTCGGCTGTGAGGTGAGCGGCGCGATCATGCAGCCGACCATCGTCGAGAACGTCACGCGCGACATGAAGCTGTATGCCGACGAATCGTTCGGGCCGGTCGTGACGGTGCAGCGCGTGGATGGCGACGAAGAGGCTCTGCGCGTGGCGAACGACAGCGAGTACGGATTGTCGGCGGCGGTGTTCAGCCGCGATATCGGACGCGCGATGAACGTGGCGAAGCGCATCGAATCGGGCATCTGCCATATCAACGGGCCGACCGTGCACGACGAAGCGCAGATGCCGTTCGGCGGCGTGAAGGCGAGCGGGTATGGGCGCTTCGGCAGCAAGGCGTCGATTGCCGAGTTCACTGATCTGCGATGGATCACGGTGCAGACCGGGCCGCGGCACTATCCGATCTGAGATCGGCGAGCCGAATTCGGTGATTCGAATTCGGTGAGCCGAACCGGCGGTCTGCGTGAGCCGCAGAACACGGCCGCGCCCAGCATACAAGAGACAATGCCGCTCGTCCGTGCATGGTGGACGACGCGGGGACCAGAGTAAGCGCTTTGCATGGGACCAGAGTAAGCGCTGAAGCGCCAACTCCGATCGACCGCTGAGGGCCTGGAGTAAGTGCTTTGCATGGGACCAGAGTAAGCGCTAAAGCGCCAACTCTGGCCGACAGCTGAAGCGCTAACTCCAGTCAAACCTCAGCATGGGACCAGAGTAAGCGCTGAAGCGCTAACTCTGGTCGACACAGGAGACAGGTTTTGGAATCGGACCAATGCCACGCAAACGGTGGCGCGCCAAGGTACCGGCGCGTCGCCCTCGGTTCTGTATCGCCACGCATCGAGCGGCGCGGCGAGTGCTGGTACATGCAATCGCACGAGCCACTCGGCGCCTATCCCGAGCGCTTTACCGACCGCCTCTCGAGCGGCGCACGCGCCCATCCCGAGCGGTTGCTCGTCGCGCGGCGCGATGCGAGCGGCGCGTGGCAAGGTATCACTTACGCACAAATGGTCGAGCACGCACGCGCGATCGCCCAGGCGTTGCTCGACCGCGGCCTGAACGCCGAGCGGCCGGTGGCGATTCTCTCGGGCAACAGCCTCGAGCATATGCAGATGGCGCTCGGCGCGATGTGGGCGGGCATCCCTTACGCGCCGATATCGCCTACCTATTCGCTGATGTCGGGCGACTACGGAAAATTGCGTCACGTGCTGGGCTTGCTCACGCCGGGCCTCGTGTTCGCCGATAACATCGACGCCTACGCCGCTGCACTCGACGCGGTGCTGCCCGAGGGCATCGAGCGTGTGAGCGCCGCGCCGTCCGCACGCAACGTCACCGTCACCGTCACGCGCTTTGCCGCGCTGCTCGATACGCCGCTGCGCGACGAGCAAGCCGCGCATGCTGCCACGAGCGGAGACACCATCGCCAAGTTTCTCTTCACGTCCGGCTCGACGCGCATGCCGAAGGCCGTGCCCACGACGCACCGCATGCTGTGCGCGAACCAGCAGATGCTGCTCGAAACGTTCCCGCAGTTCGGTATCGAGCCGCCGGTGCTGGTCGACTGGCTGCCGTGGAATCACACGTTCGGCGGCAGTCATAACGTCGGCATCGCGCTCTACAACGGTGGCACACTCTACATCGACGACGGCAGGCCAGTCACAGGCCAGTTCGATGAAACCTTGCGCAACCTGCACGAGATCGCGCCGACGATCTACTTCAACGTGCCCAGAGGCTGGGAAGAGTTGACCGTCGCATTGGAGACCGATGCGGCGTTGCGCGAGCGCTTCTTTTCGCGCGTGAAAATGTATTTCTTCGCGGGTGCGGGTTTGTCGCAAGCAGCCTGGGAGCGACTGGAACGCGTGACGCTCGCGCATTGCGGCGAGCGCATCCGCATCATGTCGGGACTTGGCATGACGGAGACGGCGCCATCGTGCCTGTTCACGACTGGCCCCGTCTCCGGCGCGGGTTATCTGGGTCTGCCCGCACCGGGTTGCGAGACCAAGGTGGCGCCCGTCGACGGCAAGCTGGAGGTGCGCTTTCGCGGTCCAAACGTGATGCATGGCTACTGGCGCAGCGCGCCGGACGCCGCGCACGAAGTGTTCGACGACGAAGGCTACTACCGCACCGGCGACGCGGTACGCTTCGTCGATCCGTCTCGCCCCGAACTCGGTCTCGCCTTCGACGGACGGATCGCCGAGGACTTCAAGCTCAGCTCGGGCACCTTCGTGAGCGTCGGGCCGATGCGTGCGCGCATCGTTACAGAGGGCGCGCCATACGTGCAGGATGCCGTCATCACCGGGATGAACCGCAACGAAGTGGGCGCGATGATCTTTGCGCGGCTCGACCCGTGCCGCCAGCTCGCGGGCCTCGGTAGCGGCGCGAGCGCTCAGGACGTGCTGGGCGCGCCGTCCGTGCGTGCGTTCTTTGCCGAACTTGTCGCGCGCCTGAACGGCGGTGCAACGGGCAGTGCGACGTTTATCGCGCGGGTGCGATTGCTGGCGACGCCACCGTCGCTCGATCTGGGCGAGATCACCGACAAGGGCTCCATCAATCAGCGTGCGGTATTGCAGAATCGCGCAGAGCTGGTCGACGCGATGCATGCGGCCGGTACGGACGACCCGGATGTGATCTACGCACGCGAGCCTGTCCGTTCCAACGGCAAGTAGTCATGACGTGGGGTGCTGCCAGGCAAACGCGAAGCAAGGCACCACCTCACTACTTTTACCTCGTGCCCGACTGCACCGCAGCCGGGCATCACCGAACTGGGACTTCGAGTGCAATGACATAGTCATGCACCGTTCGGCGCCAGCCTTTCTCGAAGCTCCCTTCTTGCCCCGTCGTGCCGCACGTATCGACACCTGCACTGAGTCCCGGCGCTGAGTCTTTTATCTCCGCTGTCTGCCTGCCCACTTTTCGCGCCTATTCCTTTCATTGAATTAACCTGATAATTTAGTTCACTCGGGCGTACCGCCGTTTGAACCCACCAACTGTCAAATGCGCAGGTCATGGCTTTCAGCGAACCAAGGTCTCCATTTTTCAAGTGGGTCGTGTCGTCCGCTCAAGACCTGAGTCCGGACAACCGGCAGATCCTGCTCGCCAATTTGTTCACACGAACGGCATCGATCGCATTCGCGTCGATTTGCGAAATCAGCGTTTGCGCAACCGCTTTCTACCTCTATCCGATTCCCCTTTACGCAGCATGGGGTATCGCTGTCGTCGCACTGCTGATGGTCCGCCTGGGGTTAATCTGGCTATGCAGCCGACTTGGCGCGCAGAACCGGCCAACGCCCACTTCAGCGTTCCTGTTCGCGAGCCTGCTGTGGAGCGTGCTGTTCGGATTCGGCACATTACTGTGCAATATCAGCGGAAATCCGACCCTTTTCCTGCTCGGCAACGTTTGTGCGGTCGGTGTGATCGGCGGCTTGGCCGGACGCAATGCGGGCACTCCGCGGCTTGCGATGTTGCAGACTTCCTTCATTCTGGGTTTGCTGGGAGTTGGCGCGGCGCTCTCGCCAGGCAATGGCAAACTCGTGTTGCTGTTTCAGGCGCCGTTCTGTGCCGCCGGCTTCTTCACCGTTGCGCTGCGCAGCAATCGCGATACCGTCGCGTTGCTGCTGGCGCGCGAAAACAGTCATCGTCTCGCCCGTCAGGACAGTCTCACCGGCTTGCCCAATCGTGCGCGCATTAGCGAGTTGCTGCTGGAGCGCACAGGCACGAACGGGGTGTACCACGATCGGAAGTTTGCAGTTCTGCTGATCGATCTGGACGGTTTCAAGGCGATCAATGACAGCCTGGGCCACGCCGCCGGCGATCAGATCCTGCAGGAAGCGGCGAACCGGTTGCGCGAAATACTGCCGGGCGGCGATCTGGTGGGACGCCTCGCCGGCGATGAATTCGTCGCCATCGCCGACGGCATGGAGCAGGCTCGCGACCTGCGCATCCTGGCCGACCGCATCGTCAAGACGCTCGCTCGCCCGTTCGCATTGAGCGAAGCGCTGGTGCATATCGGCGCGAGCGTCGGTGTTTCGCTGTATCCCCAGCATGCGAAAGCGGGACCGCAATTGCTGATCTGCGCCGACCGGGCGTTGTATGCGGTCAAACGCAGCGGCAAAAGCGCATTCGCCATTTTCGATGCCGACAGGCACGTCTCGGACGAAAGCCTGAGCCTTCTGCGTAGCGACCTGGAAGGGGCGCTGAAGTCATTCAGCGGTTTGCGCATGGAGTATCAGCCGATCATCGATCTCGGCGATGGCACCGTGTCCGGTCGCGAGGCGCTGATGCGCTGGACCCATCCGACCCGCGGCGAGCTTTCGCCTTCCGCGTTCATTCCGACCGCCGAGCGGACTGGCCTCATTCTGGCGTTGGGCGAATGGGCGCTGCTGCAGTCGTGCTCGGACGCGGCGACGTGGCGAGACGAGGTGGCCGTCGCGGTCAATGTATCGCCGGTGCAATTGCGCGAAGAATCGTTTGCCTCGACGGTCGCGGCAATACTTCGGAAAACGAAACTTCCGCCGGGGCGCCTGAATATCGAGGTCACGGAAACGGTGCTATTGAAGGACGATGCAGTCACCCAGCGCAACGTCGCGAGATTGCGCGCATTGGGCATTGGCCTTGCACTCGACGATTTCGGCACCGGCTTTTCGACCATGTCGACCCTGGTGCGCTTTTCGTTCGACAAGCTGAAGATCGACAGCTCGTTCGTCAAGGAAGCTGTGCATGGACGGGAATCCGCCGCGGTGGTGCGCGGCATCGTCGCGCTGGCCCGGGAAATCGGCATGCCAACCACGGCGGAAGGCATCGAAACGCAGGAACAGCTCGATTTTGTGCGCCTCTGCGGATGCACGCATGCACAGGGCTTTCTGCTGGGCAGGCCGGTGCGCAACGACGAGATCGTCCAGATCGGCACGAGTTTTACCGTGAATCCGGTGAATAAGGCCGCGAATGCGGGTCGTTGAAGTTCAATAGCGGGGCAGACATGGAACCCACACTGCAATTCCAGCTCAGGATCACCGTCGCGCCCGGACTGGCCGATGCTCTGCGCGCCGACCCCTCGTGTAGCGCGCATGCCGCGCTGCGCGAGATTCTGCTTAGGCATGACGCCACGCTGAAGTGTCAGTTCGATGCGTTCGCGGACTATGTGAGCGAGGCCGAAAGACTGGGGACGGAAAACTATCCGCTCTATCAATGGACCCGGGATACGATCGGCAATCCGGAGAAGAAAGCCAAATATCTGCAATCGTTCACGATCTACGTCAGTGGCAACGAGGTCTACGGCAAAGATATCGCAGATGTTATGGAAACCGAACTATTACAGCTGGTCGACGAGAATGGAATAAGCCGCGTATTCCGGTTCGATACCAATCCCGCGAATAGTCCACAGCCGCCCAGTGGTTAGTGGTTACTCGAGAGTGACACGAGCGTGACACGAAACACGCGACGTCGCAGCCTTTCAGTTCCCTGGCGACGACAGTAAATCGTTATTCCCATTTGACATTTGGCGACACGGCGTCGAGTTCGTGAGACGATGCCATTTCACTTTTTTTGTGGAGCGCGAGATGGGACTCTTGGACGAAGCAGGAAAGATTGCGGGGGCGTTCGCCGCCGTTGAAGCGGCGGAGAAAGTGGATCCGGAAGCCGGTCTGCTGACGAAAGGCGTCGCCGCGATCGCCGGTTTTGAAGGTGCCGGCAAGCTCGAGTCGATGATCGAAAAGAAAGACGACGAAAAGCAGGAGGACGCCGGCAACGCTCAAGCCACTGATGACACGAATCCGCAGGCATGAGTGAATGCAGCGTTGTCGGTCGTGCGCACTCGGGTTCAGAAGTGCGATGCGCCGACAACGCTGCGCCGCTTATTCGCTTTACTGCCACAACTTACTGCCGCAACTATTCCAGAAGTCTGCAGCCGCCTTTAAAGGCTCTTTGCCGTTCGCGATGGTGATCCACGCCTGATCGACGCCGCCGCGTCGAGCCGCTTCTTTTTTTCCCGCGCTGTTGTTCTGTCCTTCCCGACTCCCCACTCCCGCCGACAGCGATCGCGCGTATCCGGCTGTTTCATCCCCTTGTCATGGCCTTAAAGCTAGCATCACGAGTCGCATCCATCGCGCACTCGCCAGTTTGACAGGCAGCTTGGTCAGTCGCTTCGGCCGACGTGCGGTCCGACGCTCAGAGCCGCCACGCGTCGCCGTCGGGAAAGTGATGCTTGTCGAGCGACGCCGCATGCATCTCGATGCTGTACCCCGGCCGTTGCGGCGGCATATAGCGGCCATGGCGGATCACCACGGGATCGACGAAATGCTCGTGCAGGTGATCGACGTATTCGAGCACGCGGTTCTCCAGCGACGCCGACACGCAGATATAGTCGAACAGCGAAATATGCTGCACGTACTCGCACAATCCGACGCCGCCCGCGTGCGGACACACCGGCACGCCGAACTTCGCCGCCATCAGCAGCACGACGATCACCTCGTTCAGTCCACCGAGGCGGCAACTGTCGACCTGGCAGAAGTCGATTGCGTGCGCCTGCAGCAGTTGCTTGAACATCACGCGGTTGTGGCAGTGCTCGCCCGTCGCGACGCCGATCGAACCGAGCCGCTGTCGAATCGCCGCGTGCCCGAGAATGTCGTCCGGACTGGTGGGCTCTTCGATCCACCACGGGTCGAACTCTGCCAGACGCCGCATATTCGCGACCGCCTCATCGACGTCCCAGACCTGGTTCGCGTCCATCATCAGCTTGCGGTCCGCGCCGATCTCATCGCGCAGGATGCGGGCGCGCCGTACATCTTCATCGAGATCGCCGCCCACCTTCTGCTTGAAATGCGTCCATCCCTGCGCGACACCCTCGCGCGCAAGACGGCGAATCTTCTCGTCGTCGTAGCCGAGCCAGCCGGCCGAGGTCGTATAGGCGGGATAGCCTTGCGCAACCATTTCTTCTTCGCGCACGTGTTTGGTTTTGGCGTGGCGGCGCAGCATCGCGAGCGCTTCGTAAGGCGTGATCGCGTCCGTCACGTAGCGAAAGTCCAGACAACGCACCAGTTCTTCCGGGCTCATATCGACAAGCAGCTTCCAGACCGGCTTGCCGACCGCTTTTGCCCACAGATCCCACACGGCATTGACGACGGCCGCCGTAGCCAGATGAATCGCGCCTTTCTCGGGGCCAATCCAGCGCAGCTGGCTGTCGGACGTGAAGGCGCGCCAGAATGCGCCCATATTCGCGGCGATATCTTCGAGCCGTTTGCCGACGATGAGCGGCGTCAACGCATTGACCGCCGCCACGCAGATTTCATTGCCGCGCCCGATCGTAAACGTCAGGCCGTGGCCCGTGAGCTTGTGCGGTGAATCGGTGTCGAGCGTGACGTAAGTGGCCGAGTAATCCGGCGCGGCGTTCATCGCGTCGGAGCCGTCTAGCGAGCGCGAGGTGGGAAACCGAATGTCCCGAACGGACAGCCTTGTAATCGTTGTCATCTGAGCACCCTCCGGGAGCTATGACTATCGGCTTGCATCCGCGAGCGAGGACCCGCGGGCGGAGACGGACCAGCTAGATACGAACAGGCGTGCGTGGATTCGCGTACGGGTGCGATGAACGGTAAGCGGGTGCAGTAGGCATTTGCACGCGTTGACAACGCGGATTCCACTTCCTAGCATGCTAGCATGTCTTCTCGAAATCAAGCGCGCCGTGAGTTCTTCATCCGATCAAGCGAGTGTCGCCGGCAACCCGTATGTCGCACTGCAAAAGATCAAGGGCGGCGAACGCGGTAGCTTGACCGACGCGGTGGAACAGGCGCTGAGAGAAGCGATCGTGACCTCGGCGTTGGAACCCGGAATGATGATCGACAGGATGGCGGTCTGTGAACGGATGGGCGTATCGCGCTTTCCGGTGTCCGCAGCATTGGCGAGGCTTGCGCATGCGGGTCTCGTCGAGGTGTTGCCGCAGCGCGGCACGCGCGTCAAACCGATCGCGCTCGACGACATCCGCCAGCATCTGTTTATCCGCAGCGCACTCGAAGTCGAGACAGTGCGCCGCGTTGCACTCATGCACGATCAGGCAACGCTCGATGCATTGGCAGTCAATCTCGACGAGCAGCGCACCATGGCTGGGAGCGGTCAACGTCTTGCATTTCATGGACTCGATCTGGTTTTTCACGAAATCCTGCTCGACGCGGTGAAGCTGCCGCGAGTGAAGGAAATTGTCGCGGTGTCGCGCAACGCGCTGGATCGCGCGAGGCAATTGCTGGCCAGTCCTGAACGGCTCGTGCATACGCTCGAGGAGCATGAGCGCATATTCGAAGCCATTTGCACCGGCAACGCCGACGCGGCTGCGAAAGCGATGCACGACCATCTCGATCAGGTGGTTGCTGAATTGCACCGGTCCGCGAAAACCAGACCGGACCTGTTCGAGCCATAGTGACGCGCGCCGCACACGATCGGAATGCGTTGAACTTCAACCACTTGTGCGCAGCATCGTAGAAACGCTGAACATTGCAATAGAGGGGCTTCAGCATGTGTCTGGCTTCACGTTGCGTTTGCATTCCTGAAGAGCGCCGGCGTCCAGCGCGATTGCGCCCGGCGTCACGCGCCGAAACCAGTGGCCAGCACACAGCTGTCGGCGGTTGCGCACCATGAACGCACTCATCTCCGTCAACAAGCTCAGCAAAAGCTTTCCCGGCGTCAGAGCGCTTCACGAAGTCCAGTTCGAGCTCACGGCCGGCGAAGTCCACGCGCTGATGGGCGAGAACGGTGCCGGCAAGTCGACACTGATGAAGATTCTCGCGGGCGTCTATACGCGGGATTCGGGTGAGATTCTCTATGACGGCCAGCCAGTCGAGTTTCTGAGTCCGCGCGAGGCGCAGGCTGTTGGCATCGGCATCATTCATCAGGAACTTCAACTGATGAATCATCTGAGCGTTGCGCAGAACATTTTCATCGGACGTGAGCCGCGCGGACGTCTGGGTCTGCTGCTCGACGAAGACAAGCTCAATGCGCAAGCGCGCGAGATTCTCGCCCGCATGCACGTGAACCTCGACCCCCGTACCCTGGTTGGCACGCTCACGGTCGCCAGTCAGCAGATGGTCGAGATCGCCAAGGCCTTGTCCTTCGACTCGCGCGTGCTGATCATGGACGAGCCCACCTCCGCGCTCAACGACGCCGAGATCGCCGAACTGTTCCGCATCATCCGCCAGCTCAAGGACCGCGGCGTCGGCGTCATCTACATCTCGCACAAGATGGATGAGCTCAAGCAGATCACCGATCGCGTCACCGTGTTGCGCGACGGCGAATATGTGGCCACCGTTCCCACTCAACAAACGAGCGTCGCAACCATCATCGGCATGATGGTCGGGAGAACCCTGGCCGACGTCGAACCCGTTCAGGGCGCCGCGGTCAGCGGCGACATCGCGCTCGAAGTGCGCAATCTCACCGCCGGCCCGCTTGTGCGGGACGTCAGTTTCGAACTGCGCAAAGGCGAGATATTGGGCTTTGCCGGCCTGATGGGCGCGGGCCGTACCGAGGTCGCACGCGCGGTGTTCGGCGCCGACCCGGTCGAATCCGGCGAGATTCTGGTGAAGGGCGCGAAAGCGTCGATCAAGCGGCCGAGCGATGCCGTCAAGCGCGGTATCGGCTACCTCTCCGAAGACCGCAAGCGCTTCGGTCTTGCGACGGGCATGGATGTCGAATCGAACATCGTGATGTCCGATCTCGGCAAGTTCCTGTCGTTCAACCTGTTCCTGCGCCGCGCGCAGATACGCAAGCGGGCTGCGCATTTCATCAAGCTGCTCGCCATTCGCACGCCGTCGGCGACGCAGCCGGTGCGGCTTCTGTCGGGCGGCAATCAGCAGAAGATCGTGATTGCGAAATGGCTCGAGCGCGACTGCGACGTGCTGTTCTTCGACGAGCCCACGCGCGGCATCGATGTCGGCGCGAAGAGCGAAATCTACAAGCTGCTGCGCGCGCTCGCGGCGCAAGGCAAGGCGATCGTGATGATCTCGTCGGAGCTTCCTGAAATCCTGCGCATGAGCGACCGCATCGTCGTCATGTGCGAAGGCCGTATTACCGGCGAACTGCTGGCGAACGAAGCGACGCAGGAGCGCATCATGCACCTCGCGACGCAGCGCGAATCATTGAAGGCGGCACGTGCCTGAAAGGGTCCATGACATGACAACGCAATCGGATATGGCAACACTTGATAGCGAAAGACGGTCCTCCGGCTGGAGAGCTCGCGTCTTCGCGCCCACTACCCTGCAAAAGCTGCTCGCGTTCACGAGCCTGATTCTGCTGCTGGTCTTTTTCAGCTTTGCCTCGTCTGCTTTCATGCAGATGGACAACATCCTCGGCATTCTGCAGGCGACCGCGGTGAACGGTGTGCTGGCGATCGCCTGCACGTTCGTGATCATCACGGGTGGCATCGACCTGTCAGTCGGCACGTTGATGACCTTCACCGCCGTCATCTGCGGGGTATTCCTCACCTACTGGCATTTGCCGATGTGGATGGGCATCATCGCGGCGATCGGGACGGGTGCGGCCTGCGGAACCATCTCGGGGACGCTGACCGCGAAAATGAAAATCCCGCCGTTCATCGCCACGCTCGGCATGATGATGCTGCTCAAAGGGCTGTCGCTCGTGGTCTCGGCGGACAAGCCGATTTACTTCACCGACACCGAAAACTTCTACATGATTTCGCAGGACTCGCTGATCGGCTACTTCCTGCCCAGCGTGCCGATTCCGAACGCGGTTCTGATCCTGTTCTTCCTCGCCGTGGTGAGTTCGATCATGCTCAATCGCACGGCGCTGGGCCGCTATACGTTCGCACTGGGCAGCAACGAAGAAGCCGTGCGGCTTTCCGGCGTCAACGTCGATCGATGGAAGATCGCGATTTACGGCGTGGGTGGTGCGATTTGTGGCGTGGCCGGCCTGCTGATCGCGTCGCGTCTGAATTCGGCGCAACCGGCGCTCGGCCAGGGTTACGAGCTGGAAGCCATCGCCGCCGTCGTGATCGGCGGCACCTCGCTCAGCGGCGGCTCGGGCACCATTCTGGGCACGATCATCGGCGCTTTCATCATGAGCGTGCTGACCAACGGGCTGCGCATCATGTCAGTCGCCCAGGAATGGCAGATCGTGGTGACAGGTCTCATCATCATTCTCGCGGTCTATGCGGACATCTTACGACGCAGGAGGAGCTGACGCACAGCGGAAGAAGAGCAGAAGAAGCGCAGGAGAGGGCAGCACTCAGAGGCTCCCTCAACGGCAGCAGGTTGATGCCCACCTTAGGAGGAGATCCCATGTTGAAGAGAAGACTAATCAGTGTCGTGGTCGGTGTTGGCGCGCTCGTCGGCGGAACCAGTCTGGCGTATGCGGATGAAGCCTACATCCCGCTTATTTCGAAGGGCTTCCAGCACCAGTTCTGGCAGGCCGTCAAATCGGGCGCCGAACAGTCCGCGAAGGCGAATAACGTCAAGATCACCTTCGAGGGTCCGGAGACGGAGGCGATGGTCGACAAGCAGATCGACATGCTGTCGGCCGCACTGGCGAAGAAACCTCAGGCGCTCGGTATCGCGGCGCTCGACAGCAAGGCGGCCATTCCGCTCCTGAAGCGGGCGCAGAGCAGCAAGATACCCGTGATCGCATTCGACTCCGGCGTCGACAGTGACATTCCGCTGACCACCTGCGCGACGGACAATATCGCCGCCGCCGCGCTCGCCGCCGACAAGATGGCCTCGATGATCGGCGACAGCGGAGAGGTCGGCGTGATCGTGCACGATCAGACGAGCCGCACCGGCATCGATCGCCGCGACGGTTTCGTGAACCAGATCAAGTCGAAGCACCCGAACGTCAAGATCGTCTCCGTGCAATATGGCGGCGGCGACCATCTGAAGTCGGCGGAAATCGCCAAGGCGATGATGCAGGCCAATCCGAATCTCAAGGGCATTTTCGGCGCCAATGAAGGTTCGGCGGAAGGTGCGGCGATCGGCGTCAGGGAGTCGGGCAAGAAACTCGTGCTGATCGGCTTCGACTCCGGCAAGGAACAGAAAGAGAACATCATGTCAGGCCTGATGGCGGGTGCCATTACGCAGAACCCGGTCGGCATCGGCAAATGCACTGTCGATTCCGCGGTGAAAGCGTTGAAGGGCGAGAAGTTGCCGAAGAAAATCGACACGGGCTTTTACTGGTACGACAAGACCAATATGAATGATCCAAAGATTGCGGCCGTGCTTTACGACTGAACGACATTGGCAACGCGTGATGAAAGAGGAAGAGTCGGTGCTCTTCCTCTTTTGTTTTTCAGCAGCGCATGCCGGACAGCGATGCAATGCACGACGATGCAAATTCGGCTCGGCATCCTGATGGCGCAACGCACGCAGATCGCATATTCAGCAGACGATTCATGCAATATCGCGCTGATCGAAGTAGAGCGGCAGACTCATTGTCCCTTTTTCCAGCGTGTCCTAGACTCAGACTGGCGAGCGCGTCTCAGCGATACGGTTGACGCAGTGGCAAACATCGCGGAGCGGCACTCTCGACTGTCGGACCTTACCGGGGCCAACGCCGACCACGCCTGGTCGTTTGCAAGCCTGGGTTGCCGTCGGGATACCCTCGCGGCGATCTGCGAGGAGGCACGCGATGCTGCACACGCCGATTACCCAACGAGCGCTGTCCAGAGAACTGCTCGATGTCCTGATCCGCGCCGGACTCATTGTGGTTCTGGCGATATTCTGCTTTCGGATCTTTGTACCCTTCCTCGATCTGATGGTCTGGGCGTTGATCCTGGCGATCACGCTTTATCCGCTGCACGCGAGGCTGCGAGCGAGGTTCGCGAGCAAAGATGGGCTGATCGCCACGCTGATCATCGTCGTTGCGTTCGCCGTGATTCTCGTGCCGACGTATATGTTGGGCGCCGCGGTGGCCGACTCGCTCGAGCATGTGATGACGATGTTCAGGAGCGGGAGCTTCCGCATTCCGCCGCCCGCTGACTCGGTGGCCAGCTGGCCGCTGGTGGGCCAGCGCGTGTACGACTTCTGGCAGCAAGCCTCTACCGATCTCACCGGTATCGCGCACAGGTTCGCACCTCAGCTCAAGGAGGCGGGCCTTGCGCTGCTCGGCATGGTCACCGGCCTGGGCGCGGGGATGCTGATTTTTTTCGTCGCGCTGATCGTCGCGGGCATTCTGATGGCTCACGGCGAGACGGGGCATAGAAGCGCGCTGCAGATCGCTTCGCGCATCTCCGGTCCTGAGAATGGCCCGCAGATCACGGATCTTTGCACGGCGACCATCCGCGCAGTCGCTCAAGGCGTGGTCGGCATTGCGTTCATCCAGATGCTACTGATTGGCGTCGCCTTCGTGGTGATGGGCATTCCGGGCGCGGGCCTGCTGGCGCTCGCCGTGCTGCTGATCGGCATCATGCAGTTGCCCGCCACGTTGATCACAGTCCCTGTGATCGTATTCGTGATCGTGACGGAGGGCGTCAGCGTGGCGACGATCATTTTCTCGGTCTATGTGTTCGTTGCCGGACTCGCCGACAATGTCCTCAAGCCATTGCTGCTCGGTCGTGGCGTCGCGGTGCCGATGCCCGTCGTACTGATCGGCGCGCTCGGCGGCATGGTGTCGGGTGGCGTCATCGGGTTGTTCATCGGTCCCGTGATGCTGGCGGTTGGGTATCAACTCTTCTGGCGATGGGTACGGGATCAGCCGCAGACGGTGAAGTCAAAAGAAGAACAGCACACCTGAAGCCGCCGGGACCGCGCCGTGTCGCCAAACTTGCGTCGATACTGGATACTCCTCGTCGGGACGGTTTGCCTGAGCGCATGTATGCGTGTGGGACCGGATTTTCATACCCAGCGTGAGAGCTGGAGTGAACACTGGACCAGCGCATCGGTCGAGCAGGTCACGCAGCAGGAAGTGCAGCCCGATTTTCGCCAGTGGTGGCAGATTTTCGGCGACGAAAATCTCGACCAACTGATGGCGGAGGCCGACGCGCACAACGGCGACCTGAAGATTGCCGGTCTGCGCGTCATCGAGGCCCGCGCCCAACTGGGCATTGCGCTCGCAGGACGCTACCCGCAGGTGCAGCAGGCCAATGCCGATGTGCTTTACTCGGCGCGCAAGCGCTCAGATGGATTCAATCCCCGCTCGGGCGCTTACTGGCAGTACGCCGCGAGCTTCAGCATCGGCTGGGAGCTGGATTTCTGGGGGCGTTTCGCCCGCGCGATCGAGTCGGCCGACGCCTCGTTCTTTGCATCACAGGCCAATCGCGAAGACGTATTGGTCCTGCTGCACGCGCAAGTCGCGGATACGTATTTCACGCTGCGCACGGCCCAGGCCCGGTTGCGCATCGCACGTGAGAACGCGCAGCTGCAAAAGCGCAGCTATGCGATCACGCAGCGGCTCTTCAAGAGCGGCGAAAGCGACGAACTGGATCTCCAGCAGGCGAAGACGCAGTATCTCGGCACGCTGAGCAGCATCCCCGACCTGGAGAGTCAGATCGTGCTCGCGCGCCATGCGCTGTCCGTGCTGCTGGGCCGCCCGCCTGGTCCATTGCCGGAGCTGGATGTGCAGCCGGGCAAGGACGGCGTGATCCCGCTAGTGAATCGCGCGGTGCTTCAGGACGTGCCCGCCAATCTGCTTCTGCGCCGCCCCGACGTTCGCGCCGCCGAGTTGCAGATGGCCGCTCAGTCCGCGCTCATCGGCGTGGCGAAAGCCGATCTGTATCCGTCAGTATCGTTGCTGGGTTCGCTGGTCTGGAGCGCCAGTTCGCTCACGGGCGAGCCGAGCACGCTCTCTGTGGTGGGCGGGCCGAGCGTCACGTGGAACCTGTTCGATCACGGCAAGATCACGAACAACGTGCGCGTGCAGGACGCCCGTCTGCAGCAGTTGACGGTCACCTATCAGAATAGCGTGCGTGAGGCGGCACGCGAGGCCGACGATGCCGCCACCGCGCTGATCGCCGCGTTGCAACGGGACACGATCCTGGACGACGCGCAGGGGGCCGCGCGGCGCTCACTCACACTCGCCAATACGATCTATCGGGAAGGGTACTCGGACTTCGAGCGGGTCCTCGATGCGCAACGCGCGTTGTTCGCCCAGCAGGACGCGTACATCGTCAACCGCAGCAACGCGGTGGGCAGTCTGATTGCGCTATACAAGGCGCTCGGCGGAGGCTGGTATACGGCGCAGCCGCTCGTCGATCCGGCCACCCGCGAGCAGATGCAGCAACGCACCGACTGGGGCGACCTGCTAAACGAGTCGACCCTGCCGTCCGCCACCGCCAGTCCGTCCACAGGTTCGCCTCGATGAGCGACACGCCCGAGCCTTCCACCGCCGCGCCGCCCCCCTCGGCGCCTGCCGCCGATCCATCGGGCAAGGCGGTGAAGTGGGTCGTCGGGCTGATCGTCGTGAGCCTGATCTGGTATCTGCTCGCCGACCGGTTTACCCCTTATACGCAACAGGCGCGCGTCCAGGCCTACGTCGTACCCGTGGCCGCGGAAGTATCGGGGCGAGTAATTCGCGTGCTCGTGCACAACAACCAGGAAGTCAACGCGGGCGACGTGCTGTTCGATGTCGATAGCGAGCAATACCGGATCGCCGCCGATCGTGCGCGGGCCGATCTCGAGTCGACGCGCCGGCAGATCGGCGCGAGCACGGCCGGGATCGATTCGGCGCTCGCGTCGTTGCGCGCGGCCATCGCGAACGAGGTCAAGGCGCGCCAGGACAGCGAGCGCCTCGAAAAGCTATATCGCGAAGACGAGGGCACGGTCTCGCTGCGGCGCCTGGAAGTGGCGCGTGCGACGTACGAGCAGGCCCAGAGCCAGGTTGTCGCTGCCCGCGCCGAAGTGGAACGTGCGCGTGAACAGCAAGGTGGCCGCGATACGGAAAACGCGCAGTTGCGCAGCTCCGCCGCCGCGTTGGAGAAGGCCGAACTCGATCTTGCCAACGCCCGGGTCAGGGCGCGCTCGGCGGGCGTCGTGACGGATCTGCGCACCGAAGTCGGCCAGTTCGCGGCGGCGGGCAACCCGGTCATGACGCTGATCGCGATCCGCGATGTGTGGGTCAGCGCGGACATGACCGAGAACAACCTTGCACACCTCCAACCGGGCACGCCAGTAACCATCGCGCTGGATGCGCTGCCGGGCGAACTGTTCGCCGGGCGGGTGCGCAGTATCGGCTATGGCGTGAGCGTGGGCCAGAGCACGCCGCCCGGCACTCTGCCGACCGTCCAGAACAGTCGTGACTGGCTGCGACCCGCGCAACGCTTTCCGGTGATCGTCGAGTTCGAACCGGGTGAACGTGCGCAGCTTCGCAACGTTAGAGTAGGCGGCCAGGCCGAGGTGATGGCGTTCCCCACGCAGGGCAATCCGCTCAATCCGCTCGGCAGAGGGTTCGCACGGGTGATGAGCTGGCTCTCGTATCTCTACTGAGGATGCTGAGGATACCTATGCAAAACAGGCTCCAGTGTCTCGGGAAGCGCGCGCTGCGCGTCGCCACAGGGACGGCGCTGTGTCTTGCCATCAGCTTCGCGCTGGATCTGCCGATTCCGGTGATCGCGCCGGTGTTCGCCTTCTTTCTGCTGGCTACGCAGAACCGGCCGCTATCGCTCAAGGCGGGACTGGGCCTCGCGCTGGTCGTCGCGCTGACGATGGGCACCGGCCTGCTGCTCGTTCCGTTGCTTCGCTATTACCGGTTCACGGGCGTGCTGCTGGTTGGCCTCAGTCTGTTCTTCGCTTTCCGCTACGGTCTGCGCGGCGGCAACAATCTGGTCGCGACGTTCCTGGCGGCTGGCCTGACGATGATCTCGGCCGCGGGCGTCGCCGATCTGCAACTCGCCGTGACAGTCGTCGGTGCTCTGGTGAAGGGGCTTCTGCTTGCGGTGCTGGTGGCGGCGATAAGCCACTCGCTGTTTCCGGAGCCGTTGAGCGAACGCGCGCAGCCGGTCGCGCAGAGCATGCCGGACGATCAGACTATCCGGCTCGCGCTGCGGGCCACGCTGGTGGTGATGCCTGCCTGGCTGCTGGCGATGAGCGACCCGGCCGGCTACATGCCGATCATCATGAAGTCCGTCAGCCTTGGCCGCCAAAGCTGCACGACCTCCGCCCGCGGTGCGGCGCGCGAGCTGCTCGGGTCCACGTTGCTCGGTGGGCTGCTCGCGATCGCGTTCTGGTTCGCGCTCAGGCTGTTCGTGAATCTGTGGATGTTCTATCTGTGGATGCTGCTGTTCGGCTTGCTCGTGGCGCGCAAGCTCTATGGCCTGAGCCGCACGCGTTACTCGCCCGGCTTCTGGCTGAACAGCTTCGTGACGATGATCATTCTGCTGGGGCAATCGGTGCAGGACAGTGTGGCCGGCAAGGATGTCTATCGCGCGTTCGCGGTGCGCATGGGGCTCTTTCTACTGGTTACCGCGTACGCCTGTCTGGTGCTGCAGCTTTTCGAGCGACGCGCTCGCCGGCGATCCTTCACGTATTCCTGAGAGGTGTACTCATGGCGCGAGGCAGAAGTGAACGTCCCGTGCCCTTGCGGGCACGCGTGATCATGCAGGAATTCGGCAGGACGCTCTGGTACCTGCGCGCGATCCTTGCCGGTCTGCTGATCCTGTTCATATTGCTGACGATCGGCATGTACCACTTCGGGGGCCCTGTCGAGACGGTGAACCGGACGCCGTCGCCGTGGTGGGAATCCGTGTACTTCTGCACGATCACGGCGCTGACCATCGGTTATGGCGATGTGGTGCCGACCACGGCGTTCGGCAGGATCGATGCGCTATTGCTCGGCATGATCGGCGTGCTGATGACAGGGCTGATCACAGCGGCAGCCGTCCGGGGTGTGCACGAAGCCGCGCGCCGCGCGGGTGTCGAAGAATAGCCGCGACGTGGATCGGATGATGGCTCAGGGTTGCTGCGAGGCGGTGCCGGATGCGCCGAGGTAGTCTTCGACCGCACTGCCCACGGTCGGATGAAATCGTTCGTCGCCGATCAGTTCCGTCAGCTCGAAGCGCTTGAGCTTGTCGCGCACGGGATCCTTCAACTCGGCGAAATGCAAGGCGATGTCGCGCTCGCGCAGCATCCGGATCAGCTCACGCAGCATGTCGGCGGAGGTCACGTCCACACTGGTCACGGGTTCGGCGGCGACCACGATTCGACGCACGGGCGTCGGCGACTGATCGACCGCTTCGAGCAGGCACTCCTGAAAGAACTCGGCGTTGGCAAAGAAGAGCGGTGCATCCCAGCGGAACAGCAGCAGCCCGGGAATGCGCGTGGCCTGCGGATAGCGCTCGATGTCATGATATCCGCGTACGTCTTCCACGCGGCCGAGAATCGCGAAATGAGGCCGCCAGCCGTCCCACAGAAATTCGATGACCGCGATCACCACCGCGATGCCGATGCCGGGAATCGCACCAAAGATCGCGACGCCGGCAAAGCAGACGATGGACAGCCAGCACTCCCAACGCTGGATGCGATAGATACGTTTGAGGTCGTCGATTTCGAACAGGCCGATAGCCGAGGCGATGACCACTGCGGCCAACGCACTGTTGGGCAGGAACCGCATCAGATTCGGTGCCGCCAGCAGAAGCGCGGCCACAGCCAGTGCGCCCACGACGCCGGTCAATTGCGTCTTTGCGCCCGCTGCTTCGGCGACGGGCGTACGCGACGAACTGCTGCTGATCGGGAAACCCTGGAAGAAGCCCGCTGCCAGGTTGGCTGCGCCCAGACCCACCATCTCCTGGCTAGGATCGACGCGATGATGCAGACGTGCTGCGTACGTTCGCGATAGCACGCTGGTGTCCGCGAAAGCGATCAGCGCGACCGTACCGCCGCCGAGCACGATCTTGATCAGGTCGGCGCCGCTTGCCCACGGCATCACGAAGGAGGGCAGCCCTTGCGGAATTTTGCCGAGTACCTTCACGCCGACGTTATCGAGGTGGAGCAGGCTGACGCACAGGGTCGCGAGAACAACGGCGATCAGAATGCCTGGCACCTTCTCGAAGCGTTTGAGCAAGAGAATCAGAACCAGCGTGGCCGCGCCGACGGCGAAGCTGTACCAGTTGGCTTTGCCTTCGGTGATCTGCCCGGCGAGGCCCCACAGGTCTCGCAGGGGGCCTGCTTCATCGATGCGGATGGCGAAGAGCTTGGGCAATTGACTGATCACCACGACAGTCGCGATGCCGTTCATGTAGCCATATCGAATAGGCTTGGACAGCAGTTCGGTAACGAAGCCCAAACGGAATATCCCCATCACGATGCAGAGCAGGCCGGAGACGACGGCCATCATGCTGGCCACCGCAACGGCGCGCGATGGATCGCCGGCGGCCATGGTCGCGACGATGGCGAGTATCGGTGCCGCAAGGGCGGAGTCGGGACCGAGGACGAGGATCCGGCTGGGACCAAAAACGGCATACGCTAGCAGCGGAATGATCGTCGCGTAGAGGCCGTACACACCGGGGACGCCAGAAGCCGCGGCATAGGCAATGCCGACAGGCACCAGCATGGTGGTCAAGACCAGGCCGGCGGCCACATCCTTTGGCAGCCAACTGATCTGATATTCCTTCAGCATGACGAGGCCGGGCAGCCAGCGCAACCATCCATGCGCCTGGTTATCGGAATGCCCGCCGTGGGACACTGACCTGTCGGTTTGCATGTTTTGAATAGGAGTAGTTAGTCGAACCGTGTCGCGCGGATCATTGGATAAGTACCGTCTCCCACAGCTAGAATAGTTCAGGCATGCAAAAGACGACAGGAACGAGTGAGTCATCGGCACGGCCGATGTGGCGTCGCGGTTGCGGCGACTGAAGCACTGGCAGCCGATGTTTTCCCTCGAATGTTCAGTTCAATGTGGCAAGCGTTTGTGCGTTGCAGGGCGTCGTTTTCAATTGAGGAGAACAACGATGACTCAATCGACCAGGCGGCAATCTCACGCGGGCGAGCGGGGCACCTTCAAGGGCTTTCTTTTGGTCGGCGTCTGCGCTTGCCTGCTGACCCTGACGGGATGTCCGTACTATGGTCCGTACTATGCGGCGCCGCCAGGTACCGTCGTCACGGCACCGGCCAGCTTCAATCGATCCTTTTCCGCTGCGGCGGGCGCAATGCGCGATGAGGGCCTGGCGCTTAACGTCCAGGACCCAGGCAGCGGCAACATCGTGGGCGAACTCAACGGTAGCGTCGTGACAGCGACCGTGCGCCAACAAGCCGATGGCAGCGTAGTCGTCCAGTTCAACTCGAGCAACACGCGCGACCCCACGCTGCTCGATCGCATCTCGCGCAGCTACGATCGGCGTATGGGACGCTGAGCATCTCCGCCACGAAGGGCGATACGGGTGATACCGCTCGCTCCAAATTCCCTTCCCATCGCGCCGCGATTATTTTGTTACAGGTCTTACCGAGGCGAGCCCGGGCGGTTACAAAGCCCTTTCGGAAGACGGGCTATACTCGGCGCCGTCTCAAGAAAACCAAACACCTCCTATGTCGAAGAAAATCATTCAGATGGTTGCCGTTGCCGCGTTGACTGCTGCGGCATCGTTGTCGGCGATGGCCGGCGATATGAACAACATGCTTGGCGGCGCGCTCGGCGGTGTGGCCGGCGCTGCGGTGGGTGGCGCGGTAGGCGGCAGCACGGGTGCCGTGATCGGCGGCGCGGTGGGCGGCGGTGCCGGTGGCGCGGTCACATCGAACCGCAGGGAGCGCACTGGTGCGATCATCGGCGGCGCGCTCGGCGGCGGCGCGGGCACGGCGGCCGGCAATGCGATGGGCGGCCGCGCGGGCGGTCTCGTCGGCGCGGCGGTGGGCGGCGGCGCGGGTTCGGCGCTCGGCGGCAACATCTCGCGTTCCAACTCGTACGCGAACGACGACTACTCCCGCAGCTATGGTTCGAACCACCGCCATCACAAGCATCGTCACTACGATTAAGCGGTCAGTTTGCAGGCGCGTTGCGGCGTAGCGCTTCGCGTCACTTCAGTTCATTTCACTTCACTTCACTTCACTTCACCTGGCGCGTGCGGCGATGCTCCGGCCGCACTCGCTCTCTCACTGCGCTTCAGCGATGGGCAACGCGTCGTCGTGGCCCGCATCGTCGGGCAGCGCGACGCGCCCATTTCGCTGCATCGCGCACGCACTCGACATAGCGCGTCATCGCCCGATCATCGCGCGTGGATTGCTGCGACATCAGCCTGCTTTGCTACCATGTAAGCCCGCGAGTGCTTTTGAACCGTAGAACAAAGGAGAGTCAGATGAGCAAAGGATATTGGGTGACCAGCTATCGCAAGACGAACGACGCGCAGAAGCTCGCCGCGTATGCACAGCTCGCTGCGCCCGCCGTGGCGGCAGCGGGTGGCAAGTTCATCGTGCGCGGTGTAGCCGACGAGGCGCGCGAGCAGGGCTTGAAGGAGCGCACGGTCGTGATCGAGTTCGCGACGTACGAGCAGGCGGTCGCCGCATACGAAAGCGATGCCTACAAGAAAGCGCTCGAAGCGTTGGGTGATGGCGTCGAGCGCGATCTGCGCATTGTGCGCGGCACCGAATAATGCGAGGAATGCGCGACGCGCAATGAGACCGCATCCCATGCGGTGACTGTGCGGCGCCGTCTGATTCGAGTTGAAAGGACGAGCCGCCACACAGTCAGCACAGTCGGCACAGTCGGACTTGATGCAGTTCAGCCGCGTCGCGTGAAACTCACTTCACCGCTCCCAGCGCCAGGCCCTTCACCAGATACCGCTGCAGCCAGGCGAACACGATCGACACCGGCAAGGTTGCGCCCAGCGTCGCGGCCATCACCAGATGCCATTCGACGACGTATTTCCCCGCAACCATATCCGTGACCTGCACGGTGAGCGTCTTGTTCTCCGGCGAACGGATCAACGTGTACACCACGGCGAACTCGTTCCACGCGTTGATGAACGTGAAGATCGCAGTCACGACGATCGCAGGCACCGCGAGCGGCAGGAACACCTTGAATACGGCTCTCGTTCGTCCGCACCCTTCCAGCCAGGCCGACTCTTCCAGATCTCGCGGCACCGTCTGAAAGTACGACGACAGCATCCATACCGCAAACGCGATATTGAAGGCCGCATAAGACACGATCACGCTGATCTTCGTGTCGACCAGATTCCCATCGCCGAAAGGAATCATCGCGGCCAGCCGGAACAGACCCACGACCAGCAGGATCGGCGACAACATCTGCGTGACGAGCAGAAACTGCCGGTACAGGCCGCGTCCGCGAAACGGGAAGCGCGCCAGCGCATAAGCGGCCGGCAAGCTCACCGCGAGCGCCAGCAGCGTCGACAGCAAGCTGATGATCGTGCTATTGCGCAACGCCACGCCGAAATTGGCGGCCTCCCACATATCGACGAAATTGCGCCACTGCCATTGCATAGGCAGCCAGCGCGCCGGATAGACAAAAATCTCGGCAGCGGGCTTTAACGCGGTAAACAGCATGACCGCGAACGGAAACAGCACCACGACCACCATTGGCGACAGCGCGAGCCAGCACCACAACGAGCGCTTCGTCTTGGCGCTGAGGTTCATGATGGCTCTCCTTCTTTTGCAGGCTGCAGACGCAGATAGGCGATCGAGAACACGAACAGCATGACGAGCATGATCAGCGAAACCGCGGCGGCCTCGCCAGGGCGCCCGAGCCGGAAACCAAGCTCGTACAGATACGTGACGAGAATATGCGTACTATTGTCCGGGCCGCCTTGCGTCATCACCCAGATGATCGGGAAAGAGTTGAACACGTAGATCACGTTCAACAGAATCGCCATGTTAATGAACGGACGCAAGAGCGGCATGGTCAGCTGACGAAACTGCTGCCACGCGCTCGCGCCATCGATGCGCGCCGCTTCGTAAATATCGCCCGGCACCGACGACAATCCGCCCAGCAGGATCGTCACCGTAAACGGAATCGACACCAGGATGCCGACCGCGATCTCCACTGGAAACGCGAACTCCGGCGTCGCGAGCCAATGGATCGGACCACTGATCAATCCCATCCGCTGCAACGTGACATTGACCATCCCGTAGTCGTCGTTGAAGGCCCAGCGCCAGACCACGGCGGTCATCGTCAGCGAAACGGACCATGGCAGCATGACGATCGTGCGCGCCACGCCGCGTCCGTGGAAATCCTGATTCAGCACCAGTGCCACGGGCACCGAGATCAGCACCGTGCCGCCGACCACGCACACGGTCCAGATGAGCGTGCGACGGGTGGAGGCGAGAAACACCGGGTCTTCGAAGACGGTCAGGAAATTCTGCAGACCGGTGAAATCGCGAATTGCGCCGAAGCGCGACACATCATGCAGCGACTGCCAGATGATGTTGAAAATCGGATAGCTGATGATGAACAGCGCCAGTACCAGACTCGGCGCAATCAGCAGCCATGGCGCTTGCAGCCGCGAAAAAGCGGAACGGCTCATGCGTGCTCGATCGTAAGACGTGTCCATGCTTATCGGCGTGCGCGACGGGAGGGATCGGATAGTGCATCGGATGCATGAGACCGAACGCGCACCACCTTTGGCAGCGGCGGCGCGCGTTCCGTGTGCAGCGGTTCACTACAGAGTTACTGCGCAAGCACGGCGGATCAGTGACCGAGCGACTTGTTGGCTTGCGTGGCCGCCGTGTTCAATGCTTCAGCGGGCTGGGCCTTGCCGAGATAGATCGACTGCATTGAATCGGTCACAGCCTTCGCGGTGTCTTCCCAGCCCGTTACGGTCGGTGCGAAGTGGGCGGTCGGCAGCAAGGCGACGAACGCCTTGGTGTCCGGATCGTTGAACGCCGGATCGGTCGCCTCGGCCTTGGTGGTCGGCAGGAAGCCCTCGGTCTTGGTGAACTCGACGCGCGGTTCCTTCGTGAACAGATAGTCGAGGAACTTCCATGCGGTCTTCTTCACCTTCGAGTTCTTGAACATCACGATCGAGTCCGTGACCGCGTAGGTGGCGTGCGTCGTGCCCATCGGGACCGGATCGATGCCGTACTTGAGGTTCGGCGCTTCCTTCTTGATCTGCTTGGCGAGGAACGGCGCCGAAATCACCATCGCGACGCGGCCCTGCTTGAACAGGTTCTGCACGTCTTCGCGGCTGTAGCCGGTCACGCCCGGCTGCGTCAGCCCCTGGTCGATCATCGACTTGTAAAGCGTGGCCGCCTTGACGCCGGCCGGCGAATTGAACGCCGCCTTGCCATCCTTGCCGACTACGTCGCCGCCTGCGGTCCACAGCGCGTAGTAATAGTAGACGTCGGTTTCGATTTCCTTGCCCTGCAGGCCGAAGCCGGCAATGCCTTGCGCCTTCAGCTTCTTCGACGCATCGATCACGTCGTTCCAGGTTTTCGGGCCGTCCGGGTAGCCGACCTTCGCGAGCAGGTCCTTGTTGTAGTAGAGCGCACGTGCGGATGCGGCGATCGGCAGACCGTACACCTTGCCGTTGATTTCACCCGGCGCGAGGAACGGACCTATGAAGCGGCCCTTGAAGCTCGAGTCCATATAACCGTCGAGCGGCTCGGCCACGTCGTCCTTCACGAAGTCGAGCAGCCAGCGCGTGCCGACGATCGCGAGGTCGGCGTTGGCGTTGCCGGAAATGTCCGTCTGTAGCTTCTGTTGCAGCGTGTCCCAGTTCACATCTTCGATCTTGATGGTCGTGCCGGGATTGGCTTTCTCGAAGTTGCGGGCCATTTTTTCGAAGTACGGCGCGGTCGCATCGCTGTAGTGCGCGACGGTGACGCGGACCGTCTCGGCGTGAGCCGCGACGGCGATACCTGCGAAGGCGAGCGCCACGGCAACTTTGCCGAGCGCGTGGGAAGCACGGGCATGCAACGACATTCTCTCTCTCCTGTGTCGATCGGAGTTAGCGCTTTAGCGTGCCGATCCGGAGTTGGCGCTTTAGCGCCTATTCCAGTCCCATGCTTTAGTACTTACTCCGGTCCCATCCAACGATGGTGGGGGGTGGTCTGCTGCCGTCGCCGGCCGCGTGGGTTGACTTGTTTGAAAAAATCCTACATGACACAAAATAGCTTGTCACGTAGGGTCTGCGATATTTTTTCTAATCCGGTTTTGTGCATAAGATGCTGTACAGCACGGCATATTTTGCAAACTGCGATGTCGCGCGTGCCCAGTCTTCGGGATGACCCGAGGTCGGGTCGCTGTCGCATTTGTAGGAAATTTACAGGGCCGGCGCGGTGGCGGCGTGGTCGACGAGTGAGGCGGACATGAATCGTGTGGTGTTGGTTACGGGCGCGTGCGGCGGCATCGGCAGCGTGTTGTGCAAGCGCTTCGTGGACGAGGGCGACACGGTGCTGGCGCTCGACATCGACGCGGCCGCGTTGCATGCGTTGACCGCACAACTCGGCGCGGCGCACGTCACGCCGATCGCCGTCGATCTGGGCGACGCCGCCGCAGTGCAGCAGGCGGTGGCCGACGCGGTCAAGATCCGTGGGCCGGTCGACGTGCTGGTCGCCAATGCGGGCGCGGCGGCGGGGGCGACGCTCGCCACCACCGATGTCGCGAGCTGGCAACGCGATATCCATCTGAATCTGAACGGCACGTATCACACGGTGGAAGCGGTGCGTGCATCGATGATCGAGCGGCAGCGCGGCGCGCTGGTGCTGATCGGCTCGGTGAATGGGCTCGCGGCGCTCGGCCATCCGGCGTACAGCGCGGCGAAGGCTGGACTGATCAGCTATACGAAGGCGCTGGCGATCGAACTGGGCCGCTATGGGATTCGCGCCAACATCGTGTGTCCGGGCACCGTGAAGACCCAGGCGTGGCAGGCACGCGTCGATAAAAATCCGCAGGTCTTCGAGGATCTGAAGAAGTGGTACCCGTTGCGCGACTTCGCGACGCCCGACGACATCGCCGATGCGGTGCTGTTTCTCGCGTCGCCGATGGCGCGCGTGATTACCGGCGTCGCCTTGCCGGTCGATGGCGGTCTGATGGCCGGCAACCGGCCGATGGCGGAAGAACTGACGCTCGAATCGCTGTGAACCGCCCCCGCCCCTGAACAACGCAGCATGACAACGAGGACAGCATGGCAGCAGTGCAACTGAGTGGCATCTTCAAACGCTACGGCGACACCCAGGTGGTGCACGGCATCGACCTGCACATCGACGACGGCGAGTTCGTCGTGCTGGTCGGGCCGTCGGGCTGCGGCAAGAGCACGCTGATGCGGATGGTGGCGGGGCTCGAGGAGATCAGCGGCGGCGATCTGATGATCGGCGGCACCCGGGCGAATAGCCTCGCGCCGCAGCAACGCAATATCTCGATGGTGTTTCAGAGCTACGCGCTCTATCCGCATTTGTCGGTCTACGAGAACATTGCGTTCGGGCCGCGAATTCGTAAGGAATCCTCGACGAGTTTCAAGCCGCGGATCGAAGCCGCCGCGAAGATGCTGAACCTTAACGGTTACCTTGACCGGTTGCCTCGCGCGCTGTCGGGCGGTCAGCGGCAACGCGTGGCGATGGGCCGCGCAGTGGTACGCGAGCCGTCACTGTTCCTGTTCGACGAACCGCTCTCGAATCTCGACGCCAAGCTGCGCGTGCAGATGCGCACGGAAATCAAGGCGCTGCATCAGCGGCTGAAGAATACGGTGATCTACGTCACGCACGATCAGATCGAAGCGATGACGATGGCCGACCGGATCGTCGTGATGAACGCGGGGCGCATCGAGCAGATCGGTCGTCCGCTGGAGCTATACGATCATCCGGCCAATCTGTTCGTCGCCAGCTTCCTCGGCTCGCCGTCGATGAATTTCGCCGAGGGGGTGATCGTGAATCGCCCGCAAGGCGCGGGCGTCGCATTGAAACTCGCCGATGGCAGCGAGATCGTGTTGGAGCGTGCGCCGGCAAGCGCCAGGGCCGGCGCGAAGGTCACGCTCGGCGTGCGGCCCGAACACATCGAAACCATCACGCAGGCGCCGGACACCATGATGGAAGTCGAAGTGATCGAGCCGACTGGCGCGGAGACGCATTTGTACGGGAAAATAGGCGGCAACACGTGGTGCGTGACGACTCGCCAGCGCTCGCAGGTCGAGCCCGGTCAGCGCGTCGCGCTGCGTTTGCCGGCCGAACATATTCATCTGTTCGACACGGAGAGTGGACGCAGACTGGTCTGAACCGCGTGTTGCCGCTTGAAGCCATTCAAGCTGACTGAAGCTGCGAGCGACGCGGATTCGTTTAACCCTTAAGGAACACCGGGTGTCCGCACCGAACTTGATTCCCCACATCCGCAGTGCACTGGCCAGTTTGCGGCCCGCCGAACGCAAGGTCGCCGACATGGTGTTGGATGACGTCGACTTCGCGATGCGCGCGAGCATCACCGAACTGGCGCAGCGCGCGGACGTGTCCGAGCCTTCGGTCACGCGCTTTTGCCGCGCGATCGGCGCGCATGGTCTGCGCGACTTCAAGATGCAACTCGCGCAGAGCGTGGCGGGCGGCATGCCATACGCGTCGACGGCGGTGGTGCGTAACGACGACGTGCAGACGTTGATGGAGAAGGTCGGCGAGGCGGCGATCGACGGTATTACTCATGCGTGCGCTGCGCTCGACCCGGCGGTGGTCGAGAGCGCGATCGCCGCGTTGGCGAGCGCCGGGCGGGTGTTCTTTTTCGGCGTGGGTTCCGGTTCGGGGCTGGTTGCGCAAGATGCGGCGCTACGGTTCCTGCGTATCGATATCGCGTCGACCGCTTTTACGGATGGTCATCTGCAGCGGCTCTACGCGGGTCTGATGGAGCCGGGCGATGTGGCTTTCGCGATTTCGCACTCGGGGCGCAGCGTCGAAGTGAATGAAGCCATTCAGATCGCCAAGGAGCGCGGCGCGACGACGATTGCGTTGACCAACGTCGGCTCGCGGCTCGCGTGGCTCGTCGATATTGCGCTGCTGTTGCGCGTGCCGAGTCCGGTCGATCCGAATACGCCGGGCGTGTCGCGGCTCGTGCATCTGTGCATCATGGATGCGCTTGCGATCGGTGTCGCGCTCAAGGCCGGTCCGAAGACGCTCGAAAAGATGCGCCATGCGAAGGCGAGGTTGGCATCGCATGAGCCGGAGAGGGCGGGTGATTGATCGGCTGCGTCGTGCCAGCGCGCGTGTCGCTGCCCGAGGGCGGCAGGCCTGCAGAAACTGACCCACCTAGCCTGGTTTCGCTGATTGATCTAGCGCGCTTGCCGGCGCTTTCTCACTCACGCTTCGCCGATCGCCGCAATCCAACCAAATCTACGCGACAACCTCGCCGTCGCTGCGCGCAGTGTCTGCGCCGGCTGGCCTGCGGGCTTGCTATCGAAGCTGCCGCTCGGCCCCATCAACGCGAGCACGAGGCAGATGCTGCCGGTGTGATCGAACACCGGCGCAGCCAACGTGTCGATACCGGGCACGGGCCGGCTCAGCGCCGTGTCGATGTCGTCCGTACGGATTTGCGCAAGACGTTGCGCGTACGCTTTGGCGAGCGGCGCCGATCCAGGCGCTGCATGCGCCCGGCGTGCAACGTCGGTCGCGCTGTGTTCCGCCGCTGCCGCTGCCGCCGGCGCGGCCGTCGCCGTGAAAACCTCCGCCACATCCGCACCCGCCAGCCGCAAATGATCCTGCGCCAGCAGTCCCGCGCGTACATCGTCGGCGACGTACGCCGCGAACACACGGCCGATCGCCGTGTTCACCAGCGACATCACCGTGCCGACCCGCAAGCTCACATGCAGCGGCCGCGCCGATTCCTCGAGACGCACGACGGTCGGCCCGAGCGGCCCGAGCACCGCCATTGCGACGCTCATCCCGGTCGATGCCGCCAGTTCGATCACTTCGGGCTCCGCCTCGCGCGTCGGCGACAGGCGCTGCAAGCCGATCAGGCCCAACTCCAGCGCGAGCGGCCCGGCGGCGAAACAACCCGACGCGTCGCGATCGAGCAGACCGATTTTCAGCAGACTCACCAGATGCGGAAACGCCTTGGCCGGCGGCATGCCGGCTGCGGCCGCGAGATCGCGCAAGCTCAACGGACGTGCCGCCGCGACCAGTGCCGTCAGCAATTCGCCGGTGCTGTCGAGCGACTGGATGCCGCGCTGCGGTTTCACATCGGCGGAATGAGTGGGAGAGCGGTCGGGAGAATCGGTCACGATAGGGAAGAGGCGATCACGGAAGGGGCGGACGCCAGTGCAGCGCCGATGTCGTGCGCTGTGGCCCGCAGTGCGCGAGCGATCGGGCCGTCGGCGGTGACGTCGATCGCGCCGGTCGAGCCGATCACCGTCAACGCGAGCGACAGGTGGCCGTCAATATCCTGCACCGGCGCGCTGATGCTGCTGATGCCCGGGCTCGGCGCATCCACGCTCGATTCCAGGCCGCGTGCGCGAATCCTGCGCAATGCCGCGTCGAACGCGGCGCGCTCGCCGGGCGGCGTCATCGCGCTGTTGGCGACGCCCGACTGATTCGCCCACATCGCGTCGAGCACGTCGCGCGGCAAAAACGCGCAAAACACGCGTCCCGTCGATGTGGCCGGCAGCGACATCACCGTGCCCACATGCAAATTGACGTGCAGCGGAAAGCCCGCGTGCTCATAGCGGACGATGGTCGGCCCCTGCGGTCCGGCAATACAGATCGCGACGCTGAACCCGATTGCCTCGGCCAGCGCCGCAACGCGCGGCACGGCGGCGCGAAACGCCGGCTGGCTTTCGAGGTGCAGCAAACCGAGCCGCAATGACAGCGGCCCCGGTTCATAACGGCCCGATAGTTCGTCGCGCTTGATGAGCCCGAGACGAGTCAGGCTCACCAGATACGCGTGCGCCTGTCCGGGCGCGATCTGCGCGGCGCTGGCGAGATCGGACAAGGCCAGCGGAGCGCGCGCCTGGGCGAGCGCCAGCAACACGCGGCCGCCCACCTCGACGCTCTGGATGCCGCGCTGCGTCTTGCCGCCGTCCGCCGTCTCGCCGCCACCCGCGCCTTTGCCGGTGGCCGATTTCGCTGCTTTGCTCACACCCGCGCTCGTCCGTAAAAAGGGTCCATGTTAACCGAATGCCCGCGTCAGCCTGCTCCCATCATAGGTGACCATGAATTTGCGTATAGCGATACATTTCGCTATTGACAAATAAACTGGCGCGGCCATAAGATGCATTCACCCCGACACAACGGCGCAGTTACAGAGTCCGCAGTACAGAATCGAAACGGGGCGAGACAATCCTCCAATACCGTTGGCTTGCGCGGCACTGCGCAGCCGGCCGTCTCGCCTCACGTCCAACTTTTGAGGGAGACGAGCATGGCAAAGGCATTCGCATCGCAGGCCGATCTGGAAGTCAAGAAAATCACGTGGACCCAGCTGTCCGAGAACGCCTACGCGTACACCGCCGAGGGCGACCCGAACTCGGGCGTGATCATCGGCGACGACGGCGTGCTGATCGTCGACACCACTGCCACGCCGGCCATGGCGCAAGACCTGATCGCCAGGATTCGCAGTGTCACCGACAAGCCGATCAAATACGTCGTGCTGTCGCACTATCACGCGGTGCGCGTGCTCGGCGCGTCGGCGTATTTCGCCGAAGGCGCGCAGCAGGTGATCGCGAGCCGCGGCACGTACGAAATGATCGTCGAGCGCGGCGAGGCGGACATGAAGTCGGAAATCGAACGCTTCCCGCGTCTGTTTGCCGGCGTCGAAACAGTGCCGGGCCTGACGTGGCCGACGCTCGTGTTCGACAAGGAAATCACGCTGTTCCTCGGCAAGCTCGAAGTGCGCATCGCGCATCTGGGCGCGGGTCATACGAAGGGCGACACGGTGGTGTGGCTGCCGTCGCAGAAGGTGCTGTTCTCCGGCGATCTCGTCGAGTACGACGCCGCCTGTTATTGCGGCGACGCGCAACTCGAGCAATGGCCGGCCACGCTCGAAGCGTTGCGCGCGCTCAACGCCGAGAAGCTGGTGCCGGGCCGCGGTCCTGCGCTGACCACACCGGACGAGGTCAACAAAGGTCTCGATTACACGAAGGATTTTGTCACCACGCTGCTGCAACAGGGCCGTGAAGCCGTCGCGCAGAAGCTCGATCTAAAGGCCGCGATGGCGCTCGCGCGCAAGGCGATGGACCCGAAGTTCGGCCATGTGTTCATCTACGAGCATTGCCTGCCGTTCGACGTGTCACGCGCTTTCGACGAAGCGAGCGGCATCACGCATCCGCGCATCTGGACCGCGCAGCGTGACAAGGACATGTGGGACGCGCTGCAAGCCTGACAGGAACGCAAACATCGCGACGCAGAGCAGAGATGGATGGAGACACAAGATGAGCATCAACTACCAGACGCTGTCGTTCGAATACCAGCCGTGCCGTGAACAGGGCGCGCAAGGCGATGCGCAGCAGGCGGTCTATCCGGTGATCGTGGTCGGCGCGGGGCCGGTGGGCCTTGCCACCGCGATCGATGTTGCGCAGCAGGGCGTGCCGGTCGTGCTGGTCGATGACGATTGTTCGTTGTCCACAGGATCGCGGGCGATCTGCTTTTCGAAGCGCACGCTCGATATCTTCGATCGCCTCGGATGCGGCCAGCGGATGGTGGACAAGGGCATCAGCTGGAATGTCGGCAAGGTGTTTCTGAAAGACGAACTGGTGTACACGTTCAATCTGCAACCGGAAGCAGGCCACCACCGGCCCGCGTTCATCAACCTGCAGCAGTACTACGTTGAGGGCTTTCTGCTCGAACGTGCGCAGGCGATGCCGAATCTCGAGATCCGCTGGAAGAGCAAAGTGGTCGGCGTGCAGCAGAACGGCACGCCGGGCACCTGTGATGCAAGCGTGACGCTGACGGTCGACACACCGAACGGGCAGTATCCGTTGCACGGCCGTTACGTGGTCGCCGCCGACGGCTCGCGCAGTCCGATGCGCAATCTGATGGGACTCGACAGCAAGGGCGTGACGTTCAAGGATCGCTTCCTGATTGCTGACGTCAAGATGGAAGCGGACTTTCCGACCGAGCGCTGGTTCTGGTTCGATCCGCCGTTTCACCCGAATCAATCGGTGTTGCTGCATCGTCAGCCCGACAACGTGTGGCGGATCGATTTCCAGTTGGGATGGGACGCCGACCCCGCGCTGGAAAAGACCCCGGAGCGCGTGATTCCGCGCGTGCGCGCACTGCTCGGCGCGGACGCGAAGTTTGAACTGGAATGGGTCAGCGTCTACACGTTTTCATGCTTGCGGATGGAGCGCTTCCGGCACGGCAACGTGCTGTTTGCGGGCGACTCCGCGCATGGCGTTTCGCCGTTCGGCGCACGCGGCGCGAATAGCGGCGTGCAGGATGCGGAGAACCTCGCGTGGAAGCTGGCGATGGTAGTCGACGGCAAAGCGTCCGATGCGCTGCTCGACACGTATGCGAGCGAACGCGAATTCGCCGCCGATGAAAACATCCGCAATTCCACGCGCTCCACTGATTTTATTACGCCGAAGAGCCCCGTGAGCCGCGTGTTCCGCGACGCCGTGCTGAAGCTGGCGCGGCATCATCCGTTCGCACGGCAATTGACCAATAGTGGGCGGTTGTCGGTGCCGGCGGTGTTGCGCGATTCCCCGCTGAATACAGCGGATCGCGATCACTTCGACGGCGCGATGGTGCCGGGTGCATCGTGCGTCGATGCACCGGTGCAGGTGGATGGGCAACCCGCTTGGCTGCTGCGGCAACTTGGCCAGCAATTCACCGGCGTGCTGTTCTGTGGTGAGCAAGGTATCGATCGGAGCATGCGGGCCGCAGTGGATGCGCTGCGTGCAGGGTCGATTCCGTTGAGGCTCGTCGTCGTGACGCGTGGCGACGCGCAAGTCGCTGCACTCGATGGCGTGCGAGTGGTCCACGACACCGAAGGCCTCGCAAGCGCGCGCTACGACGCAACTCACGGCGCGTTCTACCTGATTCGTCCGGACCAGCATGTGTGCGCGCGTTGGCGCGAACTCGATGCGGGCGCCGTGGCGCATGCACTCAAACGCGCATTGTGCGTCGAAGGTACGGCCTGAAGGCGAGCGCCGGTGCGATCCATAGCACGTGCGGAGCAATCACAGAAGACAGCTGGAGACAGACATGGCACTGAACACGCAACCGAACCTCGCCCGCCCCGACGATTTCTACGAGGCGTTGATCGACATGCATCGCGATCTGGACGATGCGCAGAGCCAGTCGGCCAATGCGCAGCTGATCCTGCTGCTCGCCAACCACATCGGCGATCACGCGACGCTGATCGAAGCGATGCAACATGCGCGTGAAGGCGTAGTCAACGCGTCGGTTGCACGCGTAGGCGCGCATCCGCTCGCGGCCTGATCCCGCGCGAAGAAGCAAGCAGGCGAGCGCGTGGCCGTTCGTGCCGCGCGCCATCCAATCCGGCAACGCGGCCACGCGGCGCATCAACGCGGGCGCGTACCGATCCAGCAGAAGACAATCAAGCGGCGCATCAAGACGCCGGACCTAGCGGGTCCGTTGGACCCTCACGTTTGGAGATAACTGATGAGCCAATCTTTCGCCCCCGCGCTCGAGCCGGGCGTATCCGCTGACGCGCACGACGATCTGCTGTATCGCAAGGTCTCGCTACGGATCATTCCGTTTCTGTTTCTGTGCTACGTGGTGTCGTTTCTCGATCGCATCAATATCGGCTTCGCGCAGTTGCAGATGAAGCACGACCTGGGCTTCAGCGATGCGATGTATGGTCTCGGCGCGGCGGTGTTCTATGTCGGCTACGTGCTGTGCGAAGTGCCGAGCAACCTTTTGCTCGAGCGCTTCGGCGCGCGCCGCACGTTCACGCGGATCATGCTGCTGTGGGGCATGGCGTCAGTCGGCATGATGTTCGTGTCGACGCCGATGCATTTCTATGTGCTGCGCTTCATGCTCGGCGTGTTCGAAGCGGGGTTCTTTCCTGGCATCGTGCTGTATCTGACGTACTGGTATCCGGCGCGGCGGCGCGCGGCCGTGCTGTCGATCTTCTTCGCAGGCGTCGCGGTGGCGGGTGTGCTGGGCGGCCTCGTGTCCGGCTGGATCATGCGCGACATGGGCGGCGTGCTGGGGCTGTTCGGCTGGCAGTGGATGTTCGTGATCGAAGGCGCTCCCGCGATCGTGCTCGGTCTGATCGCCGCGTTCTATCTGGTGGATGGCCCGCAGCACGCGAGCTGGCTTACCGCTGCCGAACAGGCGCAGCTGATTGCCCGACGCGATGAAGACCGCGGAGCCGGATCGTCCGCGCACGCGCATTCGTCGCGCTCGTTCGTGCAGGCATTGGGCAATCCGCGCGTCTATCTGTTCGCGTTCATCTACTTCTCGCTGACCTGCGCGTCTTTGACCTTGAACTTCTGGATGCCGCTGATGATTCGCGACTTCGGCGTGCACGATGTTCTGGCGATCAGCCTGTACACCGTGATTCCGAACGCGATCGGCGCAGTGGGGCTGATTCTGATCGCGCGTCATTCGGATCGGCGCGGCGAACGCCGCCGGCATTTTGCCGTTTGCACGATCGGCGGCGGCGTGGCGCTGTCGCTGCTGACGCTGCATCTGAGCAGCTTCCCCGCGATGCTCGCGATTCTCTCGCTCGCGGCGGTGCTGATCTTCGCGGCGCTGCCGATCTTCTGGACCGTGCCGTCGGGCTATCTGTCCGGCACGGGGGCGGCCGCCGGCATCGCGTTGATCAGCAGCATCGGCATTACTAGCGGGATCGTCAGTCCCTGGGTGATCGGGCAGATCAAGACGCACACCGGCAGCATGGATAACGCGCTGTATCTGCTGACCGCGTTGTTGTTCGTCAGTGGCATCGCGTTGTTGCTCGGCGTGCCGAAGGACATGAAGCGTATCTGATACCGGGGCGGTAGATGCGCGGCGGTGAGGTGGTTATCCAATGAGGCCGCTAACTTTCCAACCGGTTAAATACTGAGCCCTTTGGCCAGCCAATCGTGTGACGTGACCGGTCGCGCGAGCGCGACCGCCGCGTGGACCTTGCCGTCCATCGGCAGGTCGGGCGCATGCCAGCGGGCATTGCGCTTCGCGAGATTCAATCCCCAGGTCGTGGTATCGGCTGACAGCGTCGCGCGCACAGGCTTGCGCGGCGCGGTAACGCGTGATGTTCATGGAACGCGACTGAGCATCGTTCGCTGCCGCCTAATGCAACTAACGGCCTGCCGCGCCCGGCACCTCCGGCTCCCGAAACGAAGCGGCAGATCATCGCGCATGATCAGGCCTATCTCGAAAACGGTCTCGCCCTGTCGCGTTGACAGGGTGCAATCCAGAACGAAAGGTTTGCCCCGCCTGCCTTTCACCCTTGTGAACGGCAGGGGAGCAATTCGGAAAGTCCCTCAAACTCGCGCCCAAATAATTAGGAATACCTAAGTTATTGGTGGTAACCGAGAGAGGCGGTCCAATCCCGCATGTATATGCAGCGGCTCTCAGAAACGGCGTCTATCCTTTTAAAGCATAAATGTTATTCGCATCTCAATAGGACAATTCTGATTTTCATGTGGTCGTTGTTATTCGGTATCGAATTAACATTGTTTGACCAACCATAGCCGTTGTTAGCGTTATTTTTCCCCGAAGTCAGAAGTTACACACAAAGAAAATGAACAGGAATACGTTCCGGCTGGTCTATAGCCGGTTCCGGGGCATGCTCGTTGCTGTCGCAGAAACCGCAGTTGGACACGGCAATGTGGATGATCGACAAACCGGTCCATCGGTCACACTCCAGTCCTTTACTCTCTTTGCAGTGCGTCACGTGGTCTTTGCCGCGCTTGCACTGTTCGGGCTTGCACCTGTCATGTCGGACGCGCAGATCGTCCCCTTTGGCGTGCATGCGCCAGGTGTCATCAGTACTGCGAGTGGCCTGCCGCAGTCAATATCAACAGAGCCTCGGGAGCGGGCGTTTCTCTGAATACGTATTCGCAATTCGATGTGCAAAAAACGGCGCAATACTCAACAATTCGCCCGTTATCACCAGTTCGCAATTAGCTGGGCAGATCAATGGTAATCCGGATTTCGGCCCGAATGCACGGACTCACTAACGCTATAAACAATGCTACGTCAACAGGTCGAATTTCATGGTTGCTGGCTGACGTTTTCCAATCCTGTTGTTCTCAAAGTGAGGTGAAGTCTTGAAGTTATCGAAAACACCCAGGCTGCTGATTACGACGCTGATCGCTGCCGCTCTTGCGGGCTGTGCGACCGAGGCGTCGCGTCCCTTGCCTGTTCCGGCGATCAGTAGTGCCCAGACACCCTATACCGGCAGGCGTGTCGAAATCGCCGCGGGCAAGTTCGACAACCGGTCAAGTTACATGCGGGGCATTTTCACCGACGGCATCGACCGCCTCGGTGGCCAGGCCAAAACGATCCTGCTGACATCGCTGCAGGAAAGCGGTCGCTTCAATGTGCTGGAGCGGGACAACCTGGATGAGATCCGGCAGGAAGCTGCCTTCATGAAAAAAGCACAGACGCTGAAGGGCGCCAACTATGTTGTGACGGGCGATGTAACCGAATTCGGTCGCAAGGAAGTCGGCGATGTCGAGCTGTTCGGCATCCTTGGTCACGGCAAGAGCCAGGTCGCGTATGCGAAAGTCAGCCTGAACATCATCGACACCACAACCTCGGAAGTTGTCCTGTCGAGTCAGGGCGCGGGCGAATACAGTCTGTCCAGTCGCGAAGTCATCGGCTTCGGCGGTACGGCGAGTTACGACTCGACGCTCAATGGCAAGGTGCTGACCCTCGCCATCCAGGAGGCAGTGAACCGGCTTGCCGCCCAGGTTGATGCAGGTGCACTGAGGCTCGGGAAATAACTCATGCACAGACACGTTATCAGACGGGAGATCGGTCGGACGATGAAGCGAAACGGCAAGCTCAAAGGGAGCCTGCTGGTGCAGGTTCTCACGGCCAGTGCATTGCTGGCCGGATGCGCGGCAACGCAGCCGCCGACCCTCTATCAGTGGGACGCCTACCAGCCCCAGGTGTACGAATACTTCAAGGGGAAAAAGGCGCCCGAAGAGCAGATCGACGCACTGGAGAAGGCGCTCCAACAGATTCGCGCAAAGGGCAACATGCCGCCGCCCGGCTTCCATGCGCAGCTTGGGATGCTGTATGTGAGCGTTGACAGGATCGGGCAGGCGATGCAGGAATTTGAGGCCGAGAAGGAGCTGTTCCCGGAGTCGTCCACCTACATGGACTTCCTCATGAAGAAAAACTCAAAACGACTGTGAGCGTGCAACCATGTTCAAGATCTTTTCCCTGAAACTGACGACGTCACTAACGACTGTCGCGCTGCTCGCCGCCTGCGCGGCACACCCGCAGCATGTCGACTACACCGCCTTCAGGAGCAGCCGGCCGCGTTCGATTGTCGTCCTGCCGCCCGTCAACGAAACGGCCGACGTGCACGCGACGTACGGACTACTGTCGCAACTGACGATGCCGCTTGCAGAAGCAGGCTACTACGTGGTGCCCGTTGCGGTGATGGACGAAACCTTCAGGCAAAACGGCCTGACTGCACCGGCCGACATCCAGTCGGCACCACCGGCAAAGCTGCGCGAAATATTTGGGGCTGATGCCGCGCTATACGCGAAGGTCACCCAGTATGGTTCTGTCTATCAGATTGTCGACAGTACGACGGTCGTTGCTGCGTCGGCGAAGCTGATCGACCTGAAGACGGGCGATGTGCTGTGGCAGGGTACCGGCCGAGCGACAGGCAAGGAACTCGGCGGGAACGTCAACGTTGGCGGCGGACTCATTGGTGCACTGGTACAGGCCGCGGTCAAACAGATCGCGCATACGTTGTCCGACGAAAGCCACGACGTGGCGGCACTGACGGGCAACCGGCTGCTGCATGCAGGGGCGCCAGCCGGGCTGCTGTATGGTCCGCGTTCGCCGAAATACGGAACGGACTGACCGCTTCCTGACAGGCATGCCGTTGCGCTTCGGTAAGGGCGTGACGGCGACCCTTGCAGCCCTGGACAGTTCTGAATCCACCCATGCACCAGAGGCCTCGTTGGAAAACACTTCACTACTGTCTAATGCAACTAACGGTCAGCCGCGCCCGGCGCCTCCGGCTATGATGGCGACTTGCCGCATTCATCTGCCTCACCACGGCAGGCTCGCAGCATTCTTGCCCACTCACGCCAGCCCATGTCGCCCATCTCGCTTGACACCGCATCGAATTCCACGCCTGCCGAAGCGGCACAGCGCATGCCCACCCTGACGCTTGCCGCGGCGCTCTCGCTAGGCAGCGCCATCGCGCTGGGACTTGCCCGCTTCGCGTATGCGCTGCTGTTGCCGTCGATGAAACTCGACCTCGGCTGGAGCTTCGCTCAAGCCGGCGCGATGAATACCGCCAACGCACTCGGCTATCTGCTCGGCGCGCTGGCTTTCCCGCGACTCGCGCGCCGCTGGTCGGTCGGCGCGTTGTTCGGCGGCGGTTGCGCAGCCACCGCACTGCTGATGGCCGGCAGCGGACTGCTTGCCGACACGCATTCATTGCTCGCGTTGCGCGTGATCACTGGCGCGAGCAGCGCGGCGATTTTCATTAGCGGCGGTGTACTGGCCGCGCGTCTCGCGTCGGCGCGGCCACACGACGCGGGGCTCGTCCTTGGACTGTATTACGGCGGCACGGGGTGGGGCATCGTGGCGTCGTCGGTGCTGGTGCCGCTGACGATCGTCAACGCCGCGCATGGCTGGCAATTCGCGTGGTTCGCGCTGGCTGCCGCTTGCGCAGTGTTCGCCGCGGTTGCGATCGGCGCGGCACGCAGGATCGAGAGCATGCATGCGAGCGCGGCATCGTCGGCGCGAAGTCATGGCGCAGCCGGCGCGCTGCATTGGCCGCGTTTCAGTGCCGCGCTAATGGGCTACGGGTTGTTCGGCGTCGGCTATATCGGCTACATGACGTTCATCGTTGCGTTGCTGCGCAATGCGGGGATGAGCGCCGCGGTCGTCACGGGCTTCTATCTGTTGCTCGGCGTGGCGACGGTGGTCTCGGCGCGCGTTTGGTCCGGGCTGCTCGATCGCATGCGCGGCGGCCAGGCGCTCGCGGTGCTCAACGCATTGCTCGCGGTGGCGACGCTGCTGCCCGCGCTGTTCACGCAAGCTTGGGTGGCGTTCGCTTCCGGAATGCTATTCGGCGCGACGTTTCTGTCGGCGGTTGCTTCGACCACGGCGTTCGTGCGTCACAATTTGCCTCTGAGTCACTGGCCCAAAGGGATCAGCGCGTTCACGATCGTATTTGCGTTCGGGCAGATCGTCGGACCGATGGCGATTGGGTGGGTGTCGGATGGCGCAGGGCTCGCGCGGGGGTTGGTTTATTCCGCGTTGTTGCTGGCGGCCGGCGCGCTGTTGGCGGCCTCGCAGAAATCGTTGCGCAATGAATGAGTAGAGCCAGCGAGAACAATGGCGATGACCGACGAATCAACGGTAGCAATTCATTCGCCGCTTGAACGGCCGACGCATTCGTATGACGCATGTGCAGGTCAACGACCTTTTCATGTCGAACTACTCCCCAACCTTCGCAGCCACTTGCGAAATGCGGTCCCTCACAACGCCGATCGCCTGCTTGAGGGAGTAAACATCCTCGAAGTAGCGATGTGGAATCCGTATCTGGCTGACATGCGCATCGATGCTCTCGATCTCATTGCGCCAATTCGCGATCTGATCCGCGCTCGGTTGCGGACTTCTCCAGACTTCATCTTCCAGCGATTTGATTTCCCGGTACCAAACCACCAGGCGTTTTTTTATGCGCGCCTCCACCATGCGCGGCAATGCCTGCAGTAATCCGATGAGCAGTGCCATGAAGGGAAGCAGAATGAGAAATCGCCTTTCGATCAGACTGGCCAGCCAGAATGGCAGATAGCGCTGCAGAAAGGGGCGACCGGATTTGAAATAGCGCTCGCTCTCATCGGCAATAGGAAATTCTTCGGTGTTCAGGTTGGGGAATGTGCCAAGTGGCGTGAAGTAGTCTTCACCGCCGTGGACCGTTTTGGCCGCATCCAGCAGCAGATAGGTCAGCGCCGGATGCAGGCTGTCTTTGGACACGAGCAGTGCCGTGGCGGCCAGCAGGGTGACGTCGGTGCGCGGCAGATCGTCGACGATGCTGCTCGAACCGCGCGGGAAAATGATCTTCGACAGAGACGGAAATTTTTGCACCAGCGCATCGGCCTGCGCAAAACTCATCAGCTTCAGATCGCTTTTCAGTAGCGCTTTCTGTGTGTCGGCGTCGGGTCTGCCAATAAAGAAAGCCGCATCCAGTTGCCCGTTTTCAAGACCTTGATATGCTTTGAGGGCGTCCACTTCCAGCAGCGTGGTGTTGTCGCGTGTAATGCCGCTGTAGCCCAGCAGGACAAGCGACACATGAAGCAGCCCGCTACCCGGAACGCCTATGCCAATCTTCTTGCCGCGCAGTTGCGCCAGTTGGTCGATGACGGTATCGCCACGATAGAACACCCAGATCGGTTCGTATGAAACGGCGGCGATGGTCTGCAGTTGATCGGTGTCTTTCGGATTCGTGGTGCCCGACTGGATAAAGCCGACTTCGTATTCGCTGTCCGGATTGGCCAGGCGTTGATAATTTTCGACCGAACCGGAAGAACTGCGGATATCGAGCGTGATGCCTGCACGCTTCAGGACAGGAGCGTAGTGATTCGCAAAGCCTCGATAGATGCCATTGTCCGCACCTGTCGTGATGACGATCGTCCGCTGGAACGCGGGCTTGAGTGCGTCCGCCAGCCCCCAGCCGAAAGCCGCCATCAGCAAGATCAAGCAGACGATGAGAAGGCGCCGGCGCCTGCGTGTCATCGGGGCTTTCCGGATGCGATGAAGCGCTGGATCGTGTCTGGCCACAGTCAGGTCTCTTTCGTCAGGACTGCCCTGCGGTAATGAGGACTCGGAGCAATCTTACGATACCAGATCGTCTTGTTGCCCCGTCCGTCAACTGACAGCTCTCGTAGAACGCTGCAAGCTTTGGCATGACGATACGCGTGCCGATACCAGGCACTAGCCCGCGCCGCTGATCATCTTCAGCGACTGCACGCCGCGCAGGTTGTTGCGGCTATGCCAGGCCAACTGATCGAGATTGATCGGCCGCATATCCGGGAAGCGCGTAACGAGGCTGGTAATTGCCGCTTCCATTTCGAGCAGCGCAAGCCGCGCGCCGAGGCAATAGTGAATGCCGCCGCCAAACGACAAGGTCGGCGTGCCGCTGCCGCGATTGAAGTCGAGCTGATCGGGATTCGGGAACACCGCCGGATCGCGATTCGCCGCACCGATCAACATGAACACGATGGTCCCGGCGGGCAAGGCGGCATCGCCGATCACCACGTCTTCGAGCGCCGTGCGTACCACCATCTGCACCGAGCTGTCATAGCGCATGCACTCCGCGACCGCCTGGGGGATCAAGGCCGGATCGCGTTTCAGCTGGTCCAGACGCGCGGGTTGACGGAACAGGGCCACCATCGCATTGCCGATCATGTTCGAGGTTGTCTCATGGCCGGCGATAAACAGCAATATCGCGTTCGAGACAATTTCCTCGTCGCTCAGTGTCGCGCCTTCATCTTCGACGCACACCAGCGCGGAGATGAGGTCGTCGCCTGGCATGCCCCGCCGTTGCTTGACGACCTTCTGGAAATACCGCTCGAGTGTCAGGGCTGCGTCGTTCGCCTCGCCGAGCGCGTGCTCGTCCAGCGGCGCGAGATCCAGCGCGGACACGAGACGGCTCGCCGCAACGCCGAGTTCAGTGCCGTGCGCGGATGGAATATCCAGCAGACGGCAAATGATTTCAATCGGCAGCGGCAACGCGTATTCACTGACCAGGTCGAATTCAGCCTTTGTGCCGATACGTTCGACAAGCTCATGCGCCGTCGCCACCACGATGTCCCGCAACTTGCCGATTTGCCTTGCATTGAAAGCCTTCATCAGCAGCGCTCTTAGCCGCGTATGAGTTGGCGGATTCATCATCAGAAACGTGCGACGCAATGCCTGAAAAACGGGTTGTCCGGTTGCTTCGTCGCCATAACGCGCACTCACGCTTTGCAGATATGTCTTGCCCATGCGCCGGTCGCGCAGCAATGCATCGATGATCTCAAAGCGGCCCGTGACGCGCGCATTGGCGCCGACGGGAAGCAACGGACCGGCGTCGCGCACCTGCTGATAAAGCGGATAGGGATCGGCGAAGAAAGCGGGCGAGGAGAAGTCTGTGAAGTTCATCGTGTAATGGTATTCCGGCAGGTCGATGGACGGCGATGCGAGGCTGAATCAGGGACAGCATCCGGCAAGTCCGCTTATCGCACTGTACTCGCAACTTGCGTGCGGAGAAACAGTGCTGCGCGAGTCAGTGAAGCATGGAGCGACTTCATCGGTGTGGAGCCCAAGTATTGCAGCGGCGTGACTTGATCGTGTGCTCGTGTGCTCGTATGCGCGAGGCGCTCGATCGCGCTCGATCGCGCTCGGGAGCACACGTCCTGGCCCGAGCACCCGGCAACCGACGCAGCCTCGCCGTTTTGTATCGCAGTGTATCTGCGCGATCGGCTGATACATAACATTGCATAGCCAGCGTTCGCGGACACAAGCCAGATACGTCAGCGCGGTCTAATTCTTTCAAGCCAGATGAGCTGGCTCGCAGACTGAAACGCAAACAGGATTTGCGGAAATCACATTCTCTTTTGAGGTGGCAATCATGAAACTCGTTCAATCGCTCGTCGTCGCTGCTGTTCTCGCTATCCCGGCTTTGTCGTTCGCACAGTCGAACCAGCCGCTGACTCGCGCCGAGGTCCGCGCGCAACTGGTCGAACTGCAAAACGCTGGCTACAACCCCGCCAGCGATCAGGCGCAATACCCAAAGAATATCGAAGCGGCGCAAGCACGCCTGAATGCGCGAAAGAGCCTGTCGGCGTCGTCATATGGCGCTTCGACTGCCGACACCTCGGCATGGGGATCGCACGACGCGCAAGCGGACGTGAGCGGCCTCGGTCCGATCTACGCGAAGCCGTGAGTCAGTGGTTGCGCCGTTCACGGTGCCGTGCGACTCTACCGATGCGCACCGCGGCAGTGGCCGCGGTGCGCAATGCAGGATGCGTATGAAAAGCCCTCTTTTTCTCTTATGCGAATGCCGTATAAATATCCATAGACAAGGAGAATAGCCATGTCGGATCAGATCAATACGCGTCGTCGTCGTTTGCTGGGGACAGCCGTTGCGGGAATCAGTTTGCTGGATTTGGGATTGAGCGGACTCGCGCACGCGCAGTCCGGCGAAACGGCAGGCAATACGAAGACGGCAACGCGCGTTGCATCGTTCGAGAACATTCGCCAGGTCAATGCGGGAACACTTAGTATCAGTTATGCGGAAGCGGGCCCGCGCAATGGGCCGGTGGTGATTTTGCTGCACGGCTGGCCGTACGACATTTACAGCTTCGCTGAGGTTACGCCGTTGCTGGTCGCGGCCGGTTACCGGGTGATCGTACCGTACCTGCGCGGCTATGGTCCGACGCGCTTCCTGTCCGCGGATACGCCTCGCAATGGTCAGCAGGCGGTCGTCGCGGTGGACATCATCGCGCTGATGGACGCGCTGAAAATTGACAAGGCGGTGCTTGGCGGGTTCGACTGGGGCGCACGCACGGTGAATATCATTGCAGCGCTATGGCCCGAGCGATGCAAGGCGATGGTGTCGGTGAGCGGCTATCTGATCGGCAGTCAGGAAGCGAACCGCGCGCCGCTGCCGCCGAAAGCGGAACTGACGTGGTGGTATCAGTTCTATTTCGCTACCGAGCGCGGCTATGCGGGCTACGATGCGAACCGCCACGACTTCAACAAGCTGATCTGGCACACCGCCTCGCCGAAATGGAATTTCGACGACGCGACTTACGAGCGCACAGCGGAGTCGTTCAGGAATCCGGATCACGTCGCGGTGGTGATTCACAACTATCGGTGGCGTTTGGGTCTGGCCAACGGCGAGCCCCAATATGACGAGATCGAAAAGCGTCTCGCGATGGCGCCGACGATTTCGGTGCCGACCATCACAATGGAAGGCGATGCAAACGGCGCGGCGCATCCCGATCCGGCAGCGTATGCGAAGAAGTTTACGGGCAGGTATCAGCACCGGGACATCGGCGGCGGCATCGGGCACAACCTGCCGCAGGAAGCGCCGAAGGCATTTGCCGAAGCGGTGATCGATGTCGTACGCCTGTAATCTGTCGTCTTGACGAAAATCCCTGCACACTCACTTCTCGAGGAGACTATTCGCTAGAAACCGGCGCATCGTAACCGAGGGAACCGTTATGCTAGCCTTACCGACGCAAGCCGGCGTTCGTTGATTCAATGCCAGGGAGGCTGGTTCAAATGGACAGGGTTGCTCTTGCATGCGTGGTAGTTCTAGGGCTGCTACTTTTCGGCCTCGGATTGTCCGTCTCGGCAATGCGTTTTCGCGAGGGTGCCGTCTCAGGCTGCGAGCCGGACCCCGCGAACCGGTTACACAAGTTCATCCGGGCTCATGCCAACACGGCCGAATACGCGCCGTTCCTTGCGTTGCTGTTTCTCTATCTTGGTGCACGATCGCCTTCGGCAGCAACAGTCTCGCTGATCGTCGCCGCAACCGTGTGCCGCTGTTTGCTCGTCATCGGGCTGATCGCATGGCCAACGATGGCCAAACCGAACCCTTTCCGGTTTGTCGGTGGACTCGGGACTTACGTGACCGGCTTGGCGCTATGCGCGACGCTGCTGCGTTGAGATGCGACGCACAGACGGGATCTCGTGGGCTGCGCGATGCCGGCCATATCAATACCGAGCATCTGCGCGAACGCACCGGGCAATTTGTCTGCGAGCGTTCGTAGTCTAGGCAGGCGCGGCATACCTATGCGCACCGCAATTCATTCACCCGACGTGGACGGAATGAGCGCCGCCTGACCCCGATGCACGCCGGCGTCATCGTGCAATTGCCAGACCACCACGTTGTCGATCCAGAAGCGCCTGCCCGATCGGGTTACCCGCATGCCGCGGTATGCAGCGACATACCCGTCACGCTCCACCTGTTCCAGGAAGGTTTGACGCTCATTGCGATCGGGCGCTTCGGCGGACAATCTCGACGGCAGCGCTGTCAGTTCGTCCCAGTCGTATTCGAACAATTTCTGCGCCATCAGGTTGCCGTACACAAAGACCGGGTCCGCCGCCGTGTTGTGCGCGAGCAGACCGAATGGCGCGCTTTCGTAAAGCCAGCGTGGCGCGTCTTCAATCGGCACGTGCTCGGGTACGAGCGGCTTGCCGAGCAGACGTGAATAGCTGTTCGACAGTAGCCTGAAAAAATCCGGATCGGTGCGCAAGGTCGTTTCGGTCTTTCGATATGTTGCATCCACCTGCGTTTTCTCCTCAAGCGTTGGGAATACCGAGTGTCGCTTATGCACACGACAATGTCACGGTGTCGATGGTCTGCATCTTTCAGATGCTCAACCAGATCCATGTGAAGCGCGCGGGTGAGGCCATACAGCAAGACGGGCCGTGACGATGTCGTGCATCGCCACGGCCCGTTCGGACGTTCCGCAGTAAGCCAGCATCAATCCTTTTGCGCGAGCAGGGCTTGAATCTTCGCTTCCGTCTGCGCGTAGTCGCCTTCGCCGAAGTGCGTATAGACAATCTGTCCTTTCTTGTCGATCAGATAGAACGCCGGCCAGTACTGGTTGTTATAGGCACTCCACGTCGCGTATTGATTGTCCTGCGCCACCGGATAACTGATACCGAAGCGCTTGATCGCGGTCTTGACGTTGTCGGTATTGCGCTCGAACGGATACTCCGGTGTGTGCACGCCAATCACCGTGAGTCCTTGATCCTTGTATTTCTGGTTCCAGGCTTTCACGTACGGCAGCGTGTTCACGCAATTGATACAGGTATAAGTCCAGAAATCGACCAGTACCACTTTGCCGCGCAATTGTTGTAGCGTGATCGGCTCGCTATTGAGCCACTTCGTAATACCGGTGAATTCCGGCGCGGGCGGCCCGTTTTTCAGCGGCGCCGCAATTGCGGTGGCGGCGGTCGCCGTCGTGGCGGCGAATGTGGCGACAATAGCGAGAGTCTTGAGTTGGGAGAGCATGTCAGAGTCCTTTCAGAGCGGGAAAAAGGGCGGCGATCCTGGCGTAGACCAGAACGTCGTATTGCAGATAGATGGCGAGTGCGGTCAGCATCACCAGTACGCCAAACACCTGTTGCAGAAGATGGGCATGACGTGCCACGACGCGCACGCGTTGCGTCACGTAATGCCCGCCGTAGATGATCGCGAGCATCGGAATAGCGGCGCCGATCGCGTACAAGGTAAGCAGCAGCGCCGACCATCCGAGGTCTTGCGCCTTGACCACCAGCACGAGGATCGAAGCCAGCACGGGCCCGGCACACGGTGTCCAGACGGCGCCCAGCGACATGCCGAGCACGAAGCCGCCGGCATTGCCGCTGCCCGGCTGCACGCCCCGCTGTACGCCCGGTGTAATGGCCGCGCCGATGCGCGCCAGCGGTTCCTGTAGTTGCGCGACCAGCCAGTCATACGGGCGTGGCCACAAACGCAACAGGCCGGATAGCGCGAGCAGCGCGATGCCTGTATTGCGCAGTACCTGTTGTGCGACGTGCACTGTGCTGGATACCGCGCCCAACAGCATCGCGAAAGTCGCGAAAGTCAGAATGAAGCCGGCGACAATGAACAACGGTCGCGAGCGGCCAGGCCGTTCGACCGACGTGCCGAGCAGAATCGGCATGACCGGCAGAATGCACGGCGACGCAATGGTGAGAAGCCCGGCCAGCAAGGCGAGTGGTGTTTCAAAGGTGCTGTGCATGATGGACGTTCCGTTGACTGGTATGGCTGTATTGGAACGTCCGCACGTATCTGGCTTATGTCGGCAGTGGCGTGCGGATGCAATGTTTTGTGTACACGCAGCGTCCAGATACATTGCGACACAATCGGCCGCGCAAGGCACGCTGTGAAAGCTGGCACTCATTGCGCGTCGCCCGCCAAACAGCCGCTGCGAATTTGTTCGGAGCGGCTTTTTTTGTATCGCAATGTATCGACGTCGTACCCAGACAAACAAGCTTGCAATAACGGGCCTCACGAAAACATTCCAGATACGTCGGCGAGTTCAAATAGCTTCACGCAAGGTTGATTCACAACAGTGCGTTTGAATCAGGTGGACACGACGGGTTACTTGCTTTCACTGTCTCGTGCTTCACCTTAGCCCTTGACCTTTGAATGCTTTGCTATCTGGAGAAAACTCATGAAACTCGTTCAATCACTGATCGTTGCCGCGCTTGTTTCGGTTCCCGTCGTTTCGTTCGCGCAGTCTCAAACTGCGCTGAGTCGCGCCGACGTGCGCGCGGAACTGGTGCAGTTGCAGAGGGCTGGTTACAACCCATCGAGCGACAACACGCAGTACCCGCAGAACATCCAGGCCGCCGAGGCGCGCATCCATGCCGATAACGGCTCGGCTGCCGCGGCATATGGCGGAGTTGCGAAACACAGCTCGGCCTCGGGGTCGCGCTCGCCGATGAATCACGCATCGACGAGCGGCACGGAGGTGATCGGCCTCGGCTCGATCTATGCGCACTCGTAATCGGAGTAACGCACTGGCCGTCCGTGTGCTTTCACGCGGACGGTCGGCCCATCCAATGTCGTTTCAATCCTGTCGAGCTGATCGATCCGCATTTGCAGCAGTCGATGGCTCAAACCATCGATGCGAAGGTGACGCGGGTCAATGCGAGCCACGTGGCGATGATCAGTCAGCCTCGGGCCGTCGCCGATGCGATCATTGTGGCGGCACGGGCTGCACGGTAAAGCGCCGCATCACTCGCTGAACCCGGCGCGTCCTGCCGTATCAGCCGGGTTTTGTCGGCGGGCGAATCGCACTCTGTACAGCGACATTGCGATACACGTCGCGGCAAAATTGCATGCCGCTCTCGCGCGTACCGTTGACAGCGGCTGCGATCTGCACCGTTCCTTCCACACGTCTTGGCTCCATCGGATTGACGAGCGCGGCGTCGATGGCAAACGGATCGGCCGCCGCCGCGCGCATGATGCCGATGCCTGTGATCGTCACCGCGAGGCAGGGATCGGGTAGTTGCGGGCCATGGCTGGCGGCAACGTTGAAGTTGACATTGAGCGTCCAGAAACCCTCGTGAATATTCTGATCAATGATGATGGCCTTCACCACATCCCGATGCGACAGTGTGTACTCGTTGTTTGCCATCGGTCCCTCCTTGCGCGTACGCGGTGAGTGCGCACGTGTGCAGATATGGCAAATTTGCAGACTGCTGCAATTAGTTTTACCTGCTATTTTCGGCAGTGCAAGCGGAAAAGGCGCGTACGCCAATGGGTCGAGGCGGACCGTTCGCCCACGCGCGAAAGGCGACGCCCAACAATGAGCGCCGCCTTTCCCACAGCCGCGCTCGAGTGCGTGTGGCGCCCGGACGGCTGTCAGGTGTACCGCGTATGCGGCGTCGGGTTAGTGAAAAATGAGGTACAGGATAATCAGCACGATCAATGGAACGCCAAGCAACCAACCGAGAAGGTAAGGCATGGTGATCTCCTTTTATACGAGTTCGAATGCGATGGTGGTCGAGCATGCTGCGTGCCCGACGAGATCACAGCGCCGTTGCCCTTAGCTCAAGGCTGATTCCCGGCAACACGATGGCGGACTAAACCGCCTTGACGTCACGCATCGCGTCGCGCTTTTCGCGGTTAATTGCGGTTAATCGTGGTTAATCCAGACCGCAATGAAGAACTTGCGACCCGCGGTGGCAGGGCGCCTACAGCGCGCCGCGCCGCGGCGGGAGCGGCTCGGCCGGCGCCGGTTCGTCCACCGGGGCCTCGGTGTCCGGATAGGTGATCCGCACGGGCGGCACGAACCACGCGAGGCACAGCCCGACCAGCGCGGCGGCGCCCGCGACCAGGATGCCGATGTGGATCGACTGCACGAGGGCTTCGCGTGCGGAATTCATCATGGCGTCGCCGGCATGGCCCGCGCTCACCAGCCGGTTGATCAGCGCGGCCTGTTCTGCGCGGTCCACCAGCAGTGCGGGACTGGCGAAGGATTTGAACCACTGCGTCGCCTGATACGAATCGAGCGAACGATGCACGCCGCGCGAGTAGAGATGGCCGAGCAGCGCGCCGGTCATCGCGGTGCCGAGCATGCCGCCGAACGTGCGCAGCGATTGGAGCAGCGCGGTGGCCGCGCCGACGTGATCGCGTGCGACGATCTGCTGCGAACAGACCGTCAGACTGGTGGCGACCAGGCCGAGCCCGAGTCCGCTCATCGCCATGCAAGACATCCACACCAGATGCGGCTCCGTACCCCGCAGCACGACCACGCTGAGACACGCGAGAGCGGACAGCGCGAAGCCGACATACATGATGCCGTTCGCGCGCCGGATGCGCGTGACGATACGATTGTTGAGCACGCTGCCGACGGTCGTGCCGAGCAGCAGCGGCGTGATCAGCATGCCCGAGTCGTGCGCGGACATCGCGTAGCCGCCCTGGAACAGCAGTGGCACGTAGAACACCAGCGAGAACAGCGCGAAGCCGCCGAGCAGCGACATCGCGAAGAGCGCGGCGAGCTTGCGGTCCAGCAGCATGTCGACCGGTACGATCGGATCGCCGACGCGCGCCTCCCATAGCCACAGTATCAATGCGCAAGTGAGCACCACCAGCGCGAGCGCAATGGTGGCCGGATCGACGCCGCGCCTTGGGAGCAATTCGATCAGGACCTGCACCGTGCCGAATGTGAATGCGAGCACGGCCGCGCCGAGCCAGTCGAGCCGCACCGGTCCCTTGCGCCGCAGGTGACGCAGCGGCGGCAGAAAGCGCAGCACGAACAGCAGGGAAGCGATGCCGACCGGCAGGTTGACGAAAAATACCAGCCGCCAGCCGCCGTACTGCGTCAGCAGACCGCCGAGCGTCGGTCCAAACATATTGGCGATACCGAACGTGGCTGTGATGAACACCAGCCAGCGCAAGCGCAGTTTCGGATTGGGGAACAGGTCGGCGACGGTGGCGAACACCGTGCCGATCAGAATGCCGCCGCCGATCCCTTGCAGGCCGCGTGAAATCACCAGTGTCAGCATGTTGCTGGCGAGTCCGCACAGCAGCGACGCGCCGGTAAACAACAGGATCGCCGCGATCAGGAACGGCTTGCGGCCGAACAGATCGCCGAGCCGCCCGAAGATCGGAATCGTGATTACCGAGGCGAGCATGTACGACGTCGCGACCCACGCGTACAGATCGAAGCCCCTCAGCTCGGCCACGATACGCGGCAACGCCGTGCCGACGATAGTCTGATCCAGCGCCACCAGCATCGCGGCGCACGCGATGCCGAGCATGGCCAGCAGCGATTCGCGAAACGGCAGCAGTTGTCCGCCGGGTCGGCCCGAACGCGGCGTGACGACACCGGCGCTCATGACAGTCTCACTGGCGCGACGCCTGATGTTTGCCGAGCGCTGCGCCCAGCTGTTCGTCAGTCATCGCCGGGAAAATGCTCACCGTTAGCAGGTCGCCCCATTGCAGCGCCATTGCCGCGATGCTGTCCGTGTCGTCGGTCTCGACGATGGCCACTCCATGCAAGCCGCCGATCGCGTGCCAGCGGCCCAGCAGTTTGACACCCTCCGGCGTCTGGCCGCCCGTTTTCATGAAGCGTTCGATGACGGCATTCTCGGCGGTCGGCAGACCGGTCCATTGCACGATAAATTTCATTGCGCGTCTCCAATCGGATTCGACGACACCGGCTCGTGGCGCGCCGCGATCGTCGTTCGTCGTGCGCGGCGCGTCGAATTGCGCGCCGTGCACACGGCCGCGCCATCGAGTCGTCCGGATGACGTGTGCCATCGGCGGACGGCTGGCAAAAAACCACGTGGCGCCTTAAGCATCATAGGTGAGCGCGAGGTGGCCGGCGTCGCCGCGTGCGCAAATTCACCGGGTTAATCGAACCGGCACCCGCTGCCGTATAAACGTCCCAGGGGTGCCGCGTTTCCAATTGCGAACTGCTCGCGCGTTCTATAAGTAGGTCCCACCAATGCGGCCTTCGAAGATGGCGGTGTTGATCTCCCAGTCGTCGACGTGGCCCACGGCGCCATTGTCCACGGTGACGACCACGGAGCGGTCACCGCGCAGCGTCTTCATCTGTTCGGCGGTGAGCGTCACTTCTCATGTGCGTGATCCGCGCGACGCGGCAGGTCTTTGATAATGACAGTGGATTCCATGGCGTTACGCCTTGAAGTGGGCGGGAGAGCACGGTGCGGTGCTCAGCCCCGTTTTTGCAAGGGCTATGCCAATGGGCGCGAGACTCGTGAGGAAAATCCGGCGCGGGTGGCCACGCGAATCCAGACAAGGCAAGCCACTAAGCAAGCCATTAAACGGGCCATTAAACGGGCCACTAGGCAAGCAAAAACGGCACGCGCGGGTGGCGCGTGCCGTTGCAGTGAATCGCCGGAGTCGAATCTAGCCGCGCTGCCTGTTGCGCGGGATGGCGGCGTCAATGATGTTCCGATGCGCGCCCGGAAAGCCGGGCGGATAGTCGACCACGCGCTGTGTCGTCGGCACCAGCGGCGCGGCCATGCTCGATCTCGCGCCGACACGCGCGCCACCGACAACGGCGGCCATCGCCTGACGGTCCAGTTCGACGCTGTCGGCCAGATCCTTGATGATCAGTTTTGCCATGGCGGCCCCAGAAAAGAAATCGGGCGGCCGGCCAGTGAACTGGTCCGGCCGCCGCTCGTGTGTGTCGTTCGCGTTCCGTGTGCAGTGGTCTCGTCGCACTATCAGTATAGGAAATCTGTTGGCGGCTTGCCTGTTGGTGATGTCGAGGCGGCAGTAGAAGAACCCCCGTTCCTTCACTGCTGCTTGCGCTCACACGTAGGCGTAGTTGGCGCCCGTAAGCATCGGGCTGACGTCCAGATGCAACGGCCGGATGTTCGTGCCGATCACGCCAATGTCGTTGAGCGCGGCGACGTTGACAGTCTGAATCTGGGTGAGGTTCTGGTTGATCGAGACGTTGACGTTGGCGAAGCTGCCGAGGCCGGCCGCGGACGGCAGGCCGGGCACACTGCTGCCGGTGCCGCCGGCCACCGCCGACATTGCGCGGCGGTCGAGCTCGCGAGTACTGGACAGATCGCGAATCATGAGGGATGACATGGTGATTCTCCAAAGGTGCGCGGAAGACGGGCGTGATCGGCGCGAGGCGAAGCGGTCCGCAGGCACGGCCGCTTCGCTTCGTCGTGCTTTACACGTGGATGTTGTTGCTCGACGTGACGTAGGGATCGACCGTCGACGTGATACCGGCGGCGAACGCGACGTTGTTGCCGTTGGCGTTCTGGATGTTCAGTTCGTTGCTGATCAGTTGCGTCGCGTCGACCTTCTTGCTGTTGTTCGGCGCGTAGACCGGGCTGAAGTTGTAGTACGAGCTCGACGGATAGCCGTAGCCATAGCCGCCGCGCACGGCGCTCATGGCCTTGCTGTCGAGTTGTTCGGTGATGGACAGGTCTTTGATCATCAGCGTGTTCATGGTAAGTCTCCTGGAAGAAAATATCGCGGTCTTGCGACTGGGTTCGAGCAACTTGTCTGCTCGGGTGTCACTAATGCACGGGCTGTGCCAGCTATATTCAAGGGTCCTGACAAAGTTGGCGGATGCCTTCTGCACAAGGCTTGCGCGTTTCACAGACGAGATGCAGACGGCGCGCTGGCCGTTCGTGCGGATGCCCGACCGGTGGCGCAACTCCGACACCCGGCCGCATGCTGTTGGACGCCGTGCGACACCGCCGCGGCGCGTACGCCATGCATGGCGCGGGCCAATCCTGGTTTACGAAAGCGCGGCCCGGCAGCTAGTATCGAAGCGGCACATGTAACCGGTTACGACAGGTTTTCTATCGGCCCGCGTGGCCTCGGTCGCATGCGATCCGGCCCAACGGCAGCGGCGGCACTTCGCACAAATGGCTAGCCTTGCGCGTGTGATTCACGACTTCCAGAACGGCGAGCTGTCCCGTGACGAGTTCGTCGCTCAACTCGACAGCACGTTGACGACCGAAGGACTCGGTCCCACGCAGCTGCTGGAGATGCTTGGCGCCGCGCATCGCCAGGCGCCTTTACCCGACGATCTCTACGTGGAAGTGCGGCGACGCATCGAGCAACTGCGCATTTCGAATGTGCCCGCGGGCGGCGAAGAAACCGGCATTCAGACCACGGTGGAGATTCCATCGGTGCGCTCCACGAGCGCGGGCAGTGCGGGCAGCGCGGGCGGCACGGGCGATGGCGCCAACGCGCAGAATGCCGCCGGACACGACCAGATCAAAGGCACTGGCGATACGCTGAATAACCGCTTCGTGCTCGAGGAATGTCTGGGCATCGGCGGGATGGGCACGGTGTACAAGGCGCTCGATCTGCGCAAGCTCGAGGCGTCCGATCGCAAACCGTATCTCGCGATCAAGGTGCTCAACGTCCAGTTTCGCGGCAATCCGAATTCGCTCGTCGCGTTGCAGCGTGAAGCGCGCAAGGCGCAAGTGCTAGCCCATCGCAACATCATCACGGTGTACGACTTCGACCGCGACGGGCCGATCGTCTATCTGACGATGGAGTACCTGAGCGGCAAACCGCTCAGCCAGTTGCTGCGCACGCCGGGCTATCAGGGCATGCCGGTGCGCGCCGCGTTGCCGATCGTGCGCGGCATGTGCGCGGCGCTGGCCTACGCGCATGAGCGTGGCTTCGTCCATTGCGATTTCAAACCCGCCAACGTGTTTCTGACGACCAACGCCGAAGTGAAGGTGATCGACTTCGGCATTGCCCGCGTGTTCCAGCGCCCGGAGGAAGAGAGCGATGCGACGGTGTTCGATCCGGGCAGCCTCGGTGCATTGACGCCCGCGTACGCGAGTCCGGAGATGATCGAGCATCGCGAGCCGGACCCGCGCGACGATATCTACGCGCTCGGCTGCATCACCTACGAGTTGCTGACCGGACACCATCCGTTCGACCGCCTGTCGGCGACCCAGGCGCGCAACGCCGATTTCAAGCCGCAGCGGCCGCCCAACCTCGATGCGCGCCAGTGGCGCGCGTTGCGTGCCGCGCTGTCGTTCGATCGAAACACCCGCATGCCGAGCGTGGTGCGCTTCATCGCCGAGTTCGACAACGAAGCGCGTGCGGAAAAGTCGGGCAAGTTGGCGAAGATGGGCCTCGCGAGTTTCGCCGTGGTGTGCGCGGCGGCGGTCGGTGTGTTTGCACTGCGCTCGGGGCCGAGTCAGGAGGGCGGGGCACCGGCGAATGTTGGTGCTTCGCAGGCGCCGGCGGAACAGGCGGGGGCGGCGCAGGAGAAGGCGGTGGCGGTCGTGCCGCCGACCGTGGCGCAATCTGCCGCGCCGGGTCCGGCGTCTGCTGCCGCGACGAACGGCACGGCGCCGGCCACCTCGATTGCCACGCCAACCACGCCCATTGCAACGCTGCCGGCCGCACCACCAGCTGCAGCGCCAGCCACAGCGAAACCCGAACCGAAACCCGAACCGAAACCCGCACTGACCCTGGCCGCCATCACACCCGTGCTGGCCCAGGTGCCATGCTCGGCGCTATCCGCCACCGTGCAGGATCATGCGCTGACGGTGCGTGGCTTCGTCTCGCAGCGCTATGGCGCGGGGCGCCTGAAGGAAACGCTGGCGGCGTTGCCAGGCGTCGATACGCTGACGCTCGAAGTCGAGCCGCTCGCCGACGACAAGTGCGATGCCGTCAAGACGCTCGCGCCACATTGGGTTCGCAACTGGCAAGCCGGTCGCGTGGCGGCATTGCACGTGCGGCCGCCAGGCGGCCAGTTGCGCGACGGCGATCCGTTGGTGGTCGACGTCACCACGCCGGGCTTCGACTCGTACGTGAATCTCGACTACTACCAGCTCGACGGCAGTGTCGTGCACATGGTGCCGAGTCCACGCGCGAAGGACAATCAGGCGCCGCCGCACTATGCGGCGACCATCGGCGGCGCTGGTGACTGGATTGTCTCGAAGCCGTTCGGATCGGAGATGCTGGTGCTGATGATTACGCCGGTGCCGCTGTTCGACAAGCCGCGTCCGGAAAGCGAATCGCGCGCCGACTATCTGCGCGCGCTCGACACGCGGCTCACGCAGATCGGCGGCAAATACGGCCAGGATCGCATCGTCGCCGACTTCGCACCAATCACGACGAAGCCGCGCACGCCTTGAACGCACCCGGTGCGCGAGCGCATCGCGTGTTGCGTGCGCTGCTCGCGAACACGCGGCGAACCGCGCGCATCACGTGTCAGCGGACATCCTTGACGACCCGCAAGCCATTCTGCGATTGACGCACGCCCGCGCTGTACTTGAAGCGCGTGGCGGTGAGCATGTAGCCTGCGCCTTCGCGCCATGAACCGCCGCGAATCACGCGCATTTCGCAGCCGGGGCTGTCCCACGCGTGGCCGTCGACGGGGGCGCTCTGGTAGGTGTTGTGCCAGCAGTCGGCGGTCCATTCCCAGACGCTGCCGTTCATGTCGTACAGCCCGAGTGGATTCGGGGCGAACGATCCGGCGTTCTCCGGTCCTTCCTTGTGCCACGGATCGCCGCAGTCCTTGCAATTGGCGTTGCCCTTGCGCATCTGGTCACCCCACCAGTAAGCGGTCGTGGTGCCGCCTCGGTCCGCGTATTCCCATTCCGCTTCGGTGGGCAGGCGGTATGGTTTGCCCGTGATTCTGGCGAGCCATTTCACGTACTGCTGCGCATCGTCCCAACTCAGATCGCGTGCGGGCGCCGCCTTGTTGGCGTTGCTTTCAGGCGTGAGCTTCTGACACGCATTGGCGGCGACACACGCATTCCATTGCTCGACCGTTACCGCGTATTTGCCGATCGCGAACGGCGCGCCGATGCTCACGTGATGGACCGGCTTTTCGGATGGATCGTCGGTACTGCTGCCCATCGCGAACGAGCCCGCGGGTACGGCGATCATGATCGGGCAGGTCGCGCAATCGCGACTCTCACTGGCGCTGGGCGCGTGCGCGTTGGGCTTTTGCGCGACCGCTGTCGCGGCGGGCGCAGCCGGCGCGGTGGCTGCGGGCGATGGTGCGGGCGATGGTGCGGGTGTCGCGCGTGGGTGCTCTTGCGCGGGGGGCGTAGCCGGCGCGATGGGCCGTGCGGCTTGCGGTGCGGGTGCAACCGCGGGTGGCGCTGGCGATGCAGGTGCCGCAACCGCTGGCGCACTCGGTGTTGCCGCCGCCGCGCGCAGACGATCGATGCGCGCATGCGCGAGCGTGGCAAAGCGGCCGTTCGGATAGGCCTTCAAATAGGCCTCGTAATCGGCCGGATAGTTGCTGTCCTTGATCGAATTCCAGAACGTGATTTCGTATTGCTCGCTGCTGTCTTTCGGCAGAATGCCTCTGCTGCGCAGCATCACTACCGGATCGTCGCGAACGGCTAACGCGTGAGACGCGTTGGCGTTGCGATGAGCGGTTGCGCTCAGGTCGACGGACGAAGGAAGCGCTGCCGCGAGCCACGGCTTCTGCGCATCGTGGGTCGCATCGCGAACCTGCGCCGCGACGCGTTGAAACAGATCGGCGAGGGTGGGCGCCGCAGCGCCGTTCAGCGCGCGCAGCAGTGCCTCCGTATAAACGCCGTGCCGTGTCGCGTCCGCAGCGAAGCCACCGGGCGCGGTTGCATATGCGATCACGGTGTCGGCGGGCAACGCGGGCGTGGTGCCTGTCGCGTTGGGCGAGAACGGATTGTTCAGGCACGTATCGAGAATCACGAGATTGAGGCGACCTGCGCGCGGCGCATGCATCGCCTGCAGCACGGTATTCAAATCGACGCCTTGATTGATCAGCGACGCGGGCGAGCGTGGGTCGAGTCCTGCGGGAATCAGCAGCGTGCGCCGCCCGATCTGCATGCCATGTCCGGCGAAATAAAACAGACCGACGCCGCCTGCTCGCAGACGCTGCCGGAATTCGCCGATCGCCTGCTGCATTTGCTGCGGCGTCGCATTCGTGCGCGTGATGACATCGAAGCCGAGCGCATGGAGCGTGTCGCGCAGCGCTTGCGCGTCGCGTGGTGCGTTGTCCCGCACCGGGTCCGCGAGATCGCCATACGCGCCGTTGCCGATGACGAGCGCAATGCGGGGAGAACGTGCGTCTCCGTCGCCGATTGACGATGCAAATGGCGCGAACGACGCAAATGGCGCGTTCGGTGCGTATGGCGCGATCGGTGTAAATAACCCAGGCGCCGCCTCTGCCGTCACAGTGACCGCGCTCGCATTGGCTGCGATGTTCGCAATCGTCGCGCCCCGCAGCGCGTCTTCACGTTGCGTCGACGCACAGGCACTGCCCCATTGCGCGTCGATTGCTCCGGCCACGCACATCAGCAGGAATATTCGCCACATCTTCATATCCTGTTTGTACCGGACAGAACGTAGGCATTCGAGGACCGCGCTGCTCGCAGCGTTCGCTGGAGTACTTCAGGCAAAGCAACGATGCCGCTATCGACCATCCGCTTGCAACCCTTTATTAACGATAGCACGCGATTTGCATGTCACAACGTTCGCGTGTCCTTGATGCGTCTTACGGTTAACGAGTGTCGCGTATCTTTTTGGCAAGTTACGTCCTAAGCTCATTAACAAAGTAATGCGCCACGGTCGTTTTAACTAGGTGGCTGACCGGTCACCCACGTTAGCGACATCGAGCCGGAACGCTCGGCCTGCCTTGCGCAGCCGGGTTGGCCGTGACCGATCTTCGGGAGAGTGCGCTATGCGAAGAAATCTCGTCCCCGTTGTCCTCGACAGACCTCATCGAGTCAATGCGCGCTTTGGCGCGTTGCGCGCGGCCGCATGCGCGGCGCTCTGTGTCGCGCTCGGCAGCGTCATGCCGCCCGGTTCCGCTCTGGCGGAGCAGACGCCAGCGCCGCCCGGCGCCGAGGAGTACATCATCTGGCCGGCCGATGGCGCGGTGATTCACGGCGGCAAGCTGTGGGTGCGCATGGGCTTGCGCAACATGGGCGTGTGCCCGAAGGGCATCGTGTTTCCGAACACCGGCCATCATCATCTGCTGATCGACACCGACCTGCCGCCGCTCGACCAGGAGATCCCATCGGATCGCAATCACCTGCACTTCGGCGCGGGTGAAACGGACGCGCGTATCGAGTTGCCGCCGGGCAAGCACACCTTGCAGCTGATTCTCGGTGACCACAATCACGTGCCGCACGTGCCGCCCGTGTATTCGAAAAAGATCACCATCACCGTGCAATAACACGAGCCCGATTCGTTCGAGTAACGCGTGTCAGTCAGGACGGAGAGACCTCATGTACAAGCTCATTGCGGTCGCGGCGCTCGTGACGTCGGCGGTATTGGCCGCGCCGGGTTTCGCCGTGGCCGGCACCACACCGGCGCCGCCCGATGCGCATGTTTATATCGGCTATCCGAACGATGGCCAGGTCGTGCCCGCCAACAAACCCTTCCGCGTATGGTTCGGCTTGCGCTTCATGGGTGTCGCGCCCAAAGGCGTCAAGTACCCCAATACCGGCCACCATCATCTTCTGATCGATACCGATCTGCCGCCGATGGACCAGGAGATTCCATCGGACCGCAACCATTTGCATTTCGGCGCGGGCGAAACGGAAACGATGATTCAACTGCCGCCGGGCAAACACACGTTGCAGCTACTGTTGGGCGATGACATGCACATCCCCCACAACCCGCCGGTGTACTCGAAGAAGATCACGGTCATCGCGCGGTGAGATCCGGCCCGGCACGGTGTCACGACGCAGCCAACAAATTAAAGCGCGCTGTTGGCTGCGATCCACCATCCCTCAGACGCCAACTGGTCGATTTCGTTGCGGGCCGGTTGATGGCTCATCCTCGCAGCCCCTTAAATATCTGAGTTCATCGGATTCCTCAGGATCGGAAGGTCATGCTGGCACGGCCCATGCATGAGTGACGCCCGAGCAGACAAGTTGCTCGAACCCACGCGCAAGACCGCGCAGTTTCCCTTCCCAGGAGAGTTACCATGAACACGCTGATGATCAAAGACCTGTCCATCACCGAACAACTCGACAGCAAGGCCATGAGCGCCGTGCGCGGCGGCTATGGCTACGGCTATCCGTCGAGCTCGTACTACAACTACATGCCGGTCTATGCGCCGAACAACAGCAAGAAGGTCGACGCCACCCAGATGATCAACACGGCGATGAATATCCAGAGCGCGAACGGCAACAACGACGCGTTCGTTGCGGGCGTCACGACCACGATCGATCCGCATGTGAGCTCGAGCAACAACATTTTCGTGTCCTGAACGGCGCACGCTGCCGCGGAGGCACGCGTGCCTCCGCGGAACTTGCCCGCTACGGCGGGCGACTCAAAAAAATTTCTATCCAATCGTCCTTTCCACGCACCCCTCGCCGCACCGCCCGATCCCCGCGCCGACACTTCCGCCCGCTTTGATGATGAAGCCGCGCGGCAGATGCTCGACCTGAAAGGGCCTTCTTTTCATGCGACGAAGCGGGGGTTATCGGAGATAACCGTGTCAGCGTTGCTTGATTCATCGGACCGTCAGCGCTTGCTGTTCATGACGCCCGCGCGGCAGCGCAGCGCAAGTCAGCCGGCGCATGCGAGCGGTCGCGCTCGCGTGAGCGCGGCACTGCGCGGCGTTTGCGCGGCGGCGGTATGTGCGCTGTCTCTGTGTGCGTGTGTGGACGTCAGCATGCCTGACTACAAGCGCCCCGACACGCCCGCCAAAGCGTCGTGGTCCGATCACAAGGGCGCACCCGTGTCGGCTGCCGCGACCATCCAGCCTGATTGGTGGAAGGGCTTCCACGATCCGGATCTGGACGCGCTGATCGCAAAAGCGATTGCGGGCAACTTCGACATCAAGGTACTCGCCGCGCGCATCGACGTCGCCAGCACGCAGATCGGCGAAGCCAAAGCGGGTGCGTTGCCGACCATGGACCTCGGCGCTGGCGCCAACTTCGAAAAGACCACGGGCCAGCCCTTCATCAAACAGTACAACGTCGCGACGCAGGTGAACTGGGACATCGATATCTGGGGCAAAGTCGAGAAAGGCGTGCAGGCGCAAAAGGCCGAATTCCACGCCAGCGAGGCGGATTGGCGCGCGGGCTATCTCGAACTGGTGGCGAACGTCTCCAGCACGTACTTCCAGATTCTGCAATTCGACGACCAGATCGAGCAGCAGCAGAAAACACTCGACACCAACCGGCAGATCCTCACGATCTACGACGGCCAACGCCGCAGCGGTCTCGTGCCGCAAACCCAGGTGCTGCGCCAGCAGGCGGAAATCAATCGCCTGACCAACCAGTTGCTCGAGCTGCGCCGCTCGCGTGCGCTTGCCAATAACGCGCTCTGCACGCTGATCGGCGTACCGGCGGGCGAGTTTCAACTGCCGCAAGGCCATTTGCAGGAGCGCGTGCAACTGCCGGATGTGCCCGATGGCTTGCCGTCGCAACTGCTCGCGCGGCGTCCCGACGTGGTGGCCGCCGAGTTCAGGGTACTGGAAGCCTACAACCTCGTCGGCCAGGCGAAGCTCGCCCAGTTGCCGACCATCAGCCTGACGGGACACGCCGGCACCGCGAGTTTCGCGCTGACCGATCTGCTGAAATCGTTCACGTACGGCTTCATGCCGAGCATCAACATTCCGCTGCTCGATCCCGGCGTGCGCGCTCACGTGAAGGTGACGCAGGCGGAATCGACAGTCGCGGAGCAGCAGTATCGCGTGACCGTGATGGGCGCGTTCGAAGAAGTGGAGAACGCGCTGGTCAATCTTGGTTCACATAAGGCGCAGCGCGCGCAATTGCAGCAAGAGGTGTCGCGCCTGCAAATCGTCGCCGATCAGATCCAGTCGCAATTGCACCTCGGCGTGGTGTCGCAACTGGAAGTTTTCGAAACCGAGCGGACTTTGCTCCAGGCACAGCAGGATCTGCTCGCCAATCACCAGCTGATTCTGTCGGACACCGTGCTGCTTTATAAGGCGCTGGGCGGCGGTTGGCCGAGTATCGATGTGCAGGCGCAAGTCAAAGAGCCAGAGAGCAAGTAAAGAAGGCAAATAAAGCAAATAAAGGCAGCAAGTAGAAGACGCAAGTAAAGGAGCATTGAGCTAATCCGCGATGTGGCGCACAAGTGGGGAATACCGGCTGTCCATGACGCGTTGATCGCATTTATCACCGATGATCTGAAAATTGACACTCGCGATGCGTGACTTACAATCCTTAAAGAGCCCGCCGTTACACGGCTCGACACGACAACATCGTTCCGCCGTAGTCCTTCGTCCCGTTTCCGTTGCGCGCTCGCTGCAACGGGTAAACGCTTAGTGATCCAGATAAAATGGCCACCGGCGAAGCTCCGATTGCTGAGATGGGCGCGACCATGGACGCTGCTTTCGACGTGGTGCTGTCGCCGGTTGCGTCCGCGCAACGCCCCGCGCTCGACGCAATCCGGATCGTCGACGACCTGTTCGCAATCGGGCGCAGCGAGGCGCCGTTTACCGATTACCCCACTGAACGAATCGCGCGTCTGTCGCGCCGTCATGCGCGCATTTTCACCGAGCACGGCGCGGCCTACGTCGCCGACCTCGGCAGCAAGAACGGCACGACGCTGAACGGCGCCCCGGTGCGGCAAACGCCGGCGCGCCTGCGAGCCGGCGACCAACTGTGCTTTGGCGGCGAGCTTTGCTACCGGGTGGGGATCGAGCCGCGTGCGCGGATCGTCGCGGCCGCTGCCGCAGCGCCCGCGCCAGGCCTGTTGCTGGTGCCGCAGCGCGACGACCTCGGCTTGCAGCCGATCGAGGTCAAGGCATTCCCGTTTCTCGTCAGCAAGACGGACGACGTCTTTGCGCGCTACAAGGATCGCTACCCGCATCAGGTCAACTACATCTCGCGGCGTCACGCGCACATCTTTCTGAAGGGCGGTGATCTCTACGTCGAGGATCTCGGCAGCACCAACGGTACGTTCGTCGGCGCAAAGCGTCTGGACGAGTCCGCGTTGCCGCTGCGGGACGGCGACCTCGTTGCATTTGGCGGCGACCACTTCGTCTACAGGGTGTCGTTGCAGAACCCCGCTGACGCCGAACCCACCGTGACCCAGCTATTCCTCGCTCCAGCTGTCGACGATGCGGCGGATGCCGACAAGACTACGTTCGTCGGCGCCGCGCATTCGTTCCTCGATATCTTTTGCGTCGATCCGGCGCTACAACGCGAAGACGAAATCAACGAAACGGCACAACGCGTCTGCGCGCATGCGAAGCGCGATACACCGACTGGCGCCGCGAGAGGTGCGATCGAGGGCAAAGGAGTGAGCGGTACGCATGGAGCTAGCGGCGTGAACGGTGCGGGCAGTACCGGCGACGCGCGTGCTGCGAGCCGCTCAGGCAGCGCGAGCGCCACGAAACGCAAGCCGCGACGCTGGCGCCTGCTCGCCGGCGAACTCGGCAAGGCGTTCGCGGACGGCGATCGCCCGAACGTGAGACGCGTCGCGGGTTGGGGCGGTGCGGGTGTCGTCGTGCTGGCGGCAATCGCTGCGACGCTTTATCTGCATGGTTCGTCGGAGCGCGAATTGAAGAACCTTCTGGCGAGCGGCGATTACGCGAGCGCGGTCGCGGCGGCGAAGGGTTATCTGGCGAATCATCCGACCGATACGAAGGTCAGTGCGCTCGCCAGTGAAGCGCTGCTGAAGGCGGAGCTCCCAGGCTGGCTGAACGCGCTGCAAAAGGCGCAGTTCGATCAGGCCGACGCGCTGCTCAAGGAGATGCGCTCGTTGAGCGCGAACAATGCGGACGCCACGTCGCTGGTCGGCGAACTGCAGTGGGTGGGCGATCTGGAACGCTTCGTGGCGACGCGCGGCGGTGTGGACGCGCCGATCCGCATGTATGCGGACGAATCCACCATCAACAATCTGCTGCAGCGCTGGGACGATGACGCGAAAAGTCACCAGCGCGCGCTCGACCGGATTGCGTCGTACGTGCCGGTGTTTGCCGAGCCCTACGCGCTGGCGCTGAGTCATCTGCGCAAGCTGGAAAGCGACGACTCGGTGTATGTCGCCGCGATCGACCGGCTGAACGGCGTGATACGCACCGAACTGGCACGCGATAAACCCGACGCGCTGCCGCCCGTGCTCGACGATTACGCGCAGCGTTATCCGCGGCTGGCGGGTCTCGATCGGGTGCGCGAGGATTTGCGCCAGTACGCCGCCATGCTGAATGCCGCGCTCAGCCGTCAACTGACGCCACTGCTCGCGATGCTGAAGTCCGTGCGTTTCAGCACGCCGCCTTTTCAGGCGCAGTTCCGGCAACTGGCCGCGAGCCGTTTGCCGTCCGCGGACGTGATCCGGCGGCTTGACGCAGTGAGCGAGGCCTGGCAGCGCGGCGACGCTCGCGAGGCGCTGGCCGGTTTGCAGGCGATGCCGGCCGGGCCCTGGTCCGACGTGCTTGCGGCGGAAGCCGCGCACAAGAAGGCGCTGCTCGACCAGTACACCGATTTGCAGAAGACCCGCGGCGGCAAGGACTACGACCAGCGGCTGCTGTCGTTCTACGCGAGTCTCGATCCGCAGGCGGACGTCTGGTTCGTGCAGGCGATCCAGAAAGATGTCGCCGCGTTGCACGACAAGGCGCTGGCGCGTGCGCAAGACCTGCTGCTGCGCGCGCAGAGCCTGTGGAAACAGTATCGCGCGAGCGGTTCGATCGGCGGCACGCAACGGCTCGAAGCGGGTATCTCGCCGGGCTTTCGCAGCGAGGCGCGGTTGCTGTCCGATGCGCAAACGACGGCGCAGCAGGGCATGCGTATCTATACGCAATTGAAGGCCGATCATCCGGCCGAGTTCGATCGCCTGCTCGCGGATATCGAGGCCGAAGCCAGCTTGCAGCGCCGCTCGTTGACGGAGTTGCGCATGGTGCTGGACCCGGAACTGTTGAAGGCGAAGCTGGCGTTGATCGGAGGCGAGCAGAGTGAAGCGCGATCCTCACCCTAGGCCTTTGTCGGAGGCGCTGGAAGATCACAGCGTCGAGGGCATCGCGATCCTGACCGCCGAGCCGGTGCGGCTCGCGCGTGCGTTGATCTGGGCGATGGTCGCGCTGGTAGTGGCTGGCTTGCTGTGGTCGTTCGTCGGCCGCGCGGATGTGATCGTCAGCGCGCAAGGGACCTTGTCGCCGGAATCGGAAGTGCGCCGCATCTACGCGCCGATCGACGGCGAACTGGCGGACCTTTATATCGCGGAGGGGCAGCCGGTGTCGAAAGGCGACGTGCTGGCGCGGCTGAATGCGCGCGGCGCGATCGAGGCGGCGAGCAATGCGCTGCAGGCGCAACTCAAACTCGAGGACGCCGAGCGCGACTGGAAGCAGTTCCCGGAGAAGAAGGCGCTGATGGAGCGCAAGGCCGCCGCGCTCAAGGCGCAGATGGAAGTGGAAGCGCGTCTGCACGAAAACCGCGTCTCCGAAGGCACCACCAAGCTTGCAGAAGGGCAGAAGGCCGAACTCGACGAAGCGCGCAGCGTGCTCGACAACGCGCGGCGCACACGCGAGGCGGCGCGTCAGGAACTGGACCGTTACTCGAAACTGTTCGCGCAACCAGGCGGTGGCGGCATCGCCGAATTGCAGGTTGAACAGAAGCGCACAGCTGCCATGGAAGCGGACAATGCCTACCGTGTCGCGCAATCGAAACTGGCGGAACTCGACTTTCGCCTGAGTCATGAATATGCGCAGGCGAATGCGCAACTCCAAACCAGCGGCCAGCAGACCACTGACCTGCAGCTGCAATACGATGCCGCGGTGCGCGATATCACCGACGCGGAAGACAAGCTGCGTCTGCAATTGCAGACTGCTCGCCTCGTGTCCGAAGCTGCCGCCCGCGTTCGCTTCGAGAACATCGACAAGGACAATTTTCTGCTGATCTTAGCTCCAGTCTCGGGCGTCATCACCGACGTGACGTCGACGCAACGCGGCGACAAGATCCAGGCGAACGCGCCGCTCGGCGGTATTGCGCCGAAAGATGCGCGGCCGGTGCTGAAGATCGAGATCGCCGAACACGATCGCGCCTTTCTGCATGAAGGCTTGCCGGTCAAGCTGAAATTCAACGCGTTTCCGTACCAGCGCTATGGCTTGATCAGCGGCACGCTTGCGTATATCTCGCCGGCCACCAAACCGTCGTTGCAGGACAAGCAACCGGTCTACGAGGGGCGCGTCACGCTCGAGCAGGACTACTACCAGATCGCCGGCACGCGTTATCCGTTGCGCTACGGTATGACCGCCAACGCGGAGATCGTGGTGCGCGAGCGGCGCCTGATCGATCTGGGTCTCGACCCGTTCAGGCAGGTGGCGGGTTGAATACGCCGATTACATATCAATTCAAGGAGCGGATGAGATGACCGCGATAGTGCGTATCGATGATGAAGTCGTGGACGTGGCCGAGTTCATTCGTCTTCTGAAGCTGACCGGCCAGTTCGAGAGCCTGATCGAGCAGATCGTGCGCGACAAGCTCACGGTGCATGCGGCGAAGAAGCAGGGCGTCGTGGTGAGCGCCGATGAAATCCAGCAGCGCGCCGACCAGTTCCGCCGTGTGCGCGGCTTGCATCGCGCGACGGATATGAACCAGTACCTCGACGCATTGAACGTGAACCTCGACGAGTTCGAGGCGTTCATCACGGACGGCTTGTATCAGGAGAAGATGCTCGACGAAGTGGGCAACGAAGCCGCGATCAGGGACTACTTCGCGCTGAATTCGCCGAAGTTCGACGCGATCGAGGTGAGCCATATCGTGCTCGACAGCGAGGGCAAGGCGAAGGAAATGATTTCATATCTGCGCGACGATCCCGACAGCTTTGCCGACATGGCGCGCGAGCATTCGATCGCCGATACGCGCGAAGCGGGCGGCGTGATCGGCAAGGTGCTGCGCGGCTCGTTGAAGCCGGACATCGAAGCGAAGATTTTCAACGCGGCGGTGGGCGATCTGCTGGGGCCGTTCGCGTCGGCGGATCGCTCGTGCTTCGAGATTTTCGCCGTGACGGCCAAGTATCCGGCGACGCTCGACGCGGACGTGGCCGCCGAAGTCAGGCGGTTGTTGCGCGAGAGCTGGTTGATGGCGCGTGCGCAGGAGCATGTGATCGAAGCGCGCTAGCCGGGCCCCGTGTTTCGCTCAGCTTCTGAGCAACGCAAACGCGCCACCGCGCCACGCCACGTGAAGTAACCCGCAGCAAAGTAACCCGCAGCAAAGACCAGCCGAATCGAGGTTCGCAAGCACATGGATGCACCCCAGACCGCGCCCTCCACCGCCGAGTTTCTCGCCTCGGTGGAAATTCTCTCGCCGTTTTCGCGCGATGAGATCGAGCGTCTTGCCGACTATGCGCAGGCCCGCTTCTATTCGTTCGGCGAAACGGTCTGCTCCGCAGGGGAGGTAGCCGACGGTCTTTACGTGGTGCGCACGGGCTCGGTACGCATCTTCACGGAGGAGCACGGCAAGGAAGTCAGCGTAGGCGTGCGCAAGTCCGGCGAGATCTTCGCCGACATCGCGATGTTGCGCACGTACGTGCACGAAGCGTCGGTGCGGGCGTCCGCGAAAACCGAGTTGCTGTTCATTCCGCGCACTGCGATCGAACCCGTGATAACCGGCAACGAGGCCGCGTTGGCGTTCGTTGCGAGCTACGTGGCGATCAATTCCGCGGGCGGCTTCGTCGCGCAGCTATTTGATTTGCGCGGCAAGCTGAATAAAGCCGAACTCGAGGAATATGTGCGCAGCGTCGGCGTCAAACGGGTGGCCGCCGGCAAGGAGATTCTCAAGCAGGACGGACGCGAAGACCGGCGGCTTTACGTGGTGCGGCAAGGCTCAGTGCGCATCGTGCGGCACGAGGAAGGCCACGACTACACGCTCGCGACGCTCGGCGAAGGCGAGATCTTCGGCGAGAAAGCATGCCTGATGCGCCAGGAACAGATGGCGTCGGCCGTCGCGGCGACCGACACGCGGCTGCTGGTGATTCCGGAGCGCACGGTTCATTTCATCCTCGAACGCAATCCGAAGCTGCGCGAAGTGCTCGACGAGCGCATTCGTTACGGCGACCGCGAATTGCAGCGGCAAAAGCGGCTCGAACAGCGGCGCAAGTTGCCGTTGATGCTCGACTTGCAGAGCAAACCCGAGTTCGGCGAGAAGGTGATCAAGCGCTTCGCATTGGTCGAACAGGCCGAAGAAATGGACTGTGGTGCCGCGTGCCTCGCGATGGTGTGCCGCCACTACAGCATACCGATGACGCTCGGCAAATTGCGCGAGCTCGCCAACGTCACGACCCAGGGCGCGACACTCGACAGCCTCGCACGCGCCGGCGAATCGCTCGGCTTTACCGCACGCGGCGTGCAATGCACGTTCGATTCGTTGCGCGGCTTCGAGCTGCCGTTCATCGTGCATTGGGAGGGCTATCACTACGTCGTCGTGTACGGGCTCTCGAAGGAGTACGTGTGGGTCGCGGACCCGGCGCTCGGCTTCAGGAAATTGACCGTTGAAGATTTCGAGCGCGGCTGGAGCGGGACCTGTCTGCTGTTCACCGGCGGACCGCAGCTATTGCAGATGTCGGCGGCGCGCTCGCCGTGGATCCGCTTTGTTGGCTACCTCAAGCCGTACCGGAAGATTCTCGGCCATCTGTTTCTCGCGACCTTCGTGATTCAGGTGCTAGGCGTGATTCCACCGCTGATCATCCAGAACATTCTCGACGGCGTGATCGTGCATCAGAACGTCAGCCTGCTGCATCTGCTGATCGGCGGGCTGATCATCTCCAACGTGTTTTCGCAGTTGATGTCGACGATTCGCGCGTATCTCGCCAACTTCATGGTGCGCAACATGGACTTCGCGATGATGTCGCAGTTCTTCAGGCACACCATGTCGTTGCCGTTCTCGTTCTTCGCGAAGCGCAAGACCGGCGATATCTTCGCGCGCTTCCAGGAGAACCAGACGATCCGCGCGTTCCTCACCGAATCCACCGTCACCACTGCGCTGAACTTGCTGATGGTGTTCATCTACTTCACGATCATGTTCGTCTACAACGTGAAGATGACCCTGGTGCTGATCGCCTTCGTGATTCCGATCATGGCGCTGACCGCGTTGGCCACGCCGAAGATCAAGGCCTACGCGCGCGAAGTATTCACCGCGTCGACCGACTCGAAGTCGTTTCTGATGGAAGCGCTCGCCGGCGTGGAGACCGTCAAGGGCATGGGTATCGAACGGCCGGTGCGTTTGCGCTGGGAGAAGAAGTACGCGAAGGCGCTCGAAGTGCAGTATCGCGCACATGCGTTCAACATTCTGGTCGGGGCGGGCAGCCAGTTGCTGAACGCCGCGACCACGATCGCGATTCTGTGGGTCGGAGCGAATCTGGTGTTGGCGCGCGAACTGACGATTGGCCAGTTGATCGCGTTCAATGCGTTCATGGGCAGCGTGCTGGGTCCGTTGATGGGACTGGTCGGCTTGTGGAGCATGCTCAACGATGCGGGCGTGGCGATGGAGCGACTCGGCGATGTGCTCGACATCGAGCCCGAACAGAAGCCGCAGGATTTGCCTTCGAGGGTGATGCTGCCGGAGCTGCAAGGCGAGATCAGCCTGAGCGGCGTGTATTTCCGCTACGGCGAAAACGACTCGGCGTACGTGCTGGAGAACATCAGCTTCGACATCAAGCCTGGCGAACTGGTGGCGATCGTCGGGCGCAGCGGCTCGGGCAAGACCACGCTCGCAAAGTTGCTGGTCGGCTTCTACGCGCCGACCGAAGGAAAGATGACCATCGACGGCTACGATCTCGGCGTGGTCGACAAGGCCTATTACCGCGCGCAGATCGGCTACGTGATGCAAAGCAATCTGCTGTTCTCCGGCACGATTGCGGAGAACATCGCGAGCGGCGACGATGCGCCCGAGCGGCGCCGCATCGAAGAAGTGGCGAAGATGGCCGACGCGCACGCGTTCATCAGCAAGATGCCGCTCGGCTACGAGCAGATTGTCGGCGAACGCGGGATAGGTCTGTCCGGTGGACAGATTCAGCGGCTGTGCATTGCGCGCGCACTGTATCACGATCCACGTCTGCTCGTGTTCGACGAAGCGACCTCGGCGCTCGATTCGCAGTCGGAAAGCAATATCCTCGGCAATATGCACGACATTCTGAAAGGGCGTACGGCGGTGATCATCGCGCATCGGCTGAGCACGATCATGCGGGCGGACAAGATTCTCGTGCTGTATGAAGGCGCGATCGTCGAACAGGGCCGTCATGAAGAGTTGATTCAGCGCGGTGGCATGTACTACCAGTTGGTCCAGAAACAGTTGAGCGCATGATGATGAAGATACTCGACCAGATTGAAGAGGCCAGTCCGGCGATTTCCTATGCGGGCTTGATCGAGCGGATCGAGATACTGCGCTCGACCTTGCGCTGGTCGTCGCGGCTGGAGCGCACGGACATCGACAAGCTGCTCAGGCAGGCCACCTCGTTACGCGACGAGGTGATGCAGCTTTCGCACAAGGAGCGTTTCGTGCAGGCGGCGGTGGCCGCCGAGCCGCAACAGCCCGCCGATCAATCGCGCGCTGCGCGCAGAAAGGCGCTGCTCGAACGCAGCTTTATTTTCGAAGGGACGTTCGGCGACAATCCGCGCCTGCTCGAGTCGCTTGAAATCGCCGAAAAGGCGGCGCCGACCGACTTGCCCGTGTTGATCGACGGTGAAAGCGGCACTGGCAAGGAATTGATGGCGAAAGTGATTCATGCGAACGGCTCGCGCTCGGACAAGCCGTTCATCTCCGTGAACTGCGGCGCGATTCCTGAAAATCTGCTGGAGTCCGAACTGTTTGGACATCGCAAAGGCGCGTTTACGGGCGCTTCGAATGATCGCAAGGGAAAATTCGAAAGCGCGCATACGGGGACCATCTTTCTCGACGAAATCGGCGAGTTGCCGCTCGCCGGCCAGGTGAAACTGTTGCGCGTGCTCGAAGCGCATGAGATCCAGCGCGTGGGGTCGGACGAACCGATCGCGGTCGACACGCGCATCGTCGCGGCCACCAATCGCAATCTGCGGCAGCTCAGCGAAGAGGGCAAATTCCGCGAGGACCTGTTCTACCGGCTCAGCGTGATTCACGTCACGTTGCCGCCATTGCGCGAGCGCCGCGATGAAATACCGCTGCTGATCTCATGGTTCGGCGACGAGGCCGCCGGCACGTTAAAACGCCGTCCCGTCAGACTGACGCCGCGTTTGCGCGACTTTCTGCTGAACTACGCGTTTCCGGGCAATATTCGCGAACTGCGCAACGTAATGTATCGGGTGTCGTGTCTTGCGGGGGACATGGCGGATGTCGATCATTTGCCGCTGGACATGCGGCCGGCGGCGCCGGGCTCGGCGGCTGCAGCGGGCGGCGCGAGCGCGACCGGTCAGGAGCCGATCAGCGTGGCCAATCTGATGTCGCTGAGCGACGCCAAACGGGCCGCCAGTGACGATGCCGAGAAAGCCTTTCTGGAACGTGGTCTGCGCGAAGTGAGCGGCACTGTCGCCGAACTCGCGCGGCGCATCGACATGAACCGCTCGCATCTGCAAATGCTGTTGAAGAAGCACGGCTTGCATTCGAAGGATTTCCGCAATCGCAATGTGCAAGCCGCGAACCGCAATGGCACCGACGAACGCGAGCGCGACGAAGAAGACGGCGAGACATGAATTCGAGCCCGGGTCCAGGTCCAGGCACGCGCCCCACTCCGAGCCCTATCTGACGGCGCCGTCAGGGCGACGGATTGAGCAGGGTTTTGTCGGACGCATTCGGGTCTTCTGCTTGCACGACCACCGCAGTGATATTGTCGCGGCCGCCGCGTGCGAGTGCCAGCTCGACCAGTTCCTCGGACGCCTTCTCGCGCTGCGGCGAGGTCAACACCGAGACTATCTCGTCATCGCTGAGTTCGTTGCTCAGGCCGTCGCTGCATAGCAGGAACACATCGCCATCGGCGACTTCGATCACATCGTCGTCGAGTTCGAGCAGATCGGTCGCCCCCACCGCACGCGTGATCATATGCTGCGCCGGATGATGGCGCGCTTCTTCATCGGTGATCACGCCGAGCGATTTGAGCTGTTCCACCTGACTGTGATCGCGCGTGAGTTGCCGCAAGCGTCCTTCGCGATACAGATAGATGCGGCTGTCGCCCGCCCACAGATAACCGCAGAAGCGATCGCACGCGAGCAGCGCCACCACCGTGCTGCCGATGCGCTGCACCTGACGGCGCGCGGCTTCGTCGCGCAGTTGACGGTTGGCGGTCTGCAGGCGCGCACGCGCGTCGGCAATCAGCGTCTTCATGCTGACGGGCGCCGCGAGCCGGCTCAGCGCGTCGATCACCAGACGGCTCGCCAGATCGCCGACCGCATGTCCGCCCATGCCGTCGGCGACGGCCCAGCGCCCGGGTTCGGGCTGGTCGAGGCAGGCATCTTCGTTGATTTCGCGGACGCGGCCGACGTCGGAGCGAGCGGACGACGTCCAGCGAAATTGGCTCGCACAGGTCACAACGGCTACACCGTATCGTTTCTACTGCGCGCGTCGGGAGAGACGCTGATGTTCGAGTTCGCGCCGGTGTTGCGGACGTCGACGGACTGGAACTGATTGATCATCTGGTTAGCATAGAAGTTGTTGGACACCTCGTACAGGTTGACGACAGGTCCAATACTCGGGGTCTCGCGCACATAGGGCTGAATCCAGCCATACACCCACGGCGCGCCACCGCCGCCGCGAATGGCTGCCATCGCTTTACGGTCGAGAGCGAGGTTCAGCGAGAGGTCGTTCACTGTAATGCAGGACATGGTGTTCTCCGAATGGCCGCGTAGGCAACGCGCGAGGTTTAAAGTGATTTGCATCTGATGGGGCAAGTGGTATGCCAATTCGCGGCACGGCGGCGGGCTTCGTCGTAATGCTTTGATTGCACGGCGATTCCGTGCGTTTGCGCACGAAAGGCGGTGTCATCCGCGTTCGCATAGGTCGGCTTGCAGCCAACAAGCTCGAGCGCGAAGCGATGTGAGACCCAACACATTCAACCGGTTTCACCAGCTTCACGAGATTCTTCACGAGACTCGCTGAAACGCGCTTGGCCAACCCTTCGCAGCACTCTTCACAACGCCCTTCCCAACACCCGCAACCGGTGCCCGCCGACGCCCCGAAAAGAGCGTTGCCCGCCAACACATCGACTCGAATTCTGTCGGCTCACGGCTGACATCTGCTTCGTCAAAACTCCCTCGTTCGAGCGCCAGGCCTTATGAATAAAGGCTTTGCCGCGCATGGTCCGGATCATGCAGCAGCACTCGCAACAGTGTTGGAAATCGAAACGAGGCCAGCCATGAACACCCACCTCCTTCAGACGAGCAACGCAGCCAGCGAATGCAACGCCTGCAATGACGCATTCCACGCCACAGGGTCCACGATCGACCTGCCGATCGGTGCTCATCTCGTCACGCAACGCAATGGCTATGAACACCACGGCATCTATGTGGGCAATGGCCGCGTGGTTCACTACGCTGGCTTTGCGAGTTCCGCGCATCGCGGCCCGGTCGAGGAAGTGGAGTTGAGCCGCTTCGCCGCCGGTCATCCGCTGTCGGTCCGCGCGACCCCGAGCGCGCGCTACGCCGGCGACGAAGCCGTGCTTCGCGCCCGTTCCCGCCTCGGCGAAAACCACTACCGCCTGCTGACCAACAACTGCGAACACTTCTGCGCATGGTGCCTGCTCGGCGAGAGCCGCAGCGAACAGGTGCATTGCTGCTTGCGCCATCCGCGTGCCGGTATGCGTGCGCTGGTGTGTCTGGTGAAGGCTTTCGTCGAAAGCGGTGTAAGGCATGGCGGGGTCGCCGCGCAATTGGCGTGAACGCATAGCGCCGAACCCAGCGTTTCAAACGTCACAGGATTCAAGGAGAGCATCATGGTTGCCGCCGAAAAAACCCTGCACTGGGCCGTCGACAAATGGCTCGCCCCGACCCCGTCGATGCCCGCGCGTGTTGTCGAGTTTTGTCACCGCGCATCGCAGCGGCAATGCTATGTCTGCGTGGAAGCCATGCGTCCAGGCGGCTTGCTGTCGATCTTCTTCTTTCGCCACGACGATGGCTCGTGGAATGTGTTCCCGCCGCAAGCCGAGCGACCCGCGATGAACGGTCATCGCCGCGCGGCGCTTTGTTAGCCTTGCCGCGACTCAGCCGCTTCCTTGACGAGCCACTGACTGAATAGCAGCATCGCCGGTGTCATCGGCTTGCCCTTCAGGCAAGTCAACCAGTAGCTGCCGGCGTGAACTTCCACATCGAATGGGCGCACGAGGCGCCCCGTGTCGATCTCATGATCGAACATCAGCGCAGGTGCGAGCGCGATACCCGCGCCCTGCATCGCCGCCTCCACCATCAGCCGCGACGAATCGAACACCGGTCCGCGAACCGGCCGCGGCGCAATGCCAGCGGCGTTGAACCAGTTCATCCAGTCGTCGGCGCGATACGAACGCAGCAGGGTTTCGTTGGCGAGATCGTCGGGCTGCGTCAGACGCGCGGCGATCTCCGGCGTGCAGAGCAGCGCGAGCGGTGCGTCGAGCAGACGGGTGGCGAGTGAACCGGGCCAGGTGCCGTCGCCGAAGCGGATCGCGAAGTCCAGGCCCTCGGTGGCGAGATCGACGAGATTGTTGTGGGTCAGTAGCCGCAGTTCGACGAACGGATGCGCGTCGCGAAACGACTTGAGCCGCGGCATCAGCCAGCCCACCGCGAACGTGCCGACCACGCCGACCGTCAACACCTCGTGAAAGTGTCCGCCGTCGAATCGTTTTAGCACCGCTTCGATGCGATCGAATGCATCGCTGAGCACCGGGCGCAGCGCGAGGCCTTCATCGGTCATCGCGAGGCCGCGCGGCAGACGTTTGAAGAGCGCGGTGCCGAGCCGCTCTTCGAGGGCTCGGACCTGCTGGCTGACGGCGGCCTGGGTGACGTTCAGTTCGAGGGCGGCGCGCGTGAAGCTCAGATGCCGCGCGGACGATTCGAACGCGCGCAGCGCATTCAGCGGAAGATACGGTCTCATGGCACACGCATAAGATTTTCTTGTGAGTCGGCTAACTTATCATCGTTTGTCAGCGGCTGCTGGAAAACCGATAGTTGCGGCTTCACACAAGGAGCAGCGATGGTCACAAGACGGAAGTTCGCGGGTGCGATGCTGGGCGTTTCGATAGCTGGGATTGCGCCCGGCAGTGCTGGCGCATTCGTGAGGACCGTGCAGGGGCGTGAACTGGCCAACCCGGATGCGATCCGTCGGCGGCTCGCGCAGATCGAAGCGGAGAGCGGCGGCCGGCTGGGGGTGTCGATCGTCGATACGACGTCCAGTCTGCACGCCGGCTGGCGCGCGGACGAGCGCTTCCCGATGTGCAGTACCTTCAAGCTGCTGGCGGTGGGCGCCGTGCTGACTCGCGTCGATCACGGCGCGGAAGACCTGCAGCGGCGCGTCGTGTTTTCGCTGAACGGCATCGTGCCGAATTCGCCGGCTACCAGCCGGCACGCCCGCGAACTGACCGGCGACACGGGCATGAGCATCGCCGAGTTGTGCAAGGCGGCGCTCACGCTCAGCGACAACGCCGCGGCCAATCTGCTGCTGGCGAGCTTCGGCGGTCCGGCGGCGTTGACCGCGTTCGCGCGCAGCCTCGGCGATGGCATCACGCGTCTGGACCGTATCGAGCCGACGCTGAACGAGGCAACTCCTGGCGATCCGCGCGACACCACTACGCCCAACGCGATGCTCGGCAATCTGCGCGCGCTCGTGCTGGGCGAGCAACTCTCGTCGGCGTCGCGTGCGCAGCTGCTGGGGTGGCTCGCGGACAACCAGACCGGCGGCGCGCGGCTTCGCGCGAAGCTGCCGAACGATTGGCGCGTCGGCGATAAAACCGGCACCGGCGAGCACGGCACCGCCAACGATATCGCGATCCTGTGGCCGCCCGGGCGGGGTCCGGTGCTGGTGACGGTCTATCTCACCGGCACGGACGGCGACGCGGCGCGCAGCAACGCGGCGATCGCGAACGTCGGCGCGCTGGTGGTCGAGTCGGTGTGACGGATACGCTGACCCGGCGCTGATCCGGCTCGCATGCATCGCATCGGCGCCGATGCCGGCAGCGGTCGTCGCCAGGATTTTGCCAGTCGAATTGTGCGACACTAGGGTCACACCGAAAGGGGGCAACCGCACCGGCATCGGCGGATCGCCTCGCGAAAGATGCGGTGAGAAGTTGCATGTCCAGGTGAATTGCTCGACACGTTCTGCCGACGTTCGTCCAGGTAAGCCGTCGGCTTGTGCAACCGTGCATCATTGCCCTCGATTCGGAGTCCACCATGTCCGTGTATGTCCTGGCATTGCTAATCGGCGTCGTCGCCGGCCTGCGCGCGATGACCGCCCCGGCGGCCGTCAGTTGGGCGGCGCATATCGGATGGTTGCCGCTGGCAGGCACGTCGCTGGCGTTCCTCGGCTTCAAGGCCACACCGTACATTTTCACCGTGCTGGCGGTGATCGAACTGATCACGGATCAACTTCCCGAAACACCAAGCCGCAAGGTGCCGATGCAATTCGGCGCGCGCATCGTGCTGGGCGCATTGAGCGGTGCGGCGATCGCTGGTGCGCATGGTGGGTTGGCGGGCGGTTCGATTGTCGGCGTGCTCGGCGGGGTGGTCGGGGTGGCGGGCGCGGTGCTCGGCACGCTCGGCGGGGCCAAGGTGCGAAGCGTATTGGCGCGTACATTTGGACGGGACGCTCCGGCGGCGCTGATCGAAGACGTGGTGGCGATCCTCGGAGCGGCGTTGATCGTGGTGTCGATGCACGGCTTTTGAGGCGATCGCGCTAGTGGGAATGCAGGGAGGTGCGTGAAGCGTTTCGCTGCATCTGCGCCACAAATTGGCGAACGCCAACGTGCCTACTGCGATCCCGAAGAAGGCAACTGGAATCGCACCATCCTTGCTGTTCATCACCGATCCCTCCGAAAGTTGCGACGCCTCGACGGCTCGGCCAGCGACGCGCCGTGATGAAGCTCGGCGCGTGCTGGCGCTGGACCGGCTCCGACTCAGCGACATTCAGCCAGCTTCAACTGCACACAAAGCTGCTCGCCGCATTGACGTCGCCGCCCTGACCGGGCGGGCGTAAAAGGATGGCGGCGAAAAAACAGTGCCGCCATCCCGAGGCAAGCGGAAGATCGCGTTTCAGAACTGCGCAGTCATCTGGAAACCCAGTGTGACGCTTGACGCCGGAAAACCGGGCGGCGCGTAGATCGGTGCCCCGATGAATACGTCATAGGCGTACGTACCGAGGCGGGTCGGCGCGCCTCCGCGCAGGCCGAGTACCGCGCCCGCGAGCTGTGTGCCCGCCAGATTCGCGGCGAACGGCCCCCACAGACGACCATAGTCCATGCCTGCATAGACCGACTGGCCCGTCCCGCCAAGCGCCATCTGCAATTCGTTGCGCCAGTAGAAACCTTTTTCTGCCGCGAGCATTGTCTGACCGCTGAAACCGCGCACCGTGTAGCGGCTGCCGATAGTCAGGTCATCGATGTAGTTCAGCTCGTCGTTGGTGAACTGCCCGTGTACGGTTCCCACATAACGCAGCGACTGGCCTGCCACGTTGAACGGCACCGAGAGGTTTGCGTCGAGCGTTGCCATGTGGAAGCGGTACGTCGGGCCGCCCGGCGTATCGGGCTGCGCGCCGAACCAGCCGATACCCTGGCGGTAGGCAAGCGTTCCGTCGAACTGCGCCGCGCCGAAGTAATGCCGGTTGGTCAGGCCCGCCTCGATGAACGTGTTGTTGCGTTGCTGCTGCGGAATCTCGGCGCCTTGCAGGAAGCTCTCCCCGAAGCGCCTGACAAGCTGGAACTCGACACCGGAAACATCGTTCTGGCTGCGATGAAAGACGCGTTCGAGCTTCAGGCCCGCTGTCTGTGCATTGCCGCTCGCGACAGATACACCGTTGACCGCTGCAATCGGCTGAAAATAGGTGTTCGTGTAGCCGTACAGCGTGCCGGTCCAGTAGCCCCACGGCACCGAGTACGAGGCATTCCAGCCGTGCGTGCCGAGGTCGTGATTGCCGAACTGCAAGTCCTGGTTGAAGCCCGCTGAGAGAATGTCATTGAGGCCCATGAGGTTATACAGGCCAAGCGTCACGTTGCCGATGTAGCGGCCCGTTTCGTTTGTGCCGGAGTTGTCGGCCGATATGGCAAGCGACCACGGTTTGGAACGCTGTACGGTAATCATCACGTCGCTTTCTCCGGGCGTGTCGCCGGGGACGATCTGCATGGTCGCGTCCTGGTTCGGTACGCGCTTCATCTGTTCCAGTCCCTGTTCGAGGTCGCGAAGTTGGAGCACGTCGCCATCGCGCGTGGGAAACGCCGTCTTCCACGTGCCGCGCGTGGATGCGTCAGCGAACTTCAGATGACGGATAACGCCCGGTACAAAGGCAAATCTGAGCGTTCCTGTCGACAGGTCCTGCGTCCGCAGCATCACGCGCGTGGTGATATAGCCCTCGCTGAGAATCGCGTGCTGCACGCCTTTCACAAGCACATCGAGGCCCTTCTGGCCGACGCATTGGCCCCGGTAGTGGTCGAGCCATTCGCGAGCGAACGCGAAGCGGTCCTGCGGCAGCGCAGATGCGCCTTGCGCACGGACCGCCTCGGATAGCGTTGGCGGGACGTCCAGCGCGAAGGTATCGATGCGAAAGCAAGGCGTTTCGCTTGGCAGTTCGGGCCAGCCTTCGTTCGCAGGTACGGTCGAGCGCACAACGGGCGCGGCGACGGTTGCCGCGCGCTGCTGTGCGTCGCGCTGCTGCTGCACCTGTTGGTTCTGTTCGGCGTTTGCGCGTGCCGCTGCTGCGGTGTCGGCTGGCGTCGGGGTCTGCTGTGCGGAGGCGAACGATACCGCGGCTGTGAGCGGCAAAGCCGCCAGCCTTGTTCTGATTTTCATTGTTGAATTTGTCCATGATGACGGTGTTCGCACACATCGCGAACCCACCTAAAACCGAATTCACTTATGGTCAATCGTCACGCACCAGATGTCTTATCGTGGGGTGAGTACTCTGTACAACAAATCGAAACCTGCCGTCTGAACGATCGACTTTGCCTGTTCGAAGAATCGGCCCCCCGAAACGGACAGGGAATACTTGGCGACAAGTTCAATTTCACATTTGGCACCGTGCGCATCGGGATAGGTTTGATAAAACTCACCGCTCTCGATGAATCGGAGGTAAGCGTTGAGCTTTTCTTGGAATAGCCAAAGGTGCTCCTTTTCTTCCTCAGGAGTGTCCCATCCCAGATGATCGGAAATGGCAAGACGTACGACCTTTTTTTCAGGATCGAGGCCGACGACATCAACCACATTCGTTTCGGCAATTGACACTTACTTAGCTCCTGTCGTCGAAGTTCGTCGGACGATGTTGACAACGCGCAGCACCGGCCATTCCCCTGCCAATGGCGCAGCCGAGCGCACAACGGGCGCGGCGACCGTCGCGGCGCGTTGCGGCGCATCGCGTTGCTGCTGCACCTGCTGGTTCTGCTCGGCGTTTGTGCGCGCTGCGGCTGCGACATCCGGCGGCGTTTGTGCGTTTGACGCCAGTGATACTAGGGCTGTGAGTGGCAGGGCCGCCAGCCTTCTTTGGATTTTCATACGGCTACAAGTTGAAACGCCGGACCCAATTGAATGGGCCGGCACAAAGTTGCTTTACGGCGACTTGATTTCGATAGTTCTCGCGCCAGCCTAGATTTCTAATCCCGAGTTAACGCGTAGAGACGTTCGCGCAAGGCGTCGAATTCGTTGTTTTCATATTTCAAAACTTTCCCGTCTCTATGCAAAACAATGTCGTTTAGCGAGCCCATTCCGCCGTACATCCTTCTAATTTCAGGGCGAATGGCTGGATATCCCTCATCTGATCTTTCCGCAATTTGAGTAAGCATGCGTGCCCAGTCCCGCAAGCCGCTTGATTGCAAAAGCTCGCTCATTCGAATCAGCACATCGCGAATCTCGTTGAATGTATCTATCCCGCTGGAGGCGGCTTGCAAGAGGTTCAAAGTTCATCTATCGCTTTGGAAATGAAAGTCCAACTTCATCCTCGTCACAGATGAATCCGTCTTCTGCCCGGTTATGCGGAGTCCTCTCCGAAGACCAGTAGCGCAACGATGGGACTTTCGTCTGTATTTCACGCAATACGTCGGCCGTAAGCGGGCGAGACATATGCACGACCTGCTTTACCTTACTCCATCCAGTTGAAATTTCCTGAATCGAATTATCGGAATTTGCCGCAATCTGCACTGCACGATCGATGTGCTGACAATAAATTTTCATTTCACTTCCCCAAATTTACCTTGTCAATCAAGTTTAACTGGCTTTGAAAGTTTTTTATGAAGAACTGAGTAGCGCCTCCAGAACCCAGCGCAGGGTTCGCACTTACCGTTCCGGCGGGAACATTGATATCGCTAGTCACTTGATAGACACCCATTTGTGGACGATAACCAAATTCAGGATGCGGACTCACCTGCAAGCTTTGGAACAAAGAAGTTTTGCTATATCCAGAATCGATAAGAGCTTGTTCGGTAGTGTAATATGCAGATTGCCCCGGAAGACCACCATATACGAGACTTCCCGCCGGTAAGGTCTGCGTTGCCCACTGATCCGCTGCGTAGCCCCATTGAACTTGATCAGAACGGGCCAAGAATACATCGAAGTTGGAAGAAGAGCGTGCCGCCTGACTATCAGCAATATTGTTAAGTACACTAGTACGAACGGCAGATGAACCACCTTCGACAGCCGCTTCAACAGTAGACGAAACTGCTTTACTTTCGCCCGCAGTGAGCACGCCCATTGCCGCATCAGCAACGGAGCCGACCGCAAGAGCTGCACCCATTCCATAGTTGCCATTGGCGAATGCCGTTTGCGCCTGATCGGCCATCTGCTTGCCGGGCACAAGGTTCAGGGCTGCCTGTCCAAAATCCTTTGCGTACTGGAGCGCTTTGTCCAAAGCTTGGCTGCCCGTGCCGCCCGTGCCATTGGCATTCGTCGTATCACGGTTATAGAGGTCCGCATTCGACGCCGTGAATGCGCCCGCAGTGCCCCCGACCAGCGCACCACTGAGACCCGCCAGCACATTCGACACGGTGTTGCCGACCGTCATGGAACCCGTTGCGCCACCAATCGAATCAGCCACACTGTTCAGCTTGCCCGGCAGCGTTGCCGACACGCCCGCACCCGCCGCCCCGCCGACCGTACTGAACACACTGCCTCCGCCAAGACCTCCGATCAGCGCACCACCCACGACGTGCAGGCCAACACGATTGGTACCGCCTTCGGCCCAGGAATCGGCCTCTGCTTGGTACTGTGCAGCGAGATCAGTGTTGTCCGCTGCCTTCGCCGCGTCGGCCTGATCCTGTGCCGCTTTTTGTTGCGCGTTAGCGTAAGCGCCTATGCCCTGGGCCACGACCTGGCCCGCCGCCTGCGCGGCCTGCATCGTGTCGGCCTGCTGCGAGAGGAGGTTGTTCACATCGGGCGTCGCCGACACCGTACCGTTGGTGTTAGTCGTATCGCGGCTCAGGGTTGATACGTCCTGCGTCTGCGCGGCCTGGTTTGTGATGTTGATCGAGCCCGCGCTGATCGCGCTGCGCGTGGTCGCGCTCGAATCACCGCTTTCGTTCTGCGAGATCGTCGGCGAGACACCGCCCGTACCGCTTACCGAGCCGGGTCCGAGAGCCTTGCCGGTATTGCCAACGCCTACGCCTGCGCTAATGCCGTTACTCGTCGCGTCGTAATGCGACTGGTTCTGGATATCGCTGTAGGTCAGCGTGCCGGTGGTCAGGCTGTTCTGCGACGGATCGGCCGTACTCGAAATTACCGCGCCCGTCAGGTTCGTATTGCCCTTGACGTTGACATCGAAGCCGCCGCTGCCTGCCTGAATCCCCGCCTGTTCGTTGACCTGCGCGTAGTTCGAATCGGCGTGCCCGTTCTGCGCGCTGAAGCTCGCGCTACCGCCGCCCTGGCTGATGCTGAAACCGCCGCCGGCGCTGCTCTGATGCGCGGTGCTGACGGTCGTATCCTGCACACTCTCGATGTTCAGGTTGCCGCCAACATTCGCCGTTACCTGGCCGCCGCTAACCTGCGAGCCGATGATATTGGTATCGCCGCCCGAAACGACGGTAACGCTGTTCGCGCCGCTTACATGTGAGGCGTTCTGGATCGCGGCATCGCTGTTCGCATCGCCGTGCGCGTTGGACATTGACGCCGAGACGCCGAAACCCTGCGTGCCATACGACACACCGACGCTCGCGCTACTCGATTTATTCGTGCTGGCGGTCGTATCCGTGTTCGTGGTGTTGACGATGTTCACCTGATTCTTCGCGGCGAGCACTACGTCGTTCGCGCTCACGTCCGAACCGGCGATTGTCAGGTTGCCGCTGCCGGGCGTGCCATCGCCGGTTGCGACGAAAGCCGCGGTGCCGCCCGCCTGAACGTTCGAACCCTTCTGCGTCGTCTGATCCTCGGTGAACGTATTTTTGCTCTGGTTGCTCCCGAAACTCAGTTGCACGCCGATGCTTGGATTCTGTCCGCCCAGCGAGCCGCCCATGAGACCCGCTCCCGCGATTGCCGAATCGCCCACCGCTGCAATCGCATGCAGCGCCTCGGCGCGTCCGTTGCTGTTGCCGCTCGCGAGCGCCTGGCCCTGCGATACCGCGCCGTTGATCGCATCGCCCACGCTGCCCGACAGGCCGAGCGTGAAACCGCTCTGCTTCGTTTCCTGGGTGTCGTCGTGGTGCGAGGTACTGGTGGCCGCATCAATGATCACGTTGGCCGCCGTGCCAGTGACATTCTGCGCTGCCACGAGATCGCTGCCCGTGACGTGCAGGGTGTTGCCCGCCTGGATCGTGAGGTTGCCGTTCGTGCTGCCCACGAGACTGCCGTTGTTCGTCACGCTGCTGTCGTGCGTCGTCTCCTGCGTGTCGCTGGTGCCGTAGTTGAGGCTCACTCCACCACCGCTCATCGCGCCAAAGCCCGACTTCTTTTCCTCGTAGGACGAACTGCTCTGACTCGTATCCTGCGTCGTGGTGATGTTCACGTCATGCACGGCGCTCAGTGATACATCGTGCGTCCCGACGATCGTGCTGCCCGCGACGTTGATGTCCTTGCCGCTCGTGATCGACACGCCGTCTGCCGAAATCATGCTGCCCTGCGAAAGCGTCGTCGTCGTATTGCTCGAACTCGATACCTCCTTGCCGCTTACCACATTGCTATGGCTATGCTGCTCCTGCGAATTGTCGACATAGGTGGCCGTGGCCGCGCCGATGTTGACGTTGTTCGCTGCCGCGAGCGTTGCCGTCCCCTGGTCGAGGTTGATCGTGCTACCGGTGAGGTTGATATCGTGGCCCGATGCGACGGTCAGCGAATTGCCGGAATTGAGCGTCGTCGCCGTCAGCGTATCGGCGGAGGTGTGCAGCGACGCCGAGTAGCTGCCGTGACTGTCGCTGCCCGAGCTGTTGCTGTCGACGGTCGAGGTCGCCTTCGCCGCCTGGAGCGTGACGTCGCCCTTCGCCACAACCGTCCCGCCGCCACCGAGGTTGATATTGGCGCCGGTCGCCGTCAGGTTGCCGCCCACGCCGATCTGCGAGACGCCGCCGACATTCACGGAACTGCCGGTCGTCCGGTTCAGACTGGTATCCGACACCCCGTTCGCGCCCGCGACCACCTTGTGTTCGCCGGTCTGCACCGAACCGAGATCGTAGTTGCCGCCCACGGCCATGCCGAGATTTCCGCCGACATTCAGGTTGCCGCCGTTCTGCTCGAAGTTGCCACCCGTCACGATCGCCGCGTTACCCGTCACGTTCAGGTTCGCGATAGGGCCGAGTGTCGTCGTGGTCCGTGTCGCGCCCGTCGCGCTGACCTGGTTCACGGTATTCGCCGCGGTATTCAGCAGCAGGTCGCCACCCGCGTTCAGCGCGAGGCTCCCGGCGTTCACGGTGGCCGAGGTCAGGTTGACATTGCCCGTCGTCGCCAGCGACATGAGGCCGCCGCTTTGCAACGTACCGAACGCGTTGTTGATCTGCTGGCCCTGAATCGAGAGCGTATTGCCCGCCTGTACCGTACCGCTGTTATTGAAGGTCTGCGCGTTCTGCAAATCGATGTCGGTCGCCGCGATCAGCGGCCCGTTCATGTTCTGCTGGCTGGCCTTCGCGAGATAGACGACCGGCACCAGCACGGACTGCCCGTCCACGACTTCCGTCTGCATGATGATCACGTTGCTGGTGAGTGCCGCCACCTGGTCAGGTGACAGGCTCATGCCGAGAGGGAGGTCCAGCGACTGCGCGAGCGACGCGCCCGCCGCCAGCAGTGCTTCATACATCGACTGGACGTCGGTGTAAGGGCCGAGTACGGCCTTGCCGGTCAGCGAGGTAATCTCGTTCTGCACGAGCTGCTGCTCGTACAGGCCGTCGCCGAGGCGCTTTTCCACGCTCTGCGGATTCAGGCCGAGCTGCTGGAGATAGTAGTCGCTTGAGATAAACGATTTCTGGCTGGTAAAGGCCGGGTTCGTCTCGATCAGATACGGCGCGTTCGGCGCGGTATCCGGTCTGAACAGGCCCCCCTGGGGAATCGTCAGGTTGCTCAGGACATTGACCGCCGTCGCGCTCGCGATGACAGGATTAACGGGCCCCGAACCACTGTTGACTGACGCAGTTCCCCCCTTCGAACCACCCGCGTTGCCACTAACCCCGCCGACGCTCACGCCGCCTGGCGACTGGCCGGGGACAAGACCGAGCGAAGGGACGCCCGCATTACCCGCCGTATTGTTGATATTGACGCCCGTGCCGGAAAGCGTGCCGCCCGCGACGAAGCTCGACTCGTAGCTCGGCAGTGCGTAAGAGCGGATATCGGCGGGCGCTGCCTGGTAGCCGCCCGGATTGGAGCCGACAAACGGCGCATTGCCGAACGGCAGGGTCCAGTCTGCAATGCTATGGTCATAGTTCGTGTAGTGATAGTACCCGGAGTACGTCACCTGCACTTCAGGCGCGGCCTGGCCCTGCCAGCTATTCTGGTCGAGCGTGATGGGCGCGGCAATGTTGCCGACTGCTGCTACCGCACTCCATTGGTTCTGGAACAGCCCCACTTTCGACGCGTCCAGGTTGCCGCCCGCAATGATCTGCGCCTGTGGGCTGATGGAGGCAATCAGGTTCGCCACCGCCACACCCGTGTAGGTCGTGTACTGGTAGCCGCTATTCCACTGGCCACCGTTCGGAGGCACCGTGTACACACCGCCGATCATCGTGAGGAAAGCCGGGTTATTCGGGGTGGTCCAGCCGACATTCGGATTACCTGCGGAGCAGGCGGTCATGTCGATCGCGGTACACCCGGACAGGCTGATGCCGAACTGTGTGATCAGGGCTGGATCGACGGCCTGATTCAGACCTGTCGTGGTCATCGTCGTCCGCGTATTCGTGACCTGACTGGCGTCGAGCGTCATGTCGCCCGCCGACTGGATCAGCGCCGACTGGTTGCGGATAAGGTTCGCGTTCGTATAGTTGCCATTCGCATCCTTGCCGCCCGCCAGCACGACCTTGCCGAGACCATAAATCGCGGTCGTCGCCTGCGTATCGGTCATCGTGGTGTCGTCGCGGTTCTCGATATCGGGCGCGAGCAGTTCGAGCAGGCCTTTACTGTCCGTCGCACCGATCAGCGCGGTCGGCCCGACATTCGTGATCGATTGCGCGGCGTTGAGCGAGACGCTGCCGCCAACTATTGCGCCGGTGTTCTCCAGCGTGTTCGAGTGCGTGGTGAGCGTGCCGCCCGCCATCATCGAGCCGCTGTTTTCGATATCGCTCGCGTTGACGTTCAGATTATCGACCGCCTGGAGCGTGCCGGAATTGCTGAACGTGCCGGGCAGCGTAAAGGTCAGGTCGTGACCGGCGCTGAATTGCAGATCCGGGGTGGGCGCGAAGTTGCCCTGAACGTTCACCGCCACATCGTTGGTGGCGCTGTATGCACCGCCCCCCGTCAGTGCCGCTGCATTCAGAGTGAGGTCATGCGTCGCGCCGATCTGCCCGTTCGTGTTCGTAATTGCGCCAGTCGTCGTGATGGCAACGTCGCCGGTCGAACCCGCGAAACTGCCGATCTTGCCGCCGCTGTTGTCGACGGTATCCGCCTGAACCGCGACGCTCGCGCCGCTCAGTTGGCCGCCCTGCGTATTGGAGAGCGATGACGTGTCAACGGCCACATTACCGTTACCCGTCATCGCGCCGCCACTGTTGATGATCTGGCTGCCACCCTGTACGGTCGTATTTCCCGTACCGAGGTTACTGACGAGACCTCCCGTGTTGTCGATGGATGCAGCCTGAATGGCGAGCGTACTCGCATCGCCCGCCGCGCCCGTACCCGACTGGATCTGTCCGTTCGTATTCGCCAGCGCGCCGCCGCTCGCGAGCGACAGGGACGCAAGTGACCGTATCGCCCCCTGTGTATTGTTGATATTGCCCGCGACGTTCGCCGCGATATTGCCCTGCGCAGCGAGTACGCCAGTCGCGTTGTTCAGGCTCCCGGCCTGCGCCACGAGCTGGCCGGCAGCGATGATCTTCCCGCCTACGTTTGAGAAGGAACCCGAACCGCGCCCCGAAGGAAGTCCCCCTGGGGGATTGCCCGGCGCAATAGTCAGGGTCCCCGTTCCGGCTGCGAGGATCGTACCGCCATCGTTGTCGAGGGTGGCCGGGGCGAGCGTCAGGTCCGTACTGTTCGTCTGGATCGTGCCGCCGTTCGAGTTATCGAGCGTGTTACTGACGTTGACGCTCATCGGCGACGCGCCGTACTGCGTGATTGTGCCGCCGTGATTCAGAAGGTCGGTTGCGGACAGCGCAAGCTGGTTCGCCTGAATGGTGCCGCCGCTGTTATCGAGCGTCGAGCCGATTGCGAGCGCCAGATGCGGCGCGACGATCGAGCCACCGTTATTGGTCAACGACCCGCTTTGGATCGTTTCGGTCGAGGCCGCGCCGATCTGACCGCCATTATTGGCCAGCGACCCGCTCACGAGGCCCAGCTCTGTATTGGAAAGCAGCTTGCCGTTCGTATTATCGAGAGCGTTTCCGACGGTTGCCGTCAGGCCGGTCTGGCCGAGTACCAGACCCGCCGCATTGCCAAACGTACCGGCCTGGGCGACGACCTGCCCGTTGCTCTGGATGGTGCCACCGGCGTTCGAGATCGCCCCCGCGCCGCTGCCCGCATCAAGCGTCAGTGTGCCCGTACCCGCATGAACAATCTTTCCGCCGTCGTTGTCGAGTGTAGCCGGGGCGAGCGTCAGGTCCGTGCTGTTCGTCTGGAGCGTGCCGCCCGCCGAATTGTCGAGCGTGCCCGATACTGCGACATTCATCGGCCCGCTACCCGTCTGCGTAATCGTCCCTGCGTGATTGACGAGGTTGGTCGCGTTGAGCGATACCTGCGCGGCCTGCGTCGTTCCCGAGCTGTTGTCGAGCGTGGTCGCGCTCTCCGTCACCGTCTGACCTGCCGCAATCGATCCGCCGCTATTGGTCAGATGCGAACCGGCATTCACCGTCGTGTTGCCCGATGCGTCGAGCGAGCCGCCGCTATTGTCGACCGATTGCCCGGTGACCTGGAGGTTCGTCTGCGCCGACACCGTGCCGTGATTGGCGATGGTGCTGCCCTGAAGCGTAACCGCACCATTGCCGCCGATGACGCCGCCCTGCGCGCCGGTTGCGGTCGTGCCTGCCGCATTCACCAGCCGGCCCGTCGTCGTGACCGAAAGGCCGTCGCTGTTCAGTGACGTAATGCGGCCCGCAGTATTGTCGAGCGACACCCCGGCGACCGACAGACCGGCAGCGCTCTGAATCGTCCCCTGGTTGTTCGCGATGGCACCGCCACTTACCTGCATCGCGCCCTGCGAGACAATCGATCCACCCTGATTGGTGAGCTGGCCGGACGCCTGCGCGACGAGCGGGCCTTGTGCCGAAATGTCACCGCCCTGGTTCGACAGGTTGCCCGCGTTAAGCGTTACGCCGCCCCCCGTCAGCGAGCCGTTGTCGTTATCAAGCGTACCCGTGGCATTCGCTACGACCGAGCCGCCTGCGCTCGTCGTTGCGCCCACCAGGTTCAGATCGCCCGCGTTTGCTGTCAGCGATACGTTACCGTTCGCCGCCGTCTCGCTACCCGCGAGATTGACGCCGCTGCCCGAGAGAGACGCATTGCCGCCCGCGACGTTCTCGCCGGTCGCGTTGAGCTGCCCGGTCGCGGAGACATTGAGATTGCCCGAGTTACCGACCGAGCCATCGTTGTTCACGCCTGCGCCGAGGGTACCGGTTGAAGCGACGGCCCCGGCATTGACCGCAGTGTTTTGTTGCGCGGCAAGCGTACCGTTATTCGTCAGCATGCCTGACGAACCAATGGTCGTGTTCTGCTGCGCGTAGATGGTGCCGCTGTTGGCGACGCCCGCTGCATTGATGCCGATATTGCCGCTCGCCTTCATCGTGCCGGTCTGCACAAGCTGGCCGGAACTCGTGAGCGTCAGGTCGCCTGCCTGTGCGGCGATGGTGCCAGCGTTCGCAACACCAACCCCGTTCTCCGTCCCGACCAGGATGATGCGGCCACTGTACATGCCACCCAGTTGCGACACGTCGATGGACACACCGGGCGCAGCGCCATTCCCCGCGATGGGTGTCGGATTCAGGCTCGCATAGTCGATGCTGTTCGAACCGGTGACGACATGCAGCGTATTGCCGTAAATCGCTGCATTGGCTTGCACCGCACGGGACAATAAATCAACCTCATCGATATTCAAGGCGTTCAGGCCCGCACCCTGTACGGTAATCAGGCCGCCCGTCACGTTGAAGCCGGTAAGATTGCCGCTGCCGTCGATAATCGGGTTACCGGTGGTGAGGATGCCTCTCGACGTGTTGATGAAGCCGCCACCGTCCACGACCAGGCCCGAGGAATTGGCGATCACGACAGCGGCAGCTTTCTGGCCCGCAACCTCGACATAACCTCTTAACAGCGATGGATTATTGCTGTTGACCTGGTTGACGATAATCTTCGCGGCATCGTTCGGCCCGAAATTCGGATTACCGTTAATCTGTCCGGCTAACTGTGTGCCGGTGATAAGGGGCGAGTTGTTGAGGATCGCGCCTCTGGGCGATACGTCGAACTGTGAGTACGTGTTGAGCGAGACGCCGCCAGAGGACGGCTTCGTGATGTTCACCTGGGGCAGACCGTTTGCTGTACTGATGACATTCGGTGCATGCGCGCCCGATGGGACAATCTGCGCATCAGAAAGGACGGGCGCGAGGCCGCACAGCGCGAGCACGGCAAAAGCCGTGTGACGCATCGCGAACAGTGTGATGGAGCGCCGTACGGTTAATGAACGGGTTTCGCCCTGATTTGCGTTGCCGTGGGCGATGGCGGTTTCTGCGACGGCGACGAGCATACCCCGTAACCGGCTATAAACCAGCCGGAACGTATTCTTGTTCATTTTTTACGTAGCGTGTTTTTCTTGGACCTCCGTAAAATATCCCTGATAGGCGTTTGAGTTAGTGAATGAATGTCAAGGAACGAGACATAACAACAAAATCGCAAGAAACGGATATGTCTGATAGACGTCGAGGGGAAACCATGCAGGCATATTGAGAACGGACAGACAGCCGTTTCTTACGAGCGGCGGTTTAAAGAAAAAGGCGGGAAAAAGCGAACTGACCCGTAAAGTTGGACAGTTTTTTCGGCTAGGCCGCAGAGGGCTGGGTTCTGTACATCACGGGACTCAGCCCTTTCAATTTCGGCTTGATGCGTTTGTGGTTGTAGTAGTGAATGTAATGTTTGATGCCGGCCTTCAGTGCGTCGAGGTTCTCGAACCTGTTCAGGCGGAAGAACTCCGACTCGAGTGTGCCAAAGAAGCTTTCCATCGCTGCGTTGTCGTGGCAGTTTGCCTTACGCGACATACTCTGGGTCAGTCCACGTTGATCGAGCATCCTTCGCCCCGAAGATGAAGAGGTCTACTTTCTCGTGCGTCACATTCCTGAAATTGTCGACCGCTTCCTCGCCCCAATCCTTGACAAGGAGCTGATAGTACGCAGGCGTCCAATCACCCGCCGCTCCCCCGACCCGGGGACCTCGAAAGAGAGCTAACCCCACCGTCAAGGGGACGTCTTATGGCAGATCGCAAGCCACCCCTTTCGTCGAACGGTGAGCGTCCGCTAATGGGCTCGGAGTCCCGCTACGTCGATAACCGCAACGGGTCGGTGACAGCCGATCACGACAGGCTGTCACACGCCAGCAAGCCCTAGAACGAATGACGCATGCCGACCATCACGCCGGTCTGGCCAGTACCCGCCGCCGGTGTGGTGCCGCCGCCACCGCCGCTGACCGAGTAGCGTGCCTTCGCGCTGTTGCCGAGATACGAGCCTTGCGCGTAGACGGCGGTGCGCTTGGACAGCAGATAGGTGGTGCGCAGCGTGCCCATTGTGGCGCGCGTGTCGTGCTCGTGATTGTTGATGTGATAGACCTCGCCATCGACGATAAACGCGGGCGTCACGAAATACGACGCGCCGACGAAGTACAGATTCGAACGCACGTCGGTGCGCGTGGCCGCGGCCGGATCGACGCGACGGTTGAGCCAGCCCGCGCCGAGCTTGAATTTGCCGAGGTTGGCGTAGGCGCTCACATGGGTGCGGATGTCCTTGTCGGCGGCGTCGATGAGCGGAGTCGGCGCGATGCCATCGAAGAAATTCGCCGCGGCGGTACTGCCGCCGCGCTGCTCTTCATATGACGCGGCGACACCGAACAACGGCGCGTCATACTTCAGCATTACCGACCAGTTGCGGCACTCGGTCGGGTGACCGGCCACGGAGCCGGCGCAGGTGCCCTGGCCCGGCGAGTTGCCGGTGCCGGCCGCGTCACGCCCGAACGAGTAGTTCGCGCCGAGCGTCACGCCCGCGTAGCTGCCGAGGTAGCTGACCGAGTTGTCGGCGCGGGCGTTCGGCACATAGGCGTCGAGCGAACCCAGGCCATAGATGTCCGGGCCGATTATGTCCGCGCCCTGCAGCGCGAGGTACGTCATCGTGTACTGGCGTCCGAACGTGAGCGTGCCATACGGGCTCTTCATGCCGACGAACGCCTGGCGGCCGAACAGGCGGCCGCCCTGACCGGAGTCGCCGGCACGCAGGTTGAAGCCGCTTTCCAGCGTGAAAACAGCGCTATAGCCGCCGCCTAAGTCTTCGTTGCCGCGCAGCCCCCAGCGCGAGGGCAGCTCGCCGGTGACGCCCGGCATGCGGAACACGCTCTTGCCCGCGGCGTTCGCGTGCGAAACGTATTCGATGCCGGTGTCGACGATGCCGTACAGGGTCACGCTCGATTGAGCTGCTGCTGCGCCGCTGACGGCGCACAGTGCGCCGCAGAGCAGAAGGCGTGCGGATACTTGCATGAAAGGTGTCTCCAGGCCGTTGATTGAGTGTGTGTTGTTGTTGGTTTTTTGATGCGGATGATGCGGACGCTCACTCGTCGGCGCGCGGGCGGCGCAGCAGCAGCAACGCCGCCGCGGCTGCGATCACCGTGACCGGAATGCTCGCGCCGATCACGGTCGACGAGCTGCGGCCCATCGCCAGCAATTGCGCGGCGGCCAACGGCCCGACCACCGAGCCGATGCGCCCCACGGCGACCGCTGCGCCGACCCCGGTGCCGCGCATCGCGGTCGGATAGAACGCGGCGGACAGCGCATACAGTACCGATTGCCCGCCGACCACGAACATCCCCGCGAAGAAGGCCGCGATCGTGAGGGCGGTCAAGCCGGGCGCCAGCGAGAGCGCCGCGAGCGAAGCGATGATTCCGACATACATGCCGGCCACCACCACGCCCGAGCGCATGCGATCCATCAGCATGCCGATACACAACGCGCCGATCCCGCCGCCCACGTTGAAGAAGATCTGCACCGAGCCGACCTGGGCACGCGTCAGACCGCTTGCCGCCATCAACGAAGGCAGCCAGTTGAGCAGGAAGTAAAGGACGATCAGCGTGCAGAAGTAGCTGATCCAGATCTGCACGGTGGACAGGCCGCGTGCGCCGCCGAACAGCACTTCGCCGACCGGCGCGGGCCTTGCCTGGCCGTCGTGCGAAGCTTTCGCGAATGCCTTCGAATCCGCCAGAAACACGAGCAGCAGCGGCACCAGCACCAGCGGACCCGCGCCGCCGACGTAGAAGATGTGACGCCAGTCGGCGTCGCCTGCGCTCAGCACGCCGATCACCGAAGCGATCGCGCCGCCGAACGGAATGCCGCAATACATCACGCTGACGGCAGTGCTGCGCGAACGCGGCTCCACCGCTTCGGACGACAACGCGATCAGGTTGGGCAGCGCACCGCCCAGGCCGATGCCGGTCAGCACGCGCACGATCACCAGGGTATGAAAGTCGCTCGCGAGCGCGGTCATGATCGACAGCAGGCCGAACAGGCAGGCGGAAATCACCAGCACGCGCTTGCGGCCGATCCGGTCGGCGAGCCGTCCGCCGACCATTGCACCCGGCAGCAGACCGAAGGTGCCGGCGCTGAACGCCAGTCCCATCTGTCCGACCGACAGGCCGAACTCGCGCGCCATGCGCGGCGCGGCCACGCCGACCGACTGCAGGTCGAGCCCTTCGAGCAGGGCGATCGCAAAACACAGGCCGAGTGTGACGGCGGCGGCGGTACGCCCGGGCGTCGCCGTGACCGCAGCGCTTTGCGTGGAGGAGAAGGTTCCGGCTCTTTTCACATTAGTAATCCTTATTAAATTGCGTGGCTTTCCGGTTTCGATACAGAACAGCAGATGCCGGTTCTACGCGCAGCGCGTGCAGGGGCCGGGCCGCCCGGGTCGCCGGACGGCCTTGGCAAAGCGGGATTCAGATCAGCGTCCAGGTCGTGATGGAACGCTCAGGCGAACTACGCCGCGCGGCGCATCGGGTCGATGTCCGCGTGCCTGCGTGGTGGCCTCGTAGCGATGCAGCGCGTTTTCACACGCTGCATCGTGGAGTGGATTTAATATCAGGTAGGCTGATAACACAAGCGCAAATCGGTCGGTGAAAACACCTAGGGAAACGCTGATTA